>NZ_JASBRN010000048.1 GCF_030149505.1 Nocardioides sp.
GCAGAAGGTCGTCAGATCAGCGCAGGCGAAGGCGCCCGCACGGGTAGCGTCGTGCACGTCGAGGTCTTTCGGGTGGCTGGCGTAGGAACCGCCATCTTCGAAAGACCTCGACCTCTATCCCGGCACCGACGCGCCGACCCCAGCCGCGTCGTCCGCTACACCCTCAACTGTGAAGAGCCGGATTACCCTCCTGTCGCTGGGACAGATCGCCACATTGACCTTCGCAAGCGTCGCACTGCACTTCGTCATTGTCATGATCGCCCTCTGGATGGTGGGGATCCGCGTGAGATTCCTGGTCGCTAGTTTCGTTATGGCTATCGGGGCGGCGGTCGCCTTCGGATCATTGATCGCCGCTCGCATCGACCAGCAGGCCAGCTCGTCGCAGTTCTACGGGGATCCACTTCCGTTTCTCCCCGAGTCCGTCTCGTTCCGTGTCGGCGTGTGGACTCAAGAATCAATTCCCACCGCCTTCTCGCGACCATTTTTAGGCTTCGGAATGTCGGCGTACGACCGTCTTGACGAGTCCGGATTCGCACCCTTGCTACAGTGGACCTCGCCCGAATCGGAGTACATTCGAACTCTCGTAAGCTCGGGATTCTTTGGATTAACTTTCCAGGTTGTGCTCTTCGTCGCGTTCCTCCGCGTGCTTCGCCGTTGTTCGAGAGGCTTCGGAAGGGCGGGCTTTATTCCGATGGTTACCTTCGTAGGAATTCTGCTCATCTCGGCAATCCACGCGCACTTCACTAATCGCGGTGTGCCACTTCCCCTTTACTGTTTCGTCGCACCACTACTCTCTCTCGCTACAACAGGCGGCATGGCTCGGAACGCGCCGTCGGAAGGGCCCAGGCGCCCCAGCGGCAGCGGCAGCGGACGACGAGGATGACGCCCACAGCACCTGCATGCGGACGGGCGAACCCACCGACAATCGAGATATTTTCGGGAGAGCGCCACTCAACCGTGCGGACTTAACGCCTCGAGGGGGATGCGCCGGACGCCGGCACCTGCCGCGCCCGGTCCCGTGCAACGTGGTCTGTCCCGTGAGGAGCTACCCGATAATCATCCCGGCGCCGACGGTGATACCGGTGGCCTCGTCGATGAGGATGAACGAGCCAGTGGTGCGATTCTTCGAGTAGGCATCGCACAGCAATGGGACGGTGGTCCGCAGCTGGACGCGACCGATCTCGTTGACCCCGAGTTCCTTAGTCTCCTGGTCACGATGCAGCGTGTTGACGTCCAAGCGGTATTGGATGTCCTTGACCAGTGCCCGAGCCGTGCGGGTAGTGTGCTTGATGGCGAGCTTCTGACGCGGCTTCAGGGGCGCGGTGGTCATCCAGCAGACCATCGCATCAATGTCCTGGCTGGGCTGCGGAGCGTTCTTGACGCGCGCAATCATGTCGCCACGGGAGACGTCGACGTCGTCGGCGAGGCTGACGGTAACGCTCATTGGCGGGAAGGCCTCGGCGATCTCCTCGTCGAACAGATCGATCTTTGAGATCGTCGACGTCATCCCAGACGGCAGAACCACCACCTCGTCGCCGGGCTTGAGCACCCCACCGGCCACCTGGCCGGCGTAGCCGCGGTAGTCGTGGAACTCCTCCGACTTCGGTCGCACGACGTACTGGACGGGGAAGCGGGCGTCGATGAGGTCGCGGTCGGAGGCCACGTGGACGTGCTCGAGGTGGTGCATGAGCGTGGGCCCGGAGTACCACGGCATGTTCTCGCTGCGGTTGACCACGTTGTCGCCTTGCAGGGCCGAGATCGGGATGACCTCGAGGTCGGGGATCGAGAGCTTCGTGGCGAACTGCGTGAACTCGTCGTGGATCTTCTCGTAGATCTTCTGGTCGAAGTCGACGAGGTCCATCTTGTTGATGGCCAGCACCAGGTGCGGGACACGGAGCAGTGACAGGATCACCGCGTGGCGGCGCGACTGCTCGGTCAGCCCCTGGCGGGCGTCGACGAGCACGAGGCCGAGGTCCGCCGTGGAAGCGCCGGTCACCATGTTGCGGGTGTACTGCACGTGCCCGGGGGTGTCGGCGATGATGAACTTGCGGTTGGGCGTGGCGAAGTAGCGGTACGCGACGTCGATGGTGATGCCCTGCTCGCGCTCAGAGCGCAGGCCGTCGGTCAGCAGCGCGAGGTCGGTGTAGTCGTAGCCCTTGCCCTTCGAGGTCGCCTCGACGGCCTCGAGCTGGTCCTCGAAGATCGACTTCGAGTCGAGCAGCAGACGGCCGATGAGGGTCGACTTGCCGTCGTCCACCGAGCCGGCGGTGGCGAAGCGGAGCAGGTCCATGTTCTGCGTGACGTTCTCGACGACGTCGGCGGGGTTGGCGGCCATCAGAAGTAGCCCTCCTTCTTGCGGTCTTCCATGGCGGCCTCGGAGAACTTGTCGTCCCCGCGGGTGGCGCCGCGCTCGGTGACGCGGGCGACGGCAATCTCCTCGATGATCTCCTCGACCGTGCTGGCGGTGGACTCCACGCAGCCGGTCAGGGTGATGTCGCCACAGGTGCGGAAGCGGACGGTGCGCTCCTCGGCGACCTCCCCGTCCTTGCACGGGTTGAGCGGGGTCTCCGTCATGAGCATCCCGCCCCGCTCGAAGACGCGGCGCTGGTGCGCGAAGTAGATCGACGGGATCTCGATGCCCTCGCGGGCGATGTAGGACCACACGTCCAGCTCGGTCCAGTTCGAGATGGGGAAGATGCGCATGTGCTCGCCCTCGTGCAGGCGGCCGTTGTAGAGGCTCCACAGCTCGGGGCGCTGGTTCTTCGGGTCCCACTGGCCGAACTCGTCGCGGTGGGAGTAGACGCGCTCCTTGGCTCGCGCCTTCTCCTCGTCACGGCGGCCCCCACCGAAGGCGGCGGTGAAGCCGTTCTCCTCGATGGCGTTGAGCAGCGTGCCGATCTGCAGGCGGTTGCGCGAGGTCTTGCCGTCGTCGACCACCACGCCCTTGGCGATGGCGTCGTCGATGCTGGCGACCACGATGTTGACGCCGAGTCGGTTGACCCAGTTGTCCCGGGTCTGCAGCACCTCGGGGAAGTCCAGCCCGGTGTCGACCTGGAGCATCGGGAAGGGGATCTTCGCCGGGTAGAAGGCCTTCTCCGCGAGGCGGAGCATGACGATCGAGTCCTTGCCACCGCTGAACATCAGCACCGGCTTCTCGAACTCGGCTGCGACCTCGCGGAAAATGTGGATCGACTCCGCCTCCAGCTGGTCGAGCTGACTCAGCCGGTAGTCGGCGTGGGTGTCGGGCATGCGAAATGGACCTCTCCTGTGGGAAGCAGGCCTCATCGTAGTCACGGACGGGGCCCTGTCACTTCCGCGCGCCGCGGGACGAGTGAGGAGTGGCACGCCATCAGCCTCGTGAAGTCGCGTGTCGATGATGTTGCCGCTTCGTGACACCTCATGCCGAAGAGGCTCTCGGCGCCCGTTCCGCTTTACAGTGCGCAGGTGAAGATCGCTGTCGCCGGCCTCGGTTATGTCGGCCTCTCCAACGCCGTGATCCTGGCTCAGCGGCACCAGGTCTGGGCGGTGGACGTCGACCATGACCGGGTCGAGCTCGTCAACCAGCGGGGGTGCCCACTCGTCGACGCTGAGCTGGAGGACTACCTCGCGAGCAAGGCACTCGATCTCACCGCAACGACAGACGGTGCAGCGGCGTACTCCGGTGCCCGGTTCGTGGTCGTGGCGACTCCTACGGACTACGACCCCCAGACCAACCACTTCGACACCTCGACGGTGGAGTCGGTGATCACCGAGGTGAGACGGGTCAATCCCACCGCTGTCATCGTCATCAAGTCCACGATCCCGGTCGGGTTCACCGCCCGGATGCGTGGTGAGCACCTCGGGGCGCACATCATCTTTAGCCCTGAGTTCCTCCGCGAGGGTCGTGCCTTGCACGACAATCTGCATCCCTCACGGATCGTGGTGGGTGACCGAGGCGAGGACGGCAAGCGCTTCGCCGACCTGATGGTCGAAGGCGCGCTGGACACCGACATCCCGGTCCTTCTCACCGACTCCGCCGAGGCCGAGGCGATCAAGCTGTTCGCCAACACCTACCTCGCGCTGCGGGTGGCCTACTTCAACGAGCTCGACACCTACGCCGCCCGCCACGGCCTCTCCACCGCTCAGATCATCCAGGGAGTCGGGCTGGACCCGCGGATCGGGTCGCACTACAACAACCCCAGCTTCGGCTACGGCGGTTACTGCCTGCCGAAGGACACACGACAACTGCAGGCGAACTACCAGGACGTCCCGCAGAACCTGATCAGCGCGATCGTCGCAGCCAACACAACGCGCAAGGACTTCGTCGCCGACGACATCCTCCGCCGCCGCCCCTCGACGGTCGGCATCTATCGACTGGTGATGAAGGAGGGCTCGGACAACTACCGGATGTCCTCGATCCAGGGCGTCATGAAGCGGATCAAGGCCAAGGGTGTCGAAGTCCTCGTCCACGAGCCAACCCTCCAGGACGACACTTTCTTCGGCTCCGAGGTTGTACGGGACCTCGAGGAGTTCAAGAAGCGCAGCGACGTGATCGTCGCCAACCGGCGGGCAGAGGAACTCGACGACGTCGAGG
The DNA here is from genome assembly GCF_030149505.1 of Nocardioides sp. Classification (GTDB taxonomy): domain Bacteria; phylum Actinomycetota; class Actinomycetes; order Propionibacteriales; family Nocardioidaceae; genus Nocardioides. Next base: position 4,574 of record NZ_JASBRN010000048.1, read on the forward strand.
ATCGCGTCTACACCCGCGACCTCTACGGCCGGGACTGAACGCGCGACCAGTCCGCCTGAGACACCGCTCACTGCCTTGGTGAGGGCTGCTGGTTCAATGCCCTGAACCCGAGCAGCGGAGGCAGGACCTGTGGTCACCAGCGAGACCGACCAGCGCAAGCGCGCCCTCATCACCGGCGTGACCGGCCAGGACGGGTCGTACCTCGCCGAGCTGCTGCTCGGCAAGGGCTACGAGGTGCACGGCCTCATGCGGCGGGCGTCGTCGTTCAACACCTCGCGGATCGATCACCTCTACCAGGACGCCCACGACCCTGAGGCGCGACTCTTCCTTCACCACGGCGACATCACCGACACCAGCCGGCTGACCAGCCTGATCCAGTTCGTCCAGCCTGATGAGATCTACAACCTCGCCGCCCAGTCGCACGTGCGGGTGAGCTTCACCGAGCCAGAGCACACGACGCAGGTCACCGCCATCGGTGCCGCGCGGATCCTCGAGGCGCTGCGGCTCTCCGAGGTGCCCGCGCGGTTCTACCAGGCTTCCAGCTCGGAGATGTTCGGCGCGACCCCTCCGCCGCAGCGGGAGGACACCGCGCTGCACCCGCGCTCGCCGTACGGGGTGTCGAAGGTCTTCGCGCACTGGATGACCCGCAACTACCGCGACGGCTTCGGCATGCACGCCGTCAGCGGCATCCTCTTCAACCACGAGTCCCCTCGTCGCGGCGAGACGTTCGTGACCCGCAAGGTCACCCGCGCGGTCGCCCGGATCAAGGCCGGGCTGGAGACCGAGCTGTGGATGGGCAACCTCGACGCGGTGCGCGACTGGGGCTACGCCCCCGAGTACGTCGAGGGCATGTGGCGGATGCTGCAGGCCGACGAGCCGGACGACTTCGTGCTCGCGACCGGCACCGCCTGCTCGGTGCGCGACTTCGTCGAGGCCGCCTTCTCGCACGCTGGTCTGGACTGGGAGAAGCACGTGCGCTTCGACGAGCGCTACCTGCGGCCCACCGAAGTAGACGAGCTCATCGGCGACGCCTCGAAGGCGCAGTCGCACCTCGGTTGGAAGGCGTCCGTCACCGCGCTCGACCTCGCCCGGCTCATGGTCGACGCCGACATCGCGGCGCTCGAGCACGGCACCGGGTGGGTCGACACCCCGGACCTAGCCGATTGGCCGGTCGTTCCTCGTCGTTGAGTCGGCCTTCTCCGGGTTCCGCTTGCGCGGACCGGCGTAGTTCCAGGTGTCGAGCTCGCTGACTGTAGGGGCACCCATGAAGGGCAGGCCCTGCTCCTTGCGCAGGAAGCCCCAGACGATCGGCAGCAGGAGCAGGACGGCAAGGCCCACGAGCCCGATGAGAACCGGGTGGGTCTCCTCGCGGCCGAGCGGGGCCCAGCCGGCCTTGTCGAGCAGGGCGACGCCCGACATGGTCAGCACGACCACGATGCCGCGGCGAATGTAGGACTGCGGGACGCGCGGGGCGATCCGAGCGCCGATCAGTGTGCCCGGGACCGAGCCGGCGATCAGCGGGAGGGTGATCTCCCAGTCGAGGCCGTGGATCGCGATGTTGGCTATGGCGGCCGCGAGCACCAGCGGGACGGCCTGCACCAGGTCGGTCCCGACCAGCTTCACCGCCGAGAGCCCGGGGTAGAGCATGAGCAGGGCGATCATGATGACGGAGCCCGAGCCGACGCTCGTGATGCCGACCAGGAGGCCGCCGAGCATGCCGACCAGGAGGGTCGGGACGGGACGGACGGGCGGGTTGGGGTCTCCGGGGTCGCCGCCGGAGCGGACGCGGCGCAGGTTGATGTAAAGCCGGGCCGCGTAGGTCGCGGCGGCGAAGAGGAGCGCGAAGCCGATGCTCAGCTTGAGCACCCGGTCGAGCTCCTCGGCGTCGGTGGTGAACGCCTTGACGGCGTACGGGCCGGCGAAGGCCATCGGGACCGAGCCGATGATGAGCCACATCGCGAGCTTGAGGTTGGGCGAGCCCTCCCTGGCGTGGACCACCGCTCCGCCGGTCTTGTAGACCGCGGCGGCCGTGAGGTCGGCGGCCACGATCGTGGCTGCGGATCCACCACCGACGCCCAGGAAGATCAGCGCGGGGGTCATCAGGGCGCCGCCGCCCATGCCGGTGAGGCCGACGACCACGCCGACGGCGAAGCCGGCGACGACGATGGAGAGCGCGGTGAGGGTGAGGAGGTCCATCAGGCGGGGTCCTTGCTCTCGGTGCCGATGAGGGCGGCCAGGGCCGCGCGGAGGAGCTGCTCGATGTGCGCGGCGGCGGCCTCGGATGCCTCGGCGCCGCGGCGGTAGGGGTCGGCGACGTCGAGGTCAGGCGAGGCGGCGCTGCGCTGGGCGCCCACCGCCTCCAGCAGGGCCCGGCCGTGCAGGTCGTCATGGCCACCCAGCGACTCCACGAACTGCCCCAGAGTGAAGACCTTGCGGAAGAGCGCCGGGTGGTCGTCGAGGATGAACTGGCGGTGGTCGGCCTCCGCGGTCAGCACCACGTCGGCCCAGTCCAGCTCTGCCTTCGTCAGCGGGCGTGAACGGAACTCCTCGTGGCCGGTGATGCCGCGGGGGCCGAGGGTGACGACCATATCGGGGTTCATCGGGTGGTCGGTCCAGCCGTGGGTGCCGGCCGAGCGGAACTCGATCTCGGCGTCCGGGCCGGCCAGGTGGCGGGCGGTGACCTCCATGAAGGGGCTGCGGCAGATGTTGGCGGTGCAGACGAAGAGGACGTGGAGGGGCGACTCGCTGGCCGGGGTCTCGACGACGCTCGCTGGCGCTCGCTGCTCGACCGCCGGCGTCCTCCCCCCGTCAGCGTCGACCCGAACCTCGGAACTCGTGATGGAGTCGAGGGTGCGGCGCTGGAGCTCGTCTGCCGCGTCCGGGGTCTCGACGACGCTCGCTGGCGCTCGCTGCTCGACCGCCGGACCGCTGGTGAGGTCGAGGTAGCCGGACTGCTTCAGGGCCCGGATGACGTCCTCGAGGGCGTCGGGGATGGTGCGGCCGGTGGTGTCGACGACGACGTCGGCATCTGTGGGGACCTCGTAGGGGCTGGAGATGCCGGTGAACTCGGGGATCTCGCCACGGCGGGCCTTGGCGTAGAGGCCCTTGCGGTCGCGGCGCTCGCACTCCTCCAGCGGCGTCGCGACATGCACGAGGAAGAAGGCGCCGCCTGCCTCGTCGACCATCGCGCGAACCTGCTGGCGGGTCTCGTCGAACGGGGCGATCGGGCTGACCACGACCAGGCCGCCGTGGCGAGAGATCTCGGCGGCGACCCAACCGATCCGGCGGATGTTGGTCTCGCGGTCGGCCTTGGAGAAGGTGAGCCCGGCCGAGAGGTTCCGCCGCACGACGTCGCCGTCGAGGCTGGTGATGGTGCGGCTGCCCTGCTCAAGGATTTTGTCCACGAGCGCGCGGGCCAGGGTGGACTTGCCGCTGCCGGACAGTCCGGTGAAGAAGAGCACCAGGCCCCGCTCGTCCGGCGCGGGACGGTCGGCGGCCACGACGTCGACGACCTCAGGGGCGTAGTCGCCGTCGGGGTCGTCGGCCAGCGCGACGACGGGGTCGTCGCCGGCGTACGTCGCGAGGACCTGGATGCCGAGGGCATGGTCCGCCTCGGGGTCGTCGTGGGAGGCGAGGGGAACGGCGACGACCGCGGCGTCGGTAAGGGTCTCGGCGACCAGACGGGTGGCGCGGGTCAGCGCGACCGGGGACAGCTCGGGGGTGCCCGTGCCGACCAGCGGGACAAGGACGACCGGTCCGAGGGTGCGGACCTGCTCGACCTGCGCCACAGTGAGGGCGTCGGTGACCGGGACCCAGGTGCGGCCGGCGTACTGCGCGCGGGCCTCGGCCGGGGTGAGATAGAGGTCGCGGAAGGGGCCGTACTGCGCGTGGGTGAGCGGCTGGACCTCGCCGCCGGGCACGGTCACCCGGGCGAGCGGGAGGCCCTCGGGGTCGACCAACTCGACTGCACCGGCCTGCTCGGCCGAGGCGAAGACCTCCTCAGGCAGGCTGAGCGAGATGAGAGCTTCGCTGTCAGGTCCCGCGGTCTCGACGACGCTCGCTGGCGCTCGCTGCTCGACCATCACGTTGAAGCGGGTGATGGGGGCGAGGGCGCCCGTCGAGAGCAGCTCGAGGTCGTCGAGCTCGCGGGGCGTCGGGCAGTGCTGGGGCACAGCAGGGGTGTCGCTCACCCACGTATCTTGACAGAGGTAGTCGTGTTTCCCGCGGTGCCGGGCGCGGCGATAGCGTCCCCACATGGCATCCCCGCAGGTCGTGGCCGAGGTCGTGCGCTCCGGGTTCGTCGAGGGGCGGCACCACGGGTCCGTGGTGGCGCTGGCTCCCGACGGCTCGGTCGCGTGGGCGGTCGGTGAGGTCGACTCCCCCGTGCTGCCGCGATCGTGCAACAAGCCGCTGCAGGCCGTCGCCATGGTCGGGGCGGGCCTCGACCTGCCGCCCGACCTGCTGGCCACGGCGTGCGCGTCACACTCAGGGGAGGCGATGCACCTCGAGGCGGTGCAGCGCACCCTCGCCGGCGCCGGCCTGACCGAGGACGACCTGCAGTGCCCGGTGGACTGGCCGATGATCGACGGCGTACGGGACGAGGCACTGCGCTCGGGCGCGTCGGCATCGCGGCTCTTCATGAACTGCTCGGGCAAGCATGCAGCGATGCTGGCGACCTGCGTGGTGAACGGGTGGGACACCGCGACGTACCTCTCCCCCGACCACCCGCTGCAGCTGGCGATCCTCGCGACGTTCGCGCGGTTGACCGGGGAGCCCGTCGACACCGTCGCGGTCGACGGGTGCGGGGCGCCGCTGCTGTCCGCGTCGCTGACGGGGCTGGCGCGGGCGTTCCGGGCAATGGCCGTCGCGTCGTCGGGGGCCGAGTCTCGGGTGGCCGAGGCGATCCGGGCGCACCCGGAGCTGGTGTCGGGCTCCATGCGCGACGAGCTGGCACTGCTGCGGGCGGTGCCCGGCGCGATCGGGAAGGCCGGGGCGGAGGCCTGCTACGCGGTCGCGCTGCCGGACGGGCAGGCGTTCGCGCTGAAGATCGAGGACGGTGGTGCGCGGGCGCGACCGGTGGTGATGGCGGCCGCGCTGGAGCGGGCGGGGGTCTTGGATCTGCCTGGTGTCGACGCGGAAGCCGTGCGGCGTACTGGGGTGCACGTGCTGCTCGGGGGTGGGGTGCCGGTGGGTGAGGTGAGGGCTGCTTTCTAGGTCACCGGGTTTCGAGACGGTTGCAGAGCAACCTCCTCAACCGGCGGGGGTGGTCTCGACGCCCGCTCGTCGCTGACGCTCCTCACTGCTCGACCACCGGGGTACAGATAGGCTTCCCGCGTGCTGGACGTGCGGACGCTGGACCTGAACTTCTACCTCGTGGTGACCTTCGTGCTCCTCGTGGTGAAGATCTTCGCGTTCGTCAACGCGCTCACCCACTCCAACGAGGAGTACGAGGCGGCCGGAAAGCTCACCAAGATCGCCTGGAGCCTGATCCTGGGGCTCGGGGTCGTCGTGCAGCTGCTGCTCGCCGGGCCACTGGGGCTGCTCAACATCGTCTTCACCATCGCGGCGTTCGTGTACCTCGCTGACGTGCGGCCGGCCATCGCCGGGCTGCGTCGTCGCTGACTTGTTGCCGGCCTGAGGACCAGGTCGCACCCTGCTGTGGATCTGGGCTCCTAGGGTCGGAGGAGAGGACTCGCGGGGGGCGGGCCCCATCCGAGCGCAGGAGCGTGGGCCATGCACGACTTCGACATCCGACCCTGGGGCGAGTGGCAGGTCCTCGACGAGGGCGAGGGCTTCAAGGTCAAGCGCATCGTCGTGCGGCCGCACCAGCGGCTGAGCCACCAGACCCACGAGCACCGCGCCGAGAACTGGGTCGTCGCCAAGGGCACCTGCACCGCGGTGATCGACGGCGAGGTCGTCGTCGCGCGGGCGGGTGAGTCGATCTACGTCGAGATCGGTCAGGCGCACCGGATCACCAACGCGCACGACGAGCTGCTGGTGATCGTCGAAGTGCAGCTCGGGGCGTACACCGGTGAGGACGACATCTGTCGGCTGGAGGACGACTACGGGCGGGCTGAGGTGGCCTCGGCCTGAGGTTGCTCTTCGGGTCGCGGGGTTTCGTGGCTCGCTCCGCTCGCACCTCAACCAGCGGTCGGTCTCGACGACGCTCCTCGCTAGCGCTCGTCGCTGCTCGACCAGCCGAGGGGACGCTCGGCCATGGGTCGGCGCGGCAACCTGCCTGTGACCTCGCTCCGTTAAGGTTCTCGCAGCCGAGCCCCGCCGTCTCACGGGGCGGCGGAACCGAACGGAGCACTTGTGGAACTGCGGGACTACCTGCGCATCCTCCGGCGTCGGTGGATGCTCATCGCCACGCTGACGCTGCTCGTCGTCGGCGCCGCGGCGGCATACACCTTCACCTCGACCCCGCAGTACCAGTCGACGGCCCGGGTCTTCGTCTCCACCACGTCCTCCAACAGCGGCGAGTCGGTCGGCGACGCCTTCACCGGCGCGCAGTTCTCGCAGCAGCGCGTGACGTCGTATGCCGACCTGGTCGGCAAGAGCCGCGAGCTGGCCGATGTCGTCATCGACGACCTGGGCGCATCGATGACCACCGGCGAGCTCCTCGAGGCCGTCGAGGCGACCGTGGTTCCGGAGACGGTGATCATCGACCTCTCGGTGACGGATCCCTCCCCCGCGATGGCCCAGGCCCTCACGCAGGCCTACGCCACGGCCTTGAGCGACCTGATCCGCCAGCTCGAGACCCCGCCCGGCGCCAGCGAGCCGCTGATCCGCGCCAGCATCGTGGACTCCGCCTCGCTGCCCACGACCCCGGTCGCGCCGCAGCCCGTGCGGAACCTGGGGCTGGCGCTCGTTCTCGGCCTGCTGCTCGGCTTCGGCGTCGCCGTGCTGCGCGAGCTGCTGGACACGACGATCAAGTCCCCCGACGACCTCCGCGACGCCACCGAGGTGCCGCTGCTGGGCAGCATCGGCTACGACGCATCGATCCGCACCGAGCCACTGGTCACCTCCCTGGCCTCCCACGCACCCCGGGTCGAGGCGTTCAGGGTGCTCCGCACCAACCTGCAGTTCGTCGACGTCGATGCCGCGACCAAGGTCTTCGTCGTCACCTCCGCGCTGCCCGGCGAGGGCAAGACCACCACGGCAGTCAACCTCGCCATCACGCTGGCGCAGGCAGGCCAGAAGACGCTGCTGGTCGAGTGCGACCTGCGCCGCCCCAAGGCATCGCTCGCGCTCGGCCTCGACAACTCGATCGGCGTGACCACGGTGCTGGTCAACCGCGTCGCCTTCGAGGACGCCCTGCAGGAGCACTCCACCTCAGGACTGACCGTGCTCGGCAGCGGCGCCGTGCCGCCCAATCCCGCGGAGCTCCTGCAGTCCAAGGCGATGGCCGACATGCTCGAGAAGGCCAAGCAGCGCTTCGACACCATCATCATCGACGCCCCGCCCCTGCTGCCCGTCACCGACGCCGCGCTGCTCTCCGTGCAGGCCGACGGCGCCATCGTGGTCGCGGCCCACGGCAAGACCACCAGGGAGCAACTGGTCCAGGCCCAGGACCGACTGGCCCAGGTCGACGCCGAGCTGGTCGGCGTCATCCTCAACATGACCCCCACGCGCCGTCGTGGCGGGGGCTACGGGTACGGATACGGCTATGGGTACGGGTACGGGTACGGGTACGGCTATGCGCCTGAGACCGAGAAGTCGACCGCCGTCAAGAAGAAGGACCGGAAGAAGCAGCTCTGAGCGGTCCGGGTTTCGAGACGGTAGCAGAGCAACCTCCTCAACCGCCGGACGGCGACGTCCAGTGAGCTATTCCAACCGCCGGACGGGTCGGCGCTCGGCACCACCAGGCAGGGTCGCTGACGCTGCTCGTTGCTCGACCACCGGGACGCTCAGCAGGTGGTGCTCACCGTTCCGGAGTAGTCCTCGGGGCGAAGACCGGGAGTGACCCTGACTGGCACGGACGCGGCTGCCTGCGGCACCTCGACCTCCCAGGTGATGTCGGCAGGCTTGCCCGGCTCGAGAAGCAAGTAGACGGTGCTGACCTGGCGATCGCCGAGCATGGCGTCCTCGTCTGGGTCGAAGTCCTTGCCACGGATCGTGAAGCCAGAGACCGAGCCTCCCGACGGGGTCGCCATCCGCACCTGGACCAGCTGCTCCCCCGGCTCCGTGCTCACGTTCACCCCACCCGTGACGTAGCGCGGGAGTGTCGTCGGGTCGGCGGGCGGAGTTGACTCGAGTCGCATCTGGAGGGCGAGACGGGCGGTGCCGTCAGTGCAGCTGGTGCTCCGGGCCTTCACGTCGTAGTCGAGGTAGTAGGACATCTTCGAGCCGGTGCCGTCGAGCAGGCTGACATCGACCAGGCTGGCGGCGCCCTCGCCGTCCTCCGACGCACCCGCAACCCGCCGGGCCGCGATCTCGGCCTGCTCCGCCTCGTCGGTGAGGTTGACGTAGGCACGACCCTCGTCACCCGCCCGCACCAGCGCGCGCAGCAGGTCGCGGGGGTTGCCGACCCCTCCGCCGGCTACCCGGTCGAACACGGTCGCGGCGACGGTGCGGAAGAAGGCGTCCTGCTCCGTGGGGTCGGGGATGTCGGCGTACACCTGGCTGAGCAGGACGTCAACAGCGTTCTCCTGGGTCAGCGTGTAGGGGCCCACCTCGACCGGGCCGGTCGCGCCCAGGAGATAGGAGACGGCCACCGTGTCGACGGTGAGGACGCCGGCGAGCTCCTCGGGGTGCACCTCCTCCCAGCGAGCCCTCATGATCTCGGCGGCGCGCGGCCAGTCGGGGGTGAAGTTGGCGTCGAGCATGAAGGTGCCGAGCTTCTCGGAGTAGATGTCGACCTCGTCGTCGGTCAGGGGCAGCACCGGCTCGGCCCTCTCGCCGAACCGGGCGGCGGAGTCCTGGCGCCCGAGGGCTACGGCCCCATCGTCGGCGGAGACGATCGACATCGCGCCGGGCAGGCCGCCGGTGGCGCGGATCTCGGCGTTGTTCTGGAAGACCAGGAGGTAGTCGCGACGTCCCTCGGCTCCCAGCAGCTCCGGCAGCAGGTCGATTCCCACTGCGGCGGAGTCCATCGCCCCGGCGGCGTCACCGACGAGGACGGTGAGCTCGCGGTACTTGCTCTTGAACTGGCCGACGAAGCCGCTGGTGTCCTCAGCCGCCAGGTCGGCGCGGGCTGCGGTCAGAGCCTCGGCCGCCTGGCGGACCGGATCCTGGAGGTCGCGCACCGCGTCGAGGTCGATCGAGCCATCGGTCGGCAGCAGCCGGTCGAGCTGCGTGGCCTGGTCGGCCAGCGGGGCGATGCCCCTGTTGCTGAGGTCGGAGACGACCCGCGCCGCCGTACGGACACCCGAGGCGTCGTCGCCGACGACCGGAAGGGCGGTCGCGAGCGACCAGATGGCCCCGTCCGTCTGCTCTGCTGCCTTACGGGAGGAGGCCTGCAGCGAGGTCAGTGCGGTGTCGATGGTGGCCTGGTCCCCGGACTCCAAGGCCGTGCGGGTCGCCTCGGCGTCGCGGACCGCCTGCTGGAGGGAGTCGTTGACCTGCAGCGCCCGCCAGCCCACGAGCGCACCGAGCACCACGACGACGAGCAGGAGCAGACCGGAGGCCAGGAGGACGGCGCGGCGGCGAGACATGCGGAGACCCTATCGACGGTGGAGACTGTCAGCGCGGAGGGGACGCACGAAGACCCCCGTCCGAGGACGGGGGCCTTCGCAGAAGCTCAGGTGCTGCCGACGCGGAGCGTCAGAGGCGGATGACCTTCTTGGACTTGTCGCAAGGGTCCTTCTTGCCACGCTGGTAGAGCGCGATGATCTTGGTGGTGGGGGCCGGGACCTTGGCATTGAACGGCACGCGCTCACCCGGAGCCTTGTCGCGCTCGCGCAGGACGCGCTTGCCGTTCTTGTAGATCAGGGTGACGGTGCCGGTGCACTGGCCAGCGTCGCCCGGGACGCCGAGGCGAACGACGATCCGCTCCTTCTTGCCGGCCTCGACGTTGCCGTCGGTGCCGGTCTTGACGTCGGTCTCGACGGTGGGCTCGTACGCGGCGTGAGCGGCGGTGCCGGAGAACGCCAGCATCACGCCAGCCGCGGTGGCAGCGATGATCTTCTTCATGTGAGACTCCCCATGAGGCGCTTGCGGCACCCAGGTTGTAAATGGACGTGGTAAAGACAACCACAGGTGAGGTGCCCTGCGCGACCCCGTCTCGGAATCCCCAGGGGTGAAGGCCGAGAAGTTCACGCTGTCGAAACATGGGGTGCGACCTGCGACGACGTCGCAGTCAGCGGTAGGCGGAGCTCGAAGCGCGCGCCCTGGGCTGTTGGCGCCAGCCGGGCGGAGCCGGCGTGCGCCTCGGCGATCGCCCGCACGATGGCCAGCCCGAGCCCGGCGCCGCCACGGTCGGCGGCGACGCCGCGGTGGCTGCGGTCGAAGACGCGCGGGGCCTCGTCGACGGGCACGCCCGGCCCGTCGTCGGCGACCCAGACGACCAGCTCGCCGTCGTCGACGCGGGCGCCCAGCTCGACGCGGGGGTCGGCACCGGCGTGCTTGACGGCGTTGGCGACCAGCTGGGTGACGGCCTGCGCCAGCCGGTGGGGGTCGGCGGTGATCACGAGGCCGTCAGGGACGTCGGCGACCAGCGCGAGCGGGGTGAGCGTCGAGAGCCGGCGGTGCAGGTCGACGAGGAACGTCGCGACCTTCACGCGGTCCGGCCGCAGGAAGTCGGGGTGCTCGGCGCGGGCCAGGAGGAAGAGGTCGTCGACCATCCGGGAGAGCCGGTCCAGCTCGTCGAGGACCAGCCGGGTCGTCTCGGCCCGCTCCTCGGGTGTCTCGTCGAGCTCCAGCAGCTCCACCTGGCCGCGGATCACCGTGAGCGGCGTCCGTAGCTCGTGGCTGGTGTCGTCGAGGAAGCGCCGCTGCGAGGTGAATGCCTCCTCGAGCCGCCCCAGCATGTCGTTGAAGGCCTCGGCGATCTGCGACGCCTCGTCCCCGCCGCGGGTGGGATGCGACGCGACAGGTCGGTGTCGGAGATCTCCCGTGCGGTCTGGGCCAGCACCACCAGCGGCCGCAGCACCCGCCCGGCGAGCACCGCCCCCAGCGTCGTGGCCAGGAGCAGTGCGAGCAGGCTGATCAGCTGCTGGGTCTGCAGCGACTCGGCGATCTCCTCCCGCTCGAAGGAGGGGAAGTTGGCCACCACGAAGAGCCCCTGCTCGCCTCCGCTGCCGGTCAGCGGCAGCGCGACGTACTCCGCCGGCCCCGCCGCCGTCTCCCGCTCGCCGCGCTCCTCCTCGGTGAGCGAGAGCCAGTACGTCGTGGCGGCGCCGAGCTGGTCGGGAGCGGCGGCGTCCGAGGCACGGCGCGACGCCACCAGGCGGCCGTCGAGGAAGGCCAGCAGCGTCTCCCCCTCGTCGGGGACCTCGCGGGAGAAGTAGACCTCGAAGATCGCTGCCAGGTCCCCGTCGAACGGTCGGCCGGTGCGGGGGTCGTTGCCGTCGGCCAGCAGCCGGAACTCCTGCGCCTCGCGCGCCAGGGACTCCGAGACCTCCTCGTCGAGCTGGTTGAGCAGCGCCGCGCGCAGCAGGAGCACCGAGCCGAGGGAGGAGATGACGAGCACCAGGACCACCACGGCGAGGATGCGGACCCGCATCCCGCCCAGGAGCCCCCGCACCCACGTCACCCGGGAAGCGTAGGGCGGGACCCCTCACCCCCTCCGGGTGCCATTAGGTAGCCCGGATCCCGCGATCGAACGCTTCCACGAGAGCAACAGCCTGCGCGCGCCACACCCGATCCCGTTTCTCAGCCGCCCAAACTCTCTCAAGCGGACTCACACAGACAGACCACTGGTCGAGGAGGATTCGACGCTCCTCAACCCCGAGAAGCGCCGCGCAGACCTGTCCCCACAACCGCATGAGGGCCAGTGACGGATCGACGCCCTCCGCGAGCAGGACTGGAAGGAGGTCCTCGTCGTATAGACGGTCCGCGAGATAGGTAGAGCCGAGATACCACCGACGGACAACGGCAAGGTCCTGGGCGTCTTTGAGCTGATTCCAGGCCAAACGGTCATGAAGTGCGGCGATCTTCAGGAGGTCGTGGGTGTGCACCATCGGCGATGAATCACCCAAGGCTTTCGCCCAGACGTTTCTGCAGTGCGCCCCCACCAACATCAGTCGCGAGATGTCGGCGCCTCGATCAAGCAGGTCCTCGACGACACGGTCGACCACGGACAGGTCGACGCGACCAAGGTCTGCCGTCTCAGCCAGCATGGAGTCGGAAAAAGTCGTGTCCCGCGGTGCGGACCCTGGCATCCTGCGACGACATGAGCTCGGCATACGTCACGACCCACGGGATGCTGTGTCGTTGGTCAGGCGTAGGCGACTGCCAGAACCGACGCAGCACGATGGTGTTGGCCTCGCCCTGCTCGGCGGTGCGCAGCCGCAGACCGGAGAGCAGCGGGCCATCGATTTGAGGGGTGTAGACGGTGACCCGGGCGGGCTGAAGCAGGTCCCGGACAGCCCACTCACCTCCGAGCAGGGCATCGCTCGAGGCGACAGGCCACCGGTGAGGGTCCGAGTAAAAGGCGCCGATCTCCATTTTACGGCGAAGACCCCCAGGAAAGGCGGCCGCCCAGTTCAGCGCCAACCCGTGGATGTCGGTCAGGTGGGACGTCCGTGCCAGTCGATCGATGTACCCCAAGCTCTCCAGCGCCGAAAGCACGTCGTGCACGAGCCCGACAGACGTTCCAGCCACCTGGGCGATCTGACGGACGGGCTTGTCTAGGACCTCCGGCCAGGACAAGAGGACTGCGAGGACCTGGGCTCGTCCAGCACTGTAGAGGTTGGTCGTCGGCGCGCCGGAGGCTCCTGTTCGCCCCGACTTCAGAGGCGTGCGCGGCGTACCGGTTCCACTCAAGGCGACCACCACTTCATCGAAGGCGATGCTGGCGCCGCCGCACGAGTCGACGTAGTCGATGCCCGCGCGCCGCAACATCGAGCCTGTCTTCGTGGTGATCTTGTCGCTGATGAGGAGGAGGGGGGTGCCGAGCGCAGCACCGCTCGTCAGCAGATGCTTGGCCTGGGCTGCAGGCATCACGACGGCGTCGTACACGCGGCTGTGCTGGCGAACTGCGAGGCGGGCTTGGCCGTGCCCTGTGTCCTGCAGCTGCGGCGACGCCTCGATCCGCACCTGCCACTCCGCCAACTGCGCGGTGACCTCGCCCCAGAACTCGGGCGAAGCGTGCACGCCGTTCAAGAAAGTCATTTGTTCAAAATAACTGAACGTCGACGTTAGTTGAACAAGGTTGCCGCCCTCTGGCAGCAATGGCACTGGGCCGACCCGTTGTCCACGGGTCGGCCCAGTTTAGTCACTAAACAGGCGTCAGCCGACGGAGATCTCGACCTCCGCGACGGAGCCGGTCTGCGCGGTGACCTTGCGGTCGACGGGGTCGGCCTTCGGGGCCAGGGTGCGCAGGGTCCACTCACCGTCGCCGGCGAAGAACCGGAAGTGGCCGGTGGCCGAGGTCGGGACCTCGGCGGTGAACTCGCCGGACTTGTCGAGCAGGCGCACGTAGGCGCTGCCGACCGGCTCACCGTCGCGGACCACGCGGCCCTGGATGACGGCCTCCTTGGCGACGTTGACGCCGTCGAGGGAGAGTCCGCCCTCGGTCGCGCCGCACATCAGGCGTCCGCCTGGCCGGGCTCGTCGCCCAGGACGACCGGGACGCCGACGAGCGAGCCGTACTCGGTCCACGAGCCGTCGTAGTTCTTCACGTTCTCCTCGCCCAGCAGCTCCTTGAGGACGAACCAGGTGTGGCTCGAGCGCTCGCCGATGCGGCAGTAGGCGATGGTGTCCTTGCTCCAGTCGACGCCGGCCTCGGTGTAGATCTGGCGCAGCTCGTCGTCGGACTTGAAGGTGCCGTCGTCGTTGGCCGCCTTGCTCCACGGCACGTTGGCCGCGGTCGGGATGTGGCCGGCGCGCTGGGCCTGCTCCTGGGGCAGGTGGGCGGGGGCCATCAGGCGACCGGCGTACTCGTCGGGGCTGCGGACGTCGACCAGGTTCTGCGTGCCGATCGCGGCCACGACCTCGTCGCGGTACGCGCGGATCGAGGAGTCCTGCTCGGTCGCGGTATAGGAGGTCTTCTCGCGGGTGGGCAGCTCGTCGGTGAGCTCGCGGGAGTCCAGCTCCCACTTCTTGCGGCCGCCGTCGAGGAGCTTGACGTCGGAGTGGCCGTAGAGCTTGAAGTACCAGTATGCGTAGGCGGCGAACCAGTTGTTGTTGCCGCCGTACAGGACGACGGTGTCGTCGTTGGCGACGCCGCGGTCCGACAGCAGCGCCTCGAACTGGGCCTTGTTGACGAAGTCGCGGCGGACCTGGTCCTGCAGGTCGGTCGTCCAGTCGAGCTTGATGGCGCCCTTGATGTGGCCCTTGTCGTAGGCCGCGGTGTCCTCGTCGACCTCGATCAGCACCACCTTGGGGTCGTCGAGGTGGTCCTCCACCCACTGGGCGGAGACGAGGGTGTTCTCGCGGGTCATCGGTTGAGCCTTTCGTTGGGTACGGCGGTACGTCGGTGAGGTCTGGTCGGTCGGCCCGGGTGCGGGCCCGGTCGAGGTGGGGGGTGCGGCGCGCTCTCAGGCGGCGGCGCGGCGGAACAGCAGGTACATCTCGCAGCCGAGGCAGAAGCGGAACACGGCGTTGAGCAGCGCGGCGACCAGGGCGAACCCGATCGCGGTCTGGGCCACGACGATCCCGCCGGCGGCGTAGGCGATCAGGGCGACGACGGTGAAGCCGAGGCCGACCGCCTGGGCGAACCGCGGCGGGGCCGGGTCCTCCAGCTCGGTGGGGGCCGCGAGCCGCGGGCGCACGAAGGTCTTGAAGAGCCAGGCGTGCGGGGTGCGCTGGACACCGCGGGTGGCACCGAGCGCGAAGAGCGCCGCCTGGACGGCGGTCAGCACGAGCGCGGCCGTCGGGGGCAGGAGCAGGACCGCGACGAGCACGACGGCGGTCAGGCTCGCGGCGAACTGCGGGCCGCGGGGGTCGATGCCGGCGGGCGCCTGCTGGGCGGCCTGGGCCTGGGGGTCGAACGTGGTGGACATGTCTCTCCTGGGCGACTCGTCATGGGTGCGTCGGGGACGCGACGAGGCGGTCGAACGGCTGGACGGGGAAGGGTCAGCGCATCGACGTACGACACAGGCTGGAGCGGGAGCGGCAGTAGTCGACTGCGCGCCGCTTCGTGAGCCAGGTCGTGGACATGACAGGAACAGTAGGTTCCGGGCCCGATCTATTCCCAATCCGTGTCTCGACATGTGGATGGTGCTTCCATCATGTGAGATCCAGTCGCCCTCTCGAGCGTGGGTCAGACGCCGGACGACCGCCCTCCGGCGTACCGGACCGCCACGGTCGCTCCCCCGCTAGGGTCCCGGCATGCCCACCGCCCTGATCACCGGCGTGGCCGGCCAGGACGGTGTGTACCTGGCGCGCAGTTGAGTCCCCGATAGTGGTGTAGCGCGGTCGCCAGGATCGTCACCGGCGTGTACGCCAGACGAAGCAGCGGCCACCGCGTGATCCTTCGAGTGAACCTCTCACAGCACTCTCGAATGGAGTCATCACGATGACCGCTCCTCACATTGTCGACCCTGCCCGCCTGCTCGGTGAAGCCCTGGCCGAGGCGTCCCCGGATCTGATGCGATCGCTGCTGCAGACGATGATCAACGCCCTGCTGTCCGCGGATGCCGACGCCGTCGTCGGCGCCGAGTACGGCCGCCCCACCCCGGGCCGGACCGCGCAGCGCAACGGCTACCGCCACCGCGACCTCGACACCCGCGTCGGCACCATCGACGTCGCCATCCCCAAGCTCCGCAAGGGCACCTACTTCCCCGAGTGGCTGCTCGAGCGCCGCAAGCGCGCAGAGACGGCGCTGATCACCGTGGTCGCCGACTGCTACCTCGCCGGCGTCAGCACGCGGCGGATGGACAAGCTGGTCAAGACCCTCGGCATCGACTCGCTGTCGAAGTCGCAGGTCTCACGGATGGCCGCCGAGCTTGACGCCCATGTCGAGGAGTTCCGCCACCGCCCGCTGGATGCCGCTGGCCCGTTCACCTTCGTGGCCGCGGACGCCCTGACGATGAAGGTCCGCGAAGGCGGACGGGTCATCAACGCCGTGGTGCTGCTGGCGACCGGTGTCAACGGCGACGGGCACCGCGAGGTCCTGGGGATGCGCGTAGCCACATCCGAGACAGGTGCTGCGTGGAATCAGTTCTTCGCCGACCTCACAGCACGCGGCCTGTCCGGGGTCCGGCTGGTCACCTCAGATGCCCACCCGGGCCTGGTCGACGCGATCGCAGCGAACCTGCCC
>NZ_JASBRN010000074.1 GCF_030149505.1 Nocardioides sp.
ATCACGGTCCGGCCGGACTCGCGGGAGGCTTCGATCCGGCCGGCGTCGATCCAGCGCCGAAGGGTGTCGGTGCTCACGCCCAGCAGTTCCGCCGCCTCAGCAATTCGGAAGGTGCTCACGCTCCAAGTGTGCCGCATCTGCGGCTGAAACACCCATCTGATGTCGCATGTGCGTCTCCGGCCCTGGTTGCGGCCTGCCTGGATCGCCCTGCGACGATAGGAGGGTGAGTCAGCAAGCAGGGCGGTACCAGCGCTCCGCCTCGGGCATGGTCGGAGCGATGATCGTGCTGCTCGCGATCATCGCCGTCTTCGTGGTGTTCCGGGCGGTCAACCGGACCGAGCCGGAGAGCGCCGTCCGGACCGTCGACTACCAGCCCGTCGTCGCGGCGGCTCGCGAACAGGTCGACTTCCCGCTGCTGGCGCCACCGGAGCTGCCCGCGGGTTGGCGCGCGACGGTCGCCGAGTTCACGGTCACCCCGCCGTCGTGGCACCTGCGCGTGCTGACCGAGGAGCAGCGCTACCTCGGTCTCGAGCAGTCGCGCTCGTCGGTCCGTGACATGGTCGCGACGTACGTCGACCGCGACGCGGTCCGCGGCGAGGCCGTCGACGTGGGCGGGGAGTCGTGGCGGACGTGGACCGACTCCGGCGGCGACACCGCACTGGTCAAGACGGACCGGGAGGTCACCACCCTGCTCGTCACGACCGGCGACGTAGACCTGCTGATGCGCTACCTCGGGCTGCTGCAGGAGCAGCCGGCTGCCCTGCAGTAGCGACGGGTCGGCGCGGTCCGCGGTGCAGTAGCGCCGGGTCGGCGGTCACTCGGTGGGGGTGTCGCGCTCCTCGATGGCGGCGTCGAGCCGGCGCCGGGCGCCGTCGAGCCAGGCCTGGCAGATCCGGGCGAGCTTCTCGCCGCGCTCCCAGAGCGCCAACGACTCCTCGAGGTCGGTCCCGCCGGCCTCGAGGCGCCGGACGACGTCCACCAGCTCCTCGCGGGCCTCCTCATAGCTGAGCCCCTCGGTCGGGTCCTCGGCCTCGGTGCTCTTGTCGCTCATGCCGTGCGCTCCTCGGAGTCGTCGTCGGGTGGGCCGGGGTCGGCCGGCGCGCCGGAGGGCTTCGCGGCCGGGTCGGGCAGGACCTCGCTGACGACCGCGGCGAACCGGCCGTCGTGCACGCGGACCGAGACCGGGTCGTCCCGCTCCACCTGGGCCGCTGCCGTCACGACGTGGCCGTCGCCGTCCTGCACGACCGCGTAGCCGCGCTCCAGCGTGGCCAGCGGGGACAGGCTGCGCACCCGTGCCAACCGGTGCTCCAGGTCCCCGTGCGAACGGTCGAGCTGGTGGCCGAGCGTGCGGCGTGCCCGGTCACGCAGCTCGAGAACCTGGCCCGTCTGGTCGGCCAGCCCGCGATGGGGGTCCGCCAGGCTGGGCCGCTGCCGGACCGCGTCCAGTCGGGACTGCTCCTGGTCGACCCAGCCGACGATCACGCGGCGGCCCTGCTCGCGGAGCGCGGCCACGCGCTGGGTCTCCTCGGCGACGTCGGGAACGACCAGCTTCGCCGCGTCGGTGGGGGTCGAGGCGCGATGGTCGGCCACCAGGTCCAGCAGGGGACTGTCCTGCTCGTGTCCGATCGCGGAGACCACCGGCGTTCTCGTGGTGTGCACGGCACGGACCAGGCCCTCGTCGGAGAACGGCAGCAGGTCCTCGACCGAGCCGCCGCCGCGGGCGACGACGATGACGTCGACCTCGTCGTCGCGGTCCAGCGAGGCAAGACCCTCCATCACCTCGCGGGCGGCGTTCTGGCCCTGCATCGCCGCGTAGCGGACCGCGAACCGGACCGCCGGCCACCTCCGGCGGGCGTTCTCGAGGACGTCGCGCTCGGCCGCGGAGTTGGGGGCCGTGACGAGACCGACCGTCCCGGGCAGGAACGGCAGCGACTTCTTCAGCTCCCGGACGAACAACCCTTCCGCCGCCAGCAGCTGCCGCCGGCGTTCCAGCCGGGCGAGCAGCTCCCCGAGCCCGACCATCCGGATCTCGGTCGCGTAGAGGCTGAACGTGCCGCGGTTCGCGTAGTACGACGGCTTGGCGAGGACGACCACGCTGGCTCCCTCGACCACCGGCGGGTTCAGCGAGTCGAACACCTGCCGGCTGCACGTCACCCGGACGGAGATGTCCGCGACGGAGTCGCGCAGCGTGAGGAAGACGGTGTTGGTGCCCTGCCTCCGGTTGAGCTGCGCGACCTGCCCCTCGACCCAGACCGCGCCGAGCCGGTCGATCCACCCGCCGATGGCGTTGGCGACCGTGCGCACCGCGACGGGCGCGGCGGGGGAGGTCTCCAGGGCCATGCGGCGAGGTTAGAGGGTGGTGCCGACGCCCGTACGATGGCAGGCATGACGACCGACATGGGCATGCCGCCGGTGCTGACCCCCGACGAGGCCGACAAGGCGGTGCTGCTCGCAGCTCCCCGGGGCTACTGCGCCGGTGTCGACCGGGCCGTCGTCACCGTCGAGAAGGCGCTCGACCTCTACGGCGCCCCGGTCTACGTCCGCAAGCAGATCGTGCACAACAAGCACGTCGTCTCCGACCTCGAGGCCCGCGGCGCGATCTTCGTCGAGGAGCTCGACGAGGTCCCGGAGGGCCAGACCGTCGTCTTCTCCGCGCACGGCGTCAGCCCCGCGGTGCACGACCAGGCCGCCGAGCGGCAGCTGAAGACCATCGACGCCACCTGCCCGCTGGTGACCAAGGTCCACCACGAGGCCCGTCGCTTCGCCTCCGACGACTACGACATCCTGCTGATCGGCCACGCCGGGCACGAGGAGGTCGAGGGCACCGCGGGCGAGGCGCCCGAGCACATCCAGCTGGTCGAGGGCCCCTGGGACGTCGACAAGATCGAGGTCCGCGACCCCGCCAAGGTCGCCTGGCTGTCGCAGACCACGCTCTCGGTCGACGAGACCCTGGAGACGGTCGCCGCGATCCGCGAGAAGTTCCCGCTGCTGCTCGACCCGCCCAGCGACGACATCTGCTACGCCACCCAGAACCGCCAGCTCGCGGTCAAGGAGATCGCCAAGGACGCCGACCTCGTGATCGTCGTCGGCTCCGGCAACTCCTCCAACTCCGTGCGCCTGGTCGAGGTGGCGCTCGAGGCCGGGGCCAAGGCCTCCTACCGCGTCGACGACGCCAGCGAGATCGACGAGGCCTGGCTCGACGGCGTGCGCACCGTCTCGGTAACCTCCGGCGCCAGCGTGCCCGAGGCACTGGTCGACGGCGTGCTGGAGTTCCTCGCCGAGCGCGGCTACCCCGACGCGAAGGCCGTGCAGACCGCCGAGGAGTCGCTCATCTTCGCCCTGCCCAAGGAGCTGCGCCGCGACCTCAAGGCCGCGGCCGCAGCCCAGGGCTGAGCCCGGGCCCCTGCCCGACCCCGCGGTACGCCGCCGGGCGGTCGTCCCGCATCAGCGGCTCCCGCTCGCACCGGTCGCCGTCGTGGCACGTCGGCGGCGCTCGCGGCGCACCATGGCGACGACCTGCGTGACCAGCAGCAGCCCGAGGACCACCGCGGCGGCGACGAGGTAGGGCGCGTAGGTGTTCTCCCGCTCGGGCTCGGTGGTCGGGTCCGAGGGCGGGGCCGGGTCCGTGGTGATCGGGTCGCCGGAGCCGGGCAGGACGAGCGCGCCGCCGGCCCAGGCGGCCGCGCCGCGGTCGGTGACCCGGTCGAGCAGCAGGTCGACGAGCGGTCCGACGTCGGCCTGCGCCTCCCGGGGCGCCCAGGCTCCCAGCAGCAGCAGGTCGCGGTCGCGGTGCCGCACGGCCTGGAGCGCGGCGAACGGCTCGTCCAGGGGCAGCGCGTCCAGCCCGCCGCCGGCCTCGAGCGCCACCGGTGCCTGCACGGCCAGGGTGTCCTGGTCGTCGGCGCCGACGAGGAGGCCGGGCCGGTCGTCGGCGAGCAGGTCGTCGGCGTCCACCAGCTCGATCGCGAGCGGCAGGCCGGCGAGGCGCTGGAGCGCGGCGACGAGCCGGGCGGCCCGCATCGTCTCCGTGACACGCGAGCGGCCGTCGGTCGCCACCCCGACGGGCAGCCTCCCGTTGAGGGCTGCGGGGAACCGGTCGAGCCCGGCGCGCGGGGTGGCGTCCGGCTCGTCCGGGGCGACCGGGGTGACGGTGCTGCGCGCACCGTCGAGCTCCACGGAGACCGGGAGCGTCGAGGTCGCCTCGGCGCAGCCGCCCGCCGGCGCCGCGGTGAGGGAGATCTCGAGCGTGCTGCCGGGGCCGACCCGGTCGGCCGGCACCGTGATGGGGAGGTCGAGCGTGCTCCCCTCGTCGGCTGCGAGGTCGCGGGACTCCAGCAGCACACCGTCGACCCGCACGTCCACCCGCGCGGTCGTGCCGTCGGCCACTGCCGTGCGGGACCCGACCAGCCGCACGTCGAGGTCGATCCCCGGGCCGCCGAGCAGGTCCCGGGGGAGCGGCACCTCCAGGACGGTGGTGCCCCAGCCGGCCAGGGTGGCGGCGGGCGTGCCGAGCTCGTCGAGGGTCAGGGGCTCGCCGCCCGTGGAGGTCGCCGGACCGCGCGCTGCAGCTGGCTCGCGCACGGCGTCGCGCACGACCTCGACCAGCTCGGGACCGGGTCCGCGCAGCGCGAGGGTCCACAGCCCGAACCGCTGCTCGATGCCGCGGCTGAGGGTCCCCCCGGGCTCGAGCCGCACGACCCGCTGGCCCGCACCGACGCGGGGCAGCACGGCGTCGGCGGTCGACATCGCGACGGGCACGTCCTCGCCGTACCTCCTGCTGAGCAGCGCGACCACCTGCAGGCCTGCCTCGAGCAGGTCGTCGCGAGCCGAGCCCGGCACCACGACGTCGACCCGGCTGACGGCCTCGCCGAGGAAGGCACGCTCGGTGCTGGGAGGCCGCTCCGTGCCGCCGTGGAGCAGGCGCAGGTCGGTGAGGGTGGCGGCCACGCCGGGCGGGGCGCACCCACCGGTCCACTGCAGGGTCACGGGGAGCCGCCCGTCCCGGTCGAGGTCCGAGCGGCGCACGACCGTGCGCAGCGGCTGCCTCGGCTGGGCGGGGAGGGTCGCGGCGACGCGGTCGCCGACCAGCACCTGGAGCCGTCCGGCGCCGGTCGGGGCGGGAACCCCCGGCTCGACGGCGGCCACGCGGACCGTGCCGACGAGCCGCCGAAGCACCACGCCCTCGGGCACCGGCACCAGCACGGTGCGGCGCTCGGCCTGCGTGGTCGACAGCGCGCCGGGCAGCCGTGCCTCGGCGGCGTACGCCGCCGCCGGCCCGCCCGGGAAGTCACCCGGTCCGGGCACCAGCCCGACGCCGACGACCAGTGCCGCCGCCGCGGCGACGAGGGCCGCGACGGGTCGGCTGCGTCGTGGGCGAGCGCCTCCGGCCGAGCCCCGGCGTGCGGACCGTCGATCGTCCGGCCGCGTGACGGCACCCTGCTCCACTGCTGCACCCCCCAGTGCTGGCGCCGGCCCGGTGCGCGACGTCCTCGGGTGAGAGAAGTACCCGTTGCGGGCTTAGGATCACACCCTTGTGGCGCGTTACCTGGATCTCCATCCCATCGACCCCCAGCCCCGGCTCG
The DNA here is from genome assembly GCF_030149505.1 of Nocardioides sp. GTDB lineage: Bacteria > Actinomycetota > Actinomycetes > Propionibacteriales > Nocardioidaceae > Nocardioides. The sequence continues at coordinate 5,583 of NZ_JASBRN010000074.1, forward strand.
TGGGGCAGGTGGTCGCGGCCCTGCGCGACGACGACGCCCTGATCGCCTACCCGACCGACTCGGGCTACGCGCTGGGTTGTCGGGTGGGCAACCGCGACGGCCGAGACCGGATCCTGCGGATCCGCGGCCTCGACGACCGGCACCACTTCACCCTGGTCTGCGCCGACTTCGGCCAGCTCGGCCAGCTCGTGCACGTCGACAACGCCGCCTTCCGGGCGATCCGCTCCTGCACGCCCGGGCCCTACACCTTCATCCTCCCCGGCACCCCGGAGGTTCCGCGGCGACTGCTGCACCCGAAGAAGAAGACCGTCGGCGTGCGCATCCCCGACCACCCGGTCGTGGCCGCGATCCTCGCCGAGCTGGGGGAGCCGCTGCTCTCGAGCTCGCTGATCCTGCCCGGCGAGACCGAGCCGCGCACGATGGGCTGGGAGGTCAAGGAGGACCTCGACCACCAGGTCGACATCGTCCTCGAGGCCGGCGAGGTCCCGGCCGAGCCGACGACCGTCGTGGACTGGTCCGCCGGCGCCCCCGAGGTGCTGCGCCACGGTGCGGGAGACCCGTCTCGGTTTGAGTAGACGAGACGGGTGGGAGGAACGCCCTGTGACCTGGAACACCCGCGCCCGTACCCGCACGCTCGCCCCCGTCCTCCTGACTGCTGTCACCGCCTGCGCCGTCGCCGCCGTGCCGATGCAGGCGGCCTCGGCCTCCGACTCCTCGCCGACCACTTCCACGGTGACGGGCGCTGGGACAGGGGCTCAACCGGCGTTGACCGCCGAGAACCAGGCCGTGGTCGATGCCTTCGAAGAGCGTCTGCGGGCGGCGAGCGACGAGACCGCGGCTGCCGCGCAGGTCGGTTGGGAGGCGACCCGCACCGACGACTTCAGCGGCGAGGTGCTGACCTACACCACCGCCCTCGACCCGGTGGCCAAGGTCGCGCGGGAGCAGGCTCCGGCCGAGCTGGGGTCGGGAGTCACCCTGTTCGACCTCCGACGCTTCCGGGCGTTCGAGGACCTGCCTGCGCTGACCGACAAGGTCGACATTCGTCGCGTGCGCAGCGTGCTGCCGGACCAGCGGGTGTGGGTGCGTGACGAGTTCGAGCCTGACCGGTACAGCATCGAGCACCCCAGCCGCTTCCTGCTGCTGCTCGCCGGTGACCTGGGTGCCAGCGGGGTGGCGGCGATGGCCCGGACAGCCGAGGCCGAAGGACTCCCCCTGACCTCGACCAGCGCGCCCACCGAGACGGGTGGTGAGCAGCTGCGGCTCGAGGCCGGTGAGTCCGGTGAGGCGGGTCTGCTGGTCTTCACCTTCGACGCCGACGGCGCGCTGGTGTCCTACGAGGAGGAGTTCACGAGCCCGGCCGTCGACGGTGGGCGGGTGACGACGACCCTGACGCATACCTGGGAGTACGGCGACCAGCAGCTGGCCCTGCCCGAGAAGGGCACGAGCGTGCGCCAGGAACGCGTCGTCGACCTGCTGCGTGCCCAGTCACGTGCCGACGTGGCCGACGAGGTCATCCTGTTGGCCCTCGGCACGTCGAGCACCCCCCGGCAGCTGGTCCGGCGCGCTCGTGGCGGCGACGTCCCGACCTACACCCGGCTCACGGCGCGGGTCCTGCCCGGCCGCCTGGTCTCGCTGCGGTACCGCGACGCGGAAGCGGGGCTGACCCACACGATCCTGTTCCGGGTGGAGCGGGGCGAGGTCAGCATCGTGGACCGCACCACGGAGGCCTTCCAGCCCCTGTGGGTCGGCTGACCCCGGTCAGCCGACCTCCGGCACCGGGTCCTCGCCCGCCCGGCGCTCCTCGCCTCTACGTTCCACGGCCCGCAGGTCCACCGGCCTCGGGGCCGGCAGCTCCTCGTCGGTGACGGCGAGCTCGCTGAAGCGTCGCGCCGAGACCAGCACCCGCGAGTCCAGCGAGCCCATGGCGGCGTTGTAGGAGCCCACGGCGGCGTTGAGGCTGCGCCCGACCCGGTCGAGGTGGCCGTCGAGGGTCTGCAGCCGCCCGTGCAGCTCGCGTCCGAGCCGGTGGATCTCCTGCGCCTGGGCGGCGAGCGCCTCGTGCTGCCAGCCGTGGGCCACGGTGCGGAGCAGGGCGATGAGCGTCGTGGGGGAGGCGAGCACGACCTGGCGGGTGGCGGCGTGCTCGAGCAGGCCGGGATCGGCGTCGAGCGCGGCGGAGAGGAAGGACTCGGCGGGCACGAACAGCACGACGAACTCCGGTGTCGCCTCCAGCGCCCGCCAGTAGGCCTTCGACCCGAGCTGGTCGACGTGCGTGCGCACCTGGCGGGCGTGGCGCTGCAGGTGCTGGTCGCGCTCGGCGTCATCGCCGGCCGCCGTGGCGTCGAGGTAGGCGTCCAGCGGGACCTTGGCGTCCACGACCACGTCGCGCCCGCCCGCGAGGTGCACCACCAGGTCGGGCCGCAGCGCGCCCTGCTCCAGGCGAACCTGCTCGGAGAAGTCGCACCGGTCCACCAGGCCGGCGAGCTCGACGGTGCGCCGCAGGTGCAGCTCGCCCCAGCGCCCGCGCACCTGCGGGCGGCGCAGCGCGGTCGTGAGCTGGTGGGTCTCGCGCCGCAGGCCCTCGGCGCTGCGGCGTACGTCGTCGACCTGCTGGTGCAGCTGGCCCTGCCACGAGGACCGCGCGTGCTCGAGGTCGCGCAGGTGGTCGTGGAGTCGGTCCAGGCCCTCCAGCACGTCGTGCACCTCCGGGTCCACCGCGGAGGCCGGGCGCCGCAGCACGCCGAGGGCCAGCCCCAGCGCGAGGCCGAGGCCGATCCCGACGAGCAGCACCAGGAGGAGCGCGAGGGTGGTGGAGAGGCTCATGGCGCCATGGTGGCGGCGGCCACCGACAACGGCGCCCGCGCGGCTCCCGTGCGTGTCGCGACGACCGCGGGGAGGCGCAGTCGGGTCAGTCGGCCAGGTCGACGACCACCGGCGCGTGGTCCGAGGGGTTGCCGGTGCCCTGGGCCGGGTCGCGCTCGTCGCGGTCGACGAAGGCGCCGGTCACCCGCGCGGCGACCTCCGGCGACCCGAGCACGAAGTCGATCTTCAGGCCCCGGTCGCGCTCGAAGCGCTGCCGGTAGTAGTCCCAGTAGGTGTAGCCCGGTGCGTGCTCGCGGGTGACCTCGGCCCAGCCGTCGTCGAGGAAGCGCTGGAACGCCTCCCGCTCGGGCGGCGTGACATGGGTGCTGTTCCTGAACTGGCTGACGTCGAAGACGTCGTCGTCGGTCGGGCAGATGTTCCAGTCGCCGACCATCGCCGTCGGGGTGCCCAGCCAGTCGCCGGCGGCCTCGCGCAGCCGCGCCAGCCAGTCGAGCTTGTAGACGTAGTGCGGGTCGGCCGGCTTGCGGCCGTTGGGGACGTACAGGCTCCACACCCGTACGCCGCCGCAGACCGCCCCCAGCGCCCGGGCCTCCGCGGCGACCGGCTCGCCGTACCCCGGCATCCCGGGGAAGCCCACCGTGACGTCGTCGAGGCCGACCCGGCTCACGATCGCCACACCGTTCCACTGGTCGTGCCCGACGGCCGCGACGTCGTACCCGCGCGACTGCAGCCCCATCAGCGGGAGCTGGTCCTCGCGGGCCTTGGTCTCCTGCAGGGCCAGGACGTCGACCTCGTGCCGGTCGAGGAAGGCCTCCACGCGGTCGATGCGGGTGCGGAGGGAGTTGACGTTCCAGGTGGCCAGGCGCACTGGCTCATCTTCCTGCATTGCAGAAAGGTGGTGCGGCCGGGCCCTTCCTGGCCGGGGACGCAGCGGGTTGGACTGCACGGCACACCGACCCTGGAGGGAACACACCCATGAAGCACCGCACCACCGGCGCCCTGGTCGCGGCCACCGCCGCCCTGGCCGCCACCGCCTCGATGCTCGGCTCCACGACCGCGAGCGCCGCCACCGAGGACAGCGCCCCCACCTACCAGCAGTTCAAGGCCGAGACCTTCGTCGACAGCGACCGCCAGTACATCGTCAACGGCGACGAGCCGGTGATGAGCGACGGCGGGCTGCGCCAGTTCTACGACGACCTGGTGCGCGACAAGCACACCGGCCGGAAGATCGACGACGGCCTCGTGGTCAACACCGTCAGCGGCCGCGACGACAAGTGGAGCCAGGCGCAGGTCGGCAACCTGACCTACTGCGTGTCCACGAAGTTCGGCTCCGACTACACCCGCACCGTGCAGGCGATGGCCGACGGTGCGGCGCAGTGGGAGGCCGCCTCGTCGGCGATCGACTTCGTCCACGTGCCCAGCCAGGACAGCAGCTGCTCGACGCGCAACAACAGCGTGCTCTTCTCCGTCGAGCCGGTGCGCACCTCGCAGTACATCGCACGCGCGTTCTTCCCCAGCACCCCGAAGCGCTCGCGCAACGTGCTGGTCGACGACTCGATCTGGACCTCCGGGTCCTGGACGCCGTCCAACATCATGGCCCACGAGCTCGGGCACACCCTGGGCTTCCGCCACGAGCACACGCGGCCCGAGTCCGGCACCTGCTTCGAGGACAACAACTGGCGTCCGCTGACCGCCTACGACTCGGCCTCGATCATGCACTACCCGCAGTGCAACGGGTCCTCGGACGACCTGAGCATGACCGCGACCGACCGCCAGGGCGCGGCGGCGCTGTACGGCGCGTGAGGCCCTGCTCTTGAGGGGCTGACCGAGCCGGCGTACGCCGGCCTGTGATTGGGAGGGCCACGGGCGCGAGACCTAGACTCGCCGCCCGTGGCCCTCACCATCGGCATCGTCGGACTGCCCAACGCCGGCAAGTCCACCCTCTTCAACGCCCTGACCAAGAACGACGTGCTCGCGGCGAACTACCCGTTCGCCACCATCGAGCCCAACGTCGGCGTGGTCGGCGTGCCGGACCCCCGGCTCCCGGTGCTGGCCGAGATCTTCGGCTCCGAGCGGCAGCTCCCGGCGACCGTGGAGTTCGTCGACATCGCCGGCATCGTCCGCGGCGCCTCCCAGGGCGAGGGCCTGGGCAACAAGTTCCTCGCCCACATCCGCGAGTCCGCGGCGATCTGCCAGGTGACCCGGGTCTTCCGCGACGAGGACGTCACCCACGTCGACGGCGAGGTCAACCCCGCCAACGACATCTCGACCATCCAGACCGAGCTGATCTTCGCCGACCTCGAGACCGTGGACCGAGCGATCGCCCGCCTGGAGAAGGAGTCGCGCAAGGTCAAGGACCTCGTGGCCAACCTCGACGCGGCCCGCGAGGCCAAGGAGGCGCTGGAGTCGGGCACCCCGATCATCAGCACCTCGATCGACCGCTCCCTGCTGCGCGAGCTGTCGCTGCTGACGGCCAAGCCGTTCATCTACGTCTTCAACTGCGACTCCGACGAGCTGGCCGACGAGGAGCTCAAGGCCCGGATGCGCGAGATCGTCGCGCCCGCCGAGGCGATCTTCCTCGACGCCAAGTTCGAGTCCGAGCTGGTCGAGCTCGACGACGAGGAGGCCGCGGAGTTCCTGGCCGAGGCCGGTGTCACCGAGCCCGGACTGGAGGTGCTGGCCCGCGTCGGGTTCGCCACGCTGGGCCTGCAGACCTACCTCACCGCCGGCCCCAAGGAGTCGCGCGCCTGGACCATCAAGCAGGGCGCCACCGCCCCGCAGGCCGCCGGCGTGATCCACACCGACTTCGAGAAGGGCTTCATCAAGGCCGAGGTCGTCTCCTTCGACGACCTCGTCGCCGCGGGCTCGATGGCCAAGGCCAAGGAGGCCGGCAAGGTCCGCATGGAGGGCAAGGACTACGTCATGGCCGACGGCGACGTGGTGGAGTTCCGATTCTCTGCAACAGGTTCTGGCAACAAGTGAGCCCGACCGCTAGGCAGGCCCTTGGGTCGCGCGGAGAACTGGTTGTCGCCAAGAACGTCACCTGTCCCGGTTGCAAGACCGCCAGTCGGACACTGCGTGTGCTGCCCGCCAACTTCAAGTGCGCTGATGTCGTCTGCGACTTCTGCGGCTACCTCGCGCAGGTAAAAACGAAGACCGCACGCGGCTCCCAAGTCGATGTCGTGCAGTCCGTGGGCCGGGTCATGCGACGAGCCCCCGGCAAAGAACTCGGATACATCGTGCTGCCCATCGTCGTGCCCTCCGGCCAAGCACCCGAGGAAGCCCTGAGGGACAACCAGAAGTACAAGGTCGTCTGGCAGGTCCTCCAGGCACTGCGGTCCCACGACGACCGCTTCCACGCGATGATCAACCAGATCGAGCTGAACAAGACACAGGACATCCGCGCGATCATCCTGCGCATGAAGCGTGCCCACGGGCACCTGGCCAGCGTGATCCGGATGATGGAGGAGGGGTCGGACTGCGAGTCGGTCCTGACCCAGCTCGCGGCGGTCAACAAGGCGATCGCGCGCAGCGGCTTCGCCATCGTGGCCACCGGGCTGCAGGACTGCATGGCCGACGGCACCCCGGCCGAGGAGGACCTGAAGAAGATGGAGAAGCTTTTCCTCTCCCTCGCGTGACCTCGAGGCGGGGTGTGGCGTTGGTCACTACGTGTCCGACCTCCGCCGCCACCGCTCGCGCCGAGTCGCAGGGCTGACCGCCGCGGTCGCGCTGCCGCTGTCCCTCGCCACCACCCTGCTCCCGGCCCCCGGAGCCGCTGCGCCCACCCCCGAGCGTCGCCTGCCGCCGGCCGGGATGGAGTACGTCGCACTCGGCGACTCCTGGACCGCCGACGTCGTCATCCTCAACCGCGACGGGGTGCCCGACACCACCCACGCACCCATCGACTGCGCCCAGTCGCACCGCAACTACCCCAAGATCCTCGCCGAGGCCCTCAGCGTCGGGGAGTTCCGCGACGCCTCGTGCGGCTCGGCCACGACCGACGACTTCTACGAGCCGCAGACGGGTCTCCCGCTGGGCGGCACCAACCCGCCGCAGTTCGACCGGCTCAGCCCCACCACCGACCTGGTCACCGTCGGCATCGGCGGCAACGACGCCGGGGTCGCCAGTGCGGGCCTGGACTGCCTGGGTCTGATCCCCGTGGACAACCCGATCACCGACTCCGGTGCCGGCCTGCCGTTCGGCGGGTGCAAGGCGAAGTACACCGCCGACGGCTACGACCAGATCGGCCGCAACATCCGGCAGTCGACCAAGAAGCTCGTACGCGCCTTCCGCACCATCCACGACATCTCGCCCGGTGCACGCATCCTGGCCATCGACTACATCGACGTCGTGCCCGACCACGGGTGCTACCCCACGGTCCCGGCCTCCGACGAGGACATGGCCTGGATCTCCCAGAAGTTCCGTCAGCTCAACAAGATGGTCAAGCGCGCGGCCCGCCGCGGCGGCGCGGAGTACGTCAACACCTACCGCCGTACGCCGGAGGGCGTCGACCTGTGCGGTGACCCCAACGTCCGCTGGGCCGAGGTCTACGGTCCCTCGGCCAACGACCCGGCGATGGGCGTCCCGGCCCACCCCAACGCGGCCGGCGCCCGCGGTCAGGCCGCCGCGATCCTCGACCACCTCCGCCAGCGGGACCCCGACATCTTCGACTGACCGGCCACCGCCTCGGAGCGGCCCTGCCCCCACAATGGGAGCGTGACGAACCGACTCGCCGCCGTCCCCGCCGATCGGCTGCACCTGGTGCTGATGCTGGTGCTCACCTTCACGACCGGCATCGTGGACGCGGTGGGCTTCCTGGGCCTGGACCGGGTCTTCACCGGCAACATGACCGGCAACGTCGTGATCCTCGGCATGGCGGTCGTCGGCGCCGAGGACCTGCCGGTGGTCGGCCCGGTGCTGGCGCTGGTCGGCTTCATGGCGGGGGCCGCGCTGGGTGGCCGGGTGCTCAAGCGCGCCGCCGGCAAGTGGACCGGCCTGACCACCGCGCTCTTCCTCACCGTCGGACTGGTCTGCCTGGGGCTCGCCGTGGTGCTGCTGGTGGTCGGGGACCACCCCGACCCCGCGGTGGGGCTGCCGGTCACGACGCTGCTCGGTGCGGCGATGGGGCTCCAGGCCGCCACCGCGCGCTTCGTCGCGGTCAAGGACGTCACCACCGTGGTCGTCACCTCCACGATCACCGGCCTGGCCGCCGACTCCCGCCTGGGCTCGGGGAAGTCGCGCACCGACGGGGGTGGCTCGGGACGTCGCTTCCTGGCCGTGGTGCTGATCCTGGCCGGCGCGGCCGTCGGTGCCGCGCTGCTGAAGATCCACGTCGGCGCGGGGCTCATGCTCGCCGCGGTGCTCATCCTGGCGGCCACGCTGGTGGGCTCCACGCACGGGCGGCTGCACATTTCACAACCCTGAAACGAACGTGCCAGTGCGTGAAACGCGCCCTGGATACGTTGCGGCGAACCCGAGACCACACCCGGAGGGAACGCCATGTCCATCACCCCCCGCTCGCGCTCGATGCGCGGGCTCGCCGCGGTATCCGCGGCCCTCGTCCTGAGCCTCTCGGCCTGCGGGTCCGACGACGGCGAGATCGCCGGGACCGGATCCGACGGGGAGGCGTCGTACGGCGAGATCTCCATGCAGTACTCCTGGATCAAGAACGAGGAGTTCGCCGGGGAGTTCTACGCCTACGAGAACGGCTACTACGACGAGGCCGGCTTCGACGAGGTGTTCGGCATCTCCGGCCCCGACACCGGTGTGGCCAAGCTGCTCAGCGGCACGGTCCAGGTCGCGCTCTCCGACGCAGCGTCCGTGGGCGCCGCGATCGCCGAGCAGGACGCCCCGCTGAAGATCATCGCCGCGACCTTCCAGAAGAACCCCTTCACGATCCTTTCGCTGGCCGACGGCGCCGACATCGCGACGCCCGAGGACCTGGTCGGCAAGAAGATCGGCGTGCAGGACTCCAACGCCAGCGTCTTCGCCGCGATCCTCAACGCCAACGGCATCGACCCCGACGACGTCGAGGTCGTGCCCGTGGACTTCGACCCCACCCCGCTGATGGAGGGCGAGGTCGACGGCTTCATGGCCTACCTCACCAACGAGGCCATCACGGTCGAGAACGCCGGCTTCGACATCACGAACCTGCCGTACGCCGACAACGGCGTGCCCTACGTCGCGGAGACCTACACCGTCACCGACCAGTACCTCGCCGAGAACCCCGACCTCCTCGAGGCGCTGCTCGTCGCGGAGATCAAGGGCTGGAGCGACACCTTCACCGAGCCCACCGACGACACCGTCGCGCTCGTCATGAAGTACTACGACCAGGCGGCCTCGGAGAACGAGGAGGGCCTCGAGGCGGTCTTCGGCGCCCTCGACCCGGCCAAGACGGCCCAGGGCCTGGCGGCGCAGGCGGACCTGATCTCCACTCCCGACACCGAGGCCAACGGCCTGTTCACGATCACCGACGAGCTCAAGCAGCAGACCGTCGACTCGCTGGCCGCGGCCGGCTGGGAGGTCAGCGTCGACGAGCTCTTCGACACCACGATCATCGACGGCATCTACGAGGAGTACCCCGAGCTCCTGGACTACCTCGACTGATCGACCACCGATGACCGCTGAGCACACACCCGGTGCCGGTGCCGCCCGTCGGGGCGGCACCGGCATCCAGGTCGACGGACTGGGCAAGACCTTCAAGGTCGGCGCGGGCAGGAGCGTGACCGCGCTGGAGGACGCGCACCTGCACACCGAGCAGGGGTCGTTCCTGGCGCTGCTGGGGCCCTCGGGCTGCGGCAAGTCGACGATCCTGCGGGTGCTGGCCGGGCTCGAGGAGCCCACCAGCGGCCAGGCCCTGGTCGACGGGCGCACCCCCGCGGAGCTGCGCAAGGACAGCGAGCTCGGCATCGCCTTCCAGGACCACGCGCTGCTGCCGTGGCGCAGCGTCGTGAAGAACATCGCGCTGCCCTTCGAGGTCGCCGGCCGCCCGGTCGACAAGGAGTACGTCGCCGAGCTGATCGCCCTGGTGGGGCTCACCGGCTTCGAGAACGCCAAGCCCGCCCAGCTCTCCGGCGGTATGCGGCAGCGGGTCTCGATCGCCCGCGCGCTGGCGCTCAAGCCGTCGGTGCTGCTGCTCGACGAGCCCTTCGGTGCCCTCGACGACATGACCCGGCAGAACCTCAACCTGGAGCTGCTGCGGATCTGGACCGAGAAGCCGGCGACCACGCTGCTGGTCACCCACGGCGTCTCCGAGGCGATCTTCCTCTCCGACCAGGTCGCGGTGATGAGCCCGCGCCCGGGCCGGATCAAGGAGGTCATCGACATCGACCTCCCGCGTCCGCGCACGCCGGAGATGATGCGGACCCCGGAGTTCCACCACTTCGTGGACCGGGCCTCCGAGCTGCTCTTCGGCGCCGACGGCCGCGCGGCGGCCGAGGCCTGAGGGCGGGGGAGGGATGGGCGAGCGTCGGATCCCCGGCTGGCTCTCCGGCGTCATCGGCGTCGGGGTGCTGCTGGCGGCGTGGTGGCTCTTCGCACTGGCCTTCCGCCCCGACACCGGGACCTACACGCCGGTGCCGTCACCGGGCGCCGTGCTGGGCCAGCTGGTCGAGGACGGCTTCTCGGCGTACTGGGGCTCCTTCCGGGTCACCATCACCGAGGCCGCCTGGGGCTTCCTGTGGGGCAACCTGGGGGCGCTGCTGCTCGCGGCGACCGTCCTGCTCGCGCCGCGGCTGGAGCCGATCATCGTGCAGGTCGCGGTCGTGTCGTACTGCCTGCCGCTGGTGGCGGTCGGCGGCATCTCGATCGTGGTGCTGGGCGGGGCGACCCGGCCCGGGGACCCGTCGACGACGGCGATCTTCCTGGCCGCGCTCGCGGTCTTCTTCACCACCGTGGTCGGCGCGCTGCTGGGCTTCAAGGCCGCCGACCGGGCCAGCCTCGACGTGATCCGCGTCTTCGGCGGCGGGAGGTTCACCCAGCTGCGCAAGGTGCGCCTGGTCGCCGCGCTCCCGGGCATCCTCAACGCGCTGCAGATCGCGGTGCCCACGGCGTTCCTCGGGGCGGTGCTGGGGGAGTACATGGGCGCCACCGACCGCAGCGTCGGCATCCTGCTGATCCGGTTGCAGGGCAACCTCGACTCCGAGCGGGTGTGGGCGGTGTTCCTGCTGTGCGCGCTGGTCGCGATGGCCGGGTACGGCGCGCTCGGGCTGGTCTCGCGCCTGATCACGCCCTGGGTCTCCGGACGGAGCACGCCATGAGCGGCGGGACCGGCCCCGCGGTCGCGACGGGGAGCGTCGCCGGCACGTCGCGTGCCGTGCTGACCGCTGTGGGCAAGGGCCTGCTCAACGCCGCGATCACCGTCGGCATCGTGCTGGCCGCGTGGCAGGCCCTGATCATGAGCGGCAAGATCTCGCCGTACGTCGCCAAGGGCCCGCTCGACGTGTGGCGCTTCCTCTTCGTCACCGACCCCGACGCCCGGGCGACCGCGGAGGAGCGCCGCGAGCTGCTCTTCGACCTGGCGGCCGTGTCGCTGAAGGACGCAGCGATCGGCTTCGTCGTCGGCATGGCGATCGCGATCGTGCTGGCGGTGCTGTTCACGCTGTCGAAGACCGTCGAGGCGGGCGTGATGCCGCTGGCGCTGCTGTTGCGCTCGATCCCACTGGTCTCGATCGCACCGGTGATCATCCTGCTCACCGGTCGCGGCACCACCGCCTCGGTCGCGGTGATCGGCTCGATCGTGGTGCTGTTCCCCGCGCTGGCGTCGGTGCTCTTCGGGCTCTCACGAGCCAACAAGGAGAGCCTGGACCTGGTGCGCGTCTACGGCGGCGGCAACCTCGCGGCGCTGCTGAAGGTCGCCATCCCGGGCGCCCTGCCCTCGCTCTTCGCCGCGGCGCGCGTCTCGGTGCCGGGCGCGGTCACCGGGGCGCTGCTGGCCGAGTGGCTCTCGACCGGCAAGGGGGTGGGCGGTCAGATCGTGAAGTTCAACGCGGCCGCCCAGTTCGACAACCTGTGGGCCTCGGTCGCGATCATCACCCTGGTCACGCTGCTGCTCTACAACCTCGTGCAGCTGGCCGAGACCGTCGTGCTCGCCCGGATGGGGATGAGCCAGTCCCAGCTGTGATGGGGCACCCTGTGCTGTCGGTCGGCCAGTCGGTCAGCACGTCTCGGGAGCACGTCATGGGGGTGGGAGCGTGAGGGAGCGTCGCCGCCTCATCGCGATCGGCTTCTACCTCGTCAGCTCGATCCTGTGCGTGCTGCTCATCGCCGGCCACGGCCCGTGGGCGGGTCAGACGCTCTGGGAGATCTCGCTCAGCCACGGGCTCAACACCGGCGACCTGCCGGTCCTCGCGCTGTGGGGCGCCTCGCTGTGGATGTGCTGGCTGCTCTGGCGCGACGCCTGAGCGCCTCGCCGGTCGAGAGGTCTCGAGGCTCGGCCGTGGGGCGTCGCTGGTCGAGGTGCGACGAGCGCCAGCGAGGAGCCTCGAGACCCCGGTCGGGATGTCGCTGGTCGAAGGGGTCTCGAGGCTCGGCCGTGGGCCGGCCTCGCACCTCGACCAGCGGTGGGGCTAGTAGTGCGTGCGGTCCGCCTTGGCCAGCCACGCGTCGAACGGCGCGAACGAGCCGGCGAGGCTGAGCGCCCCGACGGGGGTCTCCCACTGCTCGCGCGGGGTGTCGAAGAGGTCGTAGAACGCCCGGTCGTCGAAGCCGCCCCGCGCGGCGTCGTCCCGGTCGGCGGCGAAGGCGACCCTGTCGAGGCGTGCCCACAGCGCGGAGGCCAGGCACAGCGGGCAGGGCTCGCAGGAGGTGTAGAGGACGCAGCCGGCCAGCGAGAAGTCGCGGATCTCCCGGCACGCGGCACGGATCGCGACGACCTCGGCGTGCGCGGTGGGGTCGAGGTCACGGGTGACCCGGTTCTGCCCGGTGGCGAGCACCTCGCCGTCGCGCACCACGAGCGCCCCGAACGGTCCGCCGCCGGCCGCGACGTTGGCGACCGCCAGGTCGACGGCCTGTTGCAGGAAGTCCTCGTGGGTCTGCAGGGTGCGGGTCAGGGGATCGGGCACGGGTCCTCCTCGGACGTCAGGAGCCGCCAGACCCGGTCGCGGCTCATCGGGAGCTCGCGGGGGCGGCGGCCGGTGGCGTCGCGGACGGCGTTGGCCACGGCGGGGGCGACGGGGTTGTAGGGGGCCTCGCTCATCGACTTCGCGCCGAGCGGCCCGACCGGGTCGACGGTGTCGGCGAAGAGCACCTCGGTGTGCGGCACCTGCCCGATCTGGGGCACGCGGTAGTCGCGGAACGTGCGGGTCGTAACCACACCGTCCTCGAGCCGCACCTCCTCCTGCAGTGCGGACCCGAAGCCCTGGGCCACACCGCCCTCGACCTGGCCGCGCAGCTGCTCGGGGTTGAGCACGACCCCGGCGTCGGCGGCGTGCACGCTGCGCAGCACCCGCACCTCGCCGGTCGGCGGGTGCACCGCCACCCGGACGCCGTGCACATTGAAGGCCACCGAGCGCGGGGTGCCGTGGTGCTCGCCGGTGCCGACCAGCGGGCGCCGGGTCTCCCCGGCGTCGAGGCGACGGGCGAGGTCCTGCGCCGCGGCGTGGACCGCTCCGCCCGCGACGACGGACCCGGTGGAGCCGTAGGCCCCGGTGTCGTACGCCGCTGCGTCGGTGTCGCCGCCGCGGACCCGGATCCGGGCCGGGTCGACGCGGTCCCCGAGGGCCGTGGCGACCAGCTGCACGTGGACCGTGGCGGACCCGTTGCCGAACTCCGCGCTCCCGACCCCGACCTCGACCGACCCGTCCTCGGTCAGCGTCACGGTGGCGGTGCTGTGGTGCCCGCGCGGCGGGATGGTCGCGATCATGGCGGCGGCCAGCCCCTCGCCGACCAGCCACCCCGGACCCGGCGGCCCGTCCTCGGTGGCGGCCAGCGCCCGCTCGACGAGGTCCAGGCACTGGGGCAGCCCGTCGGTGGCGTGCACGATGTCGTCGACGGCCGGTCCGTTGACGACCAGCTCGTCGCCGGGCACGACCGCGTTGCGGCGCCTGATCTCCGCGGCGCTGAGGCCGACCTCGCGGGCCAGGTCGTCCAGCGCGGACTCGATCGCGAAGATCACCTGTCCCAGGCCGTAGCCGCGGAACGCCCCGGCCGGGACGGTGTGGGTGTACACCGCCTCGGCGTCGACGCGCTTGTTGGCGCAGCGGTAGAGCGCGACCGACTCGTGGCAGCCGTGGAAGAGGACGCCGACGGCGTGGTTGCCGTAGGCGCCGGTGTCGCTGAGCACGTCGAGCCGCATCGCGGTCAGCACCCCGTCGTCGTCGGCCCCGAGCTCCACCTCGACCCGGAACGGGTGCCGACCCGGCACCAGCGTGAACTGCTGCTCCCGGGTCAGCTCCCACTGCACCGGCCGGTGCACGCCGCGCTCGGCCAACCGGAGCACCGCCAGCGCCACGAGGTCCTCGACGAGCATCTCCTGCTTGCCGCCGAAGCCGCCGCCGACCCGACCGGTCGTCACCCGCACCTGCGACGGCTCCAGCTCGAGCACGTGCGCGAGCTCGTCGCGCACCAGGAACGGCACCTGGCTCGACGAGCGCACCACCAGCCGCCCACCCTCGGCCAGCGGCGCGTCCAGCCAGGCCCGCGCCGCATGGGTCTCCATCGCGGCCTGGTTGACCCGGGCCGTGCGCCAGGTCCCGTGCACGCGGTGGGTGGCGGCCGCGAGCCCAGCGGCTACGTCGCCGACCTCGCCGTGCGTCTGGGCGACCACGTTGCGACCCGGCTCGCTGATGCGGGACGTGACGGGGTCCTTCTCCCCGTGCACGAGCGGTGCACCGGCCGCGCGGGCGGACTCGGGGTCGTGGACGGCCGGCCTGACGTCGTACTCCACGTGGAGGAGGCGGAGAGCGGCCTCGGCGATGGCGGGGGAGTCGGCGACCACGGCGGCCACGCGCTGCCCGGCGAAGCGGACCACGTCGTCGAGGACGCGGGTGTCGTCGGGGTCGTCGAGCCGGCTGTCGTGGCGCGCGGTCGAGAACAGCACACCGGGGTCGTCGCGATGGGTCAGCACCAGGTGCACCCCGGGCAGCGCCTCCGCCGCCGCGGTGTCGATGCGCGTGATCGCCGCGTGGCTGTGCGGGCTCTGCAGCACGGCGAGGTGCAGCGTCTCGGTGGCGGGGTCGTCGGCGGGCAGGTCGAGCGTGTACGCCGCCCGGCCGGTCACCACGTCGACCGCGGCCGGCGGGCGGGTCGACTCCCCGATGGCCGTCTCCGGTGGTCTCGACGCCCGCTCGTCGCTGGCGCTCCTCGCTGCTCGACCACCTGGGGCGACCTCGGCCGACTGCTGGGCGATCGCGTCGCGGATGCTGCGGTACCCGGTGCAGCGGCACAGGTTGCCCTTGAGGTCGCGATCGCTGCAGGCACCTGTGGAGGCCGTGACCACGAAACCGGCGGTGCAGAAGCCGCACTGGAAGCCCTGCGCCTCGAGGAAGGCCCGTTGGGTGGGGTGCAGGTCGTCCGGGGAGCCGAGCCCGGCGAGCGTGGTGACCTCGGCGTCGGCAGCGCGGACCGCGGGCACCAGGCAGGACTGCCGCGGCTGCCCATCGACGAGCACGGTGCAGGCGCCGCAGTCGCCGGCGTCGCAGCCCTTCTTCACGTCCAGGTGGCCGGCGGCGCGCAGGTAGGTACGCAGGCACTGACCGGGGGCCGGCGGAGTGTCGGTGGGGGAGCCGTTGACGATCATCCGAGCTCCTCGCGGACCTCGGCGAGGCAGCGGGCGGTCTGTGCCACCCGCCAGTCGCGCGCACCGTGGGCGTCCTCGTGCCAGCAGTCGATCGCCTCGACGCCCTGACCGTCGGCGAGCACGACCGGTCGGGTGGTGGAGCCGGTGACGGTGACCCGGACGCCGTCGGCCGTGCGCAGCCCGATGACGACTCCGGCGGAGCGGCCGAGGTCGGCCAGCGAGAAGCGGCGGTGGGCGACGGGCGCGGCCAGGGACGCGGCGGGGACGTCGAAGCAGCGCACGACCTCGCCGGAGGTGAGCGACGTGGCCGCGTTGCCGACCACGAGGTCCGCGACGGCGACGAGCCGCTCGTCGCCGTCGGGGGTCCACACGACGGCCGTCGCGTCGAGCCCGGCCAGCAGCGAGGTCATCGCGCCGGCCGGCAGCCCGAGGCAGACGTTGCCGCCGACGGTGGCGACCGCCTGCACCTTGGGAGACATCAGCAGTGCGTCGGCGCACCACGCGAAGAGGCCGCCGCGCTCACGCAGCACCGCGACCGGACAGGTCGCGGCGATCCGCAGCGAGCCGTCGGGCAGCTGCTCGAGGTCCGGCCAGCCCAGCGTGGTGAGGTCGACGAGGCCGGTGGTGGCCGGCTGCGGCTCGGAGAAGAGCCAGGTGCCGCCGGCGAGCAGGGTCTCGCCGACACCGAGGAGCAGGTCCTCGCGCCGGCGCGCGAGCCGGTGGGAGGAGACGGTCGTGAGGTCCATCAGCCGCCCTCCACCTCGGCCATCCGCTCGTAGGCGCGGCTGATCGCGCGGACCCGCTGCTGCGCGGGGTCGCCGAGGGTGGCCAGCACCCCGTCGGCCAGCACGCTGACCAGGCTCATCGCCGCGGCGTAGGAGTCGAAGGCCAGCGCGCTGGAGACCGGGCACTCCAGCCACAGCGTGGCCGTGCGGGCGTGCTCGATCGCGGTGGGGTCCGCGACCAGCACCACGTCGGCCCCGCTGGCCGCGGCCTCGCGCAGCACGTCGCCGAAGCCGGCCGGGCGGCGCCGGAAGCCGACCACGACCACGGCGTCCCCGGGCCCCACGTCGGCGAGCTCCTCGCCGACGACCTGACCGGGCAGCGGCGCGAGCCGCACGTCGCCGCGGGCGTGGGCCAGCTGCTGGCGCAGGTGCAGCGCCACGGGGTGGCTGTTGCGCCAGCCCACGACGGTCACCCGTCGGGCGGCGGCCAGCAGCGCGACGACCTGCGGGACGACGGGGTGCTCGACCGCGTGGCGTACGACCTCGGCCTCGCGGGCCAGGTGCGTGGGCAGGTCGCCCCAGCCACCGCCGTCGCGGCTACGGGGCTCACCGGTGGAGGTGCGCAGGGTGCGCAGGTGCTCGCGGACCTCGTCGAAGTCGGCGAAGCCCAACGACCGGAAGAGCCTGCTCATCGTCGCCTTGGAGACCCCGGCCAGCTGGGCGAGCTCGGCCGCGCGGTAGGTCGCGAGGTCGTCGAGGTGCTCGAGCAGGGTCGCGGCGGCCTTGCGCTCCTGGGGGGAGAGGTCCATCCGGGTGGCGGCGATCCGCTCCTCGATGCGCAGCTCGGTCATGTCGGGCGAGGTCGGGACGCTCATGCCGGGCTCGATCGCAGGTCGCGGGCGGCGTACGTCGCGGCGGTGGCGCGCACGGCGGCCTCGAACGCGTCCAGGCCGACCTCGACGTCCTCGAGCAGCACCGCCTCGTCGGGGTGGTGGCTGATGCCGTCGTGGCAGCGCAGGAAGAGCATGCCGATGTCGGTGATCCGCGCCATCGCCATGGCGTCGTGCCCGGCGCGGCTCCACAGGCCCAGCGGGTCCTGCTGTCCCGTGGACCCGATGCCGGCGACGACGGCGTCGGTGAGCCACGGCGCGCACGGGGCGGCGGGGGCGCGGTGCCGCTCCTGGGCCTCGAAGCGCAGCCCGCGGGCCTCGCACATCTCCTCGAGCCGCCGCTCCATCCGCGCCCACATCGCGTCGCGCGCCTCGTCGGTGGCCGCGCGCAGGTCGAGGCTGAGGTCGGCGCGACCGGGGATCACGTTGACCGCGCCCGGCTGCACCTCGATGCGGCCGACGGTCGCGATGCAGCCGTCGTGCTCGTCGGCGTCCCCGGACGCGCGCGCCATCCGCTCGATCTCGGTGATCACCTCGGCGGCGCCGACGAGGGCGTCGCGACGGCGGGCGTACGGCGTGCCGCCGGCGTGCCGGGCCTCGCCCACCACCGAGAGGCGGAACCGCCGTGCCCCCGCGATCGTCGTGACGTAGCCCAGCGGCTCGTCGCGGGCCTCGAGGTAGGGGCCCTGCTCGATGTGTGCCTCGAGGTAGCCGACGAGCTCGTGCGGCTGCCGCGCCGCCTCGTGGACCCGGCGTGGGTCGAGACCGAAGTCGAGGAACGCCTGGTGCAGCGTCACCCCGTCGCGGTCGCGCAGGTCCCACCAGTCCTCGAGCCAGTGCCCGGCGACGGCCTGGGAGCCGAGCAGCGCGGTGCCGAAGCGCGAGCCCTCCTCGTCGCTGAAGCCGATCAGCTCCAGGGCGAAGGGGAGCTCGACGTCGTGCAGCCGCTGGGCCACGGCGATCGCCATGACGACCCCCAGCATCCCGTCGTAGGAGCCGGCGTCGGGGACGGTGTCGAGGTGGGAGCCGAGGAGCAGCGCGGGCAGTCCGGGTTCGCGGCCCTCGCGTCGGCCGCACACGTTGCCGGCGGCGTCGACCCAGGTGCGCAGACCGGCGTCGGCCATCCAGCCGGCGACCACCTCGTTGGCCTGGGCGTGCTGGCGGGTCAGGTGGGTGCGCTCGAGGTGGACCGGGTGGGCGGAGTAGCGGGCGAGCTCGTGGCAGCGGTCCAGCACCAGGGCCGCGTCGCTGGAGGTCCCGCCGCTCACGCGTAGACCTCCGACGCAGCGCCCGTGCCGCCACCGGCGGTGACCGGCACGCCCGCGGCGCGCAGCACCGCCTCGAGCGCGGCGAGGGTGGCGAGCACGGCGTCGCGGCGGGCGTTCCAGCCCATCGTGCCGATCCGCCAGACCCTGCCGTGCAAAGGGCCGAAGGAGGTGCCGATCTCGATGCCGAAGTCCTCCAGCATCGCCGCGCGGGCTGCGTCCCCGTCGACGCCGTCGGGGATGTGCACGGCCACGACGTTGGTCATCTTGTGCTCGACGTCGCCGAAGACCTCCAGGCCCAGGCCGCGCACGCCCTCGAGCATCGCGGTGCCGTGCAGCCGGTGCCGCTCGATCGCCTGGTCCAGGCCCTCCTCGAGCAGCACCTGCGCGCAGGCGCGGGCGCCGTAGAGCATCGTCGTGGCCTCGGTGTGGTGGTTGAGCCGGCGCGGGCCCCAGTAGTCCATGATCTGCGCGAGGTCGAGGTAGTTCGATGCGATCCGGGTGCCGCGCGGCCGGTCGTCGTCGGTGCGCAGCCCGGCCTCGACGTGCTTGCGGCCCTCGATCACCTCCACCGCGCGCGGCCCGATGGTGATCGGGGCGGATCCGGACGGCCCGCCGAGGCACTTCTGCAGCCCGGCGCTGGCCACGTCGATGCCCCAGGCGTCGGTCTCGAACGGGTTGCCCCCGAGGCTGGCGGTGGCATCGACGTAGAGCAGCACCCCCTCGCGGCGGCAGATCTCCCCGATGCCCGCGAGCGGCTGGCACATGGTGGTCGAGGTGTCGCCCTGCACGGCCGCGACCAGGCGCGGTCGCACCCGGCGTACGGCGTCCTCGACCGTCTCGTCGGGCACGACCTCGCCCCACGGCACCTCGACGGTGTGCACCTCCGCGCCGCAGCGCTCGGCGATCTCGACCAGCAGGTGGCCGAAGCGTCCGAAGACCGGTACGAGCACCCGGTCGCCCGGCTCGAGCAGGCTGACCAGCGCGGCCTCGATGCCGGCGCGGGAGGTGCCGTCGACGAGCAGCGTGTGCTCGTTGTCGGTGCGGAAGACCTTGCGGTAGAGCGCCATCGTCTCGTTCATCGCCGCGGTCATCGACGGGTCGAACTGGCCGACCAGCTGCATCGACATCGCCTGCAGCACCCGGGGGTGGGCGTTGATCGGGCCGGGGCCCATCAGCAGCCGCGGCGGCATCGGTGGGCTCAGACGTGGTGGTGTGGGCATGCTGCTGCCTCCCGAGTGAGCAGACGGCCGGCGGTCGGCTCCTCGCCGCGCAGCCAGGTGTGGGTGACCGAGCCGGCGAGCCGGCGGCCGTCGTAGGCGCTGATCGGGTGCCGGTGGGCGAGGTCGGCGGCGCGCACGTCGAGGGGTGCGGCGGTGTCGAGGACGGTGAGGTCGGCATCGGCACCGACCGCGATCCGACCCTTGTGCGCCAGCCCGACGAGGTCGGCTGTGGCGGTGGCCATCCACCGGCTGACCTGCTCGAGGCCGATGCCGCGGGCGGCGGCCTCGTCGGCGACGGCCGTGAAGCCGACCTGGAGCCCCGAGATGCCACCCCAGGCCTGCTGCAGGTCGCCGTCACCGCGCCCCTTCTCCTCCGGGGTGGAGGGGGAGTGGTCGGAGACGACGCAGTCGATGACGCCCTCGACCAGCGCGTCCCACAGGGCGTCGCGGTTGCCGCGGTCGCGGATCGGCGGGCAGCACTTGAACTGCGGGGCGGCGTCGGGCAGGTCCTCGGCGCTGAAGCAGAGGTAGTGCGGGCAGGTCTCGACGGTCACGGGCAGGCCCTCGGCGCGGGCGTCGGCGAGCAGGTCGAGGGCGCGGGCGCTGGAGAGGTGCAGCACGTGCACGCGGCATCCGGTCGCGCGGGCACCGTCGAGCAGCCGGCGGATCGCGTCGGTCTCGGCGTGGTCGGGGCGGGAGAGCAGGAAGTCGGCGTACGCGCGGCTCGGCGGGTGGGGCGCCTCGTCGAGCACCCGGGCGTCCTCGGCGTGCACGATCGTCAGCCCGTCGAAGCCGGCGATCTCGGCCAACGCGGCGTCGAGCTCGTCGGGGCTCAGGGGCGGGAACTCGTCGACGCCCGACGGGGCGAGGAAGCACTTGAACCCGAAGACACCGGCCTCCCACAGCGGCCGCAGGTCGGCGAGGTTGCCGGGCACGGCGCCGCCCCAGAAGCCCACGTCCACGCGCGCCTTCTCGGCCGCCACCTGCTGCTTGAGGCGGAGGTGGTCGACGGTGGTGGTGGGCGGGACGGAGTTCAGTGGCATGTCGACGATCGTGGTGACGCCGCCGCGGGCGGCGGCCGTCGTCGCCGTCGCGAACCCCTCCCACTCGGTGCGACCGGGCTCGTTGACGTGCACGTGGGTGTCGACGACACCGGGCAGCAGTCGGGCGGTGTCGGGCAGGTCCACCGCGTCGGGGGCGTCGCGCCCGTCGTCGTACGCCGCCACCTCGGTGATCCGGCCGTCGGCGACGCGCACCGTGGCGGGACGGAGGGCACCGTCGACCAGGACGTGGCGGGCGCGCACGGCCGTGAGGGACCGCGCCACGCTCAGTCCTCCCTCATGACCCTGGCCTGGATAAGACCGTAGGGCCGGTCCGCGGCGAAGAAGACCTCACCGGGGTTGTCGAGGCCGAAGGGCTCGAGGTCGACGAGGAAGTGGTGCTTGTTGGGGCAGCTGAGGTCGATCGAGGTGACCGCGTCGTGGGTCTCGAGGACCGCGCGGCCCATCGCGTAGATCGTCTGCTGCAGCGCGAGGCTGTGGTGGCCGGCGAAGGTGTCGAGCAGGGTGCTGGTGATGCTCGCGTGGAGGGCGTCCCAGTCGTGGTCGGTGCCGTTGTAGGTCCAGGTCGCGGTGAGGCTGGTGGCGAGGATGCGGTCGTCGGTCTCGACCAGGGTGGTGTAGCGGTCGCGCGGGAAGCCGTGGAACTCGGAGTCGGTGGACTTCAGGATCGTGCAGTCGCTGACCCCGGCGGTGACGCTGGTGCCGTCCGCGCCCCGCTCGACGCGGGCCGTGCGGGTGCTGGTGCCGTCGCGGAGGAACGCGTGGTCACCGAGGCGCCCCCAGGTGTGGGACAACGCGGTCATCTCCGCGCCCGTGACCTGGTCGAAGCCGTCGACGAAGTGGTCGGCCAGCCGCAGCATGAAGGCCTCGGGGGAGTCGATGCCGTCGCGGGCGAAGGCGTAGACGGTGTTCTTCTGGGTGTCGGTGGCGACGACCAGGCTGTTGTCGCCGTCGAGGTGGCAGGCCTCGAAGTCACCGCGCAGCTGGGTGGTGACGGTGAGGTCCTCGACGGTGTGCGCGTCCTGGTCGCGGTTGACCCGGACCAGGCGGCACTCCGCCTTGCCGTACTGGTTGGGCCCGAGCACGATCCGGCTCATCTCTCAGCTCCCGCGGTAGGTCGAGTAGGCGAACGGGCTCAGCAGCAGCGGCACGTGGTGGTGCGGGCGCGCGGCGTCGGCGACGAAGGTGAGGACGACCTCGGGGAAGAAGTCGCTGATCGCCGCGGTCTCGAAGCGCAGCGTCGTCGCCCCCTCGACCTCGGTCGCGAACCTGGCGCGGCCGTCTGCGTCGGTGACCTGCTCCTCGGTGGCGCCGGTGAGTGTGCGCAGGGTGACGGTGACGCCGGCCGCGGGCTCGCCCCGGCCGGTGTCGAGCACGTGGGTGGACAGGCTGCTCATCGGTCCTCCTCGACCTCATCGTCGGGATCTTCGTCGGGCTCTTCGTCGACCAGGTCCTCGAGCCGCAGCATCGCGATCTCGGTGAGCTGCTGCTTGGTGACGGCCAGTTCCGTGGCGTCGTCGTGGGTCAGGCGCTGCTCGAGCAGCTCGAGCATCTCGGCCGCGGAGCGGCCGGCGGCGCGGACGAGGTAGATCCGGTCGAACCGCTCCTCGTAGCGACGGTTCGCCTCCACGAACGCCTCCCGGTCGGCGTCGGTCACACCGGCCTGCTCGCGGGCGGAGGTCGCCGCGGTCGAGCCGGTGCCGCGCTCGCCGATGCGGGGGTGGTCGGCCAGCGCGTGGTCGAGCTCGGCGTCTGACCAGGTGGCCAGGAGGTGGGCGGTGTCGAGCAGGGTCCGGCGGTCGGCGTACGGCCGGCGGACCAGGAGGGCGGCGACCCACCGCTCCACGTCGGCGCAGCCGCGCAGCGCACGCGCGGCCTCTGGCGCCTCCATGGCGTTGAGCTCCCCGAGCCGCACCGCACCCTCCTCACCGGACCCGGCCCCACCTCGGGCCGGCTCTCCTGGGGTGAAACTAGTGCTCCGATGTTAAGCGCGTCTGGAACTCGTGTTTCAGCGTCATTTCGTCTCTCCGCGGAGCGCGGCAGGACCGTCAGCCCAGGGAGACGGCGAGGTCGAGCAGCGCGCGGTCGCGGCCGGGGGCGGCGACGAGGCTGACGCCGCAGGGCAGGCCGGCGCGGGTGGTGAGCGGGAGCGAGACGGCGGGGGCGCCGGCGAGACCGGCCACGCAGGTCAGCCGCATGGTGGCGTCGCGCACCGCCTGGAGGCCCTGGCCGAGCAGCGGGGCGACCGAGGAGGACGACGGCAGCACCAGGACCCGGTCGCCGATGAGGTCGCGCAGCCGGGCGCGTGCGGAGACGACGGCGTCGTACGCCGCGTCCGCGTCGGCCTTGTCGATCGAGGCGGCGTGGCGGAAGCGGGTGCGGACGTCGGCGCCGAGGGTGTCGAGGCGGTCGGCGAGCCAGCCTCCCCGCACGGCCCAGGCCTCCCACGCCTGCCACGTCTGGAACGCCTGCAGCCACGAGGTCAGCTCGCCCAGCGGCCAGCCCTCGCGCACGATGAGGCCCTGGTCGGCGACCCACGCCTCGACGGCCGAGCGGACGTCGGGCTCGGCGAGCGCGAGGAGCTCGGGGACGACGACGAGGTCGGTGCCACCGCTCCCGCTGTCGGGCGGCAGCAGCACGTCGCCGACCTCGCGCAGCAGCGCCGCCGAGCGGGTCAGCCAGCCGACGGTGTCGAAGGTGGGGGAGAGGGCCAGGACGCCGTTCATCGGCAGCGAG
Organism: Nocardioides sp.; assembly: GCF_030149505.1. Lineage (GTDB taxonomy): Bacteria > Actinomycetota > Actinomycetes > Propionibacteriales > Nocardioidaceae > Nocardioides. Next base: position 29,042 of record NZ_JASBRN010000074.1, read on the forward strand.
CCGTGGGTGCTGCGGATGCCGGTCAGGCCCTGGTACGCCGCCGGCACCCTGATCGAGCCACCCGTGTCGGTCCCGAGGCCGATCGTGGCGTGCCCGAGGGAGACGGCGGACGCGGAGCCCGACGACGAGCCGCCGGGGACCCGGCGTGGCGCGCGCGGGTTGGGCGGGGCGCCGAAGTGCGCGTTGGTGCCGGCCAAGGAGTAGGCGAACTCGTCGGTGCGGGCGATGCCGCGCAGCGAGGCGCCGGCCTCGACGAGGGTGTCGACGACCGTCGCGTCGGAGCGCTCGACGGGGGCGGCGGCCTCCCAGGTGGGGTTGCCGGCGCCGACCTTCTGCCCGGCGACGGCGAAGAGGTCCTTGACCGCGACGCTCTCGCCGACCAGCGGACCGGCCGGGGCGCCGGGCACGAGCGGGTCGCCGACGACCCGCCAGATCCGGGTGTCGAGGGCGGGGGCAGGCACCGAGACGTGGGCGGCGGTGACCTTCCAGCCGCCGCAGAAGTCGTCGTCGGTGCGGGCCCAGAGCTGGGTCTGCTGGCCGCGGCCGCCGCGGGCGAGCTCGGTCACCGCGACCACGAGAGCGTGGTCGGGGTCGGTGACCTGGACGTGGGTCTGCACCAGCCGGCGGGCCGGCGCACCGCCACGGCCGGAGCGGAAGGCGGCGATCTGGTCGTGGCCGACGAGCAGGCCGTCGGCGTCGCCGCGGAGGGTCGTCGTGGCGGGCGCGAAGAGCCGGTCGAGGACCTCGACGTCGTCGCTCATGAGCGCCTGCTCGTAGGTGCGGAAGGCTTCGACCAGGCCCGGCGGCACCGGCAGGGAGGGGCCGCTCATCGGGCGAGCCCTGCGAAGTCGCTCTTCCGGATGCGCGCGTGCACGCCCTTGACCACGTCCACCACCTGGGAGATCTCGAAGTCGGTCGCCGCGGAGAGGTAGGCGTAGGCCATCCGCGGGTCCATGCCGTAGCGGGCGACCAGCAGGCTGATCGCGTGCCGGACGCACTGCTGCACCGCGACGTCGAGGTCCTCGTCGAGCCCGGTGGGGACGAGGTGGTCGACGGTCTCGGCGAGCGGGGAGACGACCTCGCCGAACTGCGCCACCGCGTCGGCCGCGGGCACGACGTCGAGCCGGACGGTCGCGCGCAGCGAGGCCTCCAGCGCGGTCAGCGCGACCTCGCCGTCGCCCTGCGCGAAGTGCGGGTCGCCGGCGTAGAAGAGGGCGTCCTCGACCTGCACGGGCAGGTAGAGCGTGGCGCCCGCGGTCAGCAACGAGATGTCGAGGTTGCCGCCGTGCACCCCGGGCGGCACCGAGTGCGGCCGCTGGTCGCCGGCCACCGCGACCCCGAGGATGCCGAGGAACGGCGCCATCGGGAAGCGCACGACCGGCCCGTCCCCGATCGGGCCGGGGACCAGGCCCATCTCCGCGTGCGTGCCGTCGTCGGCGACGCGGGCGAAGGCGGAGAAGACGTCGCCCTCGAGCGGGTACTCCCCGGGCAGGGCACCGCGCCCGTGCCGGTTGGACACCACGCCGTACGGCACCCGCGGCGCGGTCTCGAGGAGCGTGATCGCGAGCAGGTCGCCCGGCCGTGCGCCGGTCACCGCCACGGGGCGGCTCACCACGTGCGGCCCGTCGACACCGACGACGTGCGGGGCGTCGGAGGCCGCGAGGGCTCGGGCGTCGGCGAGCACCGGCACGTCGTACGCCGCGAAGAACCCGTCGGGGTCGCGACCCTGGTCCTCGAGGATGCCCTCGTGGCTCAGCGTGTCGAGGGTGACCTCGTCACCCGGCTCGACCCGCAGCACCGGCGCGTCGGCAGCGCAGGGGAGGCGTCCCCACAGGACGTTCTCGACCGTGGAGGGCAGGTAGGCCCCGCGGATCGGGCCGGTGCCGATTTCCAGAGGGTCCATGCCAGAACCCTAGGGGGACGTGACGTGGCTCAGGCGTCCCAGGTCCAGGAGTCGAGCACCTGCTGGTTGACCGCGGTCGTCAGATCTTGATCAGAACGCAGAAGCTCGAAGCGAGGCCTTGGCGCGCCGGGGCCCGCGATGGCCGTGAACGAGATCAAGTCTGGCGCTTGCCTTCTGTAACTCTCGTCTACCTGGACGTCCCACCCCTGTCCCTGACGCCGCACGCGGGTCCCGGCCTCGGCAAGGAGGGCTCGTGGGTCGCCGCCCCAGGCCCAGTTCGGGAGCTGAATGACGGCTCGCGGGGGGCGGGTCCAAGGCACGGGCTTCACCTTAGGCTGAGCAGGCGAGACCTCCCCGGCCACCGAGTCCGTCGAGAGTCCGCGCGCAGTCCGCAGAACGTCCGTACGCAACCGACCAGAGGCAACTGCACTCAACAACGTCGTTGCAGGTCAGAGCCAACTATCGACAAGCACCGACGACTGCCAATAACTGCGACTACGTTCCGCTTCAACGTCTGAGGCACGTCGCGGCCCCCTGAGACGGGGCTGGCACGAGCGGCGCCGGTGCCGGTTGGCTGGCCGGCATGACCCCCACCCCCTGGCGCACCGTCCCGCTCACGGACGACTACGGCCTCCCTGGTCGCCGGCCGCCGGGGGCGACCGACCCGACGGCGTACCTGCGCACCGTCGAGGTGCTCGGCGCGGACGTCCACCACCTCGACCTGCCCGGCCCGACGCCGGACGCCCCGGTGGTGCTGCTGGTCCACGGGCTCGGGGGGCGCTGGCAGCACTGGGCCGAGAACCTCGCCGGCCTCGCGGAGCACGCGCGGGTGGTGGCGCTGGACCTGCCGGGTTTCGGGCGGTCTTCGCCGCCGAGGGGTGGGTACGCCGTGGACGGGTTCGCCGACGTGGTCGCCGCCCTCGCCCGGGAGCTCGCCCTGCCGCCGCTCACCGTGGTCGGCCACTCGCTGGGGGCGCTGGTGGCGCTGCGCCTGGCACACCGGCACCCCGACCTGGTGTCCTCGGTCGTGCTGGCCGGTGGCACCGTCGGCGCCTTCGCGGAGGTGCTGGGGCTGCGCCGTGCCGGCCACCAGCTGCGGCACCGCCCCCGGACGGTGGCGGCGACGCTGCTCGAGGTGATGACCGCCGGGCTCCCGGTCCCCGGCCTCGTGCGCCGCCAGGTCGTGGCGCGCGCGTGGCTGCGCCGCCTGCTGCTCTGGCCCTACCTCCACCGGCCCGCGGACATGCCCGCCACTGGCATCGCCGCGCTCGTCGACGGCGTCGGCACCCACGGCGTCCTGCGGATCGCCCGCTCGGTCGCCACCATGCGCGTCGACCGGTGGCTGCACGAGGTCGACCACCCGGTGCTGGCGATCGGCGGCGAGCGCGACCACGTGGCGCCCCTGGACCAGCTGGCCGCCTTCGCGCGTGCCGTGCCGTCCGCGGAGACGGTGGTGCTCGCGGGGGTCGGTCACATGGTGATGCTGGAGTGCGCCGACGCGTTCACCGACGAGGTGCTGGCGTTCCTCCAGCAACCGCGCTCGTGACCGGTCGTGGGCCCCGGGTCCTCCACAGGGTGACGCTCCGCGCGCCTGTCCACCACGGCGGCGATGACGCTGGACCGAGGCTGGCGCATCGACCAGTCTCGCTCCATGCAGAGGGACGACGTTTTAACGCTATCCGTTATTAACGGAGCGCGTTATGCTGGTGGCACGTGATCAGGTCCTTCGCCGACCGGGACACGGCCGCGTTGTGGCAGCACGAGCGCGTTCCTGGTCTGGACGCCAGGATCCTGCGCGTGGCGCTACGCAAGCTGGTCCAGGTGCATGCGGCGACGAGCCTGCAGGACCTGCGGGTCCCGCCCGGCAACCGGCTCGAGCTCCTGCGGGGTTCCAGGCAGGGGCAGCACAGCATCAGGGTGAACGACCAGTGGCGGATCTGCTTCAGGTGGAAGGACGGAGGGGCTGAGGATGTCGAGCTCGTCGACTACCACTGAGCCGCAGGGATTGGAGCCGATCCACCCCGGTGAGGTGCTGATGAGCGACTTCATCGAGGGCTTCGGCATCACCCAGCACCGCCTGGCCGTGGCGATCGGGGTCCCGCCGCGGCGCATCAACGAGATCGTCCACGGCAAGCGGGGCATCACCGCCGACACTGCCGTGCGGCTGGCCCGCTACTTCGCGACGTCACCGGAGTTCTGGATGAACCTGCAGACCCACTACGAGCTGGTCGTCCAGCAGCGCGCCCTGGGCGACGTGGTGGAGGGCATCATTCCGATCTCCGCCTGACGACGGGTCGCGGATCCGCGTCAGATCACCAGGGCGACGACGACCCCCACCAGTGCGACGATCGCCAGGACGATCAGCACCGCGGGCCACAGCGGTCGTCGCTGGGCGTTGAGCGGCTGGTCCACGCTCGGACGGCGGCGGTGCTCCTCGGGACGCAACGGGTGGTCGGGGTCGTAGGGACGGCGCGGGTGCTCGGGATCGACGGTCATGACCGATCCGTGCCCACTGGGAGCGGCGAGGCATTCGCCCGGGAGGGTGGGTCGGACCTGCTCAGGACGCCGAGGCCACCCAGCGGTCCAGGGCTGCCCCGAGGTCGGCAGGCGTGACCGGCTTGGGCACGAAGTCGTCCATGCCCGCGGCGGCGCACCGCTCGCGCTCGCCCTCGGTCACGCTGGCCGTCATCGCGAGCACCGGCACCCGCGGCCGGCCCTGGGTCAGCTCGCGCAGGCGCAGCTCGCGCGTGGCGTCGTACCCGTCGAGGACGGGCATCTGGCAGTCCATCAGCACCGCGGCGTACGCCGTGTGCTCGAGCGCGTCGAGCGCCTCGCGGCCGTCCCCGGCTACGTCGGAGTCGTAGCCCAGCGAGGCGAGGATGCCCTCGGCGACGATCTGGTTCACGTCGTTGTCCTCGACCACGAGCACCCGGGGACGGACGGGGCCGCCCTCGGCTGGCGGCGCGGAGCCGACCGCGGCCGGGGTGACCGGGGCGACGGCCTCCGGGGTCTGCGGGGCCAGCAGCGCCGAGAGCAGGCCCCGCAGACGTGACATCGGCAGCGGCTTGGCCAGGATCTCGCGCACCCCGGCGTCCCAGGCCTCGTCCTGGTCGACCTCGGTGTCGGAGGTCAGCAGCACCAGGCGCGGTCCGGAGAGGTCGGGGGTCGTGGTGATGGTCCGCGCCAGCTGCAGCCCGTCGACCTCGGGCATGCACAGGTCCAGCAGCACCACGTCGTACGCCGCCTCGGACCCGCGCATCCGGGCGACCGCCTCCGCGGCGGACCCGACGGTGTCGACGTCCATGCCCCAGGCACCCAGCTGCCCGTCGAGCACCATGAGGTTGGTGGCGTTGTCGTCGACGACGAGCGCGCGCAGGCCCTCGAGCGGCTCCTGCGAGGCGGGCCGGACCGCGGGCGGGTGCTCGGCGGCGAGCAGCGGCAGCCGGAACCAGAAGGTGCTGCCCTCCCCGGGGGTGCTGTCGACGCCGATGGTGCCGCCCATCGCGGCGGTGAGCCGGGCGCAGATCGCCAGTCCGAGCCCGGTGCCGCCGTAGCGACGTGTCGTGGAGGAATCGGCCTGGGTGAAGGGGTCGAAGAGCCGCTCGCGTCGGCTCTCGGCCAGGCCGATGCCGGTGTCGCGGACCTGGAACCGGACGACAGGGGCGTCTGGCGTGCCACCGTCGAGGTGGGCGCTGATGACGACCTCGCCGTCGTGGGTGAACTTCACGGCGTTGGTGGCGAGGTTGAGCAGCACCTGGCGCAGCCGGCCGGGGTCACCGCGCAGGGCGGCCGGCACCTCGGGGGAGCAGTAGGCCAGCAGCTCCAGCCCGCGGGCGCGCGCCGGCTCGGCGACGATCGCGGCGACGTCCTCGACGACCTCGGTGAGCAGGAAGTCGATCGACTCCAGCTCGACGGCGCCGGCCTCGACCTTGGAGAAGTCCAGGACGTCGTTGATGATCCCGAGCAGCGCGTCGCCGGCGGTCTGCACGCCGCGGGCGTACTCCCGCTGCCGCTCGTCGAGGTCGGTGCCGAGCAGCAGCCCGGTGAGGCCGATGACGCCGTTCATGGGGGTGCGGATCTCGTGGCTCATCGTGGCCAGGAAGGCCGACTTCGCACGCGAGGCGGCCAAGGCCTCGTCGCGGGCCCGGGCCAGCTCGAGCGCAGTGCGGCGCTGCTCCTGCAGCAGCGACCAGGTGCGCAGCATGGCGAGCCCGACGAGCACGACCATCCCGCCGCCCGCGGCGACCGCGCTCGGGAGCTGGTCGTCAGCGGCGTCGAGCACCAGCATCGCCGTCGGCACGAGCAGCGGCAGCACCGCGACCAGCAGGCGCGGGGTCACCGAGGGGAGCGGGTCCGCGGCGCGGGGCGAGGAGGGGCGGGTGCGGGTCAGCACCGCCCACGCCATGGCGAGCGCCCCCAGCATCCAGCCGAGGTCGAGCGCGGCGTCGACGACGGTGCTGGACTCCACCAGGAGGAAGCCGATGTCCGAGAGCAGCCACGCGGCGACACCCAGCCCGAGGGCGGGCCCGACGACGGACCGCGCCTCGCGCACCCACAGCACGCGCAGGATGAGTCCGAGCAGCGTGCCGTCGAGGACCGGGTAGGCCGCCCAGACCAACCGGGTGCCCCAGCCCACCGAGGTGTCGTCGAGGATCCCCTGGACCGCCAGCTCCCAGAGCACGAGCAGGCAGACGACCACGATCGTCGCGGCGTCGACGGCTCCCTCCAGGCGCTGGTGGCCGCGGTCGGTGTTGAGCAGGCTGAGCACGAGCGCGGCGCCGAGGAGGACGTAGGAGAACAGGTAGAGCGGGTCGGCCCACGAGACGTCCGGCTCTCCGGACGTCCAGTAGTACCCGTACCAGACGACGTCGGCCAGGGCCGTGGAGGCGATCGCGCCAGCCACCAGCAGGCTCAGCGTGCGGGCCAGGCCGGTGCGCCCGCGGCTGCCCCACCAGCCCAGGGCCGCTGCGGCCAGCATCACGACCAGGTACCCCACGTCGTACGCCGTGCCGTAGGCGACCACGTGCAGGACGAAGAGCGCGAGGGCGAGCGCGACCAGGGCGGCGATGGCACCGCGAGCGTTCACCCACCCCTGCATGTGGTCGGCTCCTCTCCGGCGGCAGCGCGTCCGTGTGCGGACCCTGTCCCCACCCTGCCGCATCCGGGGCGTCGGCGCCGGGGTATCCGCCTGCGGGGACCACCTGGCGCGACGTACGGTAGGTACGAAGACCTCGGGGGCCCACGTGCCAGGCTCCTGCTGAATTGGGAGCAAGCATGGAACTCGACGCGCAGGACATCCGCGCCATCATCCTGAGGATGAAACGGGCCCACGGCCACCTCGCCAGCGTGATCCGCATGATGGAGGAGGGCTCGGACTGCGAGTCGGTCCTCACCCAGCTTGCGGCCGTCAACAAGGCCCTCGCGCGCAGCGGGTTCGCGATCGTCGCCACGGGCCTGCAGGACTGCATGGCGGACGGGCAGGCCGACGAGGCGGACCTGAAGAAGATGGAGAAGCTCTTCCTCTCCCTGGCCTGAGCGCGCCACGAGACCCTGTCGGGCGTGACCTTCTGACGGGTTGTGGCGTTGGTCACGCCATGACCCGCCTGCGCCTCCTCCTCGCCAGTACCGCCACCGCGGCCCTCGCGGCCGGGCTCCTCCCCGTGGGAGCGGCCTCGTCGGCCTCCCCGGACGCGTCCGGAGGCCTGGTTGACGGCGATGAGCGGCTGCTGCCGGCCGGCCTGGAGTACGTCGCGCTCGGTGACTCGTGGACGGCCAACGTGGTCCTGGTCAACCGGCAGGGCGTGCCGGACACGACGTACGCGCCGATCGACTGCGCGCAGTCGTACACCAACTACCCCAAGCTGCTCGCGGAGGCCTTGAGCGTGGGGGAGTTCCGGGACGCCTCGTGCGGATCGGCGACGACCGACGACTTCTACGAGCCGCAGACGGGGCTGCCGCTGGGCGGGACCAACCCCGCGCAGTTCGACCGGCTGACCCCCACGACCGACCTCGTGACCGTCGGCATCGGCGGCAACGACGCCGGCATCTCCAGCGCCGGGCTCGACTGCCTCAACGTCGTGCCCGCCGAGACGCCGCTGTCGGACTCCGGCCAGGGCCTGCCGTTCGGTGGCTGCAAGGCCAAGTACGTCGTCGACGGCGAGGACTCCATCGCGCAGCGGATTAAGGAGTCGGAGACCAAGCTGGTGCGGGCGTTCCGGGCGATCCACCGGATCGCCCCCGGCGCGCGGATCCTGGCGATCGACTACATCAACGTGGTCCCTCGTCGCGGCTGCTACCCGACGGTGCCGGCCTCCGACGAGGACATGCGCTGGATTTCCACTAAGTTCCGCCAGCTCAACCGGATGATCAAGCGCGCCGCCGAGCGAGGCGGCGCCGAGTACGTCAACACCTTCCGCCGTACGCCGCAGGGCGTCGACCTCTGCGGTGACCCCAACGTGCGGTGGGCCGAGGTCTACGGTCCCTCCGCCAACGACGCGGCCGTCGGCGTGCCGGCGCACCCCAACGCGGCCGGCGCCCGCGGCCAGGCCGCCGCGATCCTCGACCACATCCGCGACACCGACCCGGACGTCTTCCGCTGAGCTGCGGCAGGGACGTGCGTCATGGAGCTGTCTCGATGACTCGTCAATAGACAGACCAACCTGCGGTGGCTGGCCAAAGCCCCCGCGTGAAGTCGCCTCGGGAGAGCGCCGTTCCTCGACTTCGGTCTGCGTTTTGACGATGGCCACCAGGCAGACGACTGCCGGACCGGGTGCTGCCACCATGGGCGCGTGACCGCCCGCCTCGCCGCCGTCCCGACCGAGCGGATGCACCTGGTGCTGATGATGGTGCTGACCTTCACCACCGGGATCATCGACGCCGTCGGCTACCTCGGCTTGGACCGGGTATTCACCGCCAACATGACCGGCAACGTGGTCATCCTCGGCATGGGTCTGGTCGGCGCGGAGGACCTCCCGGTGCTCGGGCCGACGGTCGCGCTGGTCTGCTTCATGGGCGGCGCCGCGCTGGGCGGTCGGGTGCTGCGTCGGGCGGCCGGCCCGTGGACGTGGCTGACGACGCTGCTGTTCGTGTCGGTCGGGGTGGTCTGCCTCGGGCTGTCGGTCGTGCTGCTCGTGGCCGACGAGGCCACCCCACCGCCGCTGGCGCTCTCCCTGCCGGTCACCGCGGTGCTCGGCACGGCGATGGGGGTTCAGGCGGCGACCGCGCGGTTCGTGGCGGTGCGCGACGTGACGACCGTGGTCGTCACCTCGACGATCATCGGCCTGGCCGCCGACTCGCGGCTGGGCTCCGGCCGGGCGGTGGCCGAGGGTGGCGCGGGTCGCCGGTTCCTGGCCGTCGCGCTCATCCTCGTCGGTGCCGCCGCCGGCGCCGCACTGCTCAAGGTCGGCGTCTGGGTCGGCCTGCTCGTCGCCGGCGTGCTGATCCTGCTCGCGACCGGGGTGGGCGCGCTGCATGGTCGGCTCGGTCGTGTGGCCGAGCGCGCGGCATAGCGCGCGCTCAGGGGCACGACTCGTCAGGACAGGCTGACCGCGAGGTCCAGCAGCGCCCTGTCGCGACCGGGGGCAGCCAGGAGCGAGACGCCGCAGGGCAGCCCGTCGCGGGTGGCGAGGGGCAGCGAGACGGCCGGTGCGCCGAGCAGCGGGGCCAGGCAGGTCAGCCGGAGGGTCGCGTCGCGGACGGCCTGCACGCCGGCGCCGGGGAAGGGCGCGACCGACGAGGCCGTCGGCAGCACGAGCACCCGGTCGCCCAGCAGGTCACGGAGGCGCTGACGGGCGGTCTGCACGACGTCGTACGCCGCGTCCGCGTCGGGCTTCTCGACCGAGGCGGCGTGGCGGAACCGGGTGCGGACGTCGGCGCCGAGGGTGTCGAGCCGGTCGGCGAGCCAGCCGCCGCGCACCGACCACGCCTCCCACGCCTGCCAGGTGCCGAAGGCACGCACCCACGACGCGAGCTCGCCGAGCGGCCAGCCCTCGCGGACGACCAGCCCCTGGTCGGCGACCCAGGTCTCGACGGCTGCACGCACGTCGGGCTCGGCGGCAGCGAGCAGCTCGGGCACGACGACGAGGTCGGACCCGTCGACGGCGGCGTCGGGCGGCAGCAGCACCTCGCCGACGTCGCGCGCGAGCGTGGGGGAGCGGGTCATCCAGCCGACGGTGTCGAAGCTGGGCGCCAGCGCCATGACGCCGTGCATCGGGACGGTGCCGTGGGTGGGGCGGAAGCCGGTGAGCCCCTGGTACGCCGCGGGCACGCGGGTCGAGCCGGCGGTGTCCGTCCCGAGGCCGATCGTGGCGTGGCCGAGGGAGACCGCGGACGCGGGGCCGTTGGACGACCCGCCGGGGACCCGGCGCGGGGCGCGCGGGTTGGGCGGGGTGCCGTAGTGGTGGTTGGTGCCCCCGAGGGACCAGGCGAACTCGTCGGTGCGGGCGATCCCGGTGATCGCCGCACCGGCCTCGACGAGGGTGTCGACGACCGTGGCGTCGGCGCGCTCGACAGGGGCGGCGGCCTCCCAGGCGGGGTTGCCCGCGCCGACCTTCTGGCCGGCCACGGCGAAGACGTCCTTGACCGCGACGGTCTCCCCGACGAGCGGCCCGGCCGTGGCGCCGGGGACGAGCGGGTCGCCCACGACCCGCCACACGCGAGTGTCGAGGGCGGGCGCCGGGGTGGAGACGTGGGCGGCGGTGAGGCGCCAGCCCTCCGGCGTACGCGCCCAGAGCTGGGACTGCTGGCCGCGGCCGCCGCGGGCGAGCTCGGTGACCGCGACGACGAGCGCGTGGTCGGGATCCGTGACCTGCACGTGGGTCTGGACGACGCGGCGCGCGGGCTCGGTGCCGAGCGTCGGCGCGATGGCGTCGTGGCCGACCAGCAGGCCGTCGGCGTCGCCGCGCAGGGTGCTCGAGCCGGGGGCGGTCAGCTGCGCAAGCGTCTCGGTGTCGCCCGCCGTGAGGGCCTGCTCCCAGGCGCGGAAGGCCTCCACGAGCCCCGGCGGCACGGGCAGGGCGGGACCACCGGTGGACATGGCGCCCACCCTAGGGGCGGGCGCCACGGCCCGGGAGTCAGCCCAGGGGTCAGGCCCAGGACCAGGACGCGAGGACCTGCTCGTTGACCGCGGCGCGCTCGGCCTCGTCGTACTCTGCGTCGGCGAGGCGGATCGTCAGGCGCACCGAGGTGCCGTCGACGACCGCGCCGTAGACATCGGCGTAGTTGCCCTTGGACTCCTTGCCGGAGACGTGCCACATCTCGATGCCGTCGACCTCGACGACGTCCTCGGCGGCGAACTTCTCGCCCAGCCCGTCGAGCGCGATCTCCTGCTGCCGGTCGATCTCGGGTGCCTCACCGGGGAACTCGATCTCCACGAGCGAGACCAGCGCGCCGGACGGCCCGGTGGCGATGACGGCGGGGGACTTCTTGGAAGGCTCGCCGAGCTCGAAGCCGCTAGGCGCCTGGAAGGTCGCGGTCTCGGCCTCGACCTCGGGGCCGGGCTCGGCGGTCTCGGTGGCCTGCGCGGTGGCGTCGGGGTCGCTGGGCTCGTCCTCGCCGGAGCAGGCCGTGGCGCCCAGGGCGAGCGTCACGCCGAGGGCGGCGGCGCCCAGCCGGGCGCGGGTGGAGCGGGTGGTCGAGCGGGCAGGAAGGGCAGTGCCGAGTCGCATGCCACCAGTCCTACAGGACATCGTCGACGAGCCCCGCATCGGCCCGACCGGGTGAATCCGCGTAACGGGTTGGCTCCTACGGTCGTTGCTGGTCTAGACAGGTGCGAGTCGTCTGCGGACGCCTCGCCATGCACCCCATCCGGGAGGAACGACACATGTTCAGCACGGGAACCAAGCGCGGCCTCGCCGCGACCGCGACCTCGGCCCTGGCGATCGCCGGTCTGCCGATGCTCGCGGGGTCCGCGAGCGCGGTCACCCACACCAGCACCCTCGACGCGAACGCCGTCGACCTCGTGCAGCCGGTCTCCACGACGGTCTCGGCCAAGCCCGACGGCCAGAACGCCACGCAGCGGCTCACCGCCCTCGGCGGGAGCAACGTCACCGGCGTGCGCTTCGAGTACCGCATCGGCGACGGTCCGTGGACCGCGATCGGGACCGCCACGACGCGCAACGACGACGGCGCCTTCTTCGTCGAGTGGAACCCGACCGTCATCGCCGGCTCCACCAACGTGACCCTCCGCGCGACCGGGATCGGCCCGGCGACCGAGCCGACCGACACCCTGGGTGGCGTCTCGGTCAACAACAACGCCGACACGGTCAACGTCACGGACGGAGCGACGCTCGACGTCTTCCAGGCGCCCTACACCAACGGCGCGAGCGCGGGTCAGTACGCCGTCGTCGAGGGCACGTCCTCGGCGCCCGGCGCCACCCCGACGCTCGACTTCTACGACCCCAGCGCCGACGGCTTCGCTGGGGCGGGCGACACCACCACCTCGACGACCCCGCAGGCCGGGGTCACCGGCACCTGGCGCGGCGTCCTCGACGTCACCGGCTACGACTACGGCGGCGGCACCGACGAGATCCTGGTCAAGGCCGCCGGCGGCAACGGCACAGCCGACGACGCCGAGTCCTTCGTGATCGACCGCCAGGAGCTCGGCACGGTCACCGCGGAGCCGACGAACGCCAACGTCCCCGGCACCGGCAACGCCGACATCACCATCACCGTCGTGGACGCCGAGGGCGACCCGATCGCCGGCGCCGAGGTGCGCCGTGAGGGTGGGGCGTACGTCGGGCAGACGAATGCGCTCGGCCAGGTCGAGACCACGCAGGCCGGGGGCACCCGCGCCTTCTACTACGCCAACGCCACCGACTCCGACCCCTTCGAGGCGGGCCTGGGCGACAAGCGCTCCCAGGACGTGACCGTCGGCCAGTACGACCCGGAGCCGACCGCGCTCGAGGCCACCTCGGCCAACGGGGAGGCCTTCGACTACGACGAGTACGACGCCGACGACATCCAGGTCCAGGTCAAGGACCAGGAGGGCAACGACGTCCCGTTCGAGCAGGCGACGCTGCAGACGGTGGAGTACACCTGGACCTTCCGCGCCTTCGACGGGGCACCGACCGCCCGGGAGACCGAGGGCACCACGGTCGTCGGCCTGGACGGCAACGCGAACATCCCGCTGCCGCAGGACCGCTCCGAGGGAGGCACCTACACGCTGCGGGCCGCGCTCGTGGCCAACCCGGTCACCGGGGAGGGCGCCGTCGCCGAGTCGGAGGTCCTGGCCGTCAAGGCCGGCCAGGCGGCGATCGAGCTCGCCGACGAGGTCTCCGGCGCGGCAGGCGCGGACGCCGCGGTCGCCGGGACCCTCGCGCTCGAGGACGGCACCGGCCTCCCGGGCCGGCCGGTCACGCTGACCTACACGCCGGGCCAGGGCGGTGACGCCGCCTTCGACCAGCAGAGCGGCGCCGACGACGAGGTCCGCACCGTCACCACCGGCGAGGACGGCTCCTTCTCGGCGACGCTCGACGACCCGGCCGCGGCCCAGGGCCAGCCCCAGGCCACCGAGACCGGGTCCGTGACCGCGGCGACGGCCGACTACGACGACCCCAACACCCCGGTCGACCAGGACAACGCCGACGCGGAGGCCACCGCCCCGGTGACCTTCTTCAACGACGCTGCCCCGGCAGGTGCCGAGGTGGAGGTCACGGGGCTCACGGGCACGGGCAAGCCCGGCGCCCCGTCGTACGGCACGGCGACGGTGACCGACGCCGACGGCGACCCGGTGCCGAACGTCGCGGTGCGGCTCACAGTCGACGGCGACTCCTTCTTCACCAGCGGTCCGGAGAACGGCACCGCAGGCCAGCCGGCCGGCGACCTGGCCGAGCAGGGCCAGGCGATCACCCGGGTCACGAACGCCCAGGGCCAGGTGTCCTTCGCCGTCGGCATCGAGCGCAGCGAGGACTTCGACGACGACGGGGCCGCGACCGACACGGTCACCGCGACCGTCGGTGGCGCCGGCGGCGCCAGCGACACCGCTGACGTCGCGTGGAGCAGCGCCGACCCGCTCAACGCCGGCGAGGTGCTGATCGAGCTCGCGGCGGACCGGTTCCAGGAGTCCGGCGTGCTGCCGAAGGCGCCGACGACCGACGACGTCGCCTACGACGTGAAGGTCACCGACCAGTTCGGCAACCTCGTCGGTGGCGAGGACGTGGCCATCAGTACCGACGGCGGCGAGGTCGTGCGGCCGGGCAACAACGGTCAGGGCGGTCTCACGATCGAGTCGGACTTCGACGCCGACCCGGAGTTCTCGCTCTCCTCCGACAGCGAGCAGGACGCCACCCCGACCGGCACGTGGGCCGCGGACACCTCGGTGTACGCCGCAGACAGCACCGGCCCGCAGGGCGACGCCGACGACGACGCCGACATCGCCACCACGCAGGGCACCGACCCGACGACGGGGGAGGGTCCGACCGCGCAGTTCTACGAGGTCGACTTCGCCGCCGGCACCTACACGCTGGCCCAGCAGGGCGCAGAGCAGCGCGAGGTCGGGGAGACGGTCGTGATGACCTACACGGCCACCGACCAGGAGGGCGAGCCGATCGAGTTCGAGGTCGCCTTCTTCCGCACCGGCCCCGGCAACGACGACGACGGGTCGGCCAACGACCGGGTCGCCACGGGCGAGGACGGCCAGGCGTCGTACGTCTTCTCCGGCAACGCCGAGGGCCGGGCGCGCGTGTCGGGCATCGGGTACGTCGGCAACGAGGTGCAGCCGGAGTCCGAGGCCAGCGACACCGTGTCGTTCGGCCGGGTCGACGAGCCGGGTGACCCGATCACCATCACCCTGGCCGCCGACAGCAACGGTCCGCGTAAGGACATCGTGCGTGCCGACGTCGACAACGCCGTCGGCGAGACGATCCGGCTCTACGTCATCCGCGGCACCAAGGCGAAGGGCAACAAGCGCCTCGTCGAGGTCCGCGAGGACGTCGTGCCAGACGGGGGTCAGATGACCTTCAAGAAGGCCGACCGCAACGGCAACAAGAAGACCCGCTTCATCGCCAAGATCCGCAGCGGTGGGGTCGTCTACAAGTCGAACACGCAGAAGCCGCGCTGACCTGCCGATAGGTCACCCATGACGGCCCGGGTGCTGCTGCCGCTGGCAGCGCCCGGGCCGTCGTCTGTCCGGGTCGGCGGTTGAGGAGGTTGCGCAGCAACCGTCTCGAAACCCCGACGTCGTACTGATGGTCGAGCAGGCGAGCGCCAGCGAGCCGTCGTCGAGACCGCGTGGGCTGCCCGCCCACCGCGACCCCCGCCCAGAGCCCCCCAGTACCGTCCCGCCTATGACTTCCGAGTGGGACCGCCATTTGTCGCTCGAGCCCCTGGGCGAGGGCCGGTACGCCGGCGCGCTGGACGCCGGCTGGTCGGTCGGCGGCGGCATCAACGGCGGCTTCCAGCTGGCCCTGGCCGGTGCCGCGATCAGCGCCCACCTGCCCGGGAAGCCCGACCCGGTCACGGTCTCGGCCTACTACCTCTCCGCCGGCACCCCCGGGCCTGCCGAGGTGAGCGTCGACGTACGCCGTGACGGCGGCCGGCTGGCCACGGTCTCGGCCGACCTCGTGCAGGACGGCCAGACCCGCCTGACCCTGCTGTCGACGTACTCCGACCTCGACCGGTTCGAGGGCGACGTGCGCACGACCGCCGTCGAGCCGGAGCTGCCGCCGCAGGAGGAGTGCGCGGGACCGGAGGACGTGCCGGAGTTCGTGCTCGAGATCGCGCCGATGATGCGGCGCTTCGAGATGCGGTTCCCGGTCGAGCAGACCGCGTGGGTCCGCGGCGAGACGCGCGGGGAGGGGCACTTCTCGGCGTGGTTCCGGTTGAACGACGGGCGGGAGCCGGACCCGGTCGCGCTGCTGATGGTCCTCGATGCCCTGCCGCCGGTGACCTTCGACCTCGGGATGGTCGGGTGGGCGCCGACCCTGGAGCTGACCTGCCACGTGCGCGCCAAGCCGGCGCCGGGGTGGCTGAAGGTGCAGCACCACACGCGGAACTTCGCGGGTGGGATGTTCGAGGAGGACTGCGAGGTCTGGGACTCCACCGGGCGTCTCGTCGCCCAGTCGCGGCAGCTGGCGCTGGCGCCCCGGGTGGGCTGAGGCTGGCCGAGTCCTACTCCTCGAGGAGGACCGGCGCGGGCTTCGGCGCCGGGCGCCCGAGCCCGTCGCTGTCGCGGATGGCGGGACCGACCCGACGCCACCAGGTGACGACAGGGGCGTCGGGACTCGCCTTCGCCCCGAGCGGCTTGGGCAGGTGGTGGGGGGCCTGGAGCCCCGTGGCGTAGAGCGCGGCCCGGCGTACCGAGGCGTTGTCGTGCTGCATCGCGACCTTGATCCGCTCCTGCTCCGCGGTCGTGAGCCGCTGGGGTGAGCGAGCCAGGCTGATGAGGGCGCGGCGCTGCGTGCGCGGGTGGTCGGTGTCGACGAGGGCGACGACGTCCTCGCGCCGCCGACCGTGCCCCAATGCCCAGACCGCCTCCCACGCGCGCTCGTCGAGGAGCTCCCGCTCGGAGCGGGCGAGGCTGATGAAGCAGTCGGCCACGGCAGGGGCGTAGGGGCTCAGGCCGAGGGCATAGGTCGCGAGCCGGCGCCGGTTGCCGCTGACGTGGCACAGCGCCTCGCGCACGAGCCGCTGCAGCAGCTGGTCGGGCTCGGCGGTGTAGACCGCCGGCGTCATCGCCTGCACCTGGCTGGCGACGGTGCGGCTGATCTGGCGGCTGGCGTCCTTGCCGGCGAGGTCCTTGGTCTCGCGCGCGGTGAGCACACGGGTGCGCAGCGGCCCGTCCTTGAGGGTGCGGGCCACGCGGGCGAAGGAGTCGTCGGGCAGGTGGGTGAGCAGGTCGAGCAGGTCGGCGCCGCGCTTGTACGCCGGCACGAGCAGCCCGCGGATCGCGTGCTGCTCCAGCTGGGCCAGGGGCGCGCCGTCGAAGTGGCCGCGGGCGACCTTGGTCGCGGCGACCTGGATCGCACCCAGGGCGAGCGCCTTGTTGTCGGAGTCGAGCAGCTTGAGCACCAGCGCGCTGGCGGCCGGGTCCTCCAGCTGCTGCAGCAGCCCGAGCATCGGGTTGACGACCTGGACGTCGTCGTCGGTGAGCCAGGCGCCGAGGGCGTGCAGGACGTGCCGCTGGCCCACGGGGTGGTTGATGAGGGTGCTGAGCGCCTCGAAGCGCCTCAGCTGGTCGATGCCGGTCGTGCGGGCCAGCTCCTGGACGAGTCGCTCGCACAGGAGCGTCCAGTGGCGCGTGGGCAGGAGGACGAGCTCGAAGTGGTCGAGCTCGGTCACCAGCGTCAGCCAGTCGCCTCCGGTCATGGCGTCACCGGACGCGGTGGCCTTGTCGATCAGACCCATGATGAGGGCGTCCGGAGCGGTGTCGCTGCGCTCGGCGAAGGAGACCCGCTCGGGGGCCTTGCCCGCGGGGTCGCTGTCGCGCACCAGCTGGCGGTTGGCGGCGACCAGGGCCCCCTCGGGGAGACCGAGGACGGTCTCGTAGCCGCGCAGGGCCTTGAACGTGATCGGGTGCTGCCCGGACTCCCACCGGCTGAGGCGGCTCAGGTCCGTGGTGACCCCCGCGTCGCGCAGCGCCCCGACGAAGACCGACCGCTCGGCGTACGCCGTCTCGCGACCGAGCGAACGGCATGTGACCAACAGCCATGCCGTACGTGCCCAGGGGTCGTAGTACCCCTCGTCCATGGAGGTCAGATCGTCCGGCATCTGCGGGGGGCGGCCGCGCCGCTTCTTGCGGGCGCCGTTGCCGTCGCCCGGGCCGCCTGCGCCGCCTGTGCGGCCGTCGCGAGGCGCGGCTGGGCCCACTCCCACTCCTCTGCCGTGGCGTCCGGGTTACGGGTACGCCGGTGAAATCTGCTGGTGACCTGGCGCACACGTTATTGCATGGCAGAAAGTAAAGAACACAAAACCCGCGTGCCGACTCGGGGAGTCCCTAATGTGCCACCCGTCCAGACAACTGCCTCTGTGGTTGTCCGGATCCGGCCTCGGGGTCGGTGGCTCGGGATCTGTGTCGAGCCAGTCCTTACAACCTTCAGAAGGGTTACAACCAGAATGAACAGCAGCGGCATCAAGCGGGGCCTGGCCACCACGGCCGTCTCCGCTCTCGCGATCGCGGGTCTCCCGCTCTTCGCTTCCTCGGCATCGGCGGACGTAGCCAACAATGCGGAGATCAAGGTCGTCTCAGTTACCAACGTCCGCAATGCCGGCACCTACGGTGGCCAAGTCGTCCTGAACGTCAAGGGCATCTGGGAGGACGTAGTTGCTCCCGGGAACGCGAACAACGTTCGCGACGCCGGTGAGCTGCCTGACCAGGCCAAGTTCCTCCTTCGAGCGGAGAACCCGGCGGACGGTAGCGAGGACAAGGCCGGCGTTCAGGACCTGGACCTCAAGGCTGCCTCTGTCATCGCGGATGGCGCCAACGGCGACACCACCAAGAACGACGGTTTCGACACGGTCGTGCTTCGAGTTGCCGCCACCACCCAGCAGGTGGGCGACACGGCCAAGTTCTCGGTCATCTACGACGAGGCGAACGCCGGCACCTACAACCTCGGCGAGCCCTTCGTGAAGACCGCGGTCACCACCGTCGGCGCCCCCACCACCTTCGCGCTTTCCCCGGCCTCGCAGACTGGCGCCCTCAACCAGGCGGTCGACTACAACGCTCGTCTGACCGACGCAGCAGGCCGTCCGACCCAGCTCAACGCTGGTGAGACCGTTGCGCTCACGTCCGACACGGGGGCTGTCGACTTCAACACCGCGACCGGCGCCCTCGACGCCAATGGCGCTCTCACCGCTGCGGACCTCATCACCGGCTCCGCGACGGTGACCGTCGCGGGTACGACGACGGTGGTGCACACCATCACGGGTGACCCGACCGAGGCGGGCGTGTCCAACGGCACCGCCAAGCTCGACGTCCTCAAGGGTGCGACGATCTCCAACACCGAGGTCGACTTCGTTACCGGAGCTGACAGCTGGGATGGCTTCGGTGGTGACACCTTCGGCAACGGCGTGCTCGTGCGGGTCGACCAGCCCTCCATCACCGTTAACATCAAGGGCGGCGCTGCTGACGCCGGCGGCACCGTCCCGGTGACTGTCTCCTCGGCGAACGGCATCACCTTCGGCGGCAAGACGAGCCAGCAGTTCCTCGTCACCCTCAACGGTGACTCGGTGGGCTCGTTCACCATCACCCCGGACGCCGGCACCATCGCCGACGGCCGCACCATCAGCGTCAAGGGCTTCGACGCCGACACCACGATCGCCTACGCGATCGCTCGTGTGAACAACGCGAACACGAAGACCGACGCCGGCACCTACATCTCGTCCTACACCGGCACCGTGTCGCCGAAGGTCACTGTGCGTGACCAGTTCGGCAACCCGGTCTCGGGTGTCTGGGTCTCGGTCCAGCGCACTGGTGGCGCGAACGCCGACGCCTCGCCGTCGGCGCGCAAGCAGACCGGCGCCGACGGCACCGTGTCCTTCGACCTGACGTCGACCAAGGCGACTGCCACCAACAACACCAAGGACGACCTCGTCGTGCGGGTGTACCCGAACGAGTTCTCGGCGGCCGGCGACTTCCTTGTTCAGGCTGACAAGGCGGACATCGTCTACACGGCTGATGGCAAGGGCTCGGAGTTCTCGCTCCGTGGCGACAACATCGCCCTGGCTGGCGCTGCCTACGACCCCAAGTCGGTCTTCGCGGAGCCGCTGACCGACGCCAAGGCCGACACCGACGCGAACGAGTACATCAAGCTCGACGTCACCGGTGGCACCGGCGGCGCTCCGGTCACGATCTCGGTCGACGGTGGTGCCAAGGTCATCGACCCGGCCGCCACCCCCTCGGTGTGGCTGTCTGACGGCAAGGACTCCATCTCCACCTCGCTCGACAACGGTGGCGCCAAGACCTTCCGGATCGTGGGCACCAAGACGGGCACCGTCAACGTGACCGTCACCAGCGGTGGCTTCACCAAGACCAGCCAGGTGACCATCCGCGCCGCGGCCGCTCCGGTTGCTCGCAACGTCGCCCTCACCGGGCCGACGGCGGCCACCTCCGGCAGCACCGCTGTGTTCGTCGCCAAGGTGACCGACGCCTTCGGAAACCCGGTTCCGGGCTTCGGTGTTGGTGGTCTGTCGATCCAGGTTGCGGGCCCCGCTCGCCTCCAGGGAACTGACGCGGTCACCGACGCGAACGGTGAGCTGAAGATCAACGTGGCGCTTGACAGCGACGCTGACGCCCCGGTCACCGTCTCCGTCCTTGCCACTGGTGGCCAGTTCGGTGCCAACGCGAACAGCACCACCGCTGCTCCGGGCGACGCCAACAACGCCCGCGGCCTCACGGCTTCGGTGCGCCAGGCCTCTGCTCAGATCGCCGAGGTCACCGACCTGGCCGCTCTCGAGCAGGCCGTGGCCGACGCCGAGAAGGCTCTCGCGGACGCTGAGGACGCTCTTGCCGCTGCGCAGGGCAACCTGGACGTTGCTCAGACCGAGCTCGCGGTTGCTCAGGCGAACGTCGACACGCTGAAGGCCAAGAAGGCGAAGCTCCGTAAGAAGCTCAACAAGGCCAAGGCCAACGACAACAAGCAGAAGGCCAAGACGACCCGCAAGAAGCTGCGTGCCGTCAAGCGCAACCTGTCTGCTGCTCAGGACCAGGTCACCATCGCCACGGCGAAGGTGGCAGCTGCCCAGGGTGTTGTCGACAACCGTACCGAGGACGTTGCCGAGGCCCAGGCCGACCTGGACCAGGCTGAGCAGAACCTCGAGGACGCCCAGAACGGCTGATTCGACTGGGATCGAGACGCTCTGAGCATCTCGAACACGGGGAGGTCCCCGGGGCTCCGGCCCCGGGGACACTCCTCCTCCGGGAGGGCAGTTTGACTCCCACCCTCTAGCTCTCTGAGCCGGAGACACAGACGCGGTCCGGGCCTTTCTTTGTTGCCGCTGCTCAAGAAAGGTCCGGACCGCCTGTCACACCCTAGGGCAGACAGGTCCTCTGGCTAGGTCACCGGGGCCGCACACACTGTGTGCGGCCCCGGTGGCTATTTCGGCGTGTCTAGTGACTAACGGTCGGCCGCAGCTGGACGATCGCTCGGCGGCCGGGGTGCTCGGCGGGGGTCCAGAGGTGGCCGCTCTCGTCTCTCGTCAGGTCCTCTACGCCGATAGGCAGGGCGCCGCGGTCGGGGTTTCGAGACGGTTGCTGCGCAACCTCCTCAACCGCCGACACGTGATGGAGGGAGCCGCGGGTCCAGGGGCCGTGGGAGGTGGACACCACCAAGCCGCTGTCGGTCGCCGTCACGCCTTGCATCCCCTTGGGGCCGGTGGCTAGCAGCTCGACGGGGCCGGCCGGCTGGCCGTCCGCTACCGGTAGGAGCCAGACGCGGGTCGTCCTGTTCCCGCGGCCGTACTCGCCGGCGTACAGGTGGGTGGGTCCGGGGTTTCGAGACGGTTGCTGCGCAACCTCCTCAACCGCCGGACCGACGGGCGGAGCAAGTTCCTGGACGGCCGGACCGCTTGCGTCGAGAAAGGACCAGCGGAGGGGTGGGCCGTCGGCTGGGGCAGCGGGGCGGTGGACGGCCGTTGCCTGCCAGGTCGCGGGGTTTCGAGACGGTTGCTGCGCAACCTCCTCAACCGCCGCTAAGTCGTCCGTATGGAATGTCCAGAAGCCTTTGCCGGTGGCGGCGACGTACAGCCAGCCGTCGGCCCAGGCGAGGCCGCCGGCGTGGATCTTCAGCGGGTCACCAGTGGGAGTCAGCAGCGTGACGTGGGCGTAGCGGCGGGTCTCGAGGTCGACGACCGAGACGCGGGAGCCGCCGGACTTGGCGTACCAGGAGACCAGCAGCCGCTCGCCGGCCCAGGTGATGCCCTGGGGCCACCACTCGCGGGTCCACTGGTCCTCCCAGTCCCAGGACCACGCACGCTCGGCCAGGCGGCCGTGGAGGAGTCGCACGACCGGGACCCGGTGCAGGCGCCGGGTCAGCGGCACCGAGAGCAGGGCGTTCACGCGCGCCTCCGGGTCGCGATCGCGACACCCACCGTCGACAGCGCGAGGCCGACCAGGGCCAGCGGGGACAGGGTCTCGTCGAGCACCAGCCAGGCCGAGACTGCCGTGACGGGCGGCATGAGGAAGAAGAGCGACGCGCTCGCGCCTGCTCCACCGCGGCGTACGAGCAGGCCGAGCAGGAGCAGGCCGCCGAGCGAGTTCACCCCGGCCATCCACAGCACCGACAGGCTGGCCGCCAGGGGAGCGGACACCGAGGGAGCGCCCTCGAGCACCACCGCCAGCAGCAGCAGCGGCGGCACGCAGACCGCGCACTGGAGCGTCGCCGACCACACCGCGTCGGTCCGCACGCCGATCCAGCGCTGCCCGAGCGTGCCGAGCGAGAGTGCCGCCAGCGAGACCAGGCCCAGCAGCAGGCCCCACAGGCCGCCGGCGCTCGAGATGTCCGGCCCCAGCACGACGAGCACTCCGGCCACGCCCAGGCCGAACCCCAGGACCTGGCGCTGCGTCAGGCGCTCCCCGAGCAGGACCCCGGCCAGCACCGCGGTCAGCACCGGCGACAGCGCGTGCAGCAGTGCGGCGATGGTGGCCTGCAGGCCCAGCTCGAACGCGGCGTACACCGAACCGAAGAAGACCGCGTTCATCACCAGCCCCGACGCCGAGACCCGCAGCAGGTCCTGGCGCGAGATCCGCAGCGCCCCGTGCCGGAAGCGGGCCAGCGGGTAGAGCAGCAGCGCGGCCACGGCGAAGCGCAGCGTCACGACCCAGAACGGCGAGACGGCCTCGACCCCGATCGGACCCGCGATGTAGCCCGAGGCCCACACGAAGACGAACAACGCCGCCGGCAACGCGGGCAGCCCGCTCACCGGGGCGAGCGGGGTTGGCGCGGTCCGAGAGGTCACCGGCACAGCGTGCCGCACGAGGGTTGCCTCAGGGGTGGTCGCTCGTCGGCGCACCGGCGTCAGCTGGTGCGGGCCTGTGGACGACGCCCGGCCGTGCTGCTCCGGACGTGCTGGACTCGAGCCCTGATCGAGGAGGGGCATGAACGCTAGAATTCTGCTCATGGAGTCATACCCGTTGGCCGAGGTCCGACAGGACCTGTCGAAGTTCGTCGAGGCAGCGGTCACCACCCACGCCCGGATCGACATCACCCGCAACGGCAAGCGCGCCGCCGTGCTGCTCGCCGCCGACGACTACGACGCCCTGGTCGAGACCCTCGACGTGCTGTCGGATCGCGAGCTCGTCGCCGAGCTGCAGGAGGCGATCGCCGAGGTGGAGCGGGGTGAGGTCTTCACCCTGGAAGAGGTCGAGGCCGAGATGCGTGAACGTCGGGCGCGAGGGAAGTGACCTACCAGGTCGTCCTGTCGCGGGCTGCGAAGCGAGCGCTGTCGCAGCGACTGCCCGAGGGGGTTGCCGCGGCCTGTGTCGAGTTCCTGCGCGGTGATCTGTCCTCCAACCCGCGCCGCGTCGGGAAAGCCATGCGCGGTCCCGAGGCCGCGGGCGTGTGGACGGCACGTCGCGGAGCGTTCCGCATCCTCTACCGGATCGAGGACGACCGGTTGGTGATCCTGGTGCTCACCATCGACCACCGGCGCGACGTCTACCGCCGGTGAGGGGCCGCCGCGCGCTTCCAGGCGGGGCCAGCGCTCCAGATCAGGCTGGTGAAGGGGCCTCGTGGCTCGCTTCGATCGCACCTCGACCACCGGGCGCCGGGTCTCGACGACGCTCCTCGCTGGCGCTCGTCGCTGCTCGACCAACGGCGACGTCCTTGGTTTCGAGACGGCGCTGGCGCGCCTCCTCAACCGGCGGACCAGTCTGCTCGACCAGCGGCGACGTCCTTGGTTTCGAGACGGCGCTGGCGCGCCTCCTCAACCGGCGGACCAGTCTGCTCGATCATCGCTGCCCGATAGGGTCCGACCCGTGAGGAAGGTGGTGGTGGCGGCCGCGATCGTGCGCGGTGGGCGGGTGCTGGCGGCCCGGCGTACGACGCCACCGGAGGCCGCGGGGCGCTGGGAGCTCCCGGGGGGCAAGTGCGAGCCGGGCGAGCCGCCGGCGGCGGCGCTGGAGCGCGAGGTCGCCGAGGAGCTCGGCTGCGAGGTCGAGGTGACCGCGTGGCTGCCCGGAGCGACGCCGATCGGGGAGACCCACGAGCTGCGCGCCGCGCTCGCCCGCCTCACCCGCGGCGAGCCCGCGCCCACCGAGCACGACGGCACCCACGACGAGGTCCGCTGGCTGACGGCCGACGAGCTCGACCCGGCCCATGAGAACGCCGTCGACTGGCTCGAGCCCGACCGCCCGTTCCTGCCTCACGTCGCCGCCGCCCTGCGCCAGCAGGCCAGGGACACGCGCAGGATCATCGTCTTCGAGGCCGAGCACGCCGAGGCGATCGAGCAGCGGCTGCGCCACGACGGGTTCGACGCCGAGGTCGTGCGCGAGCGGCTGCAGGGCGAGGACGACGACGAGGACCACCCCTGGGCGGTGCTGACCGACGCGCCGAGCATCGTGGCCGAGGTGCTCACCGACGAGTACGACGGGTGGCTCGACGAGGACGGACCCGACAGCACCCCGGAACAACGAGGCCCCGCAGCGGGTTCACCGCTCGACCTCCCGACCGCCCCGCGCCGCATCAAGAGGACCCCATGACCCTGCAGCCCAGCGACCAGCGTCTCCTCCTCGTCCACGCTCACCCCGACGACGAGGTCATCGGCAACGGCGCGACGACGGCGAAGTACGTCGCCGAGGGCCGCCACGTCACGATCGTCACCTGCACCGCGGGCGAGATGGGCGAGATCCTCGTGCCCGAGTTGGCCCACCTGGCCGCCGACCGCGACGACGCGCTGGGCGAGCACCGACGCGGCGAGCTCGAGGACGCCATGGCCGCCCTCGGCGTCACCGACCACCGCTGGCTCGGCGGCTTCGGCCGGTTCCGCGACTCGGGCATGAAGTGGCACGAGGCCGGCTACGCCGTGGCGGCCGACGAGACCGACGAGCGCGCCTTCGCCAACGCCGACCTCACGGTCGCCGCCGACGAGCTGGTGCGGATCATCCGCGAGGTCCGCCCCCAGGTGATGGCGACCTACGACCAGTTCGGCGGCTACGGCCACCCCGACCACATCCAGGCGCACCGGGTGGCGACGTACGCCGCACACCTCGCCGGCGTCCGCTCCTACAGGCCAGAGCTCGGCGAGTCCTGGGAGATCAGCAAGATCTACTGGAACGCCATGTCGGAGTCGCGGATGCGCGAGGGCCTGCGCAAGCTGCGCGAGGCCGGCGAGGACACGTTCTTCGAAGGCATGGACCCCGACGGCCCGATGCCGCACTTCGTCACCCCCGACGAGCTGCTCACCTGCGCCGTCGACGCCACGGCGTACGTCGATCGCAAGATGGCCGCGATGAAGGCGTACCCCACCCAGATCCAGCTCGACGGGCCGTTCTTCGCGCTGTCCAACAACGTCGGCGACACCGCGTGGGGCGTGGAGTTCTACCGGCTGGCGCAGGGGCCGCTCGGACCGGTCGGTGAGGACGGCCTGGAGACCGACCTCTTCGCCGGTCTCTGAGGCGCCCGTGGCCCGCGTCGGACTGCTGCTGCTCGGCCTGGTGACCGGGCTGGCCGGCGCCGTGCTGCACCAGTCCTGGGTCTGGCTGGCGGTGACCGCGGTCGCCGGGTCCCTGATCCTCGTGGCCGCCCCGGCACGGGCGCGGGTCTGGTGGGCCGTCGGCTTCGCGGCCGTGCCGCTCGTGCTGTCCTGGCCGCGCCCCGAGGGTGACGCCGTCATCTCCGGGACCGGTGGGTTGCTGCTGGCCTGCCTGGTCGCCGCGTGGCTCGGCGTCTCCGTCGCAGGCCTGCTGCCCGGCGCCTCACGATCCCGCCCTGTGGCGGAGGAATCGGCTTCTGTCGCCCCTTCTTCCTAGACTCGCGGCATGGCAAAGGACTCCGGACGCGAGACGTTGGGCGGCAAGGCGGTCCTCGTCGCCCTCGCCACCGTGCTCCTCCTGGCCGGGGGGCTGTACGCCGCTGCGGGGGCGTTCGCGAGCGACCGGGTGCCCCGGGGCACGACCGTGGCGGGGGTCGAGGTCGGCGGGAAGTCGCCCGAGCAGGCCCGCCGCACCCTCGAGCGCGAGCTGGCCGAGCGCGTCGAGGCGCCCCTCACCGTGACGGTGGAGGGTGAGTCCGTGGAGGTCAGCCCCCAGGAGGCCGGCCTCGCGCTCGACCTCGACGGCACCGTCGAGGCCGCGGGCGCGGGGGACTCCTGGGCCCCGGACCGCCTGTGGGACTACTGGACCGGCGGCGACGAGGTCGAGCCCGTCCTCGACGTCGACGAGTCCGCCCTCGAAGCGACGATCGAGCGCCTCGACTCCGAGCTCGGCACCGAGCCGGTCGACGCGACGGCGACCTTCACCGCCAGCACGGTCCGCACCACGCCCGCCACGACCGGTCGGCTGCTGGACGAGGAGGCTGCGCGCGAGGGCCTGCTGTCGGCGTACCTCGCCGAGGAGCCGACCGTCGAGCTGGAGCTGGTCGACGTCGAGCCGACGATCACCGACGCCGAGATGGAGGAGGCGGTCAGCGAGCTGGCCAACCCCGCGCTCTCCGGCCCGGTGACCCTGGTCTTCGGCGACAGCCCGGTGACCCTGCGACCGCGCGACTACGCGCCGGCGCTGAGCCTGGAGGCCGACGGCGACGAGCTGGAGCTGGCCACCGACCTCGACGTCGTGAAGCGGCTGGTCGGTGACGCCACCGGTGCACCGGTCGACGCGACCTGGCGCCTGGTCGACGGCAAGCCTCGCGTGGTCCCCGCCAAGCCGGGCGTGTCCTACGAGGACGGCGCGGTCACCGACACCTTCCTCGAGCTGCTGACCCGCCCCGAGGGCGAGCGCACCGGCGAGGTCGAGGCCGAGGTCGAGGAGCCGGACGTCAGCACCAAGGAGGCGCGCTCGTGGAAGATCCGGGAGCGGGTGTCGACCTTCACGACCGAGTACCCCCACGCCGACTACCGCAACACCAACATCGGCCGCGCCGCCGAGCTGGTGAACGGCACCGTGCTGGCGCCGGGCGAGACCTTCTCGATGAACGACATCGTGGGGGAGCGGACCCGCGAGAACGGCTTCACCGAGGGCTTCGTCATCTCCGACGGCATCCTGCGCGAGGACCTCGGCGGCGGCGTCTCCCAGCTGGCCACGACGCTGTTCAACGCGATGTTCTTCGCCGGGCTCGAGGACGTCGAGCACAAGCCGCACTCCTTCTACATCGACCGCTACCCGGTCGGTCGCGAGGCCACCGTGGCGTGGGGCGTGCTGGACCTGCGGTTCAGGAACGACACCGACCACGGCGTGCTCGTGCAGTCCTTCATCAACCCCAGCACCCCCGGCACCACCGGGTCGGTGACGGTCAACATGTACTCCACGAAGACCTGGGACGTCACCGCCCGGGCCAGCGAGCGCTACAACTACACCTCGCCCGACGTGCGCTACCTGCAGACGCCCGACTGCTACGCCTACACCGGGTCCTCGGGGTTCACCATCGACGTCTTCCGCGACTTCCGGCGCCCGGGCGAGTCCGAGGTCGTGCGCACCGAGAAGTTCAACACCGTCTACACCCCCAGCGACTCGGTGCGGTGCGGGCCGCCCCCGGGCCAGGGCGGCGGGAACGGCGGCGGGAACGGCGGCGACGACACCTGATCTCCGGGGCCGGGGTTTCGAGACGGTTGCAGAGCAACCTCCTCAACCGCCGGCGGCCGGCTCGACCGCCGGGGTTTCGAGACGGTTGCGGAGCAACCTCCTCAACCGCGGTCAGCTGGTGGGCGGGGGCTCCAGGTAGCGCACCACATGGTGCACCCCCAGCCCCAGCCCGTCGTAGAGCGAGCGCGCCGCGACGTTGTCGGTCTCCACGTGCAGCCACGCGGTGAGAGCGCCGCGCTCGGCACCCCAGTCGAGCAGCGTCGCCATCACCGCGCGCGCCAGCCCGCGCCGGCGCTGGTCGATGCGCACCCGCAGGTCGTGCAGGCCCAGCCAGTCGCCGTCGAGCACGGCGCGGCCCTCGGCGAGCGGCTCGCCGGACCCGGGTACGACGACGAGGACCCGCTCCTCGTCGGACTCCGGCGCGACGACCGCCTCGTCGCCGGCCCCGCCCGAGGCTCGCAGGCCGCGCAGCGTGCGTGAGATCGACCCCAGCCGCAGCTCGGCCTCCCCGTGCGGCAGCGGGCGCCAGCCCAGGGCGAGCAGCCCCGCCTCGACGTCCGACCCGGCCTCGACCTGCGCCAGCGGGTCACGGTCGCGGACGGCGTACCACTGCTGGACCGTGGCGGCGGACTCCGCCAGCGGGAGGCCCGGTGCGCCGAGGGCCAGGCAGGAGTTGACCCGCTTGTAGAGGCGGCCGACCGGGGCCGGGTCGGTGCGCAGCAGCCACTCGCCCAGCGGTTCGGTCTGCGTGCCGGGGAACATCCGCACCACGCGCAGCTCGGCCTCGCGGGCGGGCACCCGCTGGCGCACCGAGGGGCGTGGCGGCACGGGCTTGCCCGACACGATGTCGGCCAGGGCGATCCGCACCGGCTCCTGGCTGCCCCGACCGTCGGGCTGGACCACGCAGAACCCCTCGCTCCACGACAGGCAGGTGCCGAGCAGGTCGGTCAGCGCCGGCCCGCCGCTGGGCCCGGTCTCGCCGCGCACGACCCGGCGTACGACGACGCGCTGCCCGACCACGTGCGGGCCGAGGCTGGCGGCCTGACCCGTGAGCCGGTCGCGGCCAGCGGCCTCGGCCGAGGTCACGGGCGCCAAAGGGTGGGCTTCCTCGTCGTCCGGCACGACGGGATACTAGGCTGTTCACGCTGTAGACCGGACAGGTGTCCGGCGTCGCGACCGAGCAGGCGAGAGCCGCCCCAGGAGGATTCCGGTGACCTACGTCATCTCCCAGCCGTGCGTGGACCTCAAGGACCGCGCGTGTGTGGATGAGTGCCCCGTCGACTGCATCTACGAGGGCAAGCGGATGCTCTACATCCACCCCGACGAGTGCGTCGACTGCGGTGCCTGTGAGCCGGTCTGCCCGGTGGAGGCGATCTTCTACGAGGACGACGTCCCGGAGGAGAACAAGGAGTACTACGACGCCAACGTGCACTTCTTCGACGAGATCGGCTCGCCGGGCGGTGCCGCGAAGATGGGCGAGATCGACCACGACCACCCGATGGTCGCGGCCCTGCCCCCGCAGAACCAGGACCACTGAGCACTCCGCGTGAAGGCCCGGGCACCCGCCCGGGCCTGCGGATCGACGGCCGCCGGGTCTCGGACCGTCTGCCCGACTTCCCGTGGGACTCGCTCGCCGAGCACAAGGCGCGCGCCCAGGCGCACCCTGACGGCATCGTCGACCTCTCGATCGGTACGCCGGTCGACCCGACCCCCGCGGTCGCGCAGGACGCCCTGCGCGCCCACTCGGGGTGGCCGGGCTACCCGGTCACGATCGGTCTCGAGCGCACCCGCCAGGCGGCGGTCGACTGGCTGGCGCGTCGTCACGGGGTGAGCGGGCTGGGGCTCGAGCACGTCATCCCCTCGATCGGCTCCAAGGAGCTGGTGGCCACGTTGGCCCACCACCTCGGGGTCGGCCCGGGGGACACCGTGGTGTTCCCGGAGTTGGCCTACCCGACGTACGAGGTCGGGGCGGTGCTGGCCGGCGCCACCCCCGTCGCGACGGACTCGCTGCTCTCGCTCGGCCCGACGGTCCCGGCGCTGCTGTGGCTCAACAGTCCCTCCAACCCGACCGGTCGGGTGCTGCCCGTCGACCACCTGCGCAAGGTCGTCGACTGGTGCCGCGAGCGCGGGACGGTGCTGGTCTCCGACGAGTGCTACCTGGAGTGTGCGTGGGAGGCCGAGCCGGTCTCGGTGCTGCACCCGTCGGTCAACGGCGGGTCGCTCGACGGCATCCTCGCGCTGCACTCGCTGTCCAAGCGCTCCAACCTCGCGGGCTACCGCTGCGCCTTCGTCGCGGGCGACCCCGCCCTGGTCGCCGAGCTGCTCGCGGTCCGCAAGAACCTCGGGCTGATCATGCCGGGGCCGATGCAGCAGGCCATGGCAGCCGCCCTCGACGACGATGCGCACGCCGACGAGCAGCACGCGGTGTACGCCGCCCGCCGTGCCTCGTTGCGCACCGCCCTCGAGGGGGCGGGGTTCCGGGTCGACCACTCCGAGGCCTCGCTCTACCTGTGGAGCACCCGCCTGGTCGATGGCGTCGAGCAGGACTGCTGGAACACCGTCGCCTGGCTGGCCGACCGCGGCATCCTCGTGGCCCCCGGCTCCTTCTACGGCCGCGCCGGCAACCGGCACGTCCGGGTCGCCTTCACCGCCACCGACGACCGGATCGCGGCCGCGGTCTCCCGGCTGTCCTGACGCGTGAAGCGGACTACCCCGGCCCGCGGCCCGCGGCCCCCTATAGTTCCGCCAACCGCTGCTTCGCGTGCGCGGACATCCGGTCCCGCAGGTCCGGGTCGACGCCGGGCAGCTGGGCCAGCAGGTCGAGGAGCTGCTGGAGACCGGACGACTCGCCCTGGGCATCGCCCTGGAGCACCGCGCCGGCCGCCTGGTCCAGGGGCGGGCGGAGGTCGTCGTACGCCGCCTGAGTGACGTCGCCGCGGGCCCGCGCCTGGTCGAGGTTGGCGCGCAACGTTGCGCCGTCGGCGGTCACGAAGACCCCGCACTCGGTGAGCACCGAGGCGTTGCCGACGAGGTCAACGGCATCGTGGCGGTAGGCGTGGTACCCCGGCCCCAGGTCGTACGCCGACAGCAGGCCGCCCCGGGGCACGACGGCTGTCTGCCCGGGTGAGCCGACGTCGCTGACGGTCGTGGACGCCGCACCGACGCCGGCCCCGGAGTCGGTGACCTCCCAGTCGAGCGACCAGGACTCGGCGCTGGTCACCTTGTTCGGGAGCCCGCACCGCTGCACGGGCGGGGTGTCGTCGACGTCGTAGGTGACCAGCCCGCCCTTGGGCTCGTCGACGGGGTGGCAGGGGTCGCCGCCCTGGTGCCGCACCTCGACGGGTCCGGAGCGTGAGGGCAGCGTGACCGTGGTGCCCGCGGGGCCGCTGACGAGCGGCTCCGACCCGACCCGCACACGCACGACCAGGTCCTCGGGAGCGAAGACTCGGCCCCGGTCGTCGGTCTCCTCCGCATCGACGCGCAGCACCGTCCCGGGCGCAACGAAGCCCCCGGAGCGTGCCCCGCTGACCACCGCCAGCGACGACTCCGGCGGCGCCGGGTCGTTGACCACGTCACCGGAGGGGTCGTCGCCGTAGTCGGGGAACGGGTCGAAGGGGCCCTTGCGCTGCCAGTCGGCGAACAGCGTGCGGAAGGCGGGCCGCAGCACGCAGCTCTCCCACAGCGGCATCGTCCCGGTGCCACCGTCGAGCGCGGCGTCGCGCGGCACCGCCTCGGACTCGGCCTCGCAGGAACCGACCAGGGTGGGGGTGCACCAGATCGGCTGGCCGTCGCGGCGCCAGGCATGGTCGGAGTCGATGTTGCGCAGCCAGGGCTCGCCGCCGCCGAGCGACCAGGTCATGACGTTGCGACGCACCAGCCGGTCGGGGTCCCCGCCGGTGCCCCCGGAGTAGGTGGCGACCGGACGCCCCAGCAGGTCGGTCAGCAGGTCGTCGAGGGCCGCGCCGTCCAGCAGCACGAGCCGCGAGAGGACCGCGGTGTTGGCCAGCGGCGAGAAGGTGTCGAGGTCGAGCTCGGTGCCCGGCGGGTGCTTGCTGCGCTCGTCGAGGTCGGTGTCCAGGCCGAGCAGCGCGTCCACCCGCTCGCGCGCGTCCTCGGGGAAGAGGTCGCGGTCGTTGAAGACGCTCAGCGACCCGGGGAGGTCGCGGCCGTAGGTGCCGTCGAGGTAGGTGCCGGGCGAGCGCAACGCGTCGAACCACACCTCGAGGTCGAAGCCGAGCACCTTGCTGATCGCGTCGTTGACCAGCTCGCTCAGCCACTCCTCGGCCCGGGTCACGAGCTCCGCGAGCGGCTGCGGCACGAGGAAGTCCAGTCGGTCCTCGACGAAGCGCATCACCCGCCGGAACCGGTCCCACGCCTTGAGGAAACGGTCCGGTGCCCCGAGCATCGAGCCGATCCGAGGGCCCTGGGTGGTGAGGTAGCGCTCGTCCTGGAGGAACCACAGCATCGTGTCGATCGTCGAGACGGCCTCCTCGCAGACCCGTCGCGTGGCGGAGTCCTCCGGGCCGTCGTTGCGGCACAGGTCGTCCTGGGCCTGGCGGCGCACGGCGGGCTCGAAGAGCCCCAGCACGAAGGCCTCGCCGACCCGGCCCCAGCGCTCCAGCCCGGCCGCCACGTCCTCGGACCACTCCAGCGCGTAGCGGCGCCCGGCCTGCTCGGCCACCTTGCGGACCCGGCACCCGACCGTCGCGCACTGGGCGACCTTGCGCCGCACCTTCGACTTGCTCCAGGGCAGCTTCCCGGCCGGCGTGATGGCTGTACGCAGCAGCGAGTCGTGCAATCCGTAGAAGCCGCCGATCAGCGGGCCGCGCTCGGCCGTCGGCTGGCCGTTCGCCGGGGCATCGGCGAAGGCGCGGCCCCCGAAGCGCCCGCCCGGGACCCGTGGTCGCTCCACGAAGGTCTCCCAGACGAAGAGGTCCGGCGGGGCCGCGAGCCCGACCCGCGGCGTGCTGTCGTCGGACACCCCGCCCTCGACCGGCTCCCGGTCCGGGTGCGCGTCGAAGCCGCGCGTCACCTCGCCGACGTACCCCTCGACCACGATGTGCCGCAGCGCGACCGCGGCGGCCTCGGCGTCGGAGGCGACCTCCTCGAGAGCAGGGAAGACGCCCTCGGCGTACTCGTTGACGAAGGTGTGCGCCCACACGTCGCCGGCCGCGTGGGTGAGGAAGCCGTAGGCGAAGGCGAGCACCTGCTGGCGCTCGAGGGCGGTGTATCGCGGGTCCTCCTGGGCGTCCCACGCCTCGTCGAGCACGTGGACGAGCCAGTCGCCGGTGGTCGCGGTCGGTACGCCGTCGGGCCCGGGCTCCGTGCCCGGGTGCACCACGGACTGGCCCATCACCAGGTCGGGGAAGGCGTCGGGGCCGATGACGCCGGCGCGGTACTGCTCCGGTGCCGCCAGCAGCGCCGCCGCCACCCGCTCGTCGAGCGGGTAGGTGCCACCCGCGACCTCGACGCTCCCGTCGGCGGCGTCGACCAGCGCGAGGTCGGCCGACCACGTGTGCGTGTAGGGCTTCCAGGCCCGCGCCGGGCTGCGGATCAGCTCGACGGCCAGGAGCGAGGCGAGCATCGCGAGCGTCGTGGCGAGGACGAGCGCGATCTGACCGTGACGGAGCTGGAGACGGGGCGCATGACGCATGGGGGACCTCCCGGCAGGTCCTGCTCACGGTAGTGCCGGGCCCGGGGGCGGTCCACGGGTCGCGGGGTAGTCCGCACTCGATTTCACCCTCAGCTCGAGCTGAGGGTGACATTTCGTTCGGAGTATCCCGGCACCGGTCGAGGAGTCCGCTGGCGCGTCCTCACGCGAACACGTCGACGTGGATGTGGTCGCGGTGCTCGAGGATCGCCTGGGTGGCGGGGTCGTCGTTGCGCGGGGCGTCGTAGTCGCGCCAGCCCTCGTCCGCCCGGCGGGCGGTCCAGATCCGGTCGTCGAAGATGATCGTCTGGATCTGCAGCCGCTCGGCCTGGGCAGCGAGGTACGACGCCACGGCCCAGCCCCGGACCTTGCTGGCCGCGCTGACGGGTCGGAAGAAGATGTCCACGGCCCGGCCGTCGTAGTGGGTCGAGCCCTCCATGTGTCCGCTGCTGACGCCGCCCGGGGCGAATCCGCCCAGCGACAGCTCGCCGAACACGGCGACCGCCTCCCGGCGTACCGCCTCCGCCCGCGAGGTCAGGCCGTTGCCGCCCAGCCGGGCGTCGCCGGCGTCGACGCTGTCGGAGGTCTCGCAGTGGAAGGCGCCCTTGCTGTTGCCGGTCAGCGCCGAGGCGAGCACGCGGGCGTCGTCCTCGTGGTCGGCGTAGGCGTCGGGGAACGCCGAGCGCTGCACCTCCTGGGCCGCCTCGGTGATCGGCATGTCCTCGTAGCCCTCGACCTCCACGAGCGCGTCGTAGAAGGCGTTCGTCGCGTAGACCGGGTCACCGACCTGCGCGGGGGAGCCCCAGCCCTGCGACGGCCGCTGCTGGAAGATCCCGACCGAGTCCCGGTCGCCGCCCTCGAGGTTGCGGATGTCGGACTCCTGGTAGGCCGTCGCCAGGGCGATCGACACCGCCCGCGCCGGCAGCCCGCGGCGTACGCCGATGGCCGCGACGAGCGCGGCGTTCTCGGCCTGCTCGGGCGTGAGCTCGACCTCCTGGTCACCCACCGCGGCGAAGCAGCGGTCGCCGACGAACGAGGGACCGACCTCACGGAGCACGTAGTAGCCGCCGGCCACGGTCGCGACCACGACCGCGAGGGCGGCGAGCGCCCCGAGGACCTTGTTCACGCCCTCCATGATCCTGGAGCGATCCAAGCGGCGCGCGCTACCCATCGCCGTTGGTCGAGCAGCGAGCGCCAGCGAGCGTCGTCGAGACCGCCGCACATCTCTGTGGTCGGCGACCACAGGCAGCCCACGCGGTCTCGACGACGCCCTCGCTGGCGCTCGGGCTGCTCGACCTCCAGGCCGGGGCTACGGGATCAGTTCTTGTGCAGCGCCTCGTTGAGCGCGATGCCCTCGCCCTTCCACGGGACGGCCTCGACCGCGCCGGAGACCGAGTTACGGCGGAACAGCACGTTGCTGGCACCCGAGAGCTCGGCCGCCTTGATGACGCTGCCGTCCTCGACGCCGCCCAGCCCGCGCACGGTCACCTTCGTGCCGGCCGTGACGTAGCAGCCGGCCTCCACGACGCAGTCGTCGCCGAGCGAGATGCCGAGGCCGGCGTTGGCGCCCAGCAGGCAGCGGCGACCGATGGAGATGACCGCCTTGCCGCCGCCGGACAGCGTGCCCATGATCGAGGCGCCGCCGCCCACGTCGGAGCCGTCGCCCACGACCACGCCGGCGGAGATCCGGCCCTCGACCATCGAGGCGCCGAGCGTGCCGGCGTTGAAGTTCACGAAGCCCTCGTGCATGACCGTGGTGCCCTCAGCCAGGTGTGCGCCGAGCCGGACCCGGTCGGCGTCGGCGACCCGGACACCGGTCGGCACGACGTAGTCGGTCATCCGCGGGAACTTGTCGATCCCGAAGACCGACACGTGCTGGCCCTGCGCGCGCAGCCGGGCGCGGGTGTCCTCGAACCCCTCCACCGCGCACGGGCCGGCCGAGGTCCACACGACGTTGGTGAGCAGCCCGAAGACGCCGTCCATGGACTGCCCGTGCGGCGCCACGAGGCGGTGGGAGAGCAGGTGCAGCCGCAGCCAGACGTCCGCGGTGCTGGCGGGAGCCGCGCCCAGGTCGACCTCGACCGTCACGACCTCGCGACGCACGCGGCGTGCGTGGTCGCTGCCCTCGGCCTCGGTCAGCTCGCGCGGCACCGCGTCGCCCTCGGGGCGGGTGCCCAGCTGCGGGCGTGGGAACCACACGTCCAGGACGCTGCCGTCGCTGGCCGGGTCGGTGGAGACGGTGGCGAGGCCGTGGCCCCAGGCGCTGGTGGTGTCGGTGCTCACGAGCAACCACCCTAGGAGGGGGCGTGGGGCGCCGTAGGAGGGGTGCGCCGCCTGTGGACAGTGTTCTGTACGAAAGTGTCGAAGATCCGTACGATCAAGCCATGGCCTCCGTCCCCGTCAGCGCCGCCCGCGACCAACTGCCCGCGGTGCTCGCACAGTCCGCGACCGAGGCCGTCACGCTGCTGCGCCACGGTCGCGCGGTCGCGGTCGTCGTCAGTCCCCAGCGCTACGAGGAGCTGCTCGAGGTCGAGGAGGAGCTCGAGGACGTCGAGGCCTTCGACGAGGCCATGGCCGAGGCCGGCGACGCGATCCCGTGGGAGCAGGTCAAGGTCGACCTTGGCTGGCTCTGAGCCGAGGAGCGGCGCAGGGCGTCGGCGCTACCGCGTCGAGCTCACGCCGAGCGCCGCCCGACAGCTGCGCGAGCTCGACCCGCAGGTCGGCCGACGGATCGCAGGCGCGATCGAGCTCCTTGCGCTCGACCCACGCCCACCGGCCTCGCGCCAGCTCCGCGGCCGCCCCGGCTACCGCGTCCGCATCGGTGACTGGCGGGTCATCTACACCGTCGAGGACGACGTGCTGCTCGTGCTGGTGCTGCGCCTGGGCCACAGAAAGGACGTGTACGACGGCTGAGCCGTCGCTAGGGTCCGCGCATGTCCTCGGGTGCCGTCGCCGGTGAGCTGCTGGTCGTGATCGGGCCGCCGGCGGTCGGGAAGATGACCGTGGGACGGGCGATCGTGGCCGCGTCGGACTTCCGGCTCTTCCACAACCATCACGTGATCGAGCCGCTCGCCGAGGTCTTCGGGTTCGACCACCCGTCCTTCGAGAAGCTCAAGGAGGCTTGGCGACGCGAGGTGGTCGAGGAGGCGGCTGCCACCGGGACCCGCCTCGTGCTCACGCTCGTGTGGCTGGTCGAGGAGGAGGGGGACGCCGCGATCGTGCGCCGCATCGTCGCGCCGTACGCCGACCGCGGGCTGCGCGTGTCCTTCCTCGAGCTCCGCGCACCGCTGGCGACGCGTCTGGTGCGCAACGTCCAGGACGACCGGATCGCCGCCAAGCCGTCCAAGGCCGACCTGGCCTGGTCCGACGCGCACGTCCGCGAGGCCGACGCCCGCCGGATGAACACCGACCCGCAGCGACCCAGCCCTGCCGACGCGGTCCTGGCCGAGCACCGCCACCTCCGTGTCGACAACACCGACCTGTCCCCGGAGCAGGTGGCCTCGCGGACGCTGGAGTGGCTCGCGGGCTGAGCACCCCCGCACCCGGGGTCGGGACAACCCATTTCCGGATCGGCCGCGGGCCGCCGTACGATCGGTGGCACAGGCGTTCGAGCCGTCATCAGCGGCGAGCCTCCGGAAGAACGGTCCCCACCCCGGCAGCACGTGGAGGCTCACTAGAACCGGACGGGTAGGCCCGTCACAGCCGTGAACGAGTGGGGGGTCTCGACAGGCGACTGTCGGAGCCCCAAGCGAGGTGGTACCGCGGCACCCTCCGCCGGAGGTGGTCGTCCTCGCGGGTTTCGAGACGGGCCTGGCGGCCCTCCTCAACCGGCGAGGACAGGCACATGACGTACCCCAAGGTCTCCCACACCGACGCCACGACCGTCGCGAGCAGCCCGCGCTTCCCCGAGATCGAGGAGCGCGTGCTGGCCTACTGGGCCGCCGACGGCACCTTCCAGGCCTCCATCGACCAGCGCGACCCGGGCGAGCGCGGCGAGAACGAGTTCGTCTTCTACGACGGCCCGCCCTTCGCCAACGGCCTGCCGCACTACGGCCACCTGCTGACCGGCTACGTGAAGGACCTCGTCCCGCGCTACCAGACGATGCGCGGCAAGCGGGTCGAGCGCCGCTTCGGCTGGGACACCCACGGCCTGCCCGCCGAGCTGGAGGCCATGCGCCTCAACGGCATCAAGACCACCGACGAGATCGTCGAGCTGGGCATCGAGAAGTTCAACGACGCCTGCCGCGAGTCGGTGATGAAGTACACCGGCGAGTGGCGCGACTACGTCACCCGCCAGGCCCGCTGGGTCGACTTCGACCACGACTACAAGACTATGAACCCCGACTACATGGAGTCGGTCATGTGGGCCTTCAAGTCCCTGTGGGACAAGGGTCTGGTCTACGAGGGCTTCCGCGTGCTGCCCTACTGCTGGAACGACGAGACGCCGCTGTCCAACCACGAGCTGCGGATGGACGACGACGTCTACAAGC
This sequence comes from Nocardioides sp., assembly GCF_030149505.1. GTDB lineage: Bacteria > Actinomycetota > Actinomycetes > Propionibacteriales > Nocardioidaceae > Nocardioides. The sequence continues at coordinate 66,751 of NZ_JASBRN010000074.1, forward strand.
AGGTCCAAGACCCGGCGGTGACCGTCGGCCTGCGGATGCACGCCACGGGCGAGGACGAGGTGCTCGACGGCGCCCACCTCCTCGTCTGGACGACCACCCCCTGGACCCTGCCCAGCCACCTCGCGGTGATGGTCGGCTCGGAGATCGAGTACGTCGTCGTGGAGGGCCCCGTGCCGGGGACTGACCGCACGGCCAAGTACGTCGTCGCGGAGGCCCGGCTGGCGGCGTACCAGCGCGAGCTCTTCCCCGACGCCGAGGAGCCGACCGTGCTCGGGCGCTACACCGGCGCCCAGCTGGTCGGGCGCACCTACGACCCGCCGTTCTCCTACTTCGCCGACCACGCATCCGAGGAGCACGGCCGGGCCTTCCGGGTCGTGGCCGCCGACGACGCCGTGACGACCACCGACGGTGTCGGCCTCGTCCACACCGCCGGTGCGTTCGGTGAGGTCGACAAGGAGGTGACCGACCGCGAGGGCATCGAGGCGGTCATGCCGGTCGGCAAGGACGGCCGGTTCACGTTCCCGGTCACCGACTACGAGGGCCTGCGGGTCTTCGAGGCCAACCTGCAGATCATCGACCACCTCAAGGCCGCCACCCGCGGCGAGGGCGAGCGCGGCAGCGTCACCGAGGGGACGATCCTGCTGCGCCGCGAGACCTACGACCACTCCTACCCGCACTGCTGGCGCTGCCGCGAGCCCCTGATCTACAAGGGCGTCTCGTCGTGGTTCGTCGAGGTCACCGCGATCAAGGAGCGGATGCTCGAGCTCAACCAGCAGATCAACTGGGTGCCGGGCCACATCCAGGACGGCCAGTTCGGTCGCTGGCTGGAGAACGCCCGCGACTGGTCGATCACCCGCAACCGCTTCTGGGGCAGCCCGGTGCCGGTGTGGAAGTCCGACGACGAGGCCTACCCGCGCATCGACGTCTACGGCTCCTTCGAGGAGATCGAGCGCGACTTCGGCACACTGCCGCGCAACGCCGCCGGCGAGCCGGACCTGCACCGGCCGTACGTCGACGACCTGGTGCGCCCGAACCCCGACGACCCGACGGGTCGCTCGATGATGCGCCGGGTGCCGGACGTGCTCGACGTGTGGTTCGACTCGGGCTCCATGTCGTACGCCCAGGTGCACTACCCGTTCGAGAACGCCGAGTGGTTCAGCGGTTCGGACACCAAGGACCCGCACTTCCCGGCCGACTTCATCGTGGAGTACATCGGCCAGACCCGCGGCTGGTTCTACACGCTGCACATCCTCGCGACGGCGCTCTTCGACAAGCCGGCCTTCGAGAACTGCATCAGCCACGGCATCGTGCTCGGCTCCGACGGCAACAAGATGTCGAAGTCGCTGCGCAACTACCCCGACGTGCGCGAGGTCTTCGACCGCGACGGCGCCGACGCGATGCGCTGGTTCCTCATGGCGAGCCCGATCCTGCGCGGCGGCAACCTCATCGTTACCGAGCAGGGCATCCGCGACTCGGTGCGCCAGGTGATGATCCCGCTGTGGAACAGCTGGTACTTCTTCCAGCTCTACGCCAATGCCGCCGCCGGGGGTGCCGGGGTGGACGTGGCGGCCTCGACCGGGTCCACCGACCCGCTGGACCGCTACCTGCTGGCCAAGTGCCGCGACTACGTGCAGGCCATGACCGAGTCGCTGGACTCCTACGCCGTCGCCGATGCCTGCGAGCACACCCGCGGGTTCCTGGACGTGCTGACGAACTGGTACATCCGCCGATCGCGCGACCGCTTCTGGTCCGAGGACGAGCAGGCCTTCGCCACGCTCTACACGGTGCTGGAGACCGTCTGCCGCACGACCGCGCCGCTGCTGCCGCTGACCACCGAGGAGATCTGGCGCGGCTTGACCGGTGGGCGCTCGGTGCACCTGGCGGACTGGCCGCTGGCCTCGTCGCTCCCTGCGGACGACGCGCTCGTCGCCGCGATGGACACCGTCCGCGAGGTCTGCTCGGCCACCTCCGCGCTGCGCAAGGCGCGGTCGCTGCGCAACCGGCTGCCGCTCTCGACGCTCACCGTCGTGGTGCCCTCGCCCTGGGACCTGGAGGGCTTCGAGTCGATCGTGGCCGACGAGGTGAACGTCAAGGCGGTGCGGCTGCTCGCGGCCGACGCGCCCGAGGCGGCGGCGTACGGCGTGGAGCAGAAGCTCACCGTCAACGCCCGGGCCGCCGGGCCGCGGCTGGGTCGCGAGGTCCAGCTGGCCATCAAGGGCTCGAAGTCCGGCGACTGGTCGGTCGCCGAGGACGGCACCGTGACCGCCGGCGGGTTGGCGCTCGTGGAGGGGGAGTACACCCTCGAGACCGTCGCCGGTGCGGCCGACGACTCGACCGCGGTGGGCGTGCTGCCCGGGGGCGGGTTCGTCGTCCTCGACACGACCGTCACCGACGAGCTGGCTGCGGAGGGCCTGGCCCGCGACCTCGTCCGCGCGGTCCAGCAGGCCCGCCGGGACGCCGGGCTCGAGGTGTCCGACCGGATCAGCCTGGTCGTGGGCGGCTCGCCCGCGCTGCAGGCGGCAGCCCGCACGCACGAGGAGATGGTCTGCGAGGAGACCCTCGCGACGTCGTACGACGTGGGGGAGGCGGGGCCCGAGGCGACCCTCGTCGACCTCGGCGCCGGCGAGAAGGCCACCCTCACCGTCACCAAGGCCTGACGTGGCGTGCGGCGATACCCGGTTACCCGGGTATCGCCGCACTTCCCGGCCACTGCAGAGGCCGGTATGTGCACCGATACCCGGGTAACCGGGTATTCCCCAGGGTGTCCTCGCAGCTAGCCGATGAGGGCCGGCGGCTGCAGGCCGAGCCGGTCGGCCATCCGGTCCAGGGAGGCGATGACCTCGTCGGGGGCCTTGTCGGGGACGCCCCAGATGAGCTCGGAGACGCCCTGCTCGGCCCACCTCAGGAGGTCGTCGGGGTTCGGCTTGAAGGCGATGAGGACCCGGATGTCCGGGAGACCCTCGCGGCCGGCGGCGGCCCAGGCGGCCTTGAGGTGCTCGATCTGTCCCGAGATGTCCTGCTGGGTGGGCGTGGTCATCCAGCCGTCCGCGTTCTCGGAGATCCACTGGAAGGTCTTGGGGCCGCCACCGGCGCCGATGATGAGCGGGATGTGGTGCGAGGGCTTGGGGTAGGCCCACGAGGGACCGAACTGCACGAACTCCCCGTCGTACGACGCCTCCTCCTGAGTCCAGAGCGCGCGCATCGCCTCGACGTACTCCCGCAGTACCGTGCGGCGCTTCTCCGGCGGCACGTGGTGGTCGGCGAGCTCGTCGGTGTTCCAGCCGAACCCGGCGCCGATCTCGACCCGGCCGTCGGAGAGGTGGTCGAGGGTGGCGATGGTCTTGGCGAGCGTGATCGGGTCGGACTCGACCGGCAGCGCGACGGCCGTGGACAGCTTGATCCGCGAGGTCCGCGTAGCGACGGTGGCCAGCGAGACCCACGGGTCCAGGGTGCGCAGGTAGCGGTCGTCGGGGAGCGTCTCGTCCTTGGTGCCCGGGTGCGCGGCGGTCCGCTTGACCGGGATGTGGGTGTGCTCGGGGACGTAGAAGGTGTCGAACCCGCGCTCCTCCGCGGCGACCGCGAGGTCGGCGGGCCGGATGCCGCGGTCGGAGGTGAACAGGACGAGTCCGTTGCGCATGGGACGGACACTAGAACCTGTTCCAGTTCCAAGGGAAGGGGATGAGGCTCGTCATCCGGACACGTGTCCAGTTCACCCTCGCGTCGATGGCGGCTGGTTGACTCGCCCCATGACCTCGCTCGACCTGCCCACCGGTCCGTCCCTGGACCTGACGACCGACCCGGTCACGCTCACCCGGCACCTGGTCGACATCGAGTCCGTGAGCCACGACGAGGGGCGGATCGCCGACGCGGTCGAGGCGGCGCTGCGCACCCACGACCACCTCGAGGTGACCCGGCGCGGCCACACGATCGTCGCGCGCACCGACCTGGGGCGCGGCGAGCGCGTCGTCATCGCCGGCCACCTCGACACCGTCCCGCTCAACGACAACCTCCCCAGCCGCCTGGACGAGGGGGCCGGCATCCTCCACGGACTCGGCACCTGCGACATGAAGGGCGGCGACGCCGTCCTGCTGCACCTCGCGGCCACCGTCACCGAGCCGGTCCGCGACGTGACCTACGTGCTCTACGAGGCCGAGGAGGTCGAGGAGCGCTACAACGGTCTCAAGCACCTCGCCGAGCGCGAGCCCGCGCTGCTCTCCGCCGACTTCGCGATCCTCATGGAGCCCTCCAACGCCGGGGTCGAGGCCGGCTGCCAGGGCACCCTGCGCGTCGAGGTCCGCACCCATGGCGAGCGCGCGCACTCCGCCCGCTCCTGGAGGGGCGTCAACGCCATCCACGGCGCTGCCGAGGTGCTCGCCCGGCTCCAGGCCTACGAGCCGCGCCGCCCGGTGATCGACGGGCTGGAGTACCACGAGGGCCTCAACGCGGTGCGCATCCACGGCGGCGTCGCCGGCAACGTCGTCCCCGACGAGTGCGTCGTGGAGGTCAACTTCCGCTTCGCCCCCGACCGCTCCACCGAGGAGGCGGTCGCCTTCGTCACCGAGTTCTTCGCCCCGTACGACGTCACGCTGACCGACCTCGCACCAGGCGCGCTCCCGGGGCTGGACCGGCCGGCTGCCGCGGCGTTTGTCGAGGCCGTCGGCGGGCAGGTGGCCCCCAAGTTCGGCTGGACCGACGTCGCCCGGTTCACCGGGCTGGGCGTGCCGGCGGTGAACTACGGGCCGGGCGACCCGCTCTTCGCCCACAAGCAGGACGAGCACGTGAAGGTCTCCGACATCGAGACCTGCGCGACGACGCTGAAGAGGTGGCTGACCGATGGACGCTGATCACGGCACCGAGCACGGCACAGAGCACGGCACCGAGCAGGAGCTCGACCAGGGGGCGGCCGCCGAGAGCCGCTACGAGGGGCCGGTGCGGTACCGCCGCAGCCAGGTCCCGTCCACCACGACCGACCAGCGGCTGCTGGACTCCCGCGGCCCGCACGACTGGGTGCACACCGACCCGTGGCGCGTTCTCAGGATTCAGGCCGAGTTCGTCGAGGGGTTCGGCCAGCTGGCCGAGCTCGGGACGGCGGTCGCCGTGTTCGGGTCCGCCCGCACGAAGCCCGACGAGCCGTCGTACGCCCAGGCGGAGGAGCTGGGCCGCGCGCTGGTCGAGGCCGGCTTCGCCGTCGTGACCGGTGGTGGGCCGGGCGCCATGGAGGCGGCCAACCGCGGCGCCTCGCAGGCCGGCGGGGTCAGCGTCGGGCTCGGCATCGAGCTGCCCTTCGAGGACGGCCTCAACGACTGGGTCGACCTCGGCATCAACTTCCGCTACTTCTTCGTCCGCAAGACGATGTTCGTGAAGTACGCCCAGGGCTTCGTGGTGCTGCCCGGCGGCCTGGGGACCCTCGACGAGCTGTTCGAGGCGCTGACCCTGGTGCAGACGCGCAAGGTCACTGAGTTCCCCATCGTGCTCGTCGGCACCGAGTACTGGCGGGGTCTGGTGGACTGGATGCGCGCCACGCAGCTGGCCGCCGGCAAGATCTCCGAGGCCGACCTCGACATGATGGTCCTGACGGACGACGTGGACGAAGCAGTGCGGATCATGGTCGCCGCGCGCGAGGAGGGGCAGCGCCGATGATGTGGTTCTTCGCGATCCTGGTCGTGCTCCTGCTCGGCGCGATCGCCGTCGTCGCGGCGGGCAAGGGCGCCCCGCTCGCCGAGGAGTACGACGACCGCCCCGACGCCCTCGTGCCGGCCGACCGCCCGCTGACCAGCGAGGACCTGCGCCGGGTCCGGTTCTCGATCGCCCTCCGCGGCTACCGCATGAGCGAGGTCGACGCCCTGCTGGCGCGGCTCGCCGAGGAGCAGGACGGTCGTGGCGCCCGACACACCGAGTGAGGCACACTCACCCGCGTGTCGGTCAGCGTCGTCGTCTACGTCCTCACGTTCCTGGGTGTCGTCGTCGTCGCCCTGACCCGTCTGCGCCTGGGCCGCTCGGAGGAGGGCGGTGCCCGGCGCGTCGACGTTGGACCGACCTGGCTGCTCGCCCACACGGTCCTCGGCTCGCTCGCGGTGCTCGTGTGGCTGGTCTTCCTCATTGCCCCCGAGGACTCCCCGCCCGGTGACCCGCTCGTCGGGATCGTCGCACTCGGCCTGTGGTGGGGCACCGCGATCGCCGGCCTGATGATCCTCGTGCGCTGGCTGCCCTCGAAGGGCCGGCACGCCGTCGAGGTCCCGGAGGACTCCTGGTCGAGCGGGCCGGGCCTGTCGTTGCTCGCACACCTCGGGATGGTCGTCGGCGTCGCGGTCTTCACCTGGGCCTACTGGACGGCCGCGGTCTGATGCCGCGGTCCCGCACCGGTGCTCGGAGCCGGGTCGGGCTCGCCGTCCTCCTCGCCGCGCTCGCGGCGCCCGTGCTCGCGCTGGGGTCCCAGCAGGTCTCGGTCGCGACGCAGGCCGGCGCCGCCCGCGCCGATCGCGAGGCGGTCGTGCAGACGCTGAAGATCGGCGAGTCGGTGCGCGGTCGGCCGATCCTGGCGCACCGCCTCGGGGAGCCGGCCGACAACGGCGTACCCACGATCGTGCTCATCGGGGCCATGCACGGCAACGAGCAGCGCACCCGCCCGGCGCTCTGGTCGATCCTCGAGGGGAAGCCGCTCATCGGGGCGGAGCTCTGGGTGATCCCGACCTACAACCCCGACGGCATCGCCGCCGGCACGCGTCGCAACGCCCACGGCGTCGACCTCAACCGCAACTTCCCCTACCGCTGGGCACCGCTGGACGGCAACGACGAGTCCGGTCCCCGCCCGGCCTCGGAGCCCGAGACCCGCGCGGTGATGCGCTTCCTCGCGAAGGTGCGGCCCGACCGCATCCTGAGCTTCCACCAGCCGCTGCACGGCGTGGACACCGACACCAAGGACCGCGCCTTCGCCGAGCGGGTCGCGCGGATCCTCCGGCTGCCGCGCAAGACCTTCGACTGCGGGGGCGTCTGCCACGGCACGATGACCGGCTGGTTCAACGACCGGTACGCCGGGTCCGCCCTCACCGTGGAGCTCGGGCCGGCCCCCGGGGAGGCCTACCTCCGCGACGTGCTCGCCCCCCGCATCCTTCGGGCGGTCGGGGTCGAGGAGGGCGCCTACGAGTGGGGGCCGATGCCCGAGCCGACCGAGGAGCCCGAGCCGACCCAGGAGCCGACGCCCACGGCCGAGCCGACAGCGACGGCCGAGCCGACGCCGGGCGAGCCGACGCCAGGATCGTGAGTCGGTGAGCAGCCCGGCTTGCGGCAAGTTCTGTCGGCCGGCCGACCAACCCTGCAGTGGGACGACAAAGGTGCGTCGTCCAGCTGCAAGGTTCGTCGGCCGGCCGACGAACCTCGCCGCAGCCGGCCCACAGCCTCACCGCCCGTGGAACTCCGGCTTCTGCTTGGCCACGAACGCCGCGACGGCCGCGGCGTGGTCCTCGGTGGCGCCGGTGGCGTTCATCATCTGCCGCTCGAGCTCGAGGGAGTCCGCGACGCTGTGCCCGGCGGCGTACGACACCGAGCGGCGCATGGCGCCGTACGCGCGCGTCGGGCCGGCAGCCAGGCGCCGGGCGAGCTCGCCGGCCTCGGCGGCGAGCGTCTCGGCGGGCACCACGCGGGTGGCCAGGCCGAGCTCGAGCGCCTCGGCGGCGGGCACGGTGCGCGGGAAGTAGAGCAGCTCGAGCGCCTTGGCCCGGCCCACCAGGATCTGCAGGTTGATGCTGGCGCCGGTGTCGCAGGAGAGCGCGACGTTCGAGAACGCGAGGTTGAAGCCCGCGCCCTCGGCGACGATGCGCATGTCGCACGCCATGGCCAGGCTGGCGCCCGCACCGGCGGCCACGCCGTTGACCGCCGCGATGACGGGCTTGTCCATCTCCATGAGCGTGGCGACGATCGGGTTGTAGTGCTTCTCGACGGTGGTGAAGAGCTGGTCGCTGCCGCCGGTCTCCAGCAGCCCGATGTGCTCCTTGAGGTCCTGGCCGGTGCAGAAGGCGCGCCCGGTGCCGGTCAGCACGACGCAGCGGACCTCGGGGTCCTCCGCGACGGTGCGGGTCACCTCGACCAGGATCTCCTTGGTCGCGATGTCGAGGCTGTTCATGGCCTCGGGGCGGTTGAGCGTGATGGTGGCGACGCCGTCGGCGAGGTCGAGCAGGACGGGGCCGGAGGTCAGCGGGCTGGTCATGCGGGGGAGTCTGCCGCATGCCCTGCCGGTGGTGGAGTGTCCACCGACGGGGACCCTGTGCTGCCGATCACCCTCCCGGTGGGGGATACTGGTCCTCCACGCGTGGTCCGGGCTCGCTCGGAGCCGCGCGTCCTGTGCCGTTCGGGCAAGACGACGAGGAAGAGGTGCGCGATGGCGGCGATGAAGCCGCGGACGGGCGACGGTCCGCTGGAGGTCACCAAGGAAGGGCGCGGCATCGTCATGCGGGTCCCCCTCGAGGGCGGCGGACGTCTCGTCGTCGAGCTGAACGCCGAGGAGGCCGGCGCCCTGGGCGACGCCCTCAAGGCCGTCGTCGGCTGATCGCCGCTTGATGGAGCCCTCGGCACCCGCACTGCCCACCCAGGTCACCCCGCCGGAGATCGCGCTCAGCGACGTCGGGCCCCACGCCGTACGCGGTGTGGAGGTCGTCGCGCTGCCCGTGCTGCCCGCGGGACCCGAGGAGGGCGACGGACCGGTCCTCGGACCGGGCGCCGAGGAGCTCGCCGGGCAGCTCGGCGTCGACCTGCTGGCCCTGCTGGAGGCCGAGAAGGCGACCGGCAAGGTCGGGGAGGTCGTGCGGCTGCCGGTCCCGCTCGGCTCGCCCGACGACGGCGACCTGCGCTGGGTGCTGCTCGTCGGCGTCGGCGACCAGGGCACCGACGCGCTCCGGCGCGCCGGGGCGACGCTGGCGCGGGCCACCAAGGGCCGGGCATCCGTGGCGACCTCGATCGCCGCGATCACCGACGACGCCGGGCTCGAGGCCTTCGTCGTCGGGGTGGTGCTGGGCTCGTTCTCGTTCTCGTGGCGCTCCCAGGAACGGCCGGAGTCCGAGCCCGTACGCCGCGTGGTGCTCGCCGGCTGCGGCACCGACCGGCAACCGGCCCTCTCGCGCGGGCTCGCGCTCGGCGGCGCCGGCTGGCAGGCGCGGCTGCTCGCGACCGTCCCGTCCAACCTGAAGAACCCCGTCTGGCTCGCCGAGCAGGCCCGCGAGGTCGCCGACCGGGCCGGCCTGAAGTACCAGGTCTGGGACGAGCAGCAGCTGGCCGCCGGCGGCTTCGGCGGCATCCTCGGCGTCGGCCAGGGCTCGGTGAACCCGCCGCGCCTGGTGCGCCTCGACTACACGCCGAGGAAGTCCTCGCGCCGCACGCCCACGATCGTGCTGGTCGGCAAGGGCATCACCTTCGACACCGGCGGCCTGTCGATCAAGCCCGGCGAGGCGATGTCGACGATGAAGCGCGACATGACCGGCGCCGGCGTCGTGCTCGCCACCATGGCCGCGCTCGAGGCCGTCGACTGCCCGGTCAAGGTCGTCGGCCTGCTCGCCTGCGCCGAGAACTCCGTCTCCGGCCGCGCCATGCGCCCCGGCGACGTCATCCGCCACTTCGGCGGCCGCACCACCGAGGTCACCAACACCGACGCCGAGGGCCGTCTGGTCATGGCCGACGCCCTCGCGTACGCCGTCGCCGAGATCGCCCCCGCCGCGCTCGTGGACGTCGCGACCCTGACCGGCGCGATCAAGGTGGCCCTCGGGCAGCGCACGGGCGGCTTCTTCGCCGACGACGAGGGTCTGGCCGCCGCCATCGCGGCCGCCGGCACCCGCGCCGGGGAGCCGCTGTGGCGCTTCCCCCTGGCCTCGGTCTACGAGGAGAAGATCGCCTCGAAGGTCGCCGATGCCGACAACGCCGGAGGTGGCCCGGGCGCCATCACCGCCGCGCTCTTCCTCCAGCACTTCACCGGCGACGTCCCCTGGGCGCACCTCGACATCGCGTCCGTCGGCGACTCGCCCTCGGAGAGCTTCGAGTGGACCACCGGCCCGTCCGGCTTCGGCGCCCGCGCCCTGCTGACCTGGCTGGGGTCCGAGGACCCGCTCGCCGGTGTCGGCGCGGGCCACCAGGAGTAGCCCCGTGCACGGCCTCTCGGTGCGGTGGTCGCTGGTCGGCGTACCCGACCGGGTCGCCGACGAGCTCGCCGCCTACGTCGAGTCCACCTCGCACGCCCGGTTCACCGGCATGGACGGGCTGCGGTTCAAGGTGTGGCGGATGCGCCGCGGCGAGTGGTTCGAGGGCACCTACCTGTTCGTGAGCGAGCGGGCGCGTGCGGACTTCGAGGCGGAGTTCCTCGCCGGGGTCGCCGAGGCCCCTGGCACCCGGATCGTCGGCGCCCCACCGGTGCTCGTCGAGGCCTGGGAGCACGTCGCCACCGCCGAGGGTTGGGACGGGTTCGCACCGACCGCCCGTGGGGAGCGCTGAGCGGGGGTAGTGCGGACACAGTTTAACACCAAGCGCGAGGGTAGGGGGTGAAAGTGTTGGGGCTAACCCCCCCAACGGGC
>NZ_JASBRN010000057.1 GCF_030149505.1 Nocardioides sp.
ACTCTCCGTTGAAAAACAACACCACAACCACAAACGCGATCATGGAAAAAGAGATGCCTGACAGGAGACACTGACACCCAACCGATTCACACCGATCAGGCAAATTGTCAGAATCATTGTCAAAGAAACCATCAACCAACCAAAACCCGAAAGTTCAGACCAGTCAACGGGGCATAACAAACTAATTCGTCGACTATGACACACTGTTGAGTTCTCAAGAATCAGACGCACCGGGCCACTCGCCTTTCGGCTCGCATTCCCGCGCTGACTTGTCCTACGTTAGCGGCTTGGTTTCTCGCGGTGCAAATCCGCGCTTTTCCCTCGCCTTTCCCCATTGCTCCGCCTCCCAGTACTTCGGTGGCCGCTGTGGCGGACACACCGGTGACCGGGTGGTGATGGTGCTGGGGTGGTCACCTCGGGGCCGGGAGCCCGGCCAGACCGGCCTTGCTCCCCGCCGCTCCCTGGCGACGAGAAGAACAGTAGACGACGCTCAGGGACTGCACAAATCGGGGGGTGCCACGACGGTCCTGGCGCCCTGGAGGGAGCCGCAACCGGCCAGCTCCAGGGCCTCGAGCAGCTCCTCGGTGAGCGTGTCGAGGAGCCCCGCGACTCCGGCGGCGCCGTCGCTGGCGAGCGCGTGCAGCGCCGGTCGACCCACGAGGACGGCGCGGGCACCCAGTCCCAGTGCGGTGAGCACGTCGATGCCGGAGCGCACTCCCCCGTCGACGTACACCTCGGCCTCGGCTCCCACCGCGGCGACGACCTGGGGCAGGGCGGTGGCGGTGCTGACCACACGGTCGAGCTGACGCCCCCCGTGGTTGGAGACCCACACGGCGGCGGCTCCGGCCTCCACGCAGCGGCGTGCGTCGTCGGGTCGCAGCACTCCCTTCACCACGACCGGCAGCCCGCAGGTCTCGCGGATCCACGCCAGGTCCTCCGGGCGGAGGCCGCGGTGGTGGCGGTAGGCCGCTGGGTCGGTGAAGTTGATGCGGTGCCAGGAGAGGTCGATGCCCTCCCAGTCCTCCTCCGCCGGCTCGTACTTCGTGCCGGGGAAGGGCGTGTCGACAGTGAGCGCCACGGCCCGGGCCCCTGCGGCGGCGGCGGCGCGCAGGACCGGGGCGGCCTGCTCGCGGTCCGGCGGGAGGTAGGCCTGCAGCCACCACACGGCGGCGGGGTCGACCGCCCGCGCGGCGGCGCCGATCTCGTCGAGCAGGTGACCGGCGTTGCTGGACACGACGTGCACTGCGCCAGCCGCGGCCGCGCCCGCGGCCATCGCGAGCTCTCCGTCGGGGTGCGCGACCCGCTGCAGCGACGTGGGCGCCACCCCGACGGGGGTGCGCACCGGCGTGCCCAGCACCGACGTGCGGGCGTCGGGGGCGTCCTCCCCGTGCAGGACCCGCGGCCACAGCCGCACCGAGCGCCACGCGTCGTGGGCCTCGTCCCGGGTCACGCCCTCGCGGGCGCCGGACTCCAGGTAGGCCCACATCGGTGCGGGGAGGACGGCTCGCGCGCGCTCGGCCAGCTCGGCCTGCCACCCGCGACGGCAGGGGTCGGCCCACCCGGGCCGACCCGCGCGTGCTGCCCCCGGTGCCGGGCTCATGCCACCTCGACGCCCTTGAAGCTCTTCTTGCCCTTGCGCAGGACCAGCCACCTGCCACCGATGAGGTCCGACTCCGCCGGGACGGCCTCGGGGTCCTCGACCCGCGTGTTGTTGAGGTAGGCCCCGCCCTCGCCGATCGTCCGGCGCGCCTCCCCCTTGCTCTTGGCCAGACCGGTCTCCACGAGCAGGTCGGTGATGGTCGGCAGGGCGCCCCGTTCGACCGTGACGGCGCCGGCCTCGCGCAGCGCCGCGCCCAGCGTGTCGGCGGAGAGGGTGCTCATGTCGCCGCCCCCGAACAGCGCGGCGGAGGCCGCCTGGATGCGGGCGGTCTCCGCAGGCCCGTGCACCAGCGTGGTCACGTGCTCGGCCAGCGCCTTCTGCCCGGCGCGCAGGAACGGCTTCTCGGCGTGCGTGGCCTCGAGCGCCTCGATCTCCTCGCGCGGCAGGAACGTGAAGATGCGCAGCAGCTCGCCCACCTTCTCGTCCTCGACGTTGAGCCAGAACTGGAAGAAGGAGTACGGCGAGAGCATCTCCGGGTCGAGCCACAGGGCGCCGCCCTCGGTCTTGCCGTACTTCGTGCCGTCCGCCTTGGTGATCAGCGGCGTCGCGAAGGCGTGCACGGAGTCGCCGGTCGCGCGACGGATCAGCTCCGCGCCGCCGGTGATGTTGCCCCACTGGTCGGAGCCGCCGAACTGCAGCGTGACCCCGTGCTCGCGGTAGAGGGAGAGGAAGTCCATCGACTGCAGCAGGACGTAGGAGAACTCGGTGTAGGAGATGCCTCCGGCCTCCAGCCTGCGCTTGACGGTCTCGCGCGCCAGCATCCGGTTGACCGGGAAGTGCTTGCCGATGTCGCGCAGGAAGTCGATGGTCGACAGGCCCTGGGTCCAGTCCAGGTTGTTGACCATGGTCGCGGCGTTCGCGCCCTCGAACGACAGGAACGGCTCGATCTGGCGGCGTACCCGGCCCACCCACTCCGAGACCGTGGCGGCGTCGTTGAGGGTGCGCTCCCCGGAGTCACGGGGGTCGCCGATCATGCCGGTCGCACCGCCCACCAGCGCGTACGGCGTGTGGCCCGCGTCCTGGAGCCGCTTGGCGGTCAGGATCTGCATCAGGTTGCCCAAGTGCAGGCTCGGCGCGGTCGGGTCGAAGCCCACGTAGAACCGCACGCTGCCCGACGTGAGCGCCTCGCGCAGGGCGTCGAGGTCCGTCGAGTGCGCGATGAGGCCGCGCCACTCGAGGTCGTCGAGGAGGGTGGGGTCGAGGGACACCGTGCCGCCTTCCGTCCGCGGGCCGGGAGCCCGGCCGTCGTCATGGGTGCGCCGCCCGGGAGCGGGCGCGCGGTCCAAGCCTGCCTCATGACCACGTCGCACACCCATCGGGTTCCGCCCACCCGCACGAGGGAGCAGTGCCCCGCACCGGTGCACCTATCCTGACGGGCTGAGGAGGTGCCCATCAGTGATCGCTGGCAGGTACTCGCTGGACCGTGAGCTCGGCCGGGGCGGCATGGGCGCCGTCTGGCTGGGTCGCGACGAGGTGCTCGGACGCGAGGTCGCGGTCAAGCGGCTGGGGCTGGCCCCGGGCGCCGAGAGCCCCGACCTCGAGCGGGCCGAGCGGGAGGCCAGGCTCGCGGCACGGCTCAGCCACCCCCACGTCGTCGCGGTCTACGACCTCGTGGACGAGGAGGAGCAGCAGTACCTCGTCATGGAGTACGTCGAGGGCACCAACCTCTCCGGACTGCTGCGCGCCCGCGGACCGCTGCTGCCCGACGCCGCCGCGGCCCTGCTCGGCCAGGCCGCCGACGCACTGGCCGCCGCGCACGAGGCCGGCATCGTCCACCGTGACGTCAAGCCGTCCAACATGCTGGTGGGCGAGGACGGGCAGCTGAAGCTGTCGGACTTCGGGATCGCCCGCGCCGACGCCGACGCCTCCCTCACCCAGACCGGCCTGGTCACGGGATCGCCCGCCTACCTCGCGCCCGAGGTCGCCTCGGGCGGCACGGCCACCGACGCCAGCGACGTCTGGTCGCTGGGGGCCTCGCTCTTCCACGCGCTGACCGGCCACCCGCCGTACGAGGTCACCGACAACGTGCTCGGCGCGCTCTTCCGGATCGTGCACGAGGAGCCGCCGCGGGTCCCCGACCCGGGCTGGTTGGGGCCGGTCCTGGAGGCGACGATGCACCGCGACCCGGCCGCGCGCTGGTCGATGGCGCAGGTGCGCGACTTCCTGCTCGAGGGGCCGAGCACCGTCGGCGGGGCCGCCGGCCTGCCGGCGGGCGCCGAGGACACCGCGGCCCTGCCCGCTGCCGAGGCGGTCCGCGCGCCCGCGGCCGCCGGGGGCGGCCGGACCGAGGGGACCCAGGTCCTGTCCGCGGTGCCGGCCGTGACGACCGGCCCGCAGCCCGTGGTCGCGTCCCCCGACTCCCCCGACTCCCCCGTCTCCTCCGACTCCCCGGGCCAGCGCCGGGGCCGGCCTCCCGGCAGCGCCGCCGCCGCGACCGGCTCGCCGCAGCGTCGAGGGGGCCGGACGGTGCCGGTGCTGCTCGGCCTGGTGGCCGGCGCAGCCGTCATCGTCCTGGCGTTCGTGCTGGGCCAGGGCCGCGGCGACGACGACCCGCAGGAACCGACCGCGCCGGCTGCGGCCGGCCCGTCGCAGGAGGCCCCGAGCGAGCCGGAGCCGGTGACGGCCGAGGACCTGGAGCAGTTCGCGACGTCGTACGTCGAGACGGCGGTGGCCGACCCCGCGGCCGGCTTCGAGCTGCTCACCCCGCCGTACCAGGAGGCCAGCCAGGGGCTGGACGGCTACACCGGCTTCTGGGGCGGCGTGCGCGAGGTGACGGGGTTCAACATCCGCGGCACCGACGCCGAGCAGGGCACCGTCACCTACGAGTACTCCTACGTGCTGGGCAACGGGCAGCGACGCACCGACGTGGTCGAGCTGACCCTGGAGCAGCAGCCCGACGGCTCGCTGCTCATCGCCGGCGCGCGCACCATCTGAGCCTCCTCCCGAGGCCCCTGGCTGACGAGCTGACAGGGACGCGCCGGGCCTTTGCCCGACCTGGCCCTCGGCCGCTCGCCAGCCCCTAGGGTGGGCAGCACGGGATCGGCAGCGTGGCCGGGGAGGTGGGACGTGGACCTGGCGGGTCTGTACCGCGACGTCGTCGAGGGCTCCCCCGACGGCATCTGGGTCATCGACCTCGATGGCCGGACCGTCCACGCCAACGCCGCCATGGCCAGGCTCTACGGCGTCTCCCACGAGGAGATGGCCGAGGTCTCGATGTACGACATCGTCGACGAGCTGGGTCGTGTCCAGCTCGACGAGCACCTGCGCCAGGTGCGGGAGGGCCGGATCAACGACGGCGAGGTCGAGGTCCAGGTCGTCCGCGCCGACGGCAGCCTGGTCTGGTGCCTGGTGCGCGAGTCGCTGGTCGAGCTCGAGCCGGGCCGACCGGGCTTGTGCACGGTCTTCAGCGACTACACCTCCCGCCACGAGATCGTGCAGGCCCTCCGGTCGAGCCGTCGCAGCCTCGCGGAGGCGCAGCGGATCGCGCGGATCGGGAGCTGGGAGTGGGACCTGACCTCCGACACGATCACCGGGTCGCAGGAGGTCGACGCCATGTTCGGCTCCTCCAGCGCCACCCGGCCGTGGGGCTACGAGCGGTTCCTGGACCAGGTGCACCCCGAGGACCAGCCGCTCGTCGAGGAGGCGGTCGAGACCGCGATCGGCGAGGGCGGCTCCTTCGACGTGACCGTGCGCGTGCTCGCCGACGAGCGGTGGATGTGGACGCGCGGGCGGGGCGTCGTGCACCACGACCGGGACGGGCGGCTGCTGCTCTCAGGGACCCTGCAGGACGTCACCGAGGTCGTCGAGACCCGGATCGCCCTCGAGGACCAGGTCACGCAGAACACCCTCATGCAGGCCGTGGCCAGCGCGGCCAACGCCGCCTCCAGCCTCGACGAGCTGCTCCTGCGGGCCCGCGAGCTCGTGCTGCTGCACGACGACTGGGAGCGCGCGGTCGGCTTCCGGTACGACGACGGACGGCTGGTCCCCATCGCGGTGCCCGGCGAGGTGCCGGACCCGGAGCGAGAGGATCGCGAGCTGGCCCTGGCCCACCGGGCGCTCGAGCAGCGGGCGCCCGTCTGGGACGAGGCGCGGCTGACGATCGCCTTCCCGGTGCTCCTGGACGACGAGGTCCTGGCGGTCGTCACCATCACGTCGGCTCCCCCGCTCTTCCGGCACGCGATGATCGAGCAGATGGTGCTCCACGTCGCCGACCAGATGGCCCGCGTCGCCTGGCGCGAGCGCACCGCGGCGGAGCTGGAGCAGGCCCGCGACGGAGCCATGGAGGCCTCGAGGATGAAGTCGGACTTCCTGGCCACGATGAGCCACGAGATCCGCACCCCGCTCAACGGCGTCATCGGCCTCAACGACCTGCTGCTCCGCACCGAGCTCGACCCCGACCAGCAGCGGCTCGCCGCGGGGGTCCAGGTGGCGAGCCGGGCCCTGCTCGGCGTGCTCAACGACATCCTCGACTTCTCCAAGATCGAGGCTGGCCACCTCGAGCTGGAGGTGCTCGACTTCGAGGTCCGCGAGGTCGTCGAGCAGGTGGTCGGCGTGCTCGGCGAGTCCGCCCGCACCAAGGGGCTGGAGCTGGTCGTCTCCTGCGCACCCGAGGTGCCCCGGATGCTGGCGGGCGACCCCACGCGCCTGGCGCAGGTCCTCACCAAC
This sequence comes from Nocardioides sp., assembly GCF_030149505.1. Lineage (GTDB taxonomy): Bacteria > Actinomycetota > Actinomycetes > Propionibacteriales > Nocardioidaceae > Nocardioides. The sequence goes on from NZ_JASBRN010000057.1 coordinate 6,326, forward strand.
CTGGTGTCCAACGCGGTGAAGTTCACCGACGAGGGCGAGGTCGTCGTCCGCGCGACCGCCGAGCCCGGCCCCGAGGACCGGACCGTCCTGCGGATCGCGGTCAGCGACACCGGCATCGGGGTCCCGGCCGAGAAGGTCGAGGCGCTCTTCGAGCCCTTCACCCAGGCCGACACCTCCACCACCCGCGTGTACGGCGGCACCGGGCTCGGCCTGGCGATCTGCCGCGAGATCGTGCAGGCCATGGGCGGCAGCATCAGCCACCACGACAACCCCGGCGGCGGCTCCGTCTTCGTGGTCACCGTGCTGATGCGCCCCTCGGCGGGCACCCTGGACGACAGCGCCGACCAGCACGCCCGCAGCGTCCTCGGCGGCCGCCGGGTGCTCGTGGTCGACGACAACCCGCACAACCGGACGATCCTGGCCGAGCAGCTGGGCTGGTGGGGGGTCCGCGCGGTGGCCGTCGACTCCGCCGTCGAGGCGCTCGCGGCCGTCCGCTCCGCGGCCTCGCGCGGGCTGCCGTTCGAGGCGGTGCTGCTCGACATGGCGATGCCGCACCACGACGGACTGTGGCTGGCCCGGCGGCTGCGCGCCGAGCCCGGCGGCGAGGACCTGCGGTTGCTGGTGCTCACCTCCCTCACCGAGGTCTCGCGCCAGGAGGTCGAGGCGGCCGGCATCGACGACCTGGTCGTGAAGCCGGTGCCCTCCGGGGTGCTGCGCAGCACGGTGCTGGACCTCCTGGACGGCGACGGCGGGGCCGGCTCCGTCCCGGCGCGCGACCCGGGTCCGGCCGGCCTGCCGCACGCCGACGCCACGCCGGGCGCGTCCTCACCCTCGGACGAGCGCCGGGTGCTGGTGGTCGAGGACAACCCGGTCAACCAGATGGTCGCCGCGGGGATCCTGGAGTTCCTGGGCTACGACCACCACGTGGTCGACGACGGCCGAGCAGGCCTGGCCGCCTGGGCCGCCGGCGGGTGGGACGCGGTCCTGATGGACGTGCAGATGCCGGTGCTCGACGGGTACGCCGCGACCCGCGCCCTGCGCGAGCAGGAGGCAGAGCGGGGCACCGGGCGGCGTACCCCCGTGATCGCCATGACCGCCGCCGCCGTCGACGGGGAGCGCGAGCGCTGCCTGGCCGCCGGCATGGACGACTACCTCACCAAGCCCGTCGACCCGGCGGCACTCGCGGCGACCCTGTCGCACTGGCTGGAAGGCACTCCCGTGGAGCACGACACCCCGACCCCCGACGCCGGCGCGGACACGGCCGCGGACCCTGACCAGGACGGGCTGGACACCGACCGGCTCGACATGTTGCTCGACCTGGACCCCGGGAGCACCGCCTACCTCGACCGGGCGATCGGCAACTTCATGCGCAACAGCGTGACCGGGATGGAGGACATCCGCGCGGCGATCGCCGCCGGCGACGCCACCGCCCTGAGGCACTCCTCGCACAAGCTGGCCGGGGGCGCGCTCAACCTCGGGGTCGGGTACGCCGGGGAGGCGGTGCGGCTCATCGAGGCGATCGCCGACACCGGCACCACCGAGGGCGCCGAGGCGCTGCTCGGGCAGGTCGAGGAGGCGCTGGCACGGGGTCGCGAGGCGCTCGCGGCGTACCAGGAGCGCTACCAGGCCGCGCTCGGCGCCGGCCAGGACTGACCAGGCAGGCCGCGCGGCAGCCACGCCTCAGTCGAGGGTGGCCTCCTCGGCCGTGACGCTGTCCACCTGCTCCTCGGTCGGCGGCGCGGTCGGGTCGACCGGGTCGTAGGCGCAGGAGTTCGCGGTGTTCTTGGGGCGTGCGGGGTCGTCCTTCTTGCGGCGCTGCTCGGGCGGGTCGATGGCCTTGGCGACGGTCTCGCGGAGGTAGTCGAAGTCGGGGTCGCCGGAGAAGAAGGCCTCGCTGGTGCGGAAGACGACCGAGCGGACCTTGGCGTCCTTCATCTTCAGCGCCAGCCCGGCGAAGGCCGGCAGCAGCCGCTGCGGGATGTCGGAGTAGACGACGTCCTTGCCTGCCGCGGCCAGCGCGGTGTAGCGGCGCAGCAGGGTGATCGGGTCGGCAGCCTCGATCATCGCCGCCACGGCGCACCGCTGGCGGTCCATCCGCTCGTAGTCGTCGCTGCCGTAGCGACCGCGGGCGAACCACAGCGCCCGGAAGCCGTCGAGCTCCTGGTCGGGGCCGGGCTCGATCCAGCCGGTCGGTGGGATGCCGGCGTCGGTGTTGCCGTTGATCGCGACGCGGGTGTTGACGTTGACGGTGATCCCGCCGATGGCGTCGACGATCTCCTGGAAGCCCGCGAGGTTGACCAGGACGTAGTAGTCGACGTCGAGGCCCAGGCTGCCGCCGACCGCCTGCTTGAGGGCGTCGGCGCCCTCGTTGGTGCTCTGGCCCAGCACGCCGGGGTGCAGGTCGGGGACCACCTTGTAGATCGCGTTGAGCATCGAGGAGCCCGGGTCGCCGGGCAGCGTGAAGCCCGTCGGGTAGAGGTCGCGGAGCGGGCTGTCCTCGGGGAACTGGGCGTTGACCATGTTGCGCGGCAGGCTGAAGAGCAGGGTCTTGCCCGTGAGGGTGTCGATGCTGGCGAGGATGACGGTGTCGGTGCGGACACCGTCGCGCCCCTCTCCCCCGTCACCGCCGAGGAGCAGGACGTTGACCCGGTCGCGGCCGCCCCAGGGGTCCTCGGCGGTCACGTCGCGCGGGATCGTGGAGGTGGTGTTGTCGCTGAAGACGGTCTCCACCAGGTCCGCCTGGACGGTGGCGTAGCGTGCGGCGACCGCGAACGGCGCACCGACCACCCCCACCAGGGCCAGCACGAAGGCGTGGCCGACCAGGGTCGTCCACGGGCGGCGCTGGGTGGGTCGCACCTGGCGGTAGGTCAGGTAGACCACCACGGCCCACACGGCCAGGGCGGCGACGATGACGCCGGCCGCGACCTTCAGCCGGGTCGGGTCCAGGGCGAGGTCGAGCGCCGCGTCGAGGTCGCGGGCGGCGTACCAGCCAGCGAAGCCGGCCAGCGCGAGGGTCGGCAGGAGCACCAGCACGCCGAGCAGGCGACGGCCCGTCCACAGGAAGCCGCTGCCGGGCACGAGGGCGCCCAGCAGGGTGACGGCGAGCGTGCCGGGCAGGCCGGCGGCGCGGCGCCAGGGACGCCGTCGCGCCCGGTGACCGACGGGACGCGAGGGGACCATCGGCGCGGCCCCGTCCGGCGCCACCGCTGCCGGCAGCGCCTGGGCTCGCCCGAGGGCGCTGGCCTTGCGGGCCGCCCGGGACTGACGAGGGGTGGTGGCGCGACGACGGCCGGTGCGTGGGGCCCGGGGCTCCGGGGCGCGGTCGGCCGGCTCGGTCACGGAAACCTCATGAGGGAAGGGCGGAGCGCTGGCCGGGTCAGCCCACGCGCGGCGAAAATATCACCCGATCGAGCGGTAGAGCGTGAGGTCGGCGGCGTACGCCTCCTCGATCAGCGCCCGCGTCGAAGCGCTGACCTCGTGCTCGCGGGGCGGGGAGACGTTGCGCTGGGGCAGCCGGACCTTCTTCTTGCCGACCTTGCCACGCATCCACTCGAACGCGACCTCGAGGTCGTCGTAGCGCCAGAGCCGATCCACGCCCAGGTGGCCGTCCTCGCCGGTGACGTAGTCGGTCTGCGGGCGCAACCGGATCTCTCCGCTCACGACGCGTCCGACGAACTCGTCGAAGCCCAGGTCGCCGACATAGCTGCGCTTGCCGGCGATCCCGGGCCGGGACCGGTAGCGCCACCACGACGCCAGCCACGAGACCGGCTCGCGCAGGAGGGCGGTCACCTCGTAGTCGGAGCGGGCGTAGCCGTGCTCGGCGAGCAGCGGCACGAAGCGCGCCTCGAACTCCCGGGCGGTCACGTGCTTCAGCGACGGCGGGCCGGAGGTGACCAGCTGCGCGTGCTTGGTGAAGGCGGCCTCGAGGGCGGTCGACCCGGACTTCGGCACCGCGAGGACGACGAACCCGTGCTTGGGGACGGCCAGCATGGGCGCATCCTGCCAGCGCAAGGTGAACAGGTCCCGGCCGACCCTGCCCCACCCCGGGCAGGGTGCGGCGGGCCGGCCGGTAGGACTCAGCGCGGTCGGTGACCCTCGAAGGCGACCACCTGCTGGAACGTGGGCCGGTTCTGCCAGTCGATGGGTCGTACGCCGACGGCGCCACCGGTGACCGCGCGGATCTGGTCCTGGGTCTTGTCGTAGGTCAGCTCCTCGACCGACGCGACCTCCTGGGCCGCGAGGGCCCGGGCGACCGCGTCCCGGAAGGAGGCGACCAGGTCGGTGCGGCAGGCCTGCAGGCGGCCGTCGCCGCAGTAGGTGAGGCGGTAGGGGTCCTGGACCCGTCGACCGAGGACCGAGCGCAGCTCCTTGTCGACGTACCCGTACCAGGCGATGCCGTTCCAGGCCGAGCCGATCCCGTGGCGGGGGTGGTCGTCGAGACCCTGGGGCAGCGCCGCGACGAGGTCGCCCAGCCGGCCGCGCAGCACGTCGCGGGCCACCGACTCCTGGCCGTCCTGCCACCAGGTGTCGAACAGCGCGATGGCCTGCTCGTGGGTGTACGCACCGTCGCGGTCCCGGTCGACGCGAGGGGCGCCGTCGGCGAGCCACGCACGCAGCAGCCCGACCGCCCGCTGCGCCTGCTCGTCCCCGTCGAGGTCGCGGCCGAGGACCGCGAGCAGCTCGGGCAGCGTGGCGGCGGCGCGCGAGTCGACCGTGGCGGCCTCCGACATGATCCCGACCACGGTCGGCAGGTCGACGCGGCGCGTGCCCCGCGTGGCCGCGCGGACCCGGTCCTCCAGGGCTGCGGAGCGGTAGACCGAGCCGTAGGACCAGTTGTCGTCGGCGGCGGTGAAGCCGGGGGCGGGCTTGTTGTTCCAGGACACCAGGTAGCCGCGGTCGGGGTCGATCTCGCGCGGGTGGGCGGCGTAGGGCAGCCAGCCCTTCCAGTCGTACTTCTTCTCCCCCCAGCGCGGCAGGTCCGGCTCGACCCCGCGGGCCCGCTGCGGCAGCAGCCCCGAGGAGAAGTAGGCGATGTCGCGGTCGTCGGCGTAGAACCAGTTGAACGTGAAGTCGATGTTGCCCGCGGCCCGCTGGAAGGTGCGGGCATCACGCACGAAGCCCGGGTCGTTCAGCTGGCTGAACCCGATCACCGAGTCGACCTCACGGCCGTAGGTGGAACGCTGCTTGACCACGGCGACGGGCTCACCGTCGACGGTGGTGCGCTCCTGGACGATGCCGTGGCGGGTGCGCAGCACCTGGAACTCGTAGGTGGTCGGCGGCGTGGGGGCGGTGGCGTTCGGGGTGGTGGTCTGGGTGTGGACGAACTGCTCCATCTCCACGCACCGCTCGCCCACGCGGTAGCCCGTCGACTCCACGCTCGGCTCGCTGCCGTCGACGTTGCACAGCCGCTCGACCACGGTGTCGATGTTGTCGGAGCCGGCGCTGGTCGCCGACCAGGCGTAGTCGGTGCCGCGGCCGAGCTGGACGAAGAGGTTGGTGCCGGCGAAGGCGACGCCCCGGGCGCGGATGCCCGGGCCCATGAGCACCTGCTCGACCAGCAGCTGCGGAGCGTAGTAGCCGGTCTGCGGGCCCATGACGGCCAGCGGCTTGCCGGTCGTCGACTCCTTGCCGGTGACCAGGAGCGCATTGCTCATGCCGCGCGGCTCGAGGGGCACCTCGATGCCGCCGGGCAGCTCCAGGAGCGGCTCGACCGCACCGGGTGAGGCGACCCGGCTCGCGGTGGCACCGACGGGCTCGCCGGTCCCGCCACCCGAGGGTCCGTCGAGGTCCGGGAGCGCGACGCCGGGCTTGCCGGGGCGGAACGCCTCGCTGCCGTACGGCGCAGCGACCGTCGTGGTCACCGGTGCCTCGCGGTCCTCCTTCTCGCGCAGGTCGCGGTAGGCCGCGGTGCCGCGCGCGGCACCCAGGGCGTCGACGAGCCGCTGGTACCAGTCGGCGTTGGCGGCCTCGCCGCCACCGCCCTTGCCGAAGATCCCGCCGACCAGCGAGGCGACGTAGACGACGTCGGCCCGGTCCCAGTCCCGGGGCTGCTTCTGCAGCACGGCGTACTCGGCGGGGCAGGAGGGCGCCACGACCACCGGGCACAGGTCGGCCTGGGCGTCGTTGATGCCCGCGATGAAGGCGTCCACGCCCGCCTCGAGACGCTCGGCGTCCGCGCCGGCGGCCTCCGCCCGCTCGGCGGCGATGTCGATCTGGGCAGCCGCCTCCTCGCGGGTGTAGAAGGCCGAGCGCAGCTGGGCCTGGTCCATCGCGACGTTGCCGGGGGTGTCCCCCACGAACTCGGTCATCCGGGCTGCACCCGTGTGGCGCAGGACGTCCATGAGGAACATCCGGTCCTGCACGGCTGCGTAGCCGGCGCCGTACTCGACGTCCTCGAAGGTCTCCCCGGTGATGAAGGGGACTCCCCACTGGTCACGCTCGATGACCACGCCCTCACGGGGGCTCTCGGTGGACACGACCTCCTGCGGCGTGAAGGAGGCGTCCTTGAAGAACCGGTCGAGGTCGGTGCCGGTCAGGGCGTCGGGCTCCGCGGTGGTCAGGGCGTCGTAGACCTCGAGCTGGTCGGCGAAGTTGGTCGGCGTCGACTCGTCGGCGGTGGTGCCCCCCAGGGCCAGCAGGTCCAGCGCCGTGGCATTGCCGTTCGATCCCGGCGGCAGGATGTTGCGCACCCCGCCGAAGTCGGCCTCTGCCCGCCGCTGCGCCTGCGCGCTCAGGGCGCCCGGTGCGCCCGGTGCCGCGGTGGCACTGAGGGAGCCGAGGGACGGGGCCAGCAGCGCGAGCGTGGAGGTCGCCACGAGGGCGGCGAGGGCGGGACGGCGCACGGGTTCTCCTGTGGTCGGGGGGTGACGACGGTCTCAACGACGCACGGGTCCCGGGGACACGCCACGGTCGGCCGGGACCCCGGGACCCCGGGAGCACGGCGCCGGACCCATCCGCACGGGTGGGACCGCCGGTGGGGTGGGATGGCCGCACGCACCCCCGGGTAAGCGTCCGGCGTGTGCCCCGGGTCCCGGGGCGGAACAGGGAGGTGCGTCATGCGTGGAGGTGTGAGAGGGATCGTCGGGATCCTGGTGGTGGTGTGGCTCGTGATCGGTGTGGTCGCCGCAGCCCAGCGGGGCTACTTCGGTGACGACCGCGACGTGAGCTGCAAGACGATCGGTGACACCGCACTGACGGTCGTGGCCGGTCCGCTGAACTACGTCGGTGTGAACCCGAAGATCGACTGCGAGGAGCTGCCCGACGAGCTGCCGCAGCCCTCGGAGTAGGGCGGGTGGGGCTCGAACCCACGACCCAAGGATTATGAGTCCTCTGCTCTGACCGACTGAGCTACCGCCCCGCGAGCGTGCGCACTGTTGCCGCGTACGTCGGCCGCGACCCTATCGGTCGCGGCCGGCGCAGCCCGAGGCCACCCGCCCGGGTGGCAGGGTCCGAGCCCGGTCCGTGCCACGGTGGACGCATGACCGAGTCGAACACCAGTGCGAACACGCCCAAACGACGTTCTGGGAGCCGAGGCCCCCAGCACCGACGCCACGGAGAAGGACCCCTCGGACTGGGTGACCGGGGACGAGCCCATGACGGGCGCCCAGCGCTCCTACCTCGACACCTTGGCCCGCGAGGCCGGGGAGACCCTGCCCGCGGACCTGAGCAAGGCCGAGGCGTCCGAGCACATCGAGCGGCTCCGCGCGGCCAGCGACCGCGTCGACGGCTGAGGGAGGGCCCTCCGACGGACACCGGAACCCGGGAAGACACAGAGTCTCCGGGGATTGTGTTCTAGTCCAGCAGCCGCTTGACGAACCGATCGCGTCCGGGGCTGTAGAGGTGGGATTCCCCGCCCGCACGCTCCGCGGGTTCGGCCAGCGCACGGCCCACCAGAACGACGGCCGCCTGTCGCAGTCCGGCCGTCTCCACGGCCTCGGCGATCGTGTCGACAGTTCCGCGCAGCACCAGCTCCTCTGGCTGGCTGGCCCGGTACACGACCACCACCGGGCAGTCTCCACCGACGACCGGCTCCAACTGGCCCATCAGGGTCCGCGTCCGGGTGATCGCCAGGTGAAGCACCAGGGTCGCGCCGGTGGCGGCGAAGTCTGTCAGCGACTCCCCCGCGCCCATCGCGGTCGACCGGGCCCTCGTGCGCGTCAGCACCACGGACTGCGCTACCAGAGGCACTGTCAGTTCGCTGCCCACCCGCGCGGCCGCCGCGGCGTACGCGGGCACGCCGGGCGTCACCGACCACGTCACGCCGGCGGCGTCGAGCCGCTTGGTCTGCTCGTGCAGTGCGGAGTACAGCGACGGGTCGCCGGAGGTGAGGCGGACAATCACGCGTCCGGTCCGGAAGCCGTCCACGAGCAATGCCGTGATCTGGTCGAGGTCGAGGTCCTGAGTGTCCACGAGCGTCGCCCGTGGGCCGCAGTGGGCGAGCACCTCCGGGTCGAGGTAGGTGCCCGGATAGAGCACCAGGTCGGCCGACGCCAGCAGCCGGGTGGCCCGCACGGTCAGCAGGTCGGCGGCACCCGGTCCAGCGCCCACGAAGTGCACGGTCATCGCACGAACCTCGGGGTCCAGACGCCTGCGGGCGAGACGCGCGTCGACGAGGCGCCCACGATGAGCAGGCACTTCATGTCGATGGTGGCGGGGTCGAGCTCACCCAGCGTGGTCACGGTCAAGGCCTCCTCCGCGCGCCCGACGTCGCGTCCCACGACGACGACGGTGTCCGGACTCTTGTGCTCCAGCAAGACCCGGCGTGCCGTCGCGACCTGCTCGGTGCGGCTGCGTGAGGCCGGGTTGTAGATGGCGAGGACGAGGTCCGCCTCGGCCACAGCCCGTAGCCGCTTCTCGACGACCTCCCACGGCTTGAGGCGGTCAGAGAGGCTCATCACCGCGAAGTCGGCCCCGACGGGGGCGCCCGCGCGGGCGGCCACGGCCTGCACCGCGCTCACCCCGGGAAGCACCCGGATGGAGACGTCGGCGTACGCCGGGTCCTCGGCGGCCTCGAAGACAGCGGCGGCCATGCCGAACACACCCGCGTCGCCGCCCGAGACGACGGCGACCTTCTCGCCGCGCTTGGCGAGGTCCAACGCGAACCCGGCCCGGTCGACCTCGACGGTGTTGCCCGACGCGTGTCGGGTCAGTCCTGCTCGCTGCGGCACCCGGTTGATGTACGGCGCGTATCCCACGACGTGGTCGACGTCGGCCAGCGCCGCGCTCACCTCCGGCGTGAGCCAGCCTTCTGGGCCCGGCCCGAGCCCGACGACCAGCAGTTCGGCCGGGGCCACGTCGCGGGCCGGGAGCGCGGCCGCGACGGCGTGCTTGCCGCACTCACGCGAGCGCCGTCCGTTGAGGCTGTCGCCGGTGACCACGATCAGCGAGAAGTACGGCACCGATGCCTCATCGACGTCCCTCACCGAGATCCAGCGCTCCTCCGGCATCGAGGCGCGCTCTACGTACAGAGCATGGTCAAGGCGCCCCGCTGCGGCGAGAGCACGGCGTACGGCCGGGAAGGTGCGCCCCAGCTTCATGATGATCGCGCCGTCGGTGTCGGCCAGCCGTCGCGCGAGCTCGGGCTCGGGCAGGGTCCCGGGCAGCACAGTCAGCACGTCGGTCTGACGCACGAGTGGACTCGCGGTCGCGGCGGTGGCGGCCAGGAAGGCAGGGACGCCCGGCACGATCTCGGTCGGGAAGCGATCGGCCAGCCGGTCATGCATGTACATGTACGAGCCGTAGAACAGCGGGTCTCCCTCCGAGAGGAGCACGACGTTACGACCGGCCGTGAGGTGGGCGGCCAGGCGCTCGGCCGACTCCTCGTAGAACTCCGCGAGCACCCCGGTGTACCCGCCGGGGTGGTCGGTCGTGCCTGTGGTGATCGGGTAAGTCAGCTCCTCCTCCAGCACACCGGTGGGGAAGAGCTCCACGGCGATTCGTCGCGCGTTGGACTGCTTGTCGCGGGCCGCGTGGTACGCGATCACGTCGGCGTTCTCGATCAGTCGAGCGGCCTTGAGGGTGATCAGTTCCGGGTCGCCGGGGCCGACGCCGACCCCGGAGAAGTGACCGCTGACGGGGATGGTGGTCGTGCTCATTCCTGCTCCTGTGCCAGCGCGTTGAGGGCCGACGACGTCATGGCGGAACCGCCCCGACGTCCGCGCACGGTGACGAACGGGATGTCGATCCCGTGGTCGACGCGAAAGTCCTCGAGGGCCTGCTTGGACTCGGCGGCGCCGATGAAGCCCACAGGGCAGCCGACGATCGCTGCGGGACGCGGGGCGCCGTCGACCAGCATCTCGAGCAGGTGGAAGAGGGCGGTGGGCGCATTACCGATGGCGACGACCGCACCTTCGAGGTGCGGCTCCCACAGCGACACCGCGGCCGCCGTGCGGGTGGTGCCCCACGCGTCGGCAAGGGCCGGCACCGCGGGGTCGTTCAGGGTGCAGAGCACGTCGTTGTCGGCGGGAAGACGGCTGCGCGTCACGCCCTTCACCACCATCGTGGCGTCGCAGAGCACGGGCGCCCCCGCCTCCAGGGCCGCCCGGGCGGCCTGCACGAGCTCCCGGTGAATGACCAGATCGTCGACCAGGTCGACCTGCCCGCTGCCATGGATCATCCGGACGGCCACCTTCTCGGCGTTCACCGGGACCTTCGAGAGGTCAGCCTCGCGGCGGATGGTGGCGAACGAGTCGACGTAGATCGCCGGTCCCCGGTCGGTGTAGGGGTAGTGACGCCCCGGACGCCGGGGCTGGAAGGCCGAGGTGGTGCTCACGGGGTCTCCTCGGGAATGAGAACGCCACGCCACGGGGTGACGACGAGTGTGGACGCCGCGGCGCAGAGCCGCTCCACGGCGGGACGGTCCAGTCCGTCCTCGGGCACGGGGACGTGTTCCCCACCGAGGACACGCCCGTACGGAAGTGGTGGTGCTGCGGCGGGTAGGTGTGGGGACGGCGGCACGGACGCTGCCAACGGTGCTGGTAGCTCGTGGACGTGCCACGGCGCCTGTGGTCCGATGCCCCGGACGTCGAGGAACCGGTGCGCGAGCTGGATCAGGCGACCAATCACCACGTCCAGCCCGACCACCGGTCCCCACCCCGTGCTGATCCTCAGCTGCGCGGAGTGGGAGTCGAGCACGACGAACCCGAGGTCGCAGGTGCGATCGAGCAGGTCACCGCGACCGTCATCGAGCACCAAGAGAAAGCGGCCGGGCAGCGCACCGAGCGCAGGCTCACTCAGCAGGGCAGCGTCCAGTGCCCTCACCATGGGACGTAGGTCGGCGCGACCGCCGGCCAGTCCCGTCTGGGGCGACGCCATGATGTTCCTCGCCAGGTCGTGCGTTCGGCTGGGAAGGAGGCCCGTGACCTCGAGCGCGTTCAGCACGTCCTGGGGGAGCTGATCGGTCCCCGGGGTGGCAGGCAGGCCGCGGACCTGAAGATTGGTACGGGTGGTGACGTACACCCGTCCGTCGCCGTGTCGCTCCGCGAACGTGAGCAGCTCGAGCAGCTCGCGGCACGTCACGTGACCGCCCGGCAGACGCAGTCGGACGAGAAGACCATCGGTCGCGGCCCACGGGCGCAGGGCGCCAGGACAACGGTCGGGACGTGACCGGATCACCGAAAATCACCATGTTTCGAGTCCGGGCCCGTACGCGGGACCCATCATGACCCGACGACGGTTGTCGTCAGGGCCAGCAGGTCTTCGGACTCGGATCAACCGGGAGAGGACGCCTTCCCAGGATCCGAAGACCCCAGTGGCTGCCATTGCTGGCGTGTCCGTCCCGTCCCCTCACCGCTGCGCGTCAGTTCCGGACTTTCACCGGATTCCCTGACTCCACCTGGGAGTACGACTGGCTTGGGCGACCATACCGCGACCGATCACGGGCGACGCCGGGCCCCCGCCACCGGTGCGCTCCTGAGCGTCGACGCAGCCCACCGCCGGTAGGACGTCGGGGCTCGACCCGGTCAAGTCCAAGGGACGGCCCTCGTCTCCCTACCGCCCGCCGGTTCTCGGCGCAGCACGAGAGATGCCACCGTCACGCCCGACGTACCGACGTTCCGTCCCACACAAGCACGTCGCCATTGCCGACCACGCCCAGCTCGGTACCTCCAGGCAGCAGGCGGAAGAGTTCGCCGTGACCCACGACCACGTGGGTCACCCCTTCAGCCAGGGAGCCCAGGGCTGCTTGGCCCCGGCTGCACGCACTGGCGGAATCCTCTACGCCACCGTGGGCGAGAGCCACCAGGGAAGCCCCGCCGGTCCACGCGACGGTGCGAGTGTGCCGTGTCCCCTCGAACAGGCCGAAGGAACGCTCGCGCAGCCGGACGTCCTCCCCACGACTCGCCCCCAACCGCCGGGCCATGATCTCGGCGCCCGCGACCGCTCGGCCCAGATCGCTCGATGTCACGTGCACAGCCCCCTCCCCGGACACGAGGCCCGCGATTCTCGCGGCAGCGGCGACCATCTGTTCGCGCCCCCGAACGGTGAGTCGGGGATGGGCGGTCTGCCCCTGCGTCACGCCGCTGATGTTCCACTCCGACTCCCCGTGCCTCACGAGGTACACCGACTCCTGCACGCGTCCCATCCTCCCGTAGGCTGCCTGGGATCCACGGCGCAGGAACCCGGTGAGACTCCGGGGCGGTTCCGCCACTGTGACCGAGCACGCGTGCTCGAAGCCAGACACTGGCCGTGGGTGAATCCGACCGCTACACGGGGCGAGAACCCCGGAGGAGGACCCCGGCACATGGCCGCGTCCGTACACGTCTGCCTGCTCTCCACGTCCGACACGGACCTGCTCTCGGCCCGGGCAAGCGGCGTGAGCTTCGCGCTGGCCAACCCGGCGCGCAGCACGGACACCGAGCTGGACGCGGTGATCGAGGGAGCCGACCTCGTCGTCGTCCGCCAGCTGGGCTCGCCCCACGACCTGTGGCACGGACTGTCCGCTGTGCGCGCGTCCGGCACTCCCCTGGTCGTCCTGGGTGGCGAGCAGCAGCCCAGCGCCGAGCTGATGGAGCTCAGCACCGTCCCGATCGGTGTCGCCGCCGAGGCGCACCGCTACCTGGCCGAAGGCGGTCCGGCGAATCTCGCGCAGATGCACGCCTTCCTCTCCGACACAGTCCTGCTCACCGGCGAAGGGTTCGAGCCACCGGCGGTCGTGCCGTCGTGGGGCTTCGCCGAGCGGAGCGCCCCCGCCGACGCGTCGCTGCCGAAGGTCGGCATCCTCTACTACCGCGCCCACCAGACCAGCGGCAACACCGCCTTCGCACACGCGCTGGCGGACGCCGTGGACGCCACCGGCCGAGGTGTGGGCGTCCCCATCTTCGCTGGCTCGCTGCGGAGCGCCCCCGACGACCTCTTCGACGCCCTTGGTCAGCTCGACGCACTCGTGGTGACTGTCTTGGCCGCCGGCGGCAGCGTCCCGGCCTCGGTCAGCGCAGGAGGTGACGACGAGACCTGGGACGTCGAGCGGATCGCCGCCCTCGACATCCCCGTCCTCCAGGGCCTGTGCCTGACCAGCAGCCGTGAGGAGTGGGAGGCCAACGACGACGGCGTGACCCCGCTGGATTCGGCGAACCAGATCGCCATCCCGGAGTTCGACGGACGCATCATCACCGCGCCGTTCTCCTTCAAGGAGATCGACGACGAGGGGCTACCCCGCTACGTCGCCGACCGTGAGCGGTGTGCCCGCGTCGCCACCATCGCGGTCAACCACGCCCACCTGCGTCACGTCCCGAACGCCGAGAAGAAGATCGCCCTCGTCCTCTCCGCGTACCCCACCAAGCACTCCCGCATCGGCAACGCCGTGGGCCTTGACACCCCGGTCTCGACCATTCGCCTGCTCCGACGGCTCCGAGACGCCGGGTACGACCTGGGCGGCCCCGGCGCCGTGCCGGGCCTCGACCTCACCGACGACACCGAGGCCGGCGACACGCTGATCCACGCCATGATCGCGGCCGGCGGCCAGGACGAGGAATGGTTGACGTCCGGACAGCTCACTGACGCTCACGTTCGCATCAGCACCGAGCAGTACCGACGCTGGACCGCACATCTTCCCCAGGCTCTGCGCGACGAGATGACCGAGGCGTGGGGTGAGGCTCCCGGCTCGCTCTTCGTCAACGAGGCCGACGAGATCGTGATCGCCACGCTGGTCGCCGGCAACGTGGTCATCATGATCCAGCCGCCCCGCGGCTTCGGCGAGAACCCGGTGGCGATCTACCACGACCCTGACCTGGCGCCGACCCACCACTACATGGCGGCCTACCGCTGGTTGGAGGAGTCCCCGAACTCAGGTGGTTTCGGTGCCCACGCGGTCGTCCATGTCGGCAAGCACGGTTCCCTGGAGTGGCTGCCGGGCAAGAATGCTGCGCTCTCGGCCGAGTGTGGCACCGATGCCGTGCTGGGCAACCTGCCGCTCTTCTACCCGTTCCTCGTCAACGACCCCGGTGAAGGGGCCCAGGCGAAGCGACGTGCCCACGCCACCATCGTCGACCACCTCATCCCGCCGATGGCGCGCGCCGAGACATACGGCGACATCGCCCGTCTCGAGCAACTGCTGGACGAATACGGCAACATCGCCGCGATGGACCCGGCCAAGCTGCCCGCCATCCGTGGCGAGATCTGGCAGCTCATGAAGGCCGCGGAGCTGCACCGCGACCTCGGCCTCGACGAGCGCCCCGACGACGAGGAGTTCGACGACTTCCTGTTGCACGTCGACGGGTGGCTGTGCGAGATCAAGGACGTCCAGATCCGCGACGGCCTGCACGTCCTGGGGCAGGCACCCGCGGACGAGGCACTGGTGAACCTGGTCCTGGCTGCGCTGCGCGCCTCCCAGGTCTGGGGCGGGGTGGGTAACGCCGTCCCGGGCCTCCGCTCTGCCCTGGGCCTGGGCGAGGGAGCGATCACCGCCGAGGTCGACGCCTTCGAGGCCGAGGCGCGCCGACTCGTCGAGGCGCTGGCCGCGGCGGACTGGGACCCCACGGTCGTGCCCGGGCTCCACGAGGACGCCGGCGTGCAGGCCGCACTCACCTTCGCCGCCGACGAAGTGGTCCCGCGCCTCGCCAGCACCACCGACGAGATGGACACGCTCCTGCACGCCCTCGACGGCGGCTACGTGCCCGCCGGGCCCTCCGGCTCACCGCTGCGCGGCCTCGTCAACGTGCTGCCGACCGGCCGCAACTTCTACACCGTCGACCCTCGCGCCATCCCCTCGCGCCTGGCCTGGCAGACCGGTCAGGCGATGGCCGAGTCCCTCGTGCAGCGCTACCTCGACGAGACCGGCGAGCATCCCACCTCGGTCGGCCTCTCGGTGTGGGGCACCAGCGCGATGCGTACCTCGGGCGACGACGTCGCCGAGGTGCTGGCGCTGCTCGGTGTCCGTCCGGAGTGGGACGACATGTCGCGTCGGGTGAACAACCTGCAGGTGATCGACCTGGCTGAGCTGGGCCGCCCGCGCATCGACGTCACCGTCCGGATCTCCGGCTTCTTCCGGGACGCGTTCCCCCACGTGGTGGCGATGCTGGACGACGCCGTCCAGCTGGTGGCGGACCTGGACGAGCCGGAGGAGATGAACTTCGTGCGCGCCCACAGCCGGGCCGACCTGGCCCAGCACGGGGACGCCCGCCGGGCCACGACCCGCATCTTCGGCTCGAAGCCGGGCTCCTACGGGGCGGGCATCCTCCAGGTGGTCGAGTCGGGCTCCTGGCGCGACGACAACGACCTGGCCGAGGTCTACACCGCGTGGGGCGGCTTCGCCTACGGCCGTGGCCTGGACGGGGTCGCTGCGGCCGACGACATGCGTACCGCCTACCGCCGGATCAAGGTGGCCGCGAAGAACGTCGACAGCACCGAGCACGACATTGCCGACTCCGACGACTACTTCCAGTACCACGGCGGCATGGTGGCCACGGTGCGCGCGCTCACGGGCGCCGACCCGAAGGCGTACGTCGGCGACTCCACCTCCCCCGACTCCGTGCGCACCCGGTCACTGCAGGAGGAGACGAACCGGGTCTTCCGGGCCCGGGTGGTCAATCCGCGCTGGATCGGCGCGATGCAGCGTCACGGCTACAAGGGCGCCTTCGAACTGGCGGCCACCGTCGACTACCTGTTCGGGTTCGACGCCACCGCCGGTGTCGTCCACGACTGGATGTACGAGTCGCTGGCGTCCTCGTACGTGTTGGACGAGACCAACCAGGACTTCCTGCGCACCTCGAACCCGTGGGCGCTGCGCGGCATCGTAGAACGGCTGCACGAGGCCGCCGAGCGCGGCCTCTGGGCCGAGCCCGACCCGGAGACGCTGGCCCAGTTGCAGAAGGTCTACCTCGAGGTCGAAGGAGACCTGGAGGACGACGCGTGAGTGCCCACGTGCACGTCGTCGGGTTCGGCACCGGCCCCGACCACCTGACCCGCGACGCCGTCCGCGCGCTGCTGGACACCGACTACGTGCTGGCGGTGCGCAAGCAAGAGGACGACGATCTGCTGAGAGTACGCCGCGCGATCTGCGAGGAGTTCGAGGTCGAACTGGTCGAGGTGCCCGATCCGCAGCGTGACCGGGACGACCCGACCGACTACCCGGCCGCAGTGCGCGACTGGCATGCCGCGCGGGTCGCGGCGTTCGCCGACATCCTGGCTGACAGGGGTGGCCGCGCGACCTTCCTGGTGTGGGGCGACCCCTCGCTGTACGACTCGACCTTGCGTGTGGTCGAAGGCCTGGCGGCAGATACGCGCCTCGCCGGCCTGACCTGGGACGTGGTGCCCGGCATCAGCGCTCCCCAGCTCCTTGCTGCCCGCCACCGCGTCGTGCTGCACCCGATCGGCGCGCCTGTACACGTCACCACCGCCCGCCGCCTGCGCGACACGATCGACGAGGGCCAGCGCAACGTGCTGGTCATGCTCGGTTCCGAGGCCAGCCTTGACCTGCTCGAGAAGCTGCCCGGGTGGACCATCTGGTGGGGGGCCAACCTGGGTTCTGCCGGCGAGGAGCTGGTCGCGGGGCCGGTGCGCGACGTGCTGCCGCAGGTGCGGGCCGCTCGGGCACGGGCCCGTGAACTCGCGGGCTGGGTCATGGACGTCTACCTGCTGCGTGACCCGGTGGGGGACGTGTGAGCGGATTGCTCGTGGCGGGCACCACCTCGGACGCCGGCAAGTCGGTGGTGACCACCGGCCTGTGCCGGGCCTTCGCGCGTCGCGGGGTCCGGGTGGCTCCGTACAAGGCCCAGAACATGTCCAACAACTCCATGGTCTGCACGGCCGCCGACGGGGGCACCGCCGAGATCGGCCGTGCCCAGTGGGTCCAGGCTCTCGCCGCCCGCGTCACCCCTGAGCCCGCCATGAACCCGGTGCTCCTGAAGCCCGGCTCCGACCGGCGAAGTCACGTCGTGGTGATGGGGCACCCGGCCGGCGAGGTCTCCGCGACCGACTTCGCGACCGATCGCCGGCACCTCGCACAGGCGGCGCACGCCGCGTACGACGACCTCGCCTCGCGTTTCGACGTCGTGGTGGCCGAGGGCGCCGGGAGTCCGGCGGAGATCAACCTCCGCTCCAGCGACTACGTCAACATGGGCCTGGCCCGCCACGCGGACCTGCCGGTGGTGCTGGTCGGCGACATCGACCGGGGCGGTCTCTTCGCCTCGATGTTCGGCACCCTGGCGCTGCTCGAACCCGCGGACCAGGCGTTGCTGGCCGGCTTCGTGGTCAACAAGTTCCGCGGCGAGCTGGGGCTGCTGCGCCCGGGGCTGGAGCAGCTGGAACGTCTGACCGGACGCCCGGTGCACGGCGTGCTGCCGTGGCACCCGGATCTGTGGCTCGACTCCGAGGACGCCCTCGACCTCGAGGGCCGCCGCAGCCGTACGGGTGCCCGAGTGCGGGTCGCGGTCGTACGGCTCCCCCGGATCAGCAACTTCACCGACGTCGACGCGCTCGGCCTCGAACCGGATCTCGACGTCGTCTTCGTCTCCGACCCGCGTGACCTCGCCGACGCCCACCTCGTGGTGCTGCCGGGAACCCGCGCCACCATGGACGACCTCGCGTGGCTGCGGTCGCGCGGCCTCGACGCCGCGATCACCGCGCACGCCGCATCGGGCCGCCCGGTCCTGGGGATCTGCGGCGGGTTCCAGATGTTGGGGCGCAGCGTCCACGACCCGGCGGGCGTCGAAGGGGCCGCCGGCGCGTACGCCGAGGGGCTGGGTCTGCTGCCGGTGAGCACGACCTTCGCGCCGGAGAAGGCGCTGCGCCTGCCCGCCGGCGAGGCGCTGGGCGCCTCCACCAAAGGCTATGAGATCCACCACGGCCGCATCACCCGCGACCCTGACGCCGAGGAGTTCCTGGGTGGCGCCCGCGTGGGTCAGGTGTCCGGCACCATGTGGCACGGCAGCCTGGAGGGTGACGCGTTCCGGGCCGCGTTCCTGGCGGAGGTCGCCGACCTGCCGCCGTCGGGCGCGAGCTTCCCCGCTGCCCGGGAACGGCGCATGGAGCTGCTCGCCGACCTCGTCGAGGAGCACCTCGACGTCGACGCCCTGCTGGCGCTGGCCCGGGGAGGGGCGCCTGCGTCGCTGCCCGTCCTGACCGTTCCCGCTCTCCCCCGCGAAGGTGCACGGTGAAGGTTCTGCTGCTCGGCGGCACCGCGGAGGCACGCGACCTCGCCCGCCTCCTCGTCGACGAGCAGGTGGACGTGACCTCATCGCTCGCCGGCCGGGTGGCGCGCCCGCGGCTGCCGGTGGGCCCGGTCCGCATCGGTGGGTTCGGCGGGGTCGCCGGGCTGTGCGCAACGCTGGCCGCGTACGACCTCGTGGTGGACGCGACCCACCCGTTCGCGCGCGGCATGAGCGCCAACGCCGTCGAGGCCTGCACGGCCGAGCAGGTGCCCCTGTTGCGGTTCGAGCGTCCCGGCTGGGAACGGGACCCTGCCTGGAGGTACGTCCGGACGCACGACGAGGCGGCCACGCTCGCCGGGGAGCTCGGTGAGCGCCCGTTCCTGACCGTCGGCCGCCAGGAGCTGGCCCGCTTCGTGCCCGCACTGGAGCAGCTCCCCGTCCTGGCCCGGGTCGTCGACGCGCCCGAGGTGGCCCTTCCTGCCTCCTGGCGCCTGCTCACCAGCCGCGGCCCGTACACGCTCGAGGGCGACCTGGCCGTCATGCGGGAACACGGCACCGACGTCCTGGTGACGAAGGACTCCGGCGGGACGTACACCTGGCCCAAGATGCAGGCCACCGCCCAACTGGGCATCCCCGTCGTGGTGGTGGAACGACCGGAGCCGGACCCCCGCGCGCAGGTCGTGCACGCGGTGGGCCCGGCCCTCGAGTGGGTGCTGGCGCACCGCTGAGTCAGGCGACCGCCCTCGGGGTGGTCTCGACCCGTCCGAGCAGCCACGTGAGGGCCATGCCGAGCGTGGCCCACAGGGCCGCGAGCGTCAGGATCGAGGAGATCCGGAACTCCCACAGCACGTCAGCCGGGAAGTCGCCCAGCTCGTTGACCGCCGGCATGGCGAGTGCAGCGACGGCGACCACGACGACGTAGCCCACACCGGCCACGACGACGCCCGTCCACGCGCTCCGTTCGGCAGCGAGCCGGCGTCCGAGGACCACGGCGGCGACCATCGCGACGATCGAGATCAGCGCGAAGGCGAAGTAGTACGCGGTGCGCTCCTCGATGGTGTCACCGCTGCCCACGGCCGGCGGAGCGGCCGGGTACTTCAGGAAGGGCACCAGCGCGTACGCGACGAACCCGAGGGCGGTCACGAGCGCGGTGGAGGCGACCACCGACAGTCGTCCCAGGCGCCCGGCGACGGCGGCGGCGACGAGGGCGATGATGCCGCCCAGGGCGACGCCGATGGCGATGGTCGCGGTGGCCAGGCCCCAGGTCTTCTGGTTGGTGCGGGTGATGCCGCCCTCCTCGTCGCTGTGAGAGTGAGTGTGGCCCTCCTCGGCGTGGGTGTGGGTGTGCGCCTCGTCCGCGGCGGGCTCGGCGGGAGCCTCCGCGGCTGAGGCCTCCTCGATGCCGATGGCGGTGTCGATCGGCGGCTCGCCGACCGTGAAGGCCACGACGAAGGCCACGATGCCGGCGATGAGGCCCGCGAGCAGGCCGCGGACCAGGAATGTACGTGCGTTCACTTGTGGTTCCAGTTTCTGTGGTCGTCAACGGGCCGTGCACACAGCACCGCAGGCCGAGGTCGCCGCGTCGCGAACGGCGCGGGGTCGGCTCGGGGCCGTCCCTCAGGGACGGCGCGGGTTCAGCAGCCCGGTTCCTGCGACAGAGTCAGTGGCAGGGGTAGCCGAGCAGGTGACGACCGTCGTGGACCCACTCGTGGATCGCGCTGCCGGCGAAGAGAGAGACGGCGCCCTGGTCGGTGCTGACGAAGAAGACGACCAGGACCGCGAGCAGTCCGGCGAACAGGGCCCAGGGGGCGAGCTCGCGCAGGTCGACCGTCGGGATCTCGACGGCGGGAATGGCCGTGGCGCCGGAAAGCGGTGCGGCAACAGAGTGCGACATGTTTCCTCCTCAGGGTTCTGCGCCCTGGTGATGTGGGAATGGACGAACGCCTGGGTCTGACTTCACCGACTGACGTCGGTGTCACAGCAGCGCGACTGTGCCGGATTCACACCGGCTTCCATGGCGTTCGCTCGCGACAGCGTACGACGTGGAGCGCCCCGGTCCAGCGCCGCCCCACGGACTGGTACGTTGCGTGTCGCCGTGGTGCACGGGAAGCCGGTGGAAGACCGGCGCGGCCCTCGCCACTGTGAGCGCGGAGCTGCGCGACCTCGTCGGTGCTGAGGCACCGAGGCCACTGGACCGGCAGGTCCGGGAAGGCCCGTCGGGCAGTGTGGATGCGCGAGCCAGGAGACCGGCCACGGCGTGTTCACATCCACGAGGTGCCTGGAGAACAAGCCCGATGACCACCCACGTCCTGGTGGGCACGTCGCCCGCCGACGCCACCCGCCACGCCGAGCTCGTGACGACCGCCGGGCAGCTGGGAGCCGACCTGGCCTTCCTGCAGCTGGCCTCCCCCTCCCTCGGGGAGGTCCTGGACCGGCTCGCCGCCCGGCGCGAGACCTCGGTGACCCTCGTCGGGGTCTCGAGCGGGCTGGGTGGGCCGGGCGTCTCCTGGCTGCGCCGGATCGCGGCTGACTGGTGGCGCTCGTACGGCGACGGCGCGCCTGAGGTCCGTACGGCCCCCGCGTTCATGGACGACGTCCGGGAGTGGAAGGCGCTGGTCGACCTGGCCCGACCCGTCACCCTCGGCGGAGCCGGGCTGACGTCAGCGGCGTGGGAGGACGTCCCCGAGCACCGTCACCAGGTGCTGGTCTGTCGTGGTCCCAGGTGCACCGTCCGGGGCGCGGAGGACAGCTGGAAGGCGTTGGTGCTGGGTCTGATGCGGGCAGGTCAGGGGGACGACGACGTCCTCGTCACGCAGACCGGGTGCCAGTTCCCCTGCAACCACGCACCGGTCGTCGCCGTGCAGCCCGACGACGTCTGGTACGGCCGCGTGGACGAGGCTGCGGCCGACGAGATCGTGGCCACGCACCTCGTAGGCGGCACCCCCGTGGAACGTCTGCGGTTGCCGCGACGTCGTCGGGCCTGAGCCCGCCTCGCGTTCCCCTACCGGACGGGGTTCGGTCGCACGGCGCGCAGGAGCCCACCCGCGGCGGCGGCCAGCGCTGAGGCAGCCAGTGCGGCGACGGTTCCGACGTGGGTGGCGAGCCCGGTGGCTCGTACGACGACGTCCGGGGCGGGCGGGGGCCCGTCCCCCATGGTGGGTCGGTGCTCGACGCGGTCGCCGTACCGGTTGGTCCCTCCCAGGGTGATGCCGAGGGCGCCGGCGAAGGCGGACTCTACGACGCCGCCGTTGGGGCTCGGGTGTCCTGCGGCGTCGCGCCGCCACACAGCCAGGGCGGCGGTTGCCTGTCGAGGCCGCGCGACCAGCACGGCCAGGCCTGCCAGTCGCGACCCGGGCAGGTTGACCAGGTCGTCGAGGCGGGCCGACGCCCACCCGAAGTTCTCGTACCGGGGGTTGCGGTAACCGACCATCGCGTCCAGGGTGTTGGCCGCCCGGTGGGCCAGGAGGCCCGGGATGCCTGCGATGGCACCCCAGACGAGCGGTGCGGTGACGGCGTCGGAGGTGTTCTCGGCGACCGACTCGACCACGGCCCGGGTGATCTCGCCCGACAAGAGCGTGGTCGTGTCGCGCCCCACCAGGTAGGTGAGGCGGTGCCGTGCCCCGGCGAGGTCGTCGGCGGCGAGGAACTCGTGTACGGCCAGGGCTTCGCGCTCCAGGCTGCGACCGCCCAGGACCGTCCAGGTCGCGGCGGCGGTGACCGCGGTGTGCGCCAGGGGACGCTCGCGGGTGGCGCGTTCGAGGGGGGCCCCGAGGGCAGCGCTGGCACCGACGAGCACCGACGTGTACAGCACGCCGCGGGCCCGCGAGTCGGCGTACAGGCTTCGTTCGAGGCGGGTGGCGAGGGTGCCGAAGCTGGCGACGGGGTGGCCGCGGCGTGGGTCGCCCAGGAGCCGGTCGGCGGCGAAGCCGAGCAGGAGTCCTGCGGCTCTCGTCGCCCCGCGCGGAGAGTTCATGCGCCGATCGCGGCCGGGGTGCCAGCCCGTACGTCGTCGAGGGCGCGGAGCAGGTCGGTGACTGTCTTGGGCGGTCGCACCGCGATCCTGACCCAGGTGGCGTCGAGCCCCGGGAACGTGTCGGCGCGGCGCACCGCGACACCGTGGTCGCGCAGCGCCTCACGGGTGCCACGGCCCAGACGCGCCAGCACGAAGGAGGTCTGGGAGCCCAGCACCTCGTACCCGCGTCCGGTGAGGGCCGCGACGAGGTGGGCACGCCACTGCGCAATGCGTTCGGCGCGCCTGGCCGCCTCCATGGACGCCTCGCCGGAGCAGCAAGCCACCGCGGCCGTGATCGCCGGCGCGGAGACCGACCAGGGCACCTGCCGGGCGGCGAGGGCGGCGACGGCGCGTTCGTTGCCGAGCACGTAGCCCGCCCGGATACCCGGGATCGACCAGTGCTTCGTGAGGCTGCGTACGACCAGGAGCCCTCGGCGCCGGTCGGTGGCGAGCGAGTTTCCAGTGTCGGTCACGGCGTCCATGAACGCCTCGTCGACGACGACGACCCGCTTGGGACGGCGCAGCTTGAGGATCTCCTCGGCCGGGTGGAGCACGCCGGTGGGGTTGGTGGGGTTGCCCACGACCACCAGGTCGGCGTCCTCGGGCACGGCCGACGCGTCGAGGCGGTAGCCGTCCTCGGGCCGGCAGCTGACGACGGTGACCTGGTGGCCTGCGCGTTCGAGCGCCGCGTGGGGTTCGGTGAACTGGGGGTGCACCACGACGGGGCGCCGCCACGGCTTCCACCGGGCGATCAGCTCGAACGCCTCGGCGGCCCCCGAGGTCACGAGCACCTCGTCGGCACGTCGGTGGTGGAGCTCGGCGATCGCGTCGCGGGCCGGTGTCACGTCCGGGTACGTGGTCGACTGCTCGATGCCGTCACGCAGCGCAGCCTCCAGCCACGAGGGCCTGGGCTCGGGGTGGACGTTGACGGCGAAGTCGATCAGGCCACGTCCGGTCTCGACGTCGCCGTGGTGGAGCAGCGGCTCCGCGACGGGCTCGTCCGGCCGCGGGCAGGGAACGACGGAGGGGCGGGGCGTGGGTGCGGTGACCGGGGTGGCGCAGGACGCCGCGTGCGCGAGACGTTCGGCCATCACCGGGTGCCCGGCCCAGTGGGTGTGGAGGTAGGAGGCGTGGAGCGTGGGGGTGGCGACACCGATCAGCTCCCCGTCGACCTGCCACGCGGGGGCCCAGCCGCGGGCGGGGGCCGTCAGGGTCGTGCGGTGGAACTCGTGCCCGCGGACGCGTTCACCGGCGCGGGTGAGCAGGTTGTCCCCGGCGGCGACGGCTTCGGGGTACCGCAGCGTCAGCCGCTGCGACATCGCGGCACCGGTCCTGATGACGCCGGCCATGGAAGAGCCGTCGAGGTCGTCGAGGAGATAGAGCAGTCCCGCACACTCCGCCACCGTCGGAAGCCCCGCGCGTACGGCCTCACGCACCTGTTCGAGCAACGCGCGGTTCCGGGCGAGTTGCTGCACGTGCATCTCGGGGAAGCCACCTCCGAGCAGCAACGCGCTGGTCCCTTCGGGGAGCGAGCGGTCCCGCAGGGGGTCGAACGGCACGACCGTGCAACCCGCGGCCCGCAGCAGTTCCTCGGTCTCCTGGTAGGCGAACGTGAAGGCGCGTCCCCCGGCGACGGCGACCACCGGCGACCTTCCCTCCACGGGACGCACCTCACGGCGAGGGTCCCACGCGTTGTCGGTGAGGTCGGATGCCTGACGTGCCACCTCGAGCACGGCGTCGAGGTCGACGTGCCGGGCGACCTGTTCGCCGAGGCGGGAGACGACCTCGGCGGACTCGTGCCGCTCCCCCGCCGGCACCAGGCCGAGGTGTCGCGACGGTGAGGAGATCGTTTCGTCCCGAGGAACCACACCCAGCACCGGAAGGCGCAGGCTTCGTTGCACCTCGGCGACGTTGCGTGCGGAACCGGCTCGGTTGAGGATCACGCCGACCACGTCGACCTCGGGGTCGTAGGCCGCCATGCCCGCGACGACGGCCCCCACGGAGCGCGACATCCGGGCGATGTCCACGACCAGCACGACGGGGGTGCGCGTCAGCTTCGCGACGTGCGCCGTCGAGGCGAAGCCGTCGGTGCCGATGCGCCCGTCATGCAGGCCCATCACGCCCTCGATCACTGCGACGTCGGCGCCACGTGCGCCGTGCAGCAGCAACGGGGCGATGCGCTCCTCTCCCACCAGGTGCGGGTCGAGGTTGCGTCCTGGACGTCCGGCCGCCAAAGCGTGGTAGCCGGGGTCGATGTAGTCAGGGCCGACCTTGTGACCCGAGACCTCGAGTCCACGGGCCCGCAGGGCGGCCATCAACCCGGTGGAGATGGTGGTCTTTCCCTGACCGGTCGACGGGGCTGCCAGGACGACGCGCGGCAGCAGAGTGGGCGTGATCGACGACTCGGGGTCGGGCACCGTCACCATTCGATTCCCCGTTGGCCCTTCTGGCCGGCGTCCATCGGGTGCTTGATCTTGCCCATCTCCGTGACCAGGTCGGCGACCTCGATCAGCGCGGGGGCTGCCCGACGGCCGGTGACGACGACGTGCTGGCGTCCGGGCCGATCCCGCAGGGTGGTGACAACGTCGTCGAGGTCGACCCAGCCCCAGGCGATGGGGTACGTGAACTCGTCAAGCACGTAGAGGTCGTGGGTCTCGGCGGCCAGACGCCGCTTGATCTCCTGCCAGCCCTCAGCGGCGGTGCGGGCGTGGTCCTCGACGTCGCCCTGCTTCTTGGTCCACGACCACCCGGCCCCCATCTTGTGCCACTCGACCGGGCCACCCTCACCGGTCTCGTCGTGGAGGCGACCCAGCCGTTCGAGGACGGTCTGCTCGCCGATGCGCCACTTGGCGGACTTCACGAACTGGAAGACTCCGACGTTCCAGCCCTGGTTCCAGCCCCTGATGGAGAGGCCGAAGGCAGCGGTGGACTTCCCCTTGCCGTCTCCGGTGTGCACCATCAGCAGGGGGCGGTTGCGCCGCTGGCGAGTGGTGAGACCGTCGTCGGGGACGGTGAGCGGCTGGCCTTGGGGCATCAGATGACCTCTTCGAATGCGGGGGCGTCGGTGACGGCGGCGAACGACGCCACCTCGCCGATGACGGTGATGGCGGGCGGTTCGACGTGGGCGGCGCGGTCGGCGATCTCCGCGACCGCGGCCAGCACGACCTGCTGGTCCGGGTACCCCCCACGGGCGACGATGGCAGCCGGCGTGGCCGGGTCCAGGCCGTTGTCCACGAGGGCCGCGGTGATCGCGGGCAGGGTGGCGACGCCCATGAGAACCACCAGGGTCGTGCCGGAGCGGGCAAGAGCGGCGTAGTCGATCGTCGAGGCGGGGTGACCGGGAGGCACATGTCCGGAGACGACGCTGAAGCCCTGGACGAGTCCCCGGTGGGTGACGGGGATGCCGCCCAGCGCCGGGACGGCGACGGACGAGGTGACCCCGGGAATCACCCGTACCGGAACTCCGGCCTCAGCGCAGGCCTGGAGCTCCTCCATCCCGCGGCCGAACACGAACCCGTCGCCGCCCTTGAGTCGGACGACGCGGCGCCCGACGCGAGCGTGCTCCACCAGGAGCTCGTTGATGCGTTCCTGTGGAGTGAAGGCTCCGCGCGGCAGCTTGGCGACGTCGATGATCTGGGCCTGCGGGGACGCCCAGGCCCCCGCTTCTGCGGGGGCGAGGTGGTCGACCAGCAGGACGTCTGCCTGCTCGACGGCGGCGCGTCCGGCAACCGTCATCAGGCCGACGTCGCCGGGGCCGCCGCCGACCAGCGCGACTGTGCCCGGCAACAGAGGGGCCAGCGAACTCATCAGGCAACTCGCCCGTTCACGACGTCGACCAGACCGGCTGCGCTGACCCTCGCCATGGGGACGTGCTCAGCACTCAGGTGTGCGGCGAGCGTCTGGGCGAGTCCGAGCCGTAGCGGTCCTTCCTCGCAGTCGATGACGACACTGGGGACCCGCATTGCCGCGACGTGGCCTGCCGCAAGCCTGGACCGTTCGACGGCGTCCGCTCCGAGGGTGGCGCGACCGTCGGTGACGACCACGAGGAGCGGTCGCAGTCGCACGTCCCGGAGCCTCTCGCGCCGTACGACGTCCGCAGCGGTCAGCAACCCTTCGGCCAGGGGGGTGCGTCCCCCGGCGGGGAGGTCGTCGAGCAGCGCAGCGGCGACCTCGACGGAAGCCGTGGGCGGGAGCGTCAGGGCGGCTTCGGCGCCGCGGAAGCTGACCATGGCCACCTTGTCCCGGCGTCGGTACGCGTCGGTCAGCAGCGAGAGGATCGCCGTCTTCACCTGCGCCATCCGGCGTCGCGCGGCCATCGACCCGGAGGCGTCGACACAGAACAGGAGGAGGTTGGCCTCGCGCCCCTCGCGCACGGCGGTACGCAGGTCGGCCACCTCGAAGGAGAAGCGGGTGGAGCCCTGAGCAGGCCCTTCTGAGGCGTGCCGCTCGGCGGCGGCACGGAGGGTCTCGACCAGGTGGAGCGCGCCTGCTCCACGCCCCGGGGCCGCACCGACTCGGCGGCCATTCGAGCTGAGCGCCCGGCTGCGACGTCCCGGCGTCCCCTGTCCAACGCCGTCGACGGTGAAGAGGCGTGGGCGGTAGGCGTCTCCTGCCCTCACCGTGCTGGACTTGCCGTCACCGGTGGACTGCGGCAGTGCCGGTGGGGCCGGCGGGGTCTTCTCGGCGACCACGTCTTCGGTCTGGTCAGCGCTCGCCGGCTCGGGCACGTCGCCCTGCGTGTCGACCGGTGCACCGTCGGCCTCTGAACCGTCTGCACCGGAGGCATCGGTCTGCGCCGCAGGGTCCTGCCCCGCGTCGGACGGGGCTTCCGGTCCGTCAGTGGAATCCGTGGGTCCGTCTGGTTCGGGGGGCTCTGGCAGCTCGTCGTCACCGAGGAGCTCGTCGAGCAGCGTCTCGTCCAGGCCGGGGGCGTCGAACGGGTTGCGGCGACGGCGGTGCGGAAGTGCGAGGAGGGCGGCGGCGCGGACGTCCGCCCGTGTGACGAACCCGCGGCCAGCCCACGCGGCGTGCGCCACGGCGGTACGGGCGGTGACGATGTCGGCACGAAGACCATCGACCTCGAAGGCCGCGCACACCTCGGCGATCTTCAGCAGAGCCGCGTCTCCGAGGGTGACCTCGTCGAGCTGGGCGCGGGCCGCCTCGATGCGGTGGGTGAGCGCCTCCTGCCGGCCCGCGTACGCAGCGGTGAACGCGCCCGGGTCGCGGTCGAACGCGAGACGGCGACGCACCACCTCGACGCGCAGGGCGGGATCACGCGGAGCGGCCACCTCGACGGTGAGGCCGAACCGGTCGAGCAGTTGGGGGCGCAGCTCGCCCTCCTCGGGGTTCATCGTGCCGATCAGCACGAACCGGGCGCTGTGACCCACCGAGACTCCGTCCCGCTCCACGGTGACCTGGCCGGTGGCGGCGGCGTCGAGCATGAGGTCGACGAGGTGGTCATGCAGCAAATTGACCTCGTCGACGTAGAGGACGCCACGGTGGGCGCGGGCCAGAAGCCCCGGCTCGAACTCGACAGCGCCGGCGGTGAGCGCCTTCTCCAGGTTGAGCGAGCCGAGCACCCGGTCCTCGGTGGCGCCGACGGGCAGTTCCACCAGCCGCACCGGGCGGCTCACGACGGCACCCGTATCGGCGTCCAGGTCGGGCGAGGTCGCCTCGGGGTCGTGCGGGTCCGCGGAGAATCGGTCACCGTCACGAACGTCGATCCACGGCAGCACGTCGGCCAGGCCGCGGACCGTCGTCGACTTGGCGGTGCCCTTCTCGCCGCGGACCAGGACGCCGCCGATCTGGGGGCTGATCGAGGTCAGGACCAGCGCGAGGCCCATGGCGTCGAGGCCGGAGGCGGTCGTCGGGTCGTACTCGCAGCCGACGACGGCAGAAAATGGGTACTTCAGTGGCACGTTGAGGCTCCCGCTCGTAGGCCATGGATGGCTAGACGCGAGGCCGGTCTTCGGACTTGCCGGGTCACTCCTGACGGAGTGCTCGACTCACCGCAGCGGGCCTGTGCCGGACTCTCACCGGCTTCCCAGATTCTCCCCTTTGCTGGTTCCACCGTTTCCGATGGCTGGCGCGCAGGGGCACCTCACGTGTTGCGCTGACGATAGCCTCCCGACTCGTGGATGACAGGACACCCCCTCCCGGTGGACAGCTCGTGACGGTGATCGGGGTGGGTGCAGACGGGACGTTCGAGCCCGCGGCGGAAGCGCTCCTGCGGGAGGCGGACGTCGTCCTCGGTGGCCGACGCCATCTCGACCTCGTGGCCGCAGTGCCGGGACAGGAACGACGCCCGTGGCCCTCCCCGCTGTTGCCCTCGATGCCGGACTTGCTCGCCGAACTGCAGGGGCGTCGAGTGGTGGCCCTGGCCTCCGGCGACCCGATGGTCTCGGGCATCGGCACGACGCTGGTCCGTACCCTCGGCGCGGATGCCGTCCGGGTCGTCCCGGCGGTGTCGTCCGTGGCCTTGGCGCGAGCGCGTATGCGCTGGTCAGCCGAGGAATCCGTGGTCGTCACACTGGTCGGTCGTCACGAGGCACGGGTGCTGCGGGAGGTCGCTCCGGGGCGACGGATCCTAGTGCTGACGTCGAGCGCCGAGACCCCGGCGATCGTCGGTGAGCTGCTGACGGAGACCGGTCATCCGGACGCTGCGATCACCCTGCTCAGTGACCTCGGGAGTGACGTCGAGTCGCGGTCCGTGAAGACCGCCCAGGAGTGGGCCCGGGTGACCGCCGCGGACGTGCCGGCGCTGCACGTGCTGGCAATCGAGATCCCCGCGGACGCTGAGCCCTGGCGCTCGTCTTGGGTGGCGGGACTGCCCGACCACGTCTTCGACAACGACGGCCAGCTCACCAAGCGTGACCTGAGGGCCTCGGCCTTGGCTCGCCTCTCCCCCGGGCCTGGTCAGCACCTCTGGGACGTGGGCGCAGGGGCCGGCTCGGTGGGTATTGAGTGGATGCGTGCGCACCCCACCTGTCGTACGACGGCGGTGGAGGCGGATGCTGAGCGCGCAGCCCGGGTAGCGCGCAACGCGACCCGTCTGGGCGTGCCAGACCTACGTGTGGTCGAGGGCCGCGCCCCCGACGCCCTCGCGGGCCTCCAGGCTGCGGACGCGATCTTCATCGGCGGCGGAGCCACCCGACCCGGAGTCTTGGACGCCTGCATCGGCGCGTTAGGTCCGGGTGGGCGACTCGTGGTGCACGGCGTGACCCTGGAGACTGAGTCCCTTCTCGCAGACGCCTACCGGACACACGGTGGCGAGCTCACCCGCCTAGCCGTGGAGACGACGCACCCTGTCGGCGCCTTCACCGGTTGGACGCCGCTACGGACCGTGACCCAGTGGAGCCTGTGCACCTGAGTCGGCTTGAGGTGCTGCACTCCGCAGCCTGTCGGCGCCGACCCGGGCTCGGTATTGGTCGAACGTCGTCTCCCACTGCATGAGGTGAGCTGAGACCTGCTCGGCAGCGGTTCTCTAGATGGTTCTTGTCGAGTAAACGTCGGATAGCCCGAACACGTAGAAGGGCCCCCCACCTGTTTGTGCAGGTGAGGGGCCCTTTTCTGCTCCCCCGGTTGGACTCGAACCAACAACCCTCCGGTTAACAGCCGAATGCTCTGCCAGTTGAGCTACAGGGGATCGCGCAGCGCGCACACAGTAGCAAGGGGCCAGGAGGCCGGTGAAATCGGGCCGGGGCCGGCGCGTCAGAGCCCGCCGAGCTGCTCGCGGGCCTGCGCCAGGGCAGCCTTCGCGACCTCGCGGACGGCAGGGTCGTGGGGGTCGACGCCCTCGTCGTACTCGTAGATCCAGTGGATCGGTGAGCCGCCGGACGGCGCCCGCCGGGCGATCACCCGCAGGCCCCGACGGCCGGTCACGGGGACGTGCCGCTGGTGCACGACCGAGGCGGTCACGCGCTCGCGAACCAGCTCCAGGAGCCGGCCGGGCTCCTCCAGCGTCCACGCGTGCTCGGGTCGGTCCTCGCCCCACGTGCCGACCTGGCTGACCCGCAGGATGCCGGTGTCGGCGTCCCAGTCGGCGGCCTCCACCTGCTCCCAGACGACCCGCAGGGTGCGGCCGTCACCCTCCCGCGCGTGCAGGGCGTCGCGGGTGCCGGCGACGACCGCGCCGTCGGTCGCGCGGGCCCAGGCCAGGACCCGCTCCCCCGGCAGGGACAGACCGTGGGGGTCGCGGTTGAACAGGCTTCTCGAGATCCGGCCCATCAGTGCGCCGCCTCCCCTGCCACGAGCTGGTCGCGCAGTCCGCGCCGGTGCTGCTCCAGGGCGGCGAGCTCGCCGAACATGCGGTTGTAGGCCTCCGGTTCCTCGACGGGGTTGGTGCGCTGCAGCCGCGACTTCACCGAGGCGATCCGGCGCGCCGAGGTCAGCTCCAGCAGCCGCAGGACGTGGTGGGTGACGTAGGCGGCGTCCGGCTGCTTGGGGGTCAGCACCGGCTCGACCGCCAGCGCGGCGACCGCCGAGGAGACCTCGGGGTCGGTGGCGGCGTCGCGCAGCCGACCCGCCCACGTCGGGTCGCCGGAGCCCTGCGCAGGACCGCCCAGCGCGGTGACCGCCTCCCACACGCCGCGGTAGACGGGGTGGGTGAAGTCGTCGGGTCCGATGTCCCCGGTGAGGCGGCCGATGCCCATGGGGTGCTGCACGACGAGCTTCAGCAGCTCGCGCTCCAGGCGGAACCGCGGGTCGAGCAGGTCGGGGACAGCCGGCCGGGCCGGGGCCGCCGCGGCCACCGCTGCGGGCGCCTGCGTGCGCGGGCCGCGCTCGGCCGGGGGGCGTGCGGCGGCCCGGCGTACCTCCGCCAGGACGGCGTTGGGGTCGACCTCCCCGCCGATGAGACGCGAGATCTCCTGGGCGAACGCGGTGATCTTGGCCTGGTCGCGCACCGAGGCCACGACCCGCGCGGCCTCGCGCATGGCGTCGATCCGGCCGTCGGCGCGGTCGAGGTCGTGCTTGCCGATGATGTTGCCGATGACGAAGCGGTACAGCGGGACCCGGCGCGCCACCAGCTCGCGCACCGCCGCCTCGCCGGTCGCGAGGTCGCCGGTGGACATCCGCAGGTCGCAGGGGTCCATGCCGGACGGCTCGACGGCGACGTAGGTCTGCGACACGAAGTTCTGGTCGCCGCCGAAGGCGCGCAGCGCAGCTTTCTGCCCGGCGGCGTCACCGTCGAAGGTGAAGATGACCTCGCCGCGGAACTCCTCGTGGTCGTGCAGGAAGCGGCGCAGCACCCGGGCGTGGTCGTCGCCGAAGGCGGTGCCGCAGGTGGCCACGGCCGTGCCGACGCCGGAGAGGTGGCAGGCCATGACGTCGGTGTAGCCCTCGACGATGACCGCCTGGCTGGTGCGCCCGATCTCGCGACGCGCCAGGTCGATGCCGTAGAGGACGTGCGACTTCTTGTAGATCGGCGTCTCGGCGGTGTTGAGGTACTTCGCCTCGATCCGGTCGTCGTCGAAGATCCGGCGCGCACCGAAGCCGATGGTCTCCCCGCTCGGCTCGCGGATCGGCCACAGCAGCCGGCCGCGGAACTTGTCGTACGGCGAACGGCCGACCGCCACCAGCCCGGCCACCGTCAGCTCCTCGACCGAGAAGCCCTTCTGCTGCAGGTGCCGGTAGAGCGCCTCCCCCGCACGCGGGGCGAACCCGATCCCGAAGGTGTCTGCCGCGGCCTTGTCGAAGCCGCGCTCGGCGAGGAACTGCCGCGCCACCAGGGCGTCGGGGCTGCCGAGTTGGTCGGCGTAGAACTCCTGGGCGTGCTTGTGCGCCTCCACCAGCCGGCCGCGCTGGGGGCCCTTGGGTCGCTCGGGGGCGTCGCCGTCCTCGCGCTGCAACGCCACCCCGGTCTTGTCGGCCAGCCGCTCGACGGCCTCGGAGAAGGACAGCGCGTCGATCTTCATCAGGAAGGTGATGACGTCGCCGCCCTCCTGGCAGCCGAAACAATGAAAGAAACCGCGACTCGGTGTCACGTGAAAAGACGGGGACTTCTCGTCGTGGAAGGGGCAGAGCCCCTTCATCGAGCCGCCGCCGGCGTTGCGCAGGGTGACGTACTGGCTCACGACCTCGTCGATCCGAGCTTTCTCGCGCACCTCGGCGATGCTGTCGTCTCGGATCCGGCCTGGCACGTCGGCGATCCTACGGGCGCGCGTGCTCGCTCAGTAGGCGCCCGTCATCTGGTTGTGGAGGGGCTCGCCCGCGGCGTAGCGACGCAGCTGCTCGCGGACGAGTCGGTGGGCACGCGGCCACATGGCCGAGGACGCGCCGCCCACGTGCGGGGAGACCAACAGGCCGGGGGCCTCCCACCACGGGCTGTCGGCGGGCAGCGGTTCGGTGTCGACGACGTCGACGGCCGCCGTGAGCCGGCCGGCGTGCAGCTCGGCAAGCAAGGCGGGGGTGTCCACCACCGGGCCGCGCGCCATGTTGACCAGCAGCGCACCGTCCCTCATCCGGGCCAGGAAAGCCGCGTCGACCAGTCCGCGGGTCTCGGGCGTGAGAGGGCAGATCAGCACCACCACGTCGGCGTCGGGCAGCAGCGCGGGCAGCTCCTCGAAGGAGTGGACGGGGCCACGCTCGTCGGTGCGCGCGGTCCGCGCCACGCGCACGACCTCGGTCTCGAACGCGAGCAGCCGCTCCTCGATGGCGCGGCCGATGGCGCCGTACCCCACGAGCAGGACCCGGCGGTCGGCGAGCGCCGGCCGCCAGCGGGTGTTCCACCGGCGGGCGTGCTGGTCGCGGACCATGCCGGGGACGTCGCGCAACGAGGCGAGGACGAGGGTCAGCGCGAGCTCGGCGGTCGAGGTGTCGTGGATGCCGCGGCCGTTGCAGAGCGTCACCCCCTCGGGCACCCGGTCACGGACGTTGTCGACGCCGGCCGAGAGCAGCTGCACCACCTCGAGCGAGGTCATCCGCGGCAGGACCTCACCCACCGCGGGCCCCATCTGGTACGGCGCCACGTAGAAGCGCACGTCGCCGACCGAGTCCGGGACGTGCACGGTCGGGTCGACGACCTCGTAGCGCAGGCCGTCGGGGACCTCGCCCAGCTCGGAGGGGTCGAAGGGCAGCCAGACCAGGGGCGAGTCGCTCACCCCGGCGAGGCTACCGACGCAGGCGCAGGGCCTCCCAGCGGGAGACGGCCGAGGCGTCCGTGAGCGAGGCGACCTGGTCGACGACCACGCGCAGCCGCGCGGGGTCGTCGGTCGCGGCGTGCCAGTCGTCGGCGAAGGGCCGGTCCAGGGCGTCGGGCCCACGGTGGGCCAGCAGCGCGACCAGCTCGCCGAGCAGCTCGCGCTGGCGGGCCAGGACGGCCAGGCGGTCCTCGGCCTGCATGACGTAGTGCGCGGCGATGCCCTTGAGCACCAGCATCTCCAGGCCGGTGCGGTGCGGGACCTGCAGGTCTGCGGCGTACCGGACGAAGGGGCCGGGCCCGGCCGCGTGGGTCGCCGCCTGCACGGCACCGCAGAAGCGGCCGATCAGGTCGCTGGTGAGGTTCTTCAGCGAACCCAGCGAGCGGCGGGTGCCGTCGTAGGCGGTCGTGGGCCAGGAGCCGACCGCCCGCAGGTCGGCCAGCACCTCGTCGAGCTCGTCGTCGGTCGCGGACACCGAGTACCACTCGCGCAGCGTCGCCCACACTGCCGGCGGGTCGATGGCGGTGAGGTCGACCCGGCCGGCCACGACGCCGTCCTCGACGTCGTGCACGGAGTACGCGACGTCGTCGGCGAGGTCCATGACCTGCGCCTCCAGGCAGCGCCGCTGGCCCCCAGGGGCACCCTGCCGCAGCCAGGTGAAGACAGGCAGGTCGTCGGCGTAGACGCCGAACTTGCCCTCGCGCGCCTGCTCGAGCGGCCAGGGGTACTTCGTGCAGGCGTCCAGGGTGGCCCGGGTCAGGTTGAGCCCCACCGAGCGCCCCTCGGCGTCGACGCTCTTGGCCTCCAGCCGGGTCAGCAGCCGCAGGGTCTGGGCGTTGCCCTCGAAGCCGCCGGCCTGCGCGGCCAGGTCCGCCAGCACCCGCTCGCCGTTGTGGCCGAAGGGCGGGTGGCCCAGGTCGTGGGCCAGTGCCGCGGTCTCGGCGATGTCGGGCAGGCTCCCCAGCGCGCGGGAGAGGTCGCGGGCGACCTGGGCGACCTCGAGGCTGTGCGTCAGCCGGTTGCGGACGAAGTCGTCGCTCTGCGGCCCGACCACCTGGGTCTTGGCGGCCAGGCGGCGCGAGGACGCCGCGTGCACGACGCGGGCCCGGTCACGCTCGAACGGGGTGCGCTCGGGGGCGTCGACCCGCTTCGGCGGCTCCGGGACCAGGCGCGCGCGGGCGTGGTCGTCGTACAGCTCCAGGGCGTCCATCGAGGCGGAGCCTAGAGGAGCGAGCCGACGACCCGGCCCGCGCGGGCCCGGCCCTTGCGTCAGTACGTCGTGACGTGGACGTGGTCGTAGTGGTTGGCCGTGACCGAGCCGCGGTCCTCCATGCCACGCCAACCTTCGCCGCTGCGCTCGACCGACCAGATGTTGCGGGCGTGGATGACGTAGGAGACGCCCAGGTCGGCGTAGTTGGCGCGGACGAACTCCGCCACCTGCCAGGCCAGGTCGCCGGAGACCATGATGTCGACCGCGATGCCCTGGGCGTGCTCACCGTCGCTGCGGAGCGTGCCATAGGTCGTGATGCTCGGGAAGTTCGCGCACACCGCGCGGTGGACCGCCGCGATGTTGGGGCTGACGCCGGAGGGCACGCTCGTGCCGTTGGTGCACGAGGCCTCCGAGGGCGCGACCTGCGCGGCCGGCTTCTCGTCGGAGAGGTAGCCCTGGGTGACCCAGCGGGCCTCGCCGTCGACGACGACCTCGTCGCGGCCGTAGAGGCTGCGGCCGGTGACGAGGACCTTCTTGCCCTCGTCGAGCACGCCGACCTTCTTGGCCTTCTCGCCGGGCTCGGTCCACAGGTTCAGCGGGGCGGTGGCCCACAGCTTCGTGTCGGCCCGCTTGATCGCCTTGGCGACGGCCTGGCGCGAGGTCACGCGCTCGAGCTTGGTCTTCTCCTGCTGGGGGGCCGAGCGGTCCGCGGTGCGGGAGACCAGCTCCTCGCGCAGGTCCGGCAGCCCGGCGGAGGCGTCGGTCCCCGCGAAGGCCTGGCGCAGGTCGGCGGCGGTGGTGCGGGCGACGGCGGTCTCACTGGCAGGGGCGTCGCTGAAGGCGACTCCCAGGGAGACCACGGAGGCGGTCGCGAACAGGGCGAGGGGGCCTGCCACGAGGATGGCTCGGGGCTTCCGGCGGGCATCGGTGTCCCGCTTGTGGCGATGATCTGCCACAGCGCTGATCCTTAGCTGTCGAGGTCGGGGGATGTGCGCGCGATTCCTGGGTACCAGGCTCGTGCGCGGTCAGTAGTGGACCACAGCCGCAAGACCGTGACCGCATCGTGACCTGGAAATGAGGGGTGTCTCTGCTCACCCGTGGTGGGCCAGGTCACACCGTACCCGGGACGCGCGGACGGAGGGGTGGCTTCTCAACCGCCGGAGTGCAGGTCCTCCTCGACCGCGCAGCCCCGGCCGTCGGCGTCGTCGAGCCAGCCCTCCGGCAGCACCACCCGCGCGCGCGGGGAGCCCTGCCGCCCGCGCGGTGTGCCGAGCTCGGAGCGCGGGAACTCCTCGTCCGGGTCCAGCTCGGCCAGCAGCGCGTCGAGGTCGGCCAGGGTGCTGACCAGGCCGAGGTCACGACGCCTCTCGCCTCCCGCGGAGAAGCCCTTGAGGTACCAGGACACGTGCTTGCGGAACTCCTTGCAGCCGCGCTCCTCCCCCATGTGCTGGCACAGCAGCTCGGCGTGCCGGCGCATCATCGCCGCGACCTCGCCGAGTCGCGGGAGCGTCGCGACCTCCTGACCGGCGAAGGCCGCGGCCAGGTCGCGGAAGAGCCAGGGGCGGCCCAGGCAGCCGCGGCCGACGACGACGCCGGCCACCCCGGTCTGCTCGACCATCCGCAGCGCGTCCGCCGCCTCCCAGATGTCACCGTTGCCGAGCACCGGGATGTCGACGGCAGCCACGAGCTCGCCGATCGCGTCCCAGTCGGCCTGCCCGGAGTAGGCCTGGGCGACGGTGCGGCCGTGCAGCGCGATCGCGGCGGCGCCGCTCTCCTGGGCGATCCGCCCGGCGTCGAGGTAGGTCAGGTGGTCCTGGTCGATGCCCTTGCGGGTCTTCATCGTCACGGGCACGTCGTAGGGCGCCGCGGCCCGCACCGCGTGCTCGAGGATCTCGGCGAGCAGCCCGCGCTTCCACGGCAACGCGCCGCCGCCGCCCTTGCGGGTCACCTTCGGGACCGGGCAGCCGAAGTTGAGGTCGATGTGGGCGACGCCGTGCTCGGCGCAGAGGATCTCGGCGGCCTTGCCGACGTGGACCGGGTCGGTGCCGTAGAGCTGCACCGAGCGCACGGTCTCCAGCTCGTCGAAGACGAGCATGTCGCGCGTGTGCTGGTCGCCCTCGACCAGGCCGCGGCTGGTGATCATCTCGCAGACGTACAGACCGGCACCCTGCTCCGCGCACAGGCGGCGGTACGCCGCGTTCGTGATGCCGGCCATCGGCGCGAGCACCACGGGGGTCGGCACGTGAAGGTTCCCGAGCGTCAGGCCGGGGTGCTGTGCGACGTCGGTGGCGGACGGGTCGTGCATGGGACCCATGGTGCGCGATGGGAGGCTGGCCCCGTGAATCCGTCCCCGCTGGGCACCGAGGAGGTGCTGGCGATGGTCCAGGACGTCGTGGCGCGCCTCGTGACCCCCCGCTTCGGTCGGCTCGGCGACGGCGACGTCGCCAGCAAGCGCCGCCCCGGCGACCTCGTGACCGTCGCCGACCGCGAGGCCGAGGTCGAGCTGACCCGGCTGCTGCGCGCCGCGCACCCCGGCGGCGTGCTGGTCGTGGGCGAGGAGGCGGTCAGCGCCGACCCCCGCCTGCTGGGCGGGCTGGACACCGCCGAGCACGCCTTCACCGTCGACCCCGTCGACGGCACCCGGCACTTCGTCGCCGGCTCCCCCGACCACGCCACCATGCTCGCCGAGCTGCGCCGCGGCGAGGTCGTGCGCAGCTGGATCTGGCAGCCCCAGCACGGGCGCGCCTACGTGGCGGAGCGCGGCGCCGGCGCCTGGTGCGACGGCACCCGCCTCTCCCCGGGCCGGCGCCGGCCCGCCGGCCGAGCGCCCCGGCCGACCGGCACCTGCTGCGGGGTCGACTACCCGAGGCTGGCCTCGGGCGAGGCCGACGTGGCGGCGTACCTCAAGCAGAAGCCGTGGGACCACCTGCCGGGCGGACTGCTGCTCGCCGAGGCGGGCGGGAGCGTACGCCGCTGGGGACCGCTGCTCGTGGCGCGCCGGGGCCGGGGCGGCTAGGAGCGGCCGTTCCCGCCGTTGCCGTTGCCGCCGCCCTTGCCGGCGTTCCGGTCCTTGCCCGTGCCCTTGCCGTCCCCGGGGCGCTTGGCCCCGAGCTTCAGGACGTCGCCGGACCAGGTGATGGGGTTGAACTCCTGCGCGGGTCGGAAGGAGACCGACACCAGCTCCCCGGCGTCCGGGGCGAGGAAGACCAGGCAGCGCGTGACCTTGTCGCCCGGCCGGAACTTCTTGGGGAAGCTGGTGGACGGGCAGGGCTCGAACTCGGTCACGAAGGTGGAGGACTCCACCAGGGTGTCGTTGCCGTCGACGATGTAGAGCGGCGGGCGCTGGCCGCCGAGGTCGGTCTCACCGAGGTTCTTGAAGGTCGCCTCGACGAAGTAGGGGTTGGCCTTGGCCAGCTGCTTGTCCAGCTTCCAGCCCTGGAAGGACTCCTTGAACGTGGTGCGCCGCATGTCGGTGACCGTGATGCCCAGGACGCCCACGGTCGACTGGTCGACCTCGTACCCGACGGTCGCGGTGTCACCCAGCTCCAGCGCCGAGCCCTGGGCCGTCAGCTCCACGCCCTCGGGCACCTCGACGTCCGGGGTGGGCAGCGGCTCGGGGGTCGGGGTCGCCGACTCCGTCACCTCCGGCGCGGCGCCTTCGGGCTCGTCCCCGCCCGAGCAGGCGCTCAGCAGCAGGGCCGGGACGAGGACGAGAGGTCCGAGGAGGCGGGTGCGCACCGCGCCATTGTGCACGCGCGACCCGCTCAGGCGCCGAGGAACCGCTGGGCGAAGTAGCCGCTGATGCCCTCGATCGCGATCCGCTCCTGCTGCATGGAGTCGCGCTCGCGCACCGTCACGGCGCCGTCCTCGAGGGTGTCGAAGTCGACGGTCACGCAGTAGGGCGTGCCGATCTCGTCCTGGCGGCGGTAGCGCTTGCCGATCGCGCCGGCGTCGTCGAAGTCGACGTACCAGTTCTTGCGCAGCTCGGCGGCGAGGTCGCGGGCCTTGGGCGAGAGGTCGGCGTTGCGCGAGAGCGGCAGGACAGCGACCTTGACCGG
Source organism: Nocardioides sp. (assembly GCF_030149505.1). GTDB lineage: Bacteria > Actinomycetota > Actinomycetes > Propionibacteriales > Nocardioidaceae > Nocardioides. The sequence goes on from NZ_JASBRN010000057.1 coordinate 45,328, forward strand.
CGCCAGGCGCGGGTCGAGGCGCAGCACGGTGCGCTTGTCGACACCGCCCTTGGTGTTGGGCGCCTCGTCCTCCTCGTAGGCGTCGACGAGGAAGGTCATGAGGCTGCGCGAGAGGCCGGCCGCCGGCTCGATGACGTACGGCGTGTAGCGCTCCCCCGCCGCTTGGTCGTAGTACGACAGGTCCTTGCCGGAGTGCTTGGCGTGGGTGGAGAGGTCGAAGTCGGTGCGGTTGGCGATGCCCTCGAGCTCGCCCCACTCCGAGCCGGCGAACCGGAAGCGGTACTCGATGTCGACGGTGCGCTTGGAGTAGTGGGAGAGCTTCTCCTGCGCGTGCTCGTAGTGGCGCAGGTTGTCGGGGTCGATGCCGAGGTCGGTATACCAGGCCGTCCGGGTGTCGATCCAGTACTGGTGCCACTCCTCGTCCTCGCCGGGCTTGACGAAGAACTCCATCTCCATCTGCTCGAACTCGCGGGTGCGGAAGATGAAGTTGCCCGGCGTGATCTCGTTGCGGAAGGACTTGCCGATCTGGGCGATGCCGAAGGGCGGCTTCATCCGCTGGCTGGTCACGACGTTGGCGAAGTTGAGGAAGATGCCCTGGGCGGTCTCGGGGCGCAGGTAGTGCAGCCCCGACTCGTCCTCGACGACACCGAGGTGGGTCTTGAGCATGCCGGAGAACTGCTTGGGCTCGGTCCAGGCGCCGCGGGTGCCGCAGTTGGCGCAGGCGATGTCGGCCATCGGCACGGTGTCGGGGTCGTCGATGCCCTTCTTCTCCGCGTAGGCCTCCTGCAGGTGGTCGGCACGGAACCGCTTGTGGCAGGACTGGCACTCGGTCAGCGGGTCGTTGAAGGTGTCGACGTGGCCGCTGGCCACCCAGGTCTCGCGCGGCAGGATGATCGAGGAGTCCAGGCCCACGACGTCGTCGCGCTGCTGGACCATCGCCTTCCACCACTGGCGCTTGATGTTCTCCTTGAGCTCCACGCCGAGCGGGCCGTAGTCCCACGCGGAGCGGGTGCCGCCGTAGATCTCGCCGCACGGGTAGACGAAGCCTCGGCGCTTAGCCAGGGAGACGACGTTGTCGACGGCGGACGGGGGCGGCTTGGCCACGGGATGGCTCGCTCTCTGCTGCGGTTCGACGCCGGCCGGCTGCCGACGGGAGCGCTCAGCCTAACGAGCGGGCCGACGCCACGTTGAGGTCGGTCCCCGGGCCCTCGACGACCTCGTAGGCACTGGGTTCGTCCAGCGCCCGGTAGAGCACCGGCACGGCGCGCATCTTGACGTCGTACGACGACAGGGCCCGGCGATAGGCGCCCACGTGCTCCCAGCGCGTCGTGAGCACCCACAGGGTCGGGTCGTCGACGTTGCGCCCGACCGTGCCGTCCAGGTAGCCGGGCCGCGCCGCCAGCGCCTCGTGCGCGGTCGCCAGGTCGACCCGGAAGGAGTCGACGTCCTCGACGGGGACCCGGAAGCGCGTCACGACCAGCACGGCGGCGAGCCTACGGCAGCCGTCCCGGCGGCCCGCCTCGATCAAGTTGACAATGATTCCCACTACTGCTGAGAATCGTTCCCATGAGCTCGTTCCCCGCCCGCCCTGCCGCCCTGTCCGCCCTCCTCCTTGCCGGGACGGTCACGTTGAGCAGCTGCGCCGCGTTCTCCGACGCCGGCGCGGCGGGGGACGGCTCGTCGGACGGCACGGTCACCGTGGCGGCCGCCTTCTACCCGTTGGAGTACGTCGCGTCCCGGGTCGCCGGTGACCGCGCGGTGGTCGAGGGGCTCACGTCCCCCGGCCAGGAGGCCCACGACGCCGAGCTGTCGATCCAGCAGACCGCGACCCTGGCCGAGGCCGACCTGACGGTCTTCCTCGACGGTTTCCAGCCGACGGTCGACGCCGCCGTCGAGGAGGGCACCGGCGGTGCGGTCCTCGAGGTCGGCGAGACCGTGGGACTGCGCCAGCTCGGCGAGGCCCACTCCGAGGACGACGGGCACGACCACGCCGCCGGCGACCTGGACCCGCACTTCTGGCTCGACCCGATGAAGATGGCCGACCTGGCCGACGCGGTGGCCGAGGAGCTGTCCGCGGTCGACGCCGAGGGCGCCGAGGAGTACGCCGCCAACGCCGCCGACCTGCGCGCCGAGCTGGAGCAGCTCGACGCCGACTACGCCTCCGGCCTGGCCTCGTGCGAGCGCGACCTGGTGGTGGTCAACCACGACGCGTTCGGCTACCTCACCAAGTACGGCCTGGAGCTGGAGGCGATCGCCGGTCTCTCCCCCGACTCCGAGCCCACCGCCGCCGACGTCGCGCGGCTGCAGGACCTGATCGAGGACGAGGGCGTCACCACCGTGTTCTCCGAGACCCTCGTGAGCCCGGAGACCGCCGAGACCCTGGCCCGCGACGCCGGCGTCGAGGCCGACGTGCTGGACCCGATCGAGGGCCTGACCGACACCACCGCGGACGAGGACTACCTTTCCCTCATGCGCGCCAACCTCGAGGCACTCCGGGCAGCGAACGGGTGCTGAGCACCCGCACGTCCCCCCCGACCACCCCGCACCCCGTCGTCGCCGTCCACGACGGCGGGGTGGTGCTGGGTGGTCGTCCCGTCCTCCGCGGCATCGACCTCGAGGTCCGCGCCGGCGAGTTCGTCGCGCTCCTCGGCGCGAACGGCTCCGGGAAGTCGACCCTCGTGCGCGCCGTGACAGGGCTGCTCCCCCTGGCCCGCGGCGAGGTGCGGCTCTTCGGGGAGCCGCAGGACTCGCTGCGCGACCGGCACCGCGTGGGCTACGTGCCGCAGCGCGCGACCGCAGCCAGCGGAGTCCCGGCGTCGGTCTCGGAGGTCGTCGCCGCAGGCCGGCTGGGCCACCGCCGGCTCCTGCGTCCGCTGCGCCCGGTCGACCGGCGCGCGATCGCGGACGCCCTGGACGTGGTCGGCCTCGCCGACCAGGCTCGGGACAGCGTCTCCTCGCTCTCCGGCGGCCAGCAGCAGCGGGTGCTCATCGCCCGTGCCCTGGCCGGCCAGCCGGAGCTGCTGATCCTCGACGAGCCCACCGCTGGCGTGGACCTGCCGCACCAGCAGGCCCTCGCCGACGCGCTCGGCACCCTCAAGGAGCGCGGGGTCACGGTGCTGCTGGTCGCCCACGAGCTCGGGCCGCTGGCCCCGCTGGTGGACCGGGTCGTGGTGGTGCGTCACGGCCGGCTCGCCTACGACGGCCCTGCGCTGGCCGAGGCCGGGAGCGGCTCGGGGCACGCGCCGTACCTCTCCCTGGTCGACGGGCACCACCACGCCCACGACCACGACCACCCCGGCACGGGCCGGGCACACCGGCACGACCACGCACCGCACGTCGCCGGCCCCCTGGACGGCTCGCACGAGGGAGGCGGTCGAGGATGATCGACCTGCTCGGCTACGGCTTCATGCAGCGGGCGCTGATCGCCGCGCTCGTCACCGGCCTCGCCGCACCCGTCGTGGGCGTCTACCTCGTCCAGCGCCGGCTCGCCCTCATGGGCGACGGTCTGGGCCACGTCGCGGTCACGGGCGTGGCCGTGGGCCTGCTGACGGGCACCTCCCCGACGTGGACCGCCGTCGGCGTGGCCGTGCTCGGCGCCGTGCTGATCGAGGTCATCCGCGAGCGCGGCCACACCAGCGGGGACGTCGCGCTGGCGCTGCTCTTCTACGGCGGCATCGCCGGCGGCGTGCTGCTCGTGGGGCTGGGCGACCAGAGCGCCGCCCGGCTCAACCAGTTCCTCTTCGGCGCCCTCACCTCGCTCGGGCCCGACGACGTGCTCGCCGCCACGCTGCTCGCCGCCGTCGTGGTCGTCCTCGGGATCGGCCTGGCACCGCAGCTCTTCGCCGTCGCCCACGACGCGGAGTTCGCCCGCGTCAACGGGCTCAGCGTCCGCGGCTACAACCTGCTCGTCGCGGTGCTGGCCGCGGTGACGGTGACGGTCGCGATGCGCACCGTCGGCCTGCTGCTGGTCTCGGCGCTCATGGTGGTGCCGGTCGCCACGGCCCAGCAGCTGACCCGGACCTTCCGCGGCACCCTCCTGGCGGCCGTGGCCCTGGGCGCAGGCGCCTCGGTCGGTGGACTGCTGCTCGCCGCCTGGGTCGGGCTGCGCTTCGACGCCGACGTCGCCACCGGGCCCACGATCGTGCTGCTCTCGCTCGCCGGCTTCGTCCTCACCTGGCCGATCGGCATCCTCGTGCGGCACCGGCAGCGGGTGCGGCGCCCCTTCGAGGACGAGGTGCCCGACGAGCACCTGGTAGCCGACCACGACCACGCGCACGGACCCGACTGCGGCCACGTCGCGGTCCCCCACGGCGACCACGTCGACTACGTGCACGACGGGCACCGGCACGCCCCGCACGGCCGGCACTACGACGAGCACTGACCGTCCGTCGTACCGGTCCGCGGCGGGGCCGGGGCTGGTCAGCAGCCGACGCCGGTGAGGTCCCCGTCGTCGATCGCGCCGCCGGCCAGGTGCATGGCCGAGCAGTAGTAGAACGACAGCAGCGGGTCGCGCTCCAGCACGACCGGCTCCCACACGCCGCCGCCGACCGGCTCGAGGTAGCGGAACCGCTCCGCCAGCAGCGGCCGCAGCGGCTTGTTCTTGAGGTAGTGGTCCAGCCACCGCTGGGTGTAGGCGCTGGTGAGCGCCTGGCCCCACCGGCTGGCCGGCAGCGCGAGCGGGATGTCGGTGTACTCCAGGTGCATCGAGGCCCGCGGGACGACGAGCAGCGAGTCGACGTCGGCGCTGCGCCAGGCGTCGAAGCCGGTCTCCTTCTCCCGGGTCGGGGACGGGCCGTCGGGCGAGGGCTCCGGACGCAACGAGGACCCTCCGGAGAGGAACCAGGGGCTGACCGTGAAGCCGTACTCGGACTGGATCGCCAGCGCGGGCACCACCGGCTCGACAGGGGTGCCGTCCTCGGCCGGCCCGGACTGCAGCTTGTCCAGCGCCACGATCGTCGAGATCCGCTCGTCGACCGCCTGCACCTGCGAGATCGCCGCCGCGCCCAGGGAGTGACCGACCACGGCGATCTTGGCGGTGCGCCCCGCGGCGCTGGGCCGGCGGTCCGGGCGGCGGTCCAGCAGCGCGTGCCAGGGGTTGGAGCCGGTCACCTCGCCCTCGGTGGCGCCGTACGCCGGGGCCGGGTCCTGCGGGGTGGACAGCAGGAAGGTGAGCGCGTCCTGCGTGCCGACGACGAAGTTGTCGATCTGCTGGGACGGCACCCCGCTGAGCGAGCCGTCGCTCGGGAGGGTCTGGCTCGTGCCCTGACCCTGCACGTCGTAGGTGAGCACGACGTAGCCGCGCTCGGCGAGGTCCTGGGCCAGCCAGAGGTACATGTTCTCGCTGCCCTGCACCGAGCCCTCGGTGATGACGACGCCGGGGAACGGCGGGCGCAGGCGCTTGCCGGTGTAGGGGTCCCGCGCACCCTCGAGCGGGGCGTGCAGGGTGCCGCGCAGCAGCGCGCCGTACCGGTTGGTGAACGAGACCGGCAGCGCGCGGCCGCGGGTGCCGTCCCAGCCGGCGCGCAGCGGGTTGCCGACGTTCCACCCCGGGAAGTACGCGCCGGCGGTGATCGAGGGTCGGGTCGGCGTCGCCGCCTGCTCGAGCAGCTGGGCCAGGGCGACGGCGGGGATCTCGGTGGCCAGCGCCGGCAGGTAGTCGGGGTCGGCCAGCTGCACGTCGGTGATCCGCCCGTAGGCGTCGTCGATGTTCTGCAGGTCGCGCGCGACGTACTCCGGGCTGCCGGGCTCGGGTGCCCCGCGGTCGGGTGCCGCGGCGGCGTACGTCGTCGGGGCCGCGAGGGCGGCGGCGAGCAGGGTGGCGGTGGCCAGCTTCCGAGAGGCCAGGGTGCGCAGGGTCACGCACGTCACAACGACGCCACGGCCCGGCCGGTCACGCGCCCGGCCGGGGTTCTCAGGGAGTGGGCGGCCCGGGGTTGGGCTGGGCGCCACCGAAGCGGCGGTCGCGCTCGGCGTAGATCTCGATGGCGCGCCACAGCGCGAGCCGGTCCACGTCGGGCCACAGGACGTCGGTGAAGACCATCTCGGAGTAGGCGGCCTGCCAGAGCATGAAGTTGGACAGCCGCTGCTCCCCCGAGGTGCGCCAGACCAGGTCGGCGTCGGGGAGGTCGGGCAGGTAGAGCGCCTTGGCGAAGCGCTTCTCGTCGATCTTCTCCGGGTCCAGGCGACCGGCGGCGACCTCGCGGGCGAGGGTGCGCGCGGCGTCGGCGAGCTCGGCGCGGCCGCCGTAGTTGACGCACATCGTCAGCGTGAGCACGTCGTTGTCGCGGGTCATCTCCTCGGCGACCTGCAGCTCCTTGACCACGGAGCGCCACAGCCGCGGCGCCCGCCCGGCCCAGCGCACGCGCACCCCGAGCTCGTGCATCTCGTCGCGCCGGCGGCGGATGACGTCGCGGTTGAAGCCCATGAGGAAGCGCACCTCCTCGGGGCTGCGCCGCCAGTTCTCGGTGGAGAAGGCGTAGGCGGAGACCGCCTTCACGCCGATCTCGATGGCCCCCTCGACGACGTCGAAGAGCGAGGCCTCGCCGGCCTCGTGGCCGCGGGTGCGCGGCAGGCCGCGCTGCTTGGCCCACCGGCCGTTGCCGTCCATCACGATCGCCACGTGGCCGGGCACCAGCTCCGGCGGGAGCGCGGGCGGGCGGGCGCCCGAGGGGTGCGGCGTGGGCGGACGGACGGGGCGCTTCACGACAGCGGAGCCTACGGGCCCGCGGGGGCCTGCCGGGGCAGCAGGACCCGCACGGTCGTGCCCACCCCCACCTCGCTCTCGACGTCGATCCGTCCGCCGTGGGCGGCGACGATGTCACGGGCGATGCACAGGCCCAGGCCCAGGCCCGGGATCGCCAGGTCGCGGCTGGTGCTGCTGCGGTGGAAGCGGACGAAGAGCCGGTCCAGGTCGTCGGGCGGGATGCCGGTGCCGGTGTCGCACACCGCCAGCTCGACGAGCCCGCCCTGCCCGCCCTGGCTCTCGGCGGGACGCTCGGTGACCTCGACGCAGACCCTCCCCCCGGCACCGGTGTGCTTGAGCGCGTTGGAGAGCAGGTTGTCCAGCACCTGCCCGATCCGTCGGGGGTCGACGTGCACGGGCAGCGACCCCGGGCAGCGCCGGTCGAGCTCGACGCCGGCGGCCTCCGCTGCCGGGGTGGCGACCTCCACGGCCTCTCGCACCAGCACCGCCAGGTCGCTCTCGGTGCGGTGGACGGGGAGCGGACCGCTGCCGGCCTGTGCCGTGGCGAGCAGGTCGCCGACGAGCCGGTCCAGGCGCACGGTGTTGCGCTCGACCACGCGCAGGTGGTCGGCGGCCGGGGCCGGGAGGTCCTCCCGCCCGAGCACCACCTCGACGTAACCGGCGATGGAGGCCAGCGGGGTGCGCAGCTCGTGGGAGACGGTGGAGACGAACTCGTCCTTGGCCTCCAGGGCGCTCAGCAGGTCGGTGATGTCCTTGTAGGCCAGCGCCGCCCCGACGCGCCGCCCCTGGTCGTCGCGCAGCGTGCGCGCTGAGACCGACAGCGCCCGCCGGGTCAGCGGGTCGTCGCCGCACCAGATCCGGATGTCGGAGTACTCCTCGCCGGAGGCGGCGCGGAAGCTCGGCATCTCCTCGCGCGCCACCCGTCGGCCGTCGGGGTGGTGGACCGCCCCGAGCTGACCGGCCCTCCCCGCATGGCCGTCGGGGAAGGCGAGGTCGATGAAGTCCTGGTGGCGACGGTTGGCGCGCAGGTAGCGGCCCTCGGCGTCGAGCAGCACCAGCCCCACGTCGACGGTGTCGAGGATCGCGGTGGAGATCCGGCGTTCGGACTCGGCGCGGGTCACGGCCGAGGCGACGCCCAGGCCGACCAGCCAGGCGACGAGGGGCGGCAGCACGGCCCGGGTCAGCGAGGCACCGGAGAGACCGACGTAGAGCAGCCCCGGGACCGACACGACCGCCGCGGCCGCCAGGCCCGCGGCGGCGGCTCCGCGGGCGCCGTGGAGCCGGGCCAGCCACAGCGCGGGCAGCACCACCAGGATCCCCGCCGCCGAGCCCTCGGGCACCAGCCGCACCAGCCCGACCGCGGCCAGGTCGAGCCCGACCACCAGCAGCGGAGCATGTCGCACGCCCGACCCCGCGCCGGGCGCGACCCACACCGCGAGGGTGGTCAGCGCCAGCAGGCCCAGCCCGACCAGCGGTCCGCGAGCCGCGTCCAGCGGCGTACCGACCGAGGAGCGCAGGAGGGTGTCGAGCAGCACGAGGGCGGCGAACGCGGTCTGCAGCAGGCGGGGGTCGGGGTCGTCGACCAGGTTGACCACCCGTCGCAGGGCAGCGAGGTAGGACCGCATCGGACTCCCTTCCCCGGTCTCCCCCGGACCACCGGGGGCCAGCATGACACCCCCGGGGGCACCGCGGGGGTCATCCGCGGGCGTCAGCGCTGCAGGTGCTCCATCGAGCGCAGGCCGCGCTCCAGGTGCCAGGAGAGGTACGCCGCCACCAACCCGCTCGCCTCGCGCAGGGTGCGCGGGTCGGCGCTGCCGACGGTCGGCCAGTCGCCGGCGAGCAGCGCTCCGAGGACCTCGACGGTGCCCGCGGCCGGGCTGGCGGAGCCGGGCACGCGACAGGTGCTGCACAGCACCCCGCCCATCGAGGGGTTGAACCAGCGGTGCGGGCCCTCGAGCCCGCAGCGGGCGCAGCCCTCGAAGCTCGGGGCGTAGCCGGCGACCGACAGCGAGCGCAGGATGTAGGAGTCGAGGACCTGGCCCGGCCCGATCTCACCCGCGGCCATCGCCCGCAGCCCGCCGACGAGCAGGAGGTACTGCTGCGTCGCCGGCTCGCGCTCCTCGACGACCAGCCGCTCGGCCGTCTCGAGCATCACCGTGCCGGCGGTGTAGCGCTCGTAGTCGGCTCCCATCCGGCCCGCGAAGGGCGTGATCGTCTCGGCCTGGGTGATGGTGTCGAGGTTGCGCCCGTCGGCGAGCTGGAGGTCGACGTGGGTGAAGGGCTCCAGCCGCGAGCCCCACCGCGACGAGGTGCGTCGCACCCCGCGGGCGACCGCGCGCACCACGCCGTGCCGGCGGGTGAGCAGGGTGATGATCCGGTCGGCCTCCCCCAGCTTGTGGGTGCGCAGCACGACCGCCTCGTCGCGGTAGAGGGGCACCGCGCCATTGTGCCCCGTCGGGCCCGAGGATCCGGGGGTCTAGCGCGTGGCGGAGCGCCGGCGGCGGCGCTGGACGCGCCAGCAGCTCTGGCAGAAGCCGATGGCCGCACCCGTCAGCCGCTCGGGGCGCAGCCGCCACTCCAGCAGGCTGCGGGCGCTGACGAACTCGGCGTCGGGGATCTCCGCGGCCAGCATCGCCGCGTCGGCCGCGGGGTGGATGGGGTCCCGGGTGTGCCCGACCACCAGCGCAGGGGCGGTGATCCGGCGCCTTTCCCTCGACATCGGCGCGACCCTGCCGAACAGGAGACCGTGGAGCAGCGCGGCGGTCGCACCGGGGCGCTGGTCCAGCACGTCGAGGGCCACCCCGGCCCAGAAGGGCAGCAGCGAGCGGGGCACGACCCCGGACAGGAGACGAGCACCGTCGACGCTCACGGGCAGCAGGCGCGAGGCGAGCAGCAGCGGGGACGCCGCGACGATGCTCGCCTCGAGGGCGTTGTCCAGGACGGGCATCTCCAGCAGCAGGCCGCGCACGCGGTCGGGCGCGGCGACGGCGACCTCGAGGGCGACGTTGGCCCCCAGGGACGTCCCGCCGACCACGGCCTCGGGAGCCCCGAGATGGTCCAGCAGGGCGACAACCTGCTCACCGAAGGCCTGCACGGAGTAGGCGAGCGGATCCGCCGGGCGGTCCGAGCGGCCGTGCCCGAGCAGGTCCAGGGTCACCACGTGCAGACCGGACCCGGCCAGGGCGCGGGCCAGCGGCTCGTGCATGCGCCGGGTCATCAGCTGGCCGTGCACGAGCACGACCCAGGAGTCGCCCGAGCCGTACTCGGTGTACTCCAGGCGGTCCCGACCGTCCTCGGTGTGGAAGAAGAACTGCCCGACGCGCTCGGAGACCAGCATGGGGCGAATCTAGCCGGACCGGCCCCCGCCAGCGGTCAGGGACGTGAGAATGGGCCCATGGCCACCGCGGTCACCTCCCTGCCCGCGCCCGCAGCCCCCGCCCTGGGCCTGCGGGTTGCCGTGCTGCTGCTGGCGACGACGTACGTCGTGGCGACCGTGTCGGTGGCCTGGCGCCCCGCGGACAACCCGGTCGCCGGCTGGTGGCCGGCGGCAGGGCTGGCGGTGGCCCTGGTGGCGCTGGCGCGCCCCGGCGCGGGTCGGCTGGCCGCGGTGGCGGCGGGCATCGCGGTCACGACGGGCCTGGCGAACCTCACCGGCGGCCGCACCCTGGACGTCTCCGCCGCCTTCGGCGCGGTGAACGCGGCCGAGGCGGTGGTGGCAGGCCTGGTGCTGCGCGCCCGACCGACGCCCGGACCACCGGTGCTCGTGAGGCTGCCGGACTTCGTGCGGCTCCTGGTCGCGGCCGCGCTCGGCGGCCTCGTCATCGCCGTGGGCAGCGGCACCGTGGTGTGGGCGATGCTCGACGGAGGCTTCCTCGCGACCGCCCGGACCACCTTCCCGGCGCACGCTGCCGCGATCCTCGTGGTGCTCCCGCTCGCGCTCACCTGGCGCCTGCGCGGGGGCCCGGTCGTCGACCGGCGCGAGCTCGCTGCGCAGGTGACGCTCCTCGTGGTGTCGGTCGGCCTCGTCTTCATGCCGGCACAGGAGCTGGCGTTGACCTTCGTCCCCCTGACCTTGCTGGTGTGGGCTGCGCTGCGCTTCGACCTGCGGGTCGTCTCCGTGCAGCTGGCGGGCTTCGCCGCGGCCACCACCTCCTTCAACGCCCTGGGCTGGGGCCCCTTCGCCGCCGAGATCGACGAGGGGTTCACGAGCCAGGTCGGTGCGGCGTCGCTGTGCCAGCTCTACGTCGTCTGCGCCGCCCTGCTGACCGTCCCGCTGGCCCTGCTGCTGGCCGAGCGCAACCGGCTGGCGGTCCAGGCCAGCGCCGAGGAGGTGCTCTTCCGGCGCAACTTCACCGACTCCCTGCTCGGCCAGCTGCTGCTGCGGCTGGAGGGCGGGGCACTGCGCGTCGTGGACGCCAACGACACCGCCGCGGACGTCCTCGGCCGCCCGCACGGCTCGCTGCTCGGCCTGGGGTTGGGCGACCTGCTGGCCACGCCGCCCGAGCTCGACGTGCGCACCGCCGCCGGGCAGTCGTGGCGTGGGCGGGTCAGCGTCCGCGGCGCCGCCTCCACCCGGGTCGAGGTCGCGCTCAGCCGGCTCTCCCACGGCGACGACGACGACCGCCGGGTCGTGTGGTCGGCCCAGCTGCTCGACGTCTCCGCCGAGCACGTGGCACGCCAGCGGCTCGAGGCGGCCGAGCGGCTCACCTCCGCGACCCTCGACACGACCGCCGCGATCATCCTCGTCACCGACCTGGAGGGCCGGATCGTGCGCGTCAACGCCGCGACCACCGGGCTCACCGGCTGGACCGAGGCGGACCTGGTCGGACGCACCATCGCCGAGACCAGCCTGGTGGCCAGCGCCCCCGACCTCGACGCCTTGTTCCTCTGGCCCAACCGGTCGGGCCAGCCGGTGGTCCGCGAGGCCGACGCGACGACCCGCGACGGATCCACGCTGCGGGTGCTGTGGAGCAACAACATGGTGCGCGACGAGCAGGACCTGCCGGCGTACGCCGTGCTCACCGGCATCGACGTCACCACCGAGCGCGCGAGCGCCGGCCTCGTCTCCCACCTGATGCGGGCCGCGATCACGACCGCGATCATCGGTGTCGACGACCACGGGCGGATCACCGTGTTCAACGCCGGCGCCGAGCTGATGCTCGACCACGACGCGGGCCGCCAGGTCGGGCAGCGCTTCCTCGACCTGCTCGACCCCGACCAGGTCTCCGAGCGGCTCGGCAGCCGGGACCCGGACGAGGCCTTCGCGACGCTGGTGCGGGGCATCGGCTCGGGCGAGCTGCCCGCCCGGGACTGGCTGTGGGTGGCCCGGGACGGCAGCCGCCGGGTCGTCTCGATGTCCCTGAGCGCCACCGCCGGCGGCGTGACCCCGCACGTGGGCTTCCTCTGCGTGGGCCGCGACGTCACCGAGCAGCGCCAGGGCCAGGACATGCTGGTGGCGGCGCTGGAGAAGGAGCGGACCGCCGTCGAGCGGCTGCGGGCCCTGGACGAGGCGAAGAACGAGTTCGTCTCGACGGTCTCCCACGAGCTGCGCACGCCCGTGACCAGCATCGTGGGCTACACCGAGATGCTCCAGGACGGCACCGTCGTGGACCCCCTGCCCGACCAGCTCCCGCTGTTCGACACCATCGCGCGCAACGGCCAGCGTCTGATCGTGCTCTGCAACGACCTGCTGACCCTGGCCGGCCTGGACTCGGAGTCGATCACCTGGGAGGCCGAGCAGGTCGACCTCGGCGAGGTGCTGGGCGCCGTCGAAGAGTCGGTGGCGCCGCTGCTGGCCGACCGCCACCTCGAGGTCCTGGTCGAGCGGCCCGACTCCCCCGCCGTGGTCGTCGGCGACCCCGCGCAGCTGGAGCGGGTCGTGCTCAACCTGGTCACCAACGCCATCAAGTTCACCGAGGACGGCGGCGTGGTCCGCGCCCGCGTCGAGGTCTCCGGCGACGAGGTCGTCCTGACCGTGACCGACACCGGCATCGGCATCCCGACCGAGGAGCAGGACAACCTGTTCCAGAAGTTCTTCCGCTCCTCGACCGCGCAGAAGGAGGCGATCCAGGGCACCGGTCTCGGGCTGTCGATCGTCTCGGCGATCGTCTCGGCCCACGGCGGCACGATCCGGGTGCGCTCAGCGCACCTGGAGGGCGCGACCTTCACGGTGCGGCTGCCGGTCAAGTACTGACGCGCAGCCGCACCGTGGCGCTCAGGCGCGGTTGACGGCGCTGACGACCGCCTGCAGGGAGGCCGTGACGATGTTGGGGTCGATCCCCACGCCCCACCGCACCTGGCCGTCGACGGCGCACTCGACGTACGCCGCGGCGAGGGCGTCACCGCCGGCCGAGAGCGCGTGCTCGGCGTAGTCCAGGACGCGCACGTCCTCGACACCGAGGACGTCGGGGCCCAGGGTCGAGATGGCGTCGACGAAGGCCGAGAGCGGGCCGTTGCCCTCCCCGGTGAGCGTGCGTGCCTCGCCGTCGACGAAGACGTTGACCTCCAGGGCGTCCTTCTGCCCCGCCGCGGAGGAGGTGTGGACCGAGTCCAGGCGCAGCGGCGCCTCGCGGTCGAGGTACTCGGAGCGGAAGACGTCCCAGATCTGCTCCGGGGTCATCTCCCCGCCCTCGGCGTCGGTGCGCTGCTGCACGACCCGGGAGAACTCGATCTGCGCGCGCCGCGGCAGGTCCAGCTTGTGCTCGGCCTTGAGGACGTAGGCCACGCCTCCCTTGCCGGACTGGCTGTTGACCCGGATGACGGCCTCGTAGGAGCGACCGACATCCTTGGGGTCGATCGGCAGGTACGGCGCCTCCCAGGGCATCTGCGCGACCGGGACGCCCTGCTCCCCGGCGCGGCGCTCGAGGTCCTCCAGGCCCTTCTTGATCGCGTCCTGGTGGGAGCCGGAGAAGGCGGTGTAGACCAGGTCGCCGGCGTAGGGGTGGCGCGGGTGGACCGGCAGCTGCGTGCAGTACTCCACCGTGCGGCGGACCTCGTCGATGTCGGAGAAGTCGATCATCGGGTCCACGCCCTGGCTGAAGAGGTTCATGCCGAGGGTGACCAGGCAGACGTTGCCGGTGCGCTCGCCGTGGCCGAACAGGCAGCCCTCGACCCGGTCCGCACCGGCCATCAGCGCCAGCTCGGTGGCCGCGACCGCGGTGCCGCGGTCGTTGTGCGGGTGCAGGGAGATGACGGTGTTCTCGCGCCGGGTCAGCTGGCGGGAGAACCACTCGATCTGGTCGGCGTAGACGTTGGGCGTCGCCACCTCGACCGTCGCCGGCAGGTTGAGGATGATCTCGCGGCCGTCCTCGGGCTGCCAGACGTCGGTGACGGCCTCGCAGACCTCCAGGCTGAAGGGCAGCTCGGTCGAGGTGAAGATCTCCGGGCTGTACTCGTAGCCGATGACCGTCATGTCCAGGTGGGCGGCGCCGTGCTTCATGACCAGCTCGGTGCCGCGCACGGCGATGTCCTTGACCTCGTCGGTGCTGGCCTTGAACACCACCCGGCGGAACATCGGCGCCAGCGCGTTGTAGAGGTGGATGTTGGCCCGCGGGACGCCGACCAGCGACTGCACGGAGCGCTCGATCAGGTCCTCGCGCGCCTGGGTCAGCACGGAGATGGTGACGTCGTCGGGGATCCGGTCGCCCTCGATGAGCTGGCGGACGAAGGCGAAGTCGGTCTCGCTGGCCGAGGGGAACCCGACCTCGATCTCCTTGTAGCCCATCTGGACGAGCAGGTCGAACATCCGCATCTTGCGGGCCGGGCTCATCGGGTCGATCAGCGCCTGGTTGCCGTCGCGCAGGTCGGTGGACAGCCAGCGCGGGGCCTGGGTGATGCTGCGCTCGGGCCAGGTGCGGTCGGGCAGGTCGATCGGCGGGAAGGCGCGGTAGCGCTCGACGGGCATGCCGCTGGGCTTCTGGGGCGGGATGGTCACGGTGTCCTCGCTGGGTGCTCTGGGTGTGGGTCGTGGTGACCGGCGCGCAGGGAGCCTCCGCAGCGAGGGGGTCCGGTCGGGCTCAGACCTCGCTGCGGCAGCGAAGGAGAAGGGCGTGCTGCTGCGTCATGACCCGGTCACCATACCCTGCACGGCCCCGACGTGCGCCCCGGACGGCCGGACGACCACCACGCGGGCGACTCTGGTCCGAAATCACCCCGCAGGGTGAGGCGAGATCTTGAGCGGTGCCTTGCGCCCCCAGTATTTTCGCCACATGCCTCCCTCGTCCGTGCGTCCGGTGCGGCTGGGCGTCCTCGACGAGAGCGAGCTGGTGACCCAGGGCCTCGCCGGGATGCTCCGGCCCCACGCGGCCCGGGTGTCCCTGCGCCCCCTGCGCAGCAGCGCCGGGCACGTGCCCGACACCACCGGGCTGGACGTCGTCCTCTGCGACCCGTTCGCCGGTCAGGACGTGCAGGAACGGCTGGGTCGCCTCCCCGCACTGGCGCCGGCGAAGGTGCTGGTCTACACCTGGCACGACCACCCGCACCGTCGCCGGCGAGCGCTGGAGGCGGGCGCCGACGGCTACCTGGTCAAGGACGCCCCCGGCCAGGAGCTGGTCGCGGCCATCGATGCGCTGCTGCGCGGTGACCGGCCCTCCCTGCCCGCCGGCACCGCCGGCGAGCAGGACCACGACTTCCCCGGTCTCTCCCAGCGGGAGTCCGAGGTGCTGGTGCTGATCGGTCGCGGCTTGTCCAACCAGGAGATCGCCGAGCGCCTCTACGTCTCGGTCAACTCCGTGAAGACCTACGTGCGCCAGGTGTACGCCAAGACCGGGGTGACCCGGCGCACCCAGGCCGTCGCCTGGGCCCACGAGCACGGCTGGACCGAGTAGCCGACCGGTCGCGTCCCCCGAGACGCCTCGGGAGCGTCCTAGGGTCGGGCACATGGCCCGGCTGCTGCTCGTCCACCACTCCCCCACCCCCACGCTGGCGCAGCTGGGCGCCGACCTGCTGGCCGGAACGCAAGACGAGGCGATCACCGGCGTCGAGGTGCTGGTCCGCCCGGCCCTGGAGGCCAGCGCCGAGGACGTCCTCGCGGCCGACGGCTACCTGCTCCTCACCCCCGCCAACTTCGGCTACATGTCCGGGGCCCTGAAGCACTTCTTCGACTCCCTCTTCCTGCACGTCGGTGGTGCGCTCGCGGACGACGGCTCAGGGGTGACCGCCGGGGGCGGGCGCCGCCCGTTCGGGCTCGCGGTCCACGGCCGCTACGACACGACCGGCGCCGTCCGCTCGGTGCTCGCGATCACCGGCGCGCTGCCCTGGCAGCAGGCCGCTCCGGTCCTGGAGGTGCTCGGCGACCCGGACGAGGAGGCGCGCGCGGCGGCGTACGAGCTGGGCGGGACGCTGGCGGCGCTGCTGTCCTCCTGAGCGCACGTCCTGGCCCCGCGGTCGTCGGGGGCGACGGGTAGCCTCCTCCCCGTCCCCACGACCCTGGAGCCCGAGGTGCCGTTGAACTCCCGAGCCGTCCGCGGCCACGCTCCCGCGCTGCGGCTCGGCGGACTGGCCCTGCTGCTGGGTCTCCTGGCGGCCTGCGGCGAGGACGAGTCCGGGACGGCGAGCACCGAGCCCCCCGAGGTCGGCGCCTGCCGGCTGCTCGACGCCGAGGACGTCGCCCTGCCCTCCGACGACTCCCCCGTCGTGGACTGCGCCGAGCGGCACACCGCCGAGACCTTCGAGGTCCGGGAGCTCCCGGAGGAGCTGCACGACCTCGAGGCCGACGACCCGCAGATCGGGGCGCACGTCTACAAGACCTGCGCCCCCGCGTTCGCCTCCTTCCTCCGCGCCGACGAGTCGGCGGTCATGCGGACCGTCGTCTCCTGGGCCTGGTTCGCCCCGGAGGAGGCCGCCTGGGAGGCCGGGGCCCGCTGGTTCCGCTGCGACGTCGTCGGGGGCGGACCGCAGCTGACCGAGTACCGCGCTCTCCCGGAGACCGCCCAGGGGCTGCTCGAGGGCCTGCCGCCGGACCAGTGGATGGTCTGCGCCAACGGCCGCACCGTCAACGGCTCCCCCAAGGTGCCGTGCTCGGAGCCGCACACCTGGCGCGCGGTCACCACGATCAAGGTGGGCGAGCCGGCCGAGGACTACCCCGGTGACCGGATCGTCGAGGTCACCACCCGCGACTTCTGCTCCGACTCCGTCGGCGCCTGGCTGGGCTACCCGGACTCCTACGAGTTCGGCTACACGTGGTTCAAGCAGGCCGAGTGGGAGGTCGGCAACCGGAGGTCGGTGTGCTGGGCGCGCACCCAGCAGTGACGGCAGCGCTGAGGGCGCGCGCGGTCGGCCTGGTGCTGCTGGTCCCGCTGGTGCTGGCCGGCTGCTCGGACGCCGCGCAGGAGCCGGGGTCCAGGGCGGGCGACGTGACCGCGGACGCCGCCGGCCAGGAGGCCGCACCGGACGCGGCGGCTGCGGACGGGTCGCGCGTCGCCGGGCCGCAGCGGCCCGCACCCCCGCCGGAGCGCGGGTGCTACGACCTCGACCTCGACGCGGCGCTCGCCGCCACCGACGACAGCCCCACCCGTCCCTGCGCCTCCCCGCACACCGCGCGCACGTTCCTCGTGGGGCGGCTGGACCGGGCGGTGGACGGCCACCTGCTGGCAGTCGACTCCGACCGGGTCCGCTCCCAGGTGGCCACGCAGTGTCCCGCGGCGTTGCCGGGCTTCCTGGGGGGAGGCGAGGACGGCTGGCGGCTGAGCGTCCTGCGCGCGGTGTGGTTCACCCCGACGCTGCCCGAGGCCGACGCCGGCGCCTCGTGGTTCCGCTGTGACGTGGTGGCGCCGGACGGTCGGGGCGGTCTGCTGCCCCTGGCCGGGCGGCTCGAGGGGGTCCTCGCCACGGTGACCGGCCGGGACCGCTGGGGCCTGTGCGCCACCGGAGCCCCCGACGACCGGGACGCCCGGCGGGTGGCGTGCGCGGAGCAGCACAGCTGGCGCGCGGTGTCGGTGGTCGAGCTGGCCGGCACCGGCGCAGCCGGCGAGGACTACCCCGGCGAGCAGGCCGCGCGGGAGCGGGGGCAGGAGCCCTGCGAGCAGGTCGGTCGCGACCGCGCCACGGACTCGCTGCAGTTCACCTGGGGCTACGAGTGGCCCAGTGCCGAGCAGTGGGCCGCCGGCCAGCGCTTCGGGCGCTGCTGGTTGCCGGTCACCTGACCGGGCGCGACCGGCGCTCGGGCTAGAAGCCGAGCTTGCGCAGCTGGCGCGGGTCGCGCTGCCAGTCCTTGGCGACCTTGACGTGCAGGTCGAGGTAGACCGGCGTGCCCAGCATCGCCTCGATCTGCTTGCGCGCCACCGTGCCGACCTGGCGCAGCCGGGCCCCCTTGTGGCCGATCATGATCCCCTTCTGGGAGTCGCGCTCGACATAGAGGTTGGCGTGGATGTCGAGCAGCGGCTTGTCCTCCGAACGGCCCTCGCGCAGACCCATCTCCTCGACCACGACGGCGATGGAGTGCGGGAGCTCGTCGCGCACGCCGTCGAGAGCGGCCTCGCGGATCAGCTCGGCGGCCAGGATCTCCTCGGGGCTGTCGGTGAGCTCACCCTCGGGGTAGAGCTGCGGCCCCTCCGGGAGCATCCCGACGAGCAGGTCGGCCAGCAGGTCCACCTGGTCACCGGCCTTGGCCGAGACGGGGACGATCTCGGCCCAGTCGGTACCCGTCTCCACGCCGAGCTGCTGGATGTCCAGCAGGTGCTGGCCGATCCGCTCGGGAGAGGCGAGGTCGGTCTTGGTGGCCACGGCGATCTTCGTCGTACGCCGCACCTTGGCCAGCTCCCCGACGATGAACCGGTCGCCGGGGCCGATCTTCTCGTTGCTGGGGAAGCAGACCGCCACGACGTCGACCTCCGCCCAGGTCGTGGTGACCAGGTCGTTGAGCCGCTCGCCGAGGAGCGTGCGGGGGCGGTGCAGGCCGGGGGTGTCCACGAGGATCAGCTGGGCGTCGGGGCGGTGCACGATGCCGCGCACGACGGTGCGGGTGGTCTGCGGCTTGTCGCTGGTGATGGCGACCTTCTGCCCGACCAGGGCGTTGGTCAGGGTCGACTTGCCGGCGTTGGGCCGCCCCACGAAGGAGGCGAAACCCGAGCGGTGCTGCTGGTCTGTCATCACTGGGCCTCCCGTGCCTGGTCGTCCCGTGCCTGGTCGTAGTCGGCCCAGATCTCCTCGTCGCTCTTGCCCGCGGCCTTGCCCGCGCGCCAGATCGGGCCGGGGTCGACGGCGCGCGGCTGGCGGGCCTGGCCTCCGCGCCAGTAGCCCATGACGTCGTACTGCTCGGAGGGCAGCCGAACGTCGCGCATGAGGTGCTTGCGGATCGCGCGCATCTGCGCGGACTCGCCCGCCATCCAGAAGTAGCCGGGGCCCTCGGGCCAGGTGAGGTCCGCGACGACGTCGGCCAGCGCGGACTGCCCGTCCCCGGGCTGGGCGAGCCAGGTCACCTCGACGGTGTCGGGGAGGTAGCCCTGGGGGCGCTCGGGCACCTCGGCCCAGACCCGGACCGGCAGGTCCGTGGAGGAGCAGATCCGCGCGATCGCGGGCAGCGCGGTGAGGTCGCCGACGAGCATCAGCCAGCCCGCGTCGGCGGGCGGGGTGAACGAGCCCTTGGGGTCGGTGACCACCACGGTCTCCCCGACCACGCCCTCCGGGCGCTGGGCCCACTCGGTGACCAGGCCCTCGTTGTGGACGACCACGTCGAGCACGAGCTCGGAGCCGTCCCAGGAGCGCACGGTGTAGTAGCGCGACTGGAACTGCCCGGGCACCACGAGGGCCACCCACTCGTCGGGCAGCCCGGTGCTGGTGAAACCGGCCAGGCCCTCGCCTCCGAGGCGCAGGCGCAGGAGGTGGTCGGCCAACCGCTCACGACCCAGGACGGTCGCGGAGTGCTGCTGGGCTCGGACGCTCACGTCCGGACCCTACTCACCAGGTCGGACGCAGGGGGAATCCGTCGCGGCCCTCGTCGTCGGTCCGCACGGCCAGCACCTGGTGCAGCTGAATCTCGTTGCGCTCGAAGGCGATCCGGCTGCCGGCCATGTAGAGCCCCCAGACGCGGGCCGTCCCCTCGCCGACCTCGGCGACCGCCTCGTCCCAGTGCTCCACCAGGTTGCGGCACCACTCGCGCAGCGTGAGGGCGTAGTGGAGGCGCAGGTTCTCCTCGTGCACGACCTCCAGACCGGCGTCCTGGGCTGCGCTGATGACCGTGCCGACACCGGTCAGCTCCCCGTCGGGGAAGACGTAGCGGTCGATGAAGGCCCCGACCTCGCGCGGGCGGTTGTCGTGGCGGGTGATGCAGTGGTTCAGCAGCCGGCCCCGGGGACGCAGGTGGTCGCGCAGGAAGCCGAAGTACGCCGGGTACTGCCTGACCCC
Organism: Nocardioides sp.; assembly: GCF_030149505.1. Lineage (GTDB taxonomy): Bacteria > Actinomycetota > Actinomycetes > Propionibacteriales > Nocardioidaceae > Nocardioides. The sequence continues at coordinate 65,372 of NZ_JASBRN010000057.1, forward strand.
GATGTGCTCGGTGAGCCCGATGGAGCTGATGGCGTCGAAGTCGCCCTCGAGCACGTCGCGGTAGTCGCTGTGCCGGACCTCCACGAGGTCCCCGAGCCCGTCGCGGTCGATGGCCTCCTTGGCCCACGACGCCTGCTCGCGGCTCAGGGTGACCCCGAGCGCCTGCACGCCGTAGTGCCTCGCGGCGTGCCGGACCATGCCGCCCCAGCCGCAGCCGACGTCCAACAGCCGCATCCCGGGCTGCAGGCCGAGCTTGCGGCACACGAGGTCGAACTTCTCGAACTGGGCCTGCTCCAAGGTGGCGTCCTGCTCGGGGAAGACCGCGCAGGTGTAGGCCATCGAGGGCCCGAGCACGAGCTCGTAGAAGGCGTTGGAGACGTCGTAGTGGTGCGAGATCACCTCGGCGTCGCGGCTGAGGGAGTGCCGCAGCCCCTCGACGGTCCGGCGCCAGCGTGGGAGGTGCTCCTGGGGCGGCGGGGGCGGCGGCTTGAGGGCTGAGAGCCCGACCGTCGAGGCCAGCCCGCGCACGAGCGAGACCGCCTCGCCGAGGCTCGGTGCGCGGAACCGGAGGTGGCTCTGCAGGAGCCGCATCGCCTCGTAGGGGTCGCCCGGGTGGACGCCGTGGATGTCGAGGTCACCGGAGACGTAGGCGCGGGCCATGCCCAGGTCGCCGGGGGCGGTCAGGAGGTAGGACAGGCCGCGCGAGTTCTTCAGCTCCAAGGTGATCGTCGCGTCCCGGGGACCGGCCACGCTGCCGTCGTACGCCTCGAAGCGCACGGGCATGCCGTCGCGCAGCAGCGAGGCCACCGCCTCGCCGATCGAGGTCCTGCCGCCGTTGCCGTTGCCCTTGCCGTTGCCGTTGCCGTCGCCGTCGTGGGCTGGGGTCATCGCCTGCGCACCGCCTTGTCGTAGAGGGAGGTCAACCGGTCGTCGGGGTCGTGGGCAGCCTTGACGGCTGCCAGGTGGGCGCCGTCGTAGAGCCGGTCGAAGGTGGCGCGGTCGTAGAACGCCTCGGAGTAGAGCGACTTGTGGCCGCCGAGCTCGAGGACCTTGTCCTCGACCGCGCGGTTGACGGGTCCGTCGGGGGCCTCGGGGCCGACCGGCACGGTGCCCCAGAAGCCGACGTTGACGTAGGTCTCCCCCGGCTCGAGCGGGTACGTCGGCCAGTCGCGCTGCGCGACGAGCGGGCAGATCCACACCGGCGTCATGCCCACCAGCTCGTCGAACCAGTCGAGGAACTCCGGCAGCCGCTCCACCGGGACCTCGACGTCCTGGACGACCCGCTCGCGCTGCGGCCGCCCCGCTCGGCGGTCGAGCCGCTCGACGATCCCGAAGCGGGTGTCCAGCCCGACCAGCCGGTGGTAGACGTCACTGCGGCGCCAGCGCCGCGGCCACAGCCGGCGCACCAGCGGCCGGTGCAGGCCCAGCGCCCCGGAGCACCAGAACCAGTCGGTGTCCCAGCGCCAGAGGTAGTCGTCGGTGCTCAGCACGTCGTGCTCGCGCTCCTGGAGGCTCTGGAAGAAGATCCGGTCCCGGGTGTAGTCGCTGGCATCGCGGGCGGGGCCCTCGGCCCAGCGCGCGAGCGTCAAGTAGGCCTCGTGCGGGCCGAAGACCGTGCCGTCGAGGGCGTCGACGCGCACGCCCTCGTGCTCGCCGGTCCCGGTGATCTCCGCGACCGCCTCGGCCAGCCGGCCCCGGTCGTCGAACCGCACGTGCTGCAGCCGCACGTGGCCGGGGGCCTCGACCAGCTCGATCCTCAGCCGGGTGGCGTAGCCCAGGGAGCCGTAGGAGTTGGGGAAGGCGTCGAAGAGCGCGTCGCCGGGACGGGTGGTCACCACCTCGCCGGCGCCGGTGAGCACGTCCATCTCCTGGACGGCCTCGTGCGGCAGCCCGAGCCGGAAGCTCGTGGACTCGATGCCGAGCCCCGTGACGGCCCCGCCCAGCGTGATGGTGCGCAGCTGCGGCACGACGGTCGGGACCAACCCGTGGGCGAGCGTGGCGTCGACGAGGTCCTCGTAGGTGCACATGCCCTGGACCTCGGCGGTCCGCGCCGCCCGGTCCACCTCGATGACGCCGTCCAGGTCGCTCACGTCCAGCCCCGGCGAGCCGGTCGCCGCCCGCGGGCGGAACAGGTTGGAGGTGCGCTTCGCGAGCCGGACGGGCACGCCCGGCGGGATCGCGGCGTACGACGCCTGCAGCCGCTCGACCGCGGCCGCGTGCTCCCGCCAGGGGTCCCGGACGTCCCTCACACCGACGACGCTACCCCCACGGGTATGCCTCAAGAGGTGCTGGACGCGCCGATCGTCCCGCGCGGGTCGCCGAGGTGCAGCACCACGCCGGCCCCGGCGAAGTCGCGGACCGCGGCCAGGTCGGCGGCGGCCAGCTCCGCGGCCTCGCTGAGCACCACGGCCGCTTCCAGGCCGGCCGAGCCCGACGCCACGGCCATCGCGATGCAGGTGCCGAGCGCGGAGACCTGCAGCGAGGGCAGGTCGACGGTGGCGGCGGCGTAGGTGCGGCCGTCGCTGTCGCGGACCGCGGCACCCTCCGCGGCGCCGGTGCGGGCGCGGGTGGCCCGGGCCAGGGTCACCAGCTTCTTGTCCTCGGCGCTCAGCTCGTCACTCGTGCTGGTCACTCGTCCTCGTCCTCCTCCTCGTGCTCCACGCGCGTGATGAGCACGGTGTCGATCTTGTTGCGGCGTCCCGAGGCCGACTCCGCGACGAACCGCAGGTCGTGGGCCTCCACCGTCGAGCCTGGGATCGGCACGAGGCCGAGGTGCTTGGCCATGAGCCCGCCGACGGAGTCGACGTCCTCCTCCTCGACGTCGAAGCCGAAGAGCTCCTCGAGGTCGTCGACGGGGAAGCGCGAGGGCACCCGGAACAACCCCGGCCCGACCTCGTCGGCCTGGACCTCCTCGGGGTCGTACTCGTCGCTGATCTCCCCGACGATCTCCTCGAGGATGTCCTCGATGGTGATGAGGCCGGCGGTGCCGCCGTACTCGTCGACGACGACCGCGACGTGCTGGCGCCGGGCCTGCATCTCGCGCAGCAGGTCGTCGACCGGCTTGGACTCCGGCACGAAGTAGGGCTCGCGCATGACCGAGTCGATCCGCTCGGTGAACTCCGCGTCGGGCTCGTCGAAGTCGCGACGGACGAGGTCCTTGAGGTAGGCGATGCCCACGACGCGGTCGAGGTTGTCCTCGATCACCGGCACCCGGCTGAAGCCGCTGCGCAGGAAGAGCGAGAGGGTCTGGCGCAGGTTCTTGTGGCGCTCGACGAAGACCACGTCGTTGCGCGGGACCATCACCTCGCGTGCGGTGGTGTCGCCGAGCTCGAAGACGGAGTGGATCATCCGCCGCTCCTCGCTCTCGATGAGCGAGGAGGCCTCGGCGAGGTCGACGAGCTCGCGCAGCTCGGTCTCGGTGGAGAACGGGCCGTCGCTGAAGCCCTTGCCGGGGGTGATGGCGTTGCCCAGCAGGATCAGCACCCGCGGGAGCGGGCCGAGGATGCGGGTGACGAAGGTGAGCGGCCCGGCCGAGAGCAGCGCGACGGACTCCGAGTGCTGGCGGCCCAGGGTGCGGGGGGCGACACCGATGACGACGAAGGAGACGACCAGCATCACCGCGACGGTCACCGCCACCGTGAGGCCCCACGACTCCTGCAGGCGCTGGCGCACCAGGTGCGTGGCCAGCACGATCGCGGTCACCTCGCACGCCAGGCGCAGCAGCAGCGCGGTGTTGAGGTAGCGCGGGGCGTCCTCGAGCAGGTGCAGGAGCCGGCGGGAGCCGGCGCGGTCCTCCGCGGCCAGCTCGCCCGCGCGCGCCTGGGAGAAGGAGCCGAGCGCGGCGTCGGCGGCCGAGAACACCCCCGCGAGCAGGACCAGGGAGGCGACCGCGACGAGCAGCCAGACGTCGCCCGGGATCACGTGAGGGTGGCGCGCCAGGCGGCGAGCAGCTCGTCCTGGAGGCCGAACATCTCGGCGTGCTCCTCGGGCTCGGCGTGGTCGTAGCCCAGCAGGTGCAGGACCCCGTGCACCGTGAGCAGGTCCAGCTCGGCGACGGTCCCGTGGCCGGCGGTCTCGCCCTGGCGCTCGGCGACGACGGGGCACAGCACCAGGTCGCCGAGGACGCCCTCCTCGGGCTCCTCGCCCACCAGCCCGGGGCGCAGCTCGTCCATCGGGAAGGCCAGCACGTCGGTGGGACCGACCTTGCCCATCCACTGCTCGTTGAGCTCGGCGATGGTCGCCTCGTCGACCGCCTTGATGCACAGCTCGGCCAGCGGGTGGACGCGCATCCGGTCCATCACGAACCGGCTCAGCGTGCTCAGTCGGCGCACGTCCACGTCACGCCCGGACTCGTCGAGGACCTCGATGCTCACGGGGCCATCCTCGCGCACGGCCTCGGTGGACGGCCCGGGCCCCTTCGTCACGAGCGCCCCGGGGTCACGAGCGCTGCTTGCGGTGCGTGCGCGCCGGCGGGCCGCTGCGCGGAGCGTCCTGCTGTGCGCGGGCGTCGAACTCGTCGTACGCCGCCACGATCCGGCCCACGAGCTTGTGCCGCACCACGTCGGCCGAGGTGAGCCGGTGGAAGCCGATGTCCTCGACGCCGTCGAGGATGTCCTCGACCACGCGCAGTCCCGAGCGGACACCGCCGGGCAGGTCGGTCTGGGTGACGTCGCCGGTGACCACGATCTTGGAGCCGAAGCCCAGGCGGGTCAGGAACATCTTCATCTGCTCCGGCGTGGTGTTCTGCGCCTCGTCGAGGATGATGAAGGAGTCGTTCAAGGTGTTGTGGGTGACGATGAAGTCGTCGGTCACGTAGAGCGAGTTCTCGGCCGCGACCTGGATGCACATGGTGTCCTGCTCGCCGATCGGCTCGATCGAGTCGATGAAGCGCATCGGCCGACCGCCGCCCGTCTCGGCGTACTTGGCGGCCTTGCGTCCCAGTCTGAACGGAGTCAGACCCTCCGGGAGCCGGATGTCGATGACGTGCGCGTCGTGGACGTAACCGACCGGTCGGCCATTCGCCCGGCCGGGCGCCCGACCAGCCGCCGGCCGGGTCCGGACGTAGGCGACCCCGCCCAGGGAGCGGACCAGGAACAGGACATCGTCACGTAGCCGGGCCGAGGTGGTGGAGTACTGGACGCGGCAGGTCCGCCCCACCTGGGTCACCGGTCCGCCATCGGTGTCGAGCAGTCCCTGGAGCAACCAGATCCGCACCCACGCCGAGTTGAACTTGTAGCTGTCGGGCACGAACTTCGTCGACGACGTGCAGCCCGCCAGTCCGAGCTCACGGATCGTGGTCGTGACCGGGTTGGCGACACGGAGACCACCGCGACCGCCCTGGCTGTGCCGCAGCACGTAGTCGTAGTCGGACTTCTTCACCAGCTCGATGTCCGGCAACCGATCCTCCAGCGCCTGGGCCAGCTCAGGATCCGCGGTGGTGAAGCCGGGTGTCGTGGCAGTCGTGATGCAGCCGTCGCCGAGCAGCAAGCCCAGCGCGTAGGGATCCATCGGTACGGGCTGGCTCTCGAACTCGACCGGGTCGATGAGCGGGAGCTCGTACCTCCGGGCGTGTCCACGACGCAGGGACCCGATCATCTCCTGGGTCTCGAGCGTGCGCACCATCCCGTCCCGCTTGTCCTCGGGCGTCTGCACGGTCCACAGGTGCTCGCCGCAGGCCACTGTGGAGGCACCGTCCTGGGTCGTGACCCGATAGACCGGCTTCCTCCCCTGCGGATGGATGCCGAGGACGGGGGTGGGCAGGCCGTTGAGGCCGACGACGAGGTCTCCGACGCGGAGCTCGCCCATGGTGCTCCAGCCCGTCGGGGTCAGGATCTTCGCGTCGTACGGCTGCGCGCGCCCACGCATGTAGGCCAGGGGCGCGACCTCGATGGTGCCGGCCGCCATGAGCTTGGGGATCGAATCGGGGTCGATCATGTCGTGCAGCGCGTCGTAGAGCGGGCGCAGATAAGGGTCGATCTTCTCCCCCAGGGTGCCCGGCAGGAAGCCGAGGTGCTCGCCGGCCTCGACCGCGGGGCGGGTGAGGATGATCCGGTTCGCCTGCTTCGCGTGCAGCGCCTGCACGGCCTTGGCCATGGCCAGGTAGGTCTTCCCGGTGCCGGCGGGGCCGATGCCGAAGGTGATCGTGTGCTCGTCGATGGAGTCGACGTAGCGCTTCTGGTTCAGCGTCTTGGGCCGGATCGACCGGCCGCGGTTGGAGAGGATGTTGAGGCTCAGCACGTCGGCGGGGCGCTCGGTGGTCTCGGCCCGCAGCATGCCGAGGACCCGCTCGACGGTGTCGCCGGTGACGCTCTGCCCGGTGCGCAGGATGGTGACCAGCTCGTCGAGGAGCCGCTCGCCCAGCGCCAGCTCGGACGGCTCGCCGATGAGCGTGATCCGGTTGCCGCGCACGTGCAGGTCGGCGTCGAGGGCCTCCTCCAGCTGCGCGAGGTGCTCGTCCCCGGGCCCGAGCAGGCTGACCATGTCGATGCTGTTGGGGACCACCACGGTGTGGCGGGTCGTGTGCGCGTCAGTCATGGATGCCCGGGAGGGCCCTCTCTGCAGTCGGGAGGCGTGCTGGTCGGAACCCCTTCACTGTACGGCGTGGGGTGGCGACCTCCCAGCGAGTTCCCCCGCCCGCGCACCCCGACCCCGTACCGTGGGGGCCGTGCCCGGACTCGACCCCCACCTGCGCGAGTGGGACGACGAGGACCCGGATCCCGACGACGAGTCGCTGCCGCCGTACTGGTTCCCCGGCGAGGCGATGCCCGGCGACGCCCGGCGGATGGGCCTGACCCACCACACCGTCGAGGGAGCGCTGCTGGACTTCGGCGGCCGGCTGGACTCCACCAAGCCGATCCACCGCTGGACCGCGTGGTTCCTGCTGGTGGTGTTCGGGCTGCCGGTGGTCTTCGCCGTGATGCGGCTCTTCTACTACCTCTGAGGCTCCTGCTCTGAGCTCAGAAGGCGCTGGTGGGCTCGCCCGAGGCGTAGGTGACCTGGAGCGTGCCCAGGCACATCTCGTCGGTCGACCCCTCGCCCCACAGGACGTAGCGGTCCTCCTCCTGCCCGTCGAACGCGGGCAGCTTGTCGCGCAGCCACTGCTCGTGGCGGCAGGTGACGGTGAGGGTGTCGCCGGGTCGCAGGGTCGCGGGCTCGATCCGCCGGCTGCCCTGGTCGTCGAAGTCCCACAGGTCGATGTCGAGCAGGGTCCGCTCGCGGTCGGTGCCCTCGTTGGCCACGACGCTGATCTCGCGTCCCAGCAGGTGCATGTGCCCGGCGACGCCGTGGACGGTCATCTCCTGGGAGACACGACGGGTGCAGGTCGTGGTTTCCGAGGGCTCCTCGAGTTCCCCGCACAGCAGGTGCAGGGCGTCCGCGGTGAAGGCCGCACCGCCGAAGCGCTCGCGCAGGTCGGCCATCGCGGCGTCGCGCTCGCACAGCGGGCCGTCGTCGCGGGCCGCGCGGCACGGCAGCTCGACCGGGGCCGGCATGAGGTAGGTGTGCAGCGCGTCGAGGTCCCGGTCGCCCGGCAGCCAGCGCAGCTGCGTGGCCGAGGTGTCCGGGGCGGCCCCCTGCAGCAGGTTGTAGTGCACCTGCATCACCACGCGGCTCCCGGCCTCGAGCCGGGTGCCGAGGCCGTCGGGCGTGCGGGTCTCGTCGCCGCCCGGGGCCCAGGCGGCCAGCCAGTTGGCGTCGGTCAGGCGGGCGAAGTCGCCCTCCAGGCCGGTGCCGCCGAAGCAGGTCCAGCCGGGGTCGACGGTCTGGGCGTCCTGCTCCTCCGCGGCGGCGACCTGGTCGGGCTCGACCTCGAAGAGGATGACGTGGTGCACGACGTCGGGGTTGCCGGGCAGCACGTGGCTGCCGGTGAGCCAGACGTCCTCCTCCAGCCCGGGGTCGAGCAGGAAGCAGCGGTAGTCGTCGGTGCCGGCGCCGGTCGGGGCGCTCGGGGTGTAGGCGGCGTCCATCTCCAGGGTCATCCGGCGCTCGCCCTCGCGCAGCGGCAACCGCTTGCCGGGGTCGACGGAGCGCAGCTGCTGGGCGGCCACCTCCGGCGGGGCGGGCGGCTCGAGGACGTCGGCCGCGGAGCCGGTACGCCGGTCGGTGCGCTCCCACGTGGCCGCGACCGCCACGGTGCCGACGACGGCGAGCAGGAGCGCGGCCAGCCGGCGGCTCATCCCGGGGGCCAGGTCAGGTCGCGGCCGGCCAGGACGTGCACGTGCGTGTGGAAGACCGTCTGCCCGGCCTTGGCCCCGGTGTTGAACACCAGGCGGTAGCCGTCCTCGTGGCCCGCGGCGGTCGCCACGGCGTGCGCGGCGTCGACGAGCTCGGCCATCGCGACCGGGTCGCCCACCGCGAGCTCGCCGGCGTTGGCGAAGTGGGCCCGCGGCACGACCAGCACGTGGGTCGGCGCCTGCGGGTCGATGTCGCGGAACGCCACCGTGCGCTCGGTGACGTGGACGATCTCGGCCGGCACCTCGTCGGCCACGATCTTGCAGAACAGGCAGTCGTCGGACTGTGCGGTCATGGGTTCCCTCCCGGGGGCGATCGTCTCATGTCAACCGGATCGGCGGGTCGTGCGTCGTACTAGCGTGACGATCCCGGTGCCGACCCTCGAGGGGAGGGTGCGCATGAGCTCCTCCTGGAGCGCCGACGAGGCGCTGGAGGCGTTGTACGCCGCGCACTGGCGACCGCTCGTGCGGCTCGCGGTCCTGCTCGTGCGGGACCTGGGCACGGCCGAGGAGGTCGTGCAGGACGCGTTCGTCGCCGTCCACGACCGCTGGGGGCGGCTGCGCGACCCGGACCGCGCGCTGCCCTACCTGCGGCAGGCCGTGGTCAACGGGTCGCGCTCGACGCTGCGTCACCGCGGAGTCGTCGAGCGGCACGCCCGCGCCGAGGGACGACGACCCGACGGCGGGGTCCCGGGCGCGGACGAGGCCGCGGTCGCCGACGAGCGCCGCGCCACCGTGCTGGCGGCCCTCGCGCACCTGCCCGAGCGGCAGCGCGAGGTGCTCGCGCTGCGCCACTACGCCGGCCTGTCCGAGGCTGAGATCGCCGCCGCGCTCGGCATCTCGCCCGGCTCGGTGAAGACCCACGCGTCCCGCGGGGGCGCGCGGCTGCGCGAGCTGCTCGCGCCCTACCTCGCGGAGGAGGACTGATGGACGACGCACGACTCGCCGCCCTGCTGGAGGACGCCGTCAGCGACGTCGAGCCCGCCCACCGGATCGGCGAGATCCGGGAGCGGGTGCAGCCCTCGCGCCAGCGGTGGTGGTACGCCGGCGGCGGGCTCGTCGCCGCAGCGGCCACCGTCGCCGCGGTCGGACTGGTGGTCGGCGGGCCCCCGGAGCGGGGGGTCGATCCAGTCGGCACCCCCACACCGTCTGCTACACCCGACGAGGACGTGAGGGCCGAGCTGCCGACGCTCTACTGGATCGGCACCACGCCCCAGGGCCCCCGGCTCTTCGGCGAGCAGACCTTCGTCAACGCCGGGTACGGCGAGTCGCAGCTCCATGCTGTGCTGCGCTCCCTGGTCGTGGGCACGCCCGAGGACCCCGACTACCGGTCACCATGGACCGCGGCACGCCTGCTGTCGGCTCGAGAGACCGATGACGGGATCGTCGTCACGATCGACCTGGGCCTGGACGGATCCGCGCCGTACCTGGGGATCGAGCAAGTCGTCTACACGGTGTGGGACCTCCTGGACGAGCGCGCGCCCGTCACTGTCGACGTGCGCACCGAAGGCCCTCGTCGACCCGTGACGGTCACGTCCCGTGACGACCTGTCGGTCCTTTCTCTCGTGCAGGTCGACTCCCCCGCCGAGGGCCAGGAGGTGTCCGGGTCCTTCACCGTCAACGGCATGGCGTCGTCGTACGAGGCGACGGTGCCGTGGCGGCTGGAGGACGCGAGCGGCCGCGTCGTACGCGACGGGTTCGCGACGGCCGAGGGCTGGATGGGCGCGCTCTACCCCTGGGAGACCGAGGTGGACGTGAGCGGCCTGGCGCCGGGCACCTACACCTTCGTCGCGAGCACATCGGACCCCTCGGGAGGAACCGAGGGTCCGGGGCCCACGACCGACACACGGACGGTGGTCGTGCGATGAAGCGCCGTCACACGGGCATCATGGACACCATGCGCACCACTCCCCGTCGTACCTCCCTCGCCGCCGCCCTGGCCGTGGCCACCCTCCTCGCCGTGAGCGCCTGCGGCGAGGACGACACGGTCACCGACCCGGTCGCCGGGGAGGTCTCGGACAGCCCCTCGGCGAGCTCCGAGCCCTCGCCGGGCGACGCCACGAGCACCCCGGCCGAGGAACCGGCCGAGGCCGGGACGGTGCCGGTCTACTACGTCGGTGACACCGGCTCCGGCCCGCGGCTGTTCCGGGAGTTCCGGAAGGTCAGCGGTGAGCCCGCGCTGGGCGCCGCCGAGATGGCGGCCGCGGGCGTGCCGGCCGACCCCGACTACCGCTCGGCCTTCCCCGACGGCGGGGGCTTCTCCTCCGTCGCCCGCGAGGACGGTCGGATCGTCGTGACCACCTCCGACGACGCCTGGACCGAGCGCCCGTCGGGCCTGTCCGCGGCCGATGCGGAGCTCGCGCTGCAGTCGCTCGTCTACACCGTCCAGGGCGCCCTGCAGACCCGCGACGCGGTGGTGGTGGAGTCGCCCGGTGGCGCGTCCACCCTCTTCGGCATCGACACCGCCGACGGCGTCGAGAACGCCGACCAGCTGGAGGTGCTCTCCCTGGTCAACGTCACCTCGCCCGAGGAGGGCGCGGAGGTCCCCGACACCTTCACCGCCAGCGGCGTGGCCTCCTCCTTCGAGGCCACCGTCCCGTGGGAGGTCCGCGACGGCTCCGACGCGGTCGTGGCGCGCGGGTTCGCCACGGCAGAGGGCTGGATGGACGCGCTCTACCCCTGGGAGACCGAGGTGGACCTCTCCGACCTCGCCCCGGGCACCTACACCTTCATCGCGATGACGTCCGACCCGTCCGGCGGCGAGGGCAACCCGCCGATGTTCGACACCAAGGCGATCACCGTCGGCTGAGCCGGGTCAGCCCCAGCGGGCCGTGCGGGACAGCAGCGCCGCGACGGCCGTCACGCCGGCGGTCGAGGTGCGCAGGACCTCGGCTCCCAGGCGCACCGACCGAGCACCGGCGGCCGTGAGCGCGTCGAGCTCCTCGGGCGCGATGCCGCCCTCGGGGCCGACGACGACCAGGACGCTCCCCTGCGCGGGCACCTCGAGCCCGGCGAGCGGCGCGGTGGCGTCCTCGTGCAGCACGACCGCGAGGTCGGCGGCGGCCACCAGGTCGGTCACCTCGGCGGTGGTCGCGAGCGGCTCGACGACGGGGTGCCAGGAGCGGCGTGACTGCTTGGCGGCCTCCCGGGCGGTGGCGCGCCACTTGGCCAGGCCCTTCTCGGCGCGCTCGCCCCTCCACACCGCGACCGAGCGTGCGGCGGCCCACGGCACGACGCGGGCGACGCCGACCTCGGTCAGCACCTCCACGGCCAGTTCGCCGCGGTCGCCCTTGGGCAGCGCCTGGACGACGGTGACGGCCGGGGAGGGCTCGGGTTCGGAGGTCACCGAGGTCACCACGACCTCGAGCCGTCGCTTGCCGGTCTCCCCCACCTCGCCGACCACGGCGCGACCGAGCCCGTCGGTCAGCACGACCCGCTCACCGCTCCGCAGGCGGCGTACGGCGACGGCGTGGTGGGCCTCGTCGCCCTCGACCACCACCGTGCTGCCAGTAGTGGCGCCGTCGAGCGAGGGGACCAGGTGGACGGGCAGGCTCATCGGGTGACCCGGATCAGTGCGGGTTGAAGGCGTCGCGCAGGCGGCCGAAGACCGACTTCGCGCCCGGCTTGACCGTGCCCTCGGGGGCCTCCTCGCCGCGCAGGGCGGCGAGCTCGCGCAGCAGCTCCTCCTGGCGTGCGTCGAGCCGGGTCGGCGTCTCCACGGCGAGGGTGACGACCAGGTCGCCGCGGCCGCCGCGCAGACCGGGGACCCCGCGGCCGCGCAGCACCTGCTCGGTGCCGGACTGGGTGCCGGGGCGGACGTCGAGCTCGAAGGAGGTCTCGAGGTCGGTGGTCGGCTCGCCCTCGACCACGTCGGCCTCCAGCGTGGGCATCTCGATGGTCGTGCCGAGCGCGGCGGCGGTCATGGGGACGGTGACGGTGCAGTGCAGGTCGTCGCCCTGGCGCTTGAAGACCGGGTGCGGGGCGACGTGGATCTCGACGTACAGGTCGCCGGCGGGACCGCCGCCGGGACCGACCTCGCCCTGCTCGGCGAGCTGGACCCGGGTGCCGGTGTCGACGCCGGCGGGGATCTTGACCGTGAGCGAGCGGCGCGAGCGGACCCGGCCGTCGCCCGAGCACTCGCGGCACGGGTCGGGGATGACGGTGCCGAAGCCGCGACAGGCCGCGCACGGGCGCAGGGTGCGGATCTCGCCGAGGAAGGAGCGCTGGACGTGGGCGACCTCGCCCTGGCCGCGGCAGGTCTCGCACGGGATCGCGTGCGTGCCCGGCGCCGCGCCCTCGCCGGCGCAGGTGGAGCAGGTCACCGCGGTGTCGACCTTGATCTCGCGGGCGACGCCGAAGGCGGCCTCGGCGAGCTCGATCTCCAGGCGGATGAGGGCGTCCTGGCCGCGGCGCACGCGCGGACGCGGGCCCCGGCCGGTGCCGGTGCCCTGGGCACCACCGCCGAAGAAGGCGTCCATGATGTCGGTGAAGGAGAACCCGGCGCCCGCACCGGCGCCGCCCATGCCGCCGAAGGGGTCGCCGCCACGGTCGTAGGCCGCGCGCTTCTGCGGGTCCGAGAGCACCTCGTAGGCCCGGGAGACCTCGCCGAAGCGCTCCTTGGCGGAGGGGTCGGGGTTGACGTCGGGGTGGTACTGCCGGGCCAGCTTCCGGTAGGCCTTCTTGATGGTGGCCTCGTCGGCGTCTCGGGCGACGTCGAGGATCGCGTACAGGTCCTGGCTCACGGGCGGTTGCTTCCTGTCCTGTGCTCGGGTGCGGGGTGCTGGCTGGGGTGGGCCGGCGGGGCCCGGCTGCTCCGGTGGGAGCGGGTCAGGCCTCGTCGAGGATGCGGGTGACGTAGCGGGCGACCGCGCGCACGGCTGCCATGGTGCCGGGGTAGTCCATGCGGGTCGGGCCGACGATGCCCAGGGTCGCCAGCGACTGGTCCTCGGGGCCGTAACCGGTGGAGACCGCGCTGGTGGAGGAGAGCTCCTCGTAGGGACCCTCCGCGCCGATCCGGACGGTGACCAGCCCGCCGGTGCCCGCCTCGCCGAGCAGCTTGAGCAGCACGACGTGCTCCTCCAGCGCCTCGAGCAGGGGTCGTACGGCGGAGTCGAAGCTGTCGCCGTAGCGCGCGAGGTTCGCCGCGCCGCCGACCGCCACCCGCTGGTCGGAGCGGTGGTCGCTCATCGCCTCCACGAGTGCGTCGACCACGGCGCCGGTCGGGTCCGTGACCTGGCCTGGTGCCTGCTCGGGGTCCGGCTGCTGGGGCTCCGGCTGCTGGGGCACCGAGTCACGCAGCGCGGTGACCGCGTCGGCGATCCGCTGCCCGACGGCGGCGAGCAGGACCCGGCTGCGCAGGGCGGCCAGCTCCTCCTCACCGAGCGGGGACGTGAGCTCGACCAGGCGCTGCTCGACCCGGCCGGTGCTGAGGATCAGCACGACCAGCAGCCGCTCCGGGGCGAGAGCGACGAGCTCGACGTGGCGGACGGTGGAGGAGGAGAGCGTGGGGTACTGCACGACGGCGACCTGGCGGGTCAGCTGCGAGAGCAGCCGCACCGAGCGCGAGACCACGTCGTCGAGGTCCACGGCACCGTCGAGGAAGGAGGAGATGGCCCGCTTCTCCGCCGCCGAGAGCGGCTTGACGGTGGTGAGCCGGTCGACGAAGAGCCGGTAGCCCTTGTCGGTGGGGACGCGACCGGCGCTGGTGTGGGGCTGGGTGATGTAGCCCTCCTCCTCCAGCACCGCCATGTCGTTGCGGACCGTGGCCGGCGAGACGCCGAGGCCGTGCCGCTCGACGAGCGCCTTGGACCCGACCGGCTCCTCGGTGTGGACGTAGTCCTCCACGATGGCGCGCAGCACGGCGAGCCGACGGTCCTCCTGCACGGTCCACCTCCGAGGTCTGCGGTCGAGGGGGGCCCGGAGGCCCGTGGGGCCTGCGCTGGCACTCCGCAGGCCTGAGTGCCAATGCTACAAGCCGCTGGGTCGAGGTGCTGACAGGACCGCAAGGTCAGGTTAGGCTTGCCTAACTACTGCATCGCCGCACCTCGGAGGTCCCGTGCCGCTCGTCCGCTCCCCTGGAACCCAGCGCGACCCCTACTCCGTGGCGGCCCGCGCTCGGAGCGTGCTCGCCTGCCCCGCTGCGGCGGACCTCCGCCGGGACGGTCTGCCCGTCGACCTCGCCGAGGAGGTCCTCGGTCTGGACGACGACTCCGGGCGGCCCACGCTGCTGTGCCGCGCGGACGCGGCCCTGCTGACCGCGGCCGCGCGGCGCGAGGTGGTGTCGCTGCACCTCGTCGGTGGCGTCGACACAGGCGATCCCGCGCGGGCGGACCGGCTGCACCTCACCGGACGCCTGGCGCCCGGGGTCAGCGAGCGCTGCGGCAGCTGCCCCGAGGAGCACCGCGTCGCCGTGCTCGAGCCGTCCGCGGTCGTCCTGACGGTGCGGGGGCGGGCCACCCCCGTCCCGGTCGCCGACTTCCTCTCCGAGGAGCACGTGCTCAACCGCGGCTACCTCACGCGCGCCGCGCAGCACGCCACGACCTGCCACGGCGAGGAGCTGCGGCGGGCGGTCTCGCGGCGCACCGGGCTCCCTCCGGCCCGACTGCTGGCCGCCTCCCTCGGCGCGCTCACACCTGCCGGCGTGGACCTGCGCTGGATCGACGCCGAGGGTTCGCACTCCGAGCGCGTGCGCTTCAGCCCACCCGCTGCCAACCCGGCCGAGCTCGGCGAGCTGCTGCGCCGGCACCTCGACGGCGGGGTGTGCTGACCCCGCTCCTAGGGTGGCGGCATGACCGCCACTCACCCAGCCCTCGTCGAGGTCGCTGACCGCGTGTGGGTCGCCCGCCACGAGTGGTACGACGCCAACACCACCTACGTCGGCGGAGAGCGCGGCCTCGTGGTGGTCGACACGCACGCCTCGACCCGGATGGGCTGGGTGGTCGTGGAGCAGGCTCGCGCGCTCGGTGCCGGCGAGGTCGTCGCGGTCGTGACCACCCACGCCCACCACGACCACGTGCTCGGCACCGCGACGCTGCGCGAGGCCTACGGGGACGCCCTGCCCGTGCACGCGCACGAGACGTGCGTCGAGGAGCTGGCCGCGTGGGCGGCCGACCGGCCGGCGTACGACGGCGAGGAGCCGGTGCCGGGCGAGGTCGACGCGAGCCCGGTCGTGCTGCCCGACCACCCGTTCTCGTCGGTCGAGGTGGTCGACCTCGGCGACCGGGCCCTGGAGCTGGTGCACCCCGGACGCGGCCACACCGCCGGCGACCTGGTCGTGCGGGTGCCCGACGCCGACGTGGTGCTGGCCGGCGACCTGGTCGAGGAGTCCGGTCCCCCGGCGTACGGCGCCGACTCCTTCCCGATGGAGTGGCCGCTGGCCCTCGACGTCACGCTGCAGCTGTGCACGTCCGGCACGGTCGTCGTGCCCGGGCACGGGGCGCCCGTGGACCGGGAGTTCGTCATGGACCAGCGCGCCGACATCGGCGTCGTGGCCGAGACGATCCGCGACCTGGCCGGCCGCGGGGTGCCGCTCGCTCAGGCGCTCTCGGTCGGCGACTGGCCGATCGACCCCGCCCACCTCGCGCACGCCGTGACCCGCGGCTACGAGCACCTGCCGCGGAGCCAGAAGCGGTTGCCGCTGCTGTAGCAGCCCTCCGGCGGGCGGCCGGTGGGCCGAGGCACGCAACCGGGGACGCTCGGCGCGCGTCTTCAGGGAGCTGCAGACCGAGTACGCCGGGCGCTCGGGACCGTTCTCGGCGCTCGACGTCCTGGCCGAGAGCGGCGGCTGGTACGAGCTCCGCGACGGCGTCGTCGGCACCTGTCCCGAGAGGTCGGCCGAGGCCCCGGCCGAGCTGGAGGGGCTGCGCGCCCTCTCCCTCTCCTCCCCTGCCGACGTCACCTCCGCGTGCCTGGAGTGGTGGGGCGTGACGCTGTTCCTCGACGCGCAGGACCGGATCCGCGTCGTCGCACTGGGCCTGGGCTCTCCGTAGACATCGCACAGTGCGGCGCGCGTCGCCCTGCGCGTCGCATCGACCGTGGCGGCGACCCTTGTGGGTGTCGCGGAGGACGACTGGCGATACGAGATCTTCTCTTGCCTTCGAACTGGTGTTCGACTATGATGGCGACATGTCGCCAGCCTCCGAGCCCGCCCCGGAGTCGACGGCGCCTGCGATCGGCGACCGGACCGAGACCCAGGTGCTGGACCGCGTCTCGGCCTGCGCGAGCACCTGGCAGCGGATGGGCGCCGAGCTGCTGGCGCTGGCCTACGAGTGGGCCATGGCGCACCCCGCGGACCGCCTCGACCCCGCCGAGTCGGGCAAGCCCGGGCGGGAGAAGGCCAAGCTCTACGGCGGGGAGGGGACACCCGAGGTCACCGAGTTCGCCGCCGCCGAGTTCGGCGCCCGGATGGGGCGCGGCACCCACGCCGGACGCCGCTACATCGCCGCCGCACTCGACCTCACGCTCCGACTCCCGAACCTGTGGTCACGGGTGCAGGCCCTCGAGGTCCGCGACACCTACGCCATCCACGTCGCCGAAGCCACCCGCAACCTGAGTGCCGCCGAAGCAGCCTGGGTCGACGGCGAGGTCGCCGAGTCCGCCGACGGCCGCATCCCCTGGACCCGCTTCCAGACCCTCGTGGCCGGCAAGGTCACCGCCGCCGCACCCCACCTCGCCCGC
>NZ_JASBRN010000076.1 GCF_030149505.1 Nocardioides sp.
GCCTGCGCCAGGGCCGTCGACCGCGCGGAGCTCGCCAAGCAGCTGGCGGCCCGCAACATCAAGGTGGATCCGGGCGTCGCCTCGTAGGAACGGGCTAGCCTCGGGGCATGCCTCGCCCCCGCGCCGTCCTCGACCAGCTCAACATCGTGGTGAAGGACATGGCCCGGGCCGTGGACTTCTACACGAGGCTCGGCCTCGAGGTGCCGTCGACGCTGCCCGTCTGGCAGGGGCACCATCGCACGGTCGAAGGCGCGGGTCTCGACGTGGACCTCGACAGCGCGGCCTTCGCGCGGCACTGGAACCAGGGCTGGCCGGCGGGCGCCGCTGGCGTGGTCCTCGGCTTCCGGGTGGCGTCGCGCGAGGAGGTGGATGCGCTCTACGCGGAGCTCACCGCCGCCGGCCATGCGGGGCCGCAGCCGCCCTACGACGCGTTCTGGGGCGCGCGCTACGCGGTGGTCGAGGATCCCAGCGGGAACGCCGTGGGCTTGATGAGCCCCGTCGATCCGGATCGACGGCGCCCGCCGCCGGAGCCTCCGGAGTAGTCAGCCGCCGAAGGTATCGCCCCCGCTCGCGAGGTAGCGCTCCTCTTCGGGCGTCGACCGGCGCCCGAGCACCCGGTTGCGGTGCGGAAAGCGCCCGAAGCGTTCGACGACCGCGTGGTGCCGCTCGGCGAACGAGAGGAAGCGGTCGAAGTGCTCGGCCACCTCCGGGGCGGCGCGGTCACGCAGCGCTCGGAACAGGGCGACGCAGCGCGCCTGGAGCGCGCGATCCTCGGCGTGCTCGAGTGGGAGGTAGAGGAAGGTCGCCTCGACGGAATGCAAGCGGGCGTCGAAGCCGCGCTCGAGGGCATCGAGGGCGACTTCGAGTGCCGCGTCGTCGTAGGCGAAGGCCCGGGCCGAGTCGCGGAACAGGTTTCGGGGGAGCTGGTCGAGCGCAATCACGAGCGCGAGGGCGGAGCGCGGCGCGACTCGCCACGCCGCCAGCTCGCCATCGCGCGCGCGATCGGGCAGGGCGTGAAAGCGCTCCCGCAGCAGGGCGTCGAAGGCTTCGTCGCGAGAGAACCACAGTCGGGAGCGCGCTGCGATCGCCTCCGCGCCCTTGCCCGCGTCGGCGAACCAGACGTCCAGGAGCGACTCGGGATCCATGCGGCCCGCAGGTTACCCCAGGGCCGGTCGACGACGTTGAGGTCGCGTCTCCGGCGCGGCACGCTACCGCCATGCCCCGCCACCACACCGTCCACCTCCATACCCACCACACCATCGCGCCCGTCGACCGGCGTGTCTTCGGTGGCTTCCTCGAGCACATGGGGCGCGCGGTCTACGGCGGCGTCTACGAGCCGGAGAGCCCGCACGCGGACGCCGACGGCTGGCGCAGCGACGTGCTCGAGGCCCTGCGTGGCCTCGACATGACCGCGATGCGCTACCCGGGCGGGAACTTCGTCTCGGGCTACCACTGGCAGGACGGCGTCGGCCCGCGCGAGGCACGCCCGCGGCTCCGCGAGCTCGCCTGGAACAGCGTGGAGCCGAACGCGGTCGGCACCGACGAGTTCCTGGCGCTGGCCGCACGCATGGGCTGGGAGCCCATGATGGCCGTGAACCTCGGCACGGGCACGCCCGAGGAGGCGCGCAACTGGGTCGAGTACACGAACGCGGCAACGGGCACGAAGTACGCCGATCTGCGTGCGGAGAACGGACGCGAGAAGCCCTGGGGCGTGAAGCTCTGGTGCCTCGGGAACGAGATGGACGGCCACTGGCAGATCGGCCACGTGCCCGCCGAGGAGTACGGGCTCCGCGCCCAGCAGACGGCGAAGCTGATCAAGGACCTCGATCGCGAGGCCGAGCTCGTGGTGTGCGGCAGCTCGATGACGTTCCTGCCCAGCTACCTCGAATGGGACCGCACCGTGCTCGAGCGCGTGGGCGACCACGCGGACTACCTGAGCCTCCACAGCTACGTGGGCAACCGCAACGGTGACACCCTGGACTTCCTCGCCTGCCCGGGCGCGATCGACCGCCAGATCGAGGCGGCGGACGCCACCTGTCGCTACGTCGCGGCCCGGCGCCGCTCGCCGAAGCGCGCCTACCTCTCCTTCGACGAGTGGAACGTCTGGTACAAGACCTTCAGCGGCGAGCACATGAACGGCGCCGGCCGCTTCGCGCCGCCCCTCATCGAGGAGCGCTACAACCTCGAGGACGCGCTCGTCGTCGCCGGCTTCCTGCACAGCTTCGTGCGGCACGCCGACGTGGTGAAGATCGCCAACCTGGCGCAGATCGTGAACGTGATCGCGCCGATCCTGGCCCAGCCCGACGGCCTCCTGCTCCAGTCGATCTACTGGCCCTTCGTGATGTTCTCGCGGCGCCGGAACGGCACCGCGCTCCGCACGGCCGTCGAGGGCGATCGCTACGACGCCGTGTCCTACGGCTCGACCTCGCACGTGGACGCGAGCGCGATCCTCGACGGCGAGCGCCTCCACGTCTTCGTGACGAACCGCGACGAGGGGGCGGCCGAGGTCCGCATCCGGGTCGCCGACACGACGATCGCGGCCTGCGTCGACGCCGAGCTCCTCGCCGGCCCGGACCCGAAGACCGAGAACGACTGGGATGCCCCGGAGCGCGTGCACGCCGCCGGCTTCGAGGACGTACGGATTCGCGATGGGGAGGCGGTGCTGAGCCTCCCCGCGTGGTCCTTCGCCGCCGTCAGCCTCCGGCTCGGATGAGCGCACCCCTGCGTGCGGCCGCCGTGTGGCTGGCGTCGCCCGGCCGCCAGCCCGGCGGCTTCCAGAGGACGCGCAGCCGATCCAGGCCGCGGGTGGCCCGCACGTCGCGCGCCAGCAGGACGAGCTCGCGGAAGTGGACGTCCCAGAAGCTCCCGGTGTCGACCTCGCGGGTGATGCCGTAATCCGGCGGCTCCTCGTCGCGCAGCGGCTCGAGCGTGCCGAGCGCCCAGTCCCAGAACAGCGTGATCGAGTTGTAGTTGCGGTCCAGGTAGCGGACGTTCCTCGCGTGATGGACGCGGTGGTGGGCGGGCGTCTGCAGGAAGCGCCCGAGTACGCCGTAGCGGCCCTTCGGCACGACCTGGTCGCTGATGTGGAGGAAGCTCCCCCAGATCCCGTCGACCAGGTTGAGGGCCACGCAGATCACGGGCTCGATGCCGAACAGGGCCGGCATGAAGCCCGCGAAGAACGGCATGTAGAGGGCGCTCTCCACGAAGTGATGGTTCGCGCCCACCATCATGTGGATCGACCGAGGCGCATGGTGCGGCGAGTGGATGCACCAGAGCAGCCGCACCTGGTGCGCGGCCCAGTGCTGGAACCAGTACCAGAACTCGTAGACGAGCCAGCCGGCGATCCAGGCGAGCACGCCGGTGCCGAGCGATCCCACCGGGCTGAGTGCGATGCCGGCGCTGGCGAAGAGCGCCACCGAGACGGGCAGGGCGAGTCTCAGCGCGATCGCGACAGCGACGCCGACCGAGAGCGCGCCGAAGAGCGTCGTGCGGGCCTCGCGCAGGCGGAGCGCGTGGCGCCGGAAGTGGAGGACGGCCATCTCGGCGGCGACGTAGATCCCGAGGAGCAGGAAGAGGAAGCCGCCCGCCGTCTCGAGCGACTCCATCGTCACCCGGACGCCTCCACGATCATCTCGGTGAGTGCCCGCCGCTCGCGCGCGAAGTCGTTCTCGAGGCGCGTCATCAGATGGGTGAGCGCGAAGCCGCGCAACGTCGCCAGGAAGGCGCCGTAGACGCCACGCGAGGGACGCTTGCCGAGCGCCTTCGTGAGGGCGTCGAGCGCGAGGCGCTCGAGCGTCCGGTTCATGCGGAGCAGGTTGGCGGCGTGATCGGGGTCGTCGGCCCGGGGAGTGCGCGTGTTGATCTCGATCTCGTCGGCGGCCAGTGCGAGCGGCGACGTGAAGACGCGCCAGCCCGCGTCCACGACGGCGGCGACGCGCTCGTGCACGTCCTCCCCCTCGATCGCGAGCCCGGCGAAGGCGCGCTCGACCGACTCCATGCCGCGCTCGAGCACGGCGTCGAGGAGGCCGTCCTTGTCGCCGAAGTGGTACTGCAGCACGCCCCAGGTGACGCCCGCGCGCTCGGCGATGCGGTTCGTGTGGGCCGCGGCGAAGCCCTCCTCGGCCACGCACGCGACGGCGGCGGCGACCACCTTCTCGCGGGTGCGGCGGCCGCGGGCCTGGCGCGGAGCGGCAGCGCGCTCAGTCTCGCGGCGAGCCATCCGGAACCGTCGGCTGGTAGACCTTGTAGAGCTCGCCCATCGAGTCGTGATCGTGGCTCGGGACGTCGTACCAGGTGCGGATCAGCACCGAGCCGTCCTCGCCGAACTCGAAGGTCTCGATGCTCCGCGCCCGGGTCGGGCGGCCCTTGTGCTCGAAGTGGTTGTGCATGACCCAGGCGACGTGGCCGTCGCTCACGAAGAGCGTCTCGTCGGGCACCTCGAAGGTCACGGTGGGCTGGAACAGGTCCCAGGCAGCCAGGGCGCACGCCTCGATGCCCCGCTTGAGCGGCGTTCCCACGGGGTCGTACATCGAGAAGTCGCCGGGGGCGACGCTGCGCCAGTTCCGCTCCCACGCCGCCTTGTCGCCCTGGTTCCAGAGGCGGACGTAGTCCGCGGCCCAGCGTCGGAGCTGCTCTCGCCTCGGTCGCGCCATGGCTTGAATCATAGTCCGGGCTATGGAAGCATGCCATCCAACGAGGAGGCGTTCCGATGGCGTATCGCGTGATCCAGTGGGCAACCGGGGGCGTCGGCCGTGCCGCGATCGAAGGCGTGCTCTCGCACCCCGAGCTCGAGCTCGCGGGCTGCTGGGTGCACAGCGCCGAGAAGGAAGGGAAGGACGTCGGCACGCTGATCGGTCGCGACCCGCTCGGCGTCACCGCCACGCGCGACATCGACGCGCTGCTCGCGCTCGGCGCCGACTGCGTGTTCTACTCGCCGGTGATGGCGAACAAGCCGGAGCTCCTCCGCATCCTCGAGGCCGGCGTGAACGTGGTGACCCCGCTCAACTGGTTCTACCGCGGCGACCGCAACTGGCAGGACCTGGAGGACGCCTGCCAGAAGGCGGGCGTCACGCTCCACGGCACCGGCATCCACCCCGGCGGCATCACCGAGCGCTTCCCGCTGATGGTCTCGGCGCTCAGCGCCGGGGTCACGCACGTGCGCGCGGAGGAGTTCAGCGACCTGCGCACCTACAACTCCCCCGACGTGGTGCGCCACATCATGGGTTTCGGGGTCAGCCCCGAGGAGGCGATGGCCGGCCCGATCGTCGACCTGCTCGGCGCCGGCTTCAAGGCCTCGGTGCGGATGGTCGTCGACGAGATGGGCTTCGGCGGTGGCGCCGAGGGGGTCGACTACGACACCGTCCAGGAGATCGCGGTCGCCACCGCACCCATCGAGGCGCCCTTCGGCACGATCGAGCCCGGCCAGGTCGCTGCCCGTCGCTTCGAGTGGCGCGCCCTGGTCGACGGGACTCCGGTCGTCTCGGCGGTGGTCAACTGGCTGATGGGCGAGGAGCACCTCGACCCCGCCTGGGGCTTCGGCCCCGCGGGCGAGCGCTTCGAGGTCGAGGTCACCGGCGACCCCGACGTGCTGCTGACCTTCAAGGGCCTGCAGCCGGAGTCGATCGAGGAGGGCCTGGTCCGCAACCCCGGCATCGTCGTCACCGCCAACCACTGCGTCTCGGCCATCCCGTACGTCGTCGCGGCCGAGCCCGGCATCCGCACCTACCTCGACCTGCCGCTGCTCGCCGGCCGTGCGGCCCCGCACCTGGGTGGTCGGCGGAGCAGCTGATCGCTCACCCGCGCAGCGGCTCGCCGTCGTACCTCTCGAGGGTCACGAACTCCTCGACGGGCTGGCGTCGCAGCTGGGTCACCTGCTTGACCGGGTGGCCCAGCGGGATGACGGTCACGACGGCGTGGCTGTCGGGGAGGCCGAGCAGCTCCTTGACGCCGGGCTCCTCGGCGACGGCCATCGTCGTGAGCGTGCCACCGAGGCCTTCCTGGCGGGCGGCGAGGAGGATGTTCCAGGCGAGCGGGAAGACCGAGCCGCCGCCGACGACCCCGACCCGGTCCAGCCGGGAGTCCGTCGCGGCGACCAGTGCGAGGTCGACGCTGACCACCAGCACCACCGGCGCCTCGAGGACCGGCCGCACGAAGAATTCCGGGACCTCGGTCGCGGCCACCTGCTCGTCGGTGACCGCCGAGGGCACCACGGTGTTCCAGGGGTTCTCGCCGGCCGCCACCTGCGCGGCGTACCTCCGAGCCGCCGGCTCGGTCAGCTCCACCAACCGCTCCCGCGTCGCCCGGTCACGTACGACGGTGACGTGCGCGCCCTGGCGGTTGCCGCCGCTCGGGGCGAACCGCGCGAGGTCGAGCACGCGGTAGAGCTGCGCGTCGTCGACCCCCTCGTCGGTGAAGTCGCGGACCGCGGCGGTCGTGCGCAGGACGTCAGAGAGCTCCATGCCCCTACCTTGCCCGACCACCGGTCGGGTTGACTGGGGGCGACCCTGCCCGACACCAGGAGGACCCGTGGCCGACCAGGACCGTGACACCGCCGCCCTCGAGGCGCGCCGCGCCGAGCTGCGCGAGCAGCACCTGCGACCGCCGGGCGAGCGGCCGGCCTCGACCGCCCGCGGGTTGCACCACACCGCGCTCATCAGCAGCGACGTGGAGCAGACGATCCGCTTCTACCAGGACGTCCTGGGCTTCCCGCTGACCGAGCTGATCGAGAACCGCGACTACCCCGGCTCCTCGCACTTCTTCTTCGACATCGGCCACGGCAACCTGCTGGCCTTCTTCGACTTCCCCGGCCTCGACGTCGGCCCGTACGCCGAGGTGCTCGGCGGCCTGCACCACTGCGCGATCTCGGTCGAGCCCGAGCGCTGGCACGCCCTGGTGGAGCGACTCACCGAGGCCGGCGTCGAGCACGTCGTGCACAGCGGGGTCTCGGTCTACTTCCGCGACCCCGACGGCGCCCGGATCGAGCTCATCGCCGACCCGCTCGGGGAGATGTACGGCCAGCAGGTCCTGTAGCCCCCGCAGACCCGGCGCCGCACGGTCGGCGCCGGATCGGCTCACTGCCGATCGACGACGACGGTCAGCAGCACGGCGCTGTCCTCCTCGGCCTCGAGGTCGTGGCGCTCGGGCGGGATGACGAGCAGCTCGCCCGTCTCCCCGATCCAGGTGCGGCCGCCGGCGTGCAGCTGCACCCGCCCGCCCAGCACCTGCAGGGTCGCCTCGCCGGGCGACTCGTGCTCGCCGAGGCTCCGCCCGGCGGCCAGCGCGATGAGGGTCTGGCGCAGCCGGTGGGTGCGCCCGCCGTGCAGCGTGGTCGCGCTGCGGCCGGCGTGCGCGGTCCGCGCCTTCTCCAGGTGCTCCTCGACCAGGCCCACGAGGTCCACGGCATCCATCTCAGCCCACCTTCTCCCAGCCGCGTCGTGGTCGGTGGCTCCCCAGCTGGCGGTCGTCGCGGCTGCGGTAGACGACGTAGGGGCGCGTGACGTAGCCCAGCGGGGCGCTGAACACGTGGACGAGACGGGTGAAGGGCCACAGCGCGAAGAGCGAGAAGGCGACCAGCGCGTGCAGCTGGAAGCCCAGCGGTGCGGCGGCCATCAGCTCGGCGTCGGGCGAGAAGGCGAGGAACGAGCGGTACCAGACCGAGACGCCCTCGCGGTAGTTGTACTCCCCGCCGAGGGTGAAGATCGACCCGGCGATGGTGTTCCACATCCCGAGGAGCACCGCCGCGGCCAGGAAGGCGTACATCACCTTGTCCATCGCCGTGGTGGCGCTGAAGACCGGACCGACGGTGCGCCGACGGTAGATCAGGATGACCATCCCGACCGTCACCGCGACCCCGGCCACGAGCCCGCCCCCGACCGCCACGTAGTGGTAGGCGTAGTCAGAGATCCCGACCGCCTCGGTCCAGGACCGCGGCACGAGCAGGCCGATGACGTGCCCGCCGACCACCCCGAGCATGCCGAAGTGGAACAGCGGCGAGCCCAGGCGCAGCAGCCGGTCCTCGTAGAGCTGGGAGGAGCGCGTCGTCCAGCCGAACTTGTCGTAGCGGTAGCGCCACACGTGGCCCACGGCGAAGACCGCGAGCGAGAGGTAGGGCACGACCACCCACAGGAACTGGTCCATCTCAGGCTCCTCGTCCGGTCCGGGTGGCGGCTGACCGCGAGAGCCCCGGCGGCATGAGCGGCAGTCCGAGGTCGACCGGTCCGACCGGCGCGCCGGGCGGCGGGAGGCGGTACGTCGGGTCGTTGAGCGCGGCGTCGAAGCCCGGCTCGCCGTACGGCGTCAGCCCGACCTCCTCCTCCGGCGGGCCGGCCGCGGCGAGCCGCCGCACCAGCTCGCGGTCCTCACCCTCGACGGGCGGCAGGCCGGCGCACACGGCCACGACCAGGTCGGCCCAGGGCGAGCCGGTGTCGGCCAGCGAGAGTCGCAGCAGCTCCAGCGACGCCCGGTGGTCCAGCAGCAGCCGGCGGCCGGCCTCCAGGTCAGAGGTGGCGGCGAACTCCAGGACCACCGCGAGGTGGTCGGGCAGCTCGGTGTCGTCGAGGTCGAGCCCGGCGGCGAGGTAGGCCTGCTTGAAGCGCAGCAGCGCCATCCCGCGCTTGCGGGTGTCGCCGTGCAGGAAGTAGGTGAGGAACAGCGTGCACCGGCGCCGGGTGTCGAAGGTCTCGACGTAGTCGGCCTGGAGCCGGCCCAGCGGGGTGCTGCGGCGGTGCGCCAGAAACCGGCCGATCGGCTCGGCGACCACCGCGGGTAGCGCCTCGACCGCCGTCGCGACGACCTCGAGCGGCTGCTCGTCGGTGGGGTAGTCCAGCAGCAGCGAGGCGACCTGCCAGGTCGCGCGGACCTGGTCGTCGGTGAGCCCCTGCGTGCGGGACCGGCGGCGGGTCAGGAGCGGGCTCACCGGACCCCCTCCCCGTCGGTCTCGACGTCGGCGCGCGGCGGGAAGAGCCCGGAGGGCACGCCCTTGCCGTCCCAGTTCAGCAGGTTGACCCGGGTCGCCTTGTCGTCCGGTGCCGCCACGGTGTCGGAGGTGGCGCGGTCGCGCAGCATCTGGAAGTTCTCGACCGCGACGGGGACCGGTCGGCCCGAGCCCTCACCGAACGGGCCCGACTCGTACATCCCGGGGCCGCCGTCGAAGTCCAGCGAGCACTCGGTCGCGAGCTCCTCCAGCGAGTGGGCCTGCTCGGCGTGCGCCGGCGGGATGACGTAGCGCTCGTCGTACTTGGCGATGGCGAGCAGCCGGAACATGTCGTACATCGTCTCGCCGTCCATCCCGACCTTGCCGGGGATGGAGTCGTCGGGGTCGCGACCGAGGTTGATGTCGCGCATGTAGGCGCGCATCGCGGCCAGCCGGCGCAGCACCTTCTCCACCGGCTCGGGGTCGCCGGCGGTGAAGAGATTGGCGAGGTACTCCACGGGGATCCGCAGCGCCTCGATCGCGGCGAAGAGGTTGCCGTGGTCCTCGGCGTCGTGGCCGGTGTCCTTGATGACGTCCACGACCGGCGACAGCGGCGGGATGTACCAGACCATCGGCATCGTGCGGTACTCCGGGTGGAGCGGCAGCGCCACCTCGAAGCGGTTGATCAGGGCCCACACCGGCGACCGCTGGGCGGCCTCCACCCAGTCGCGCGGGATGCCCGCGGCCTCCGCGGCGCGCTGGACCTCGGGGTCGTCGGGGTCCAGGAAGCAGGAGCGCTGCGCGGCGAGCAGGTCGCGGTCGTCCTGGACCGACGCGGCCTCGAGCACCCGGTCGGCGTCGTACAGCACCAGGCCGATGTAACGCAGCCGCCCGACGCAGGTCTCCGAGCACACGGTCGGGATGCCGACCTCGATCCGCGGGTAGCAGAACGTGCACTTCTCGGCCTTGCCGGTGCGGTGGTTGAAGTAGACCTTCTTGTAGGGGCAGCCGGACACGCACATGCGCCAGCCGCGGCAGCGGTCCTGGTCGACGAGGACGATGCCGTCCTCCTCGCGCTTGTAGATCGCGCCGCTGGGGCACGAGGCCGCGCACGAGGGGTTGAGGCAGTGCTCGCAGATGCGTGGGAGGTAGAACATGAAGGTCTCCTCGAACTCCATCTTCACCTTGTCCTCGATGCCCTTGAGCATCAGGTCGCGCGCTGCGTGCTCCTTCGAGCCACCGAGGTCGTCGTCCCAGTTGGCCGACCACTCGACGTCCATGTCCTCGCCGCTGATCAGCGACTTCGGCCGCGCCACCGGGAAGGTGTCGGAGGCCGGGGAGCTGGTGAGCGTCTCGTAGTCGTAGGTCCAGGGCTCGTAGTAGTCCTGGATCGAGGGCAGCTTGGGGTTGGAGAAGATCGTGGCGAGCTTCTTCCAGCGCCCGCCGCCCTTGAGCCCCAGCCGGCCCTTGCGGTCCAGCTCCCAGCCGCCCTTCCACTCCTCCTGGTCCTCGTAGGTGCGGGGATAGCCGAGGCCGGGGCGGGTCTCGACGTTGTTGAACCAGACGTACTCCGTGCCGGCGCGGTTGGTCCACGCCTGCTTGCACGTCACCGAGCAGGTGTGGCACCCGATGCACTTGTCGAGGTTCATCACCATGGCCATCTGGGCCATCACTCGCATGTCAGTACTCCACCTTGGTCGTCCGCTTGCGGATGGTCGTGACCTCGTCGCGGTTGTTGCCGATCGGGCCGATGTAGTTGAAGAAGTACGACAGCTGGGCGTAGCCGCCGACGATGTGGTGCGGCTTGAGCAGGATCCGCGTGAGGCTGTTGTGGATGCCCCCACGCTTCCGGTCCCGCTCGGTCAGGGGTACGTCGATGAGCCGGTCCTGCGCGTGGTGCATGAAGACCGTGCCCTCGGGCATCCGATGGCTCACGATGGCGCGCGCGGCCACCACGCCGTTGCGGTTGACCATCTCGACCCAGTCGTTGTCACGGATGCCGACCTTGGCCGCGTCGCGGTCCGACATCCACACCGACTGCCCACCGCGGGAGAGCGAGAGCATGAACAGGTTGTCCTGGTACTCGGAGTGGATCGACCACTTGTTGTGCGGGGTCAGGTAGCGCACCGCGACCCCGAGCTCGCCGGTCGTGCCGACGGCGGGCTCGCCGAAGAGCCGGCCCATGTCCAGCGGTGGTCGGTAGACCGGCAGCGCCTCGCCGGTCCCGAGGAACCAGTCGTGGTCGACGTAGAACTGCTGGCGACCGGTGAGGGTGTGGAAGGGCTTCTTGCGCTCGATGTTGATCGTGAACGGCGAGTAGCGGCGCCCACCGGACTCCGAGCCCGACCACTCCGGGGAGGTGATCACCGGGACGGGCTGGGCCTGGGTGTCGGCGAAGGTGATCTGCTTGCCCTCGTGCTCGGCCGCGAGGTCGGCGAGCTGCTGGCCGGTGCGCTTCTCCAGGAACCGGAAGCCCTGGGTGGCGAGGTGGCCGTTGGAGACGCCCGCCAGGTGCAGCATCGCGTCGGCCATCTGCACGTCCGTCTCGACCTTGGGCTGCCCGTCGCCCGCACCACCGCGGGCCACCCCGTTGCGCCGGCGGAGGATCTCGATCTCGCGCTTGACGTCGTACTGCACGCCCTTGGTGAGCATGCCGACCTTCTCCATCAGCGGGCCGATCGAGGTCATCTTCTCGTAGATCGCGGTGTAGTCGCGCTCGGCGACCGCGATCACCGGCATCGTCCTCCCGGGCACGGGGTCGACCTCGCCGGTGCGCCAGTCCTGCACCACGCCGTGGACCGAGGCCATCGCCTCCGGGGTGTCGTGCCACAGCGGTTTGGCGACCACGTCGCGCCGGGTGCCGAGGTGGTCGACGGCCATCTCCGAGAACCGCTTCGCGATCGTCTTCCACGCGTCCCAGTCCGAGCGGGTCTGCCAGGGCGGGGCGATGGCGGGGTTGAAGGAGTGCACGAAGGGGTGCATGTCGGTGGTGGAGAGGTCGTGCTTCTCGTACCAGGTGGCCGCCGGCAGCACGACGTCGCTGAGGATCGTGGAGCTTGTCATCCGGAAGTCGATGGTCATCAGCAGGTCGAGCTTGCCCTCGGGCGCCTGCTCGGCCCACCGGACGTCGCTCGGGCGGTGCTCGGGCCCGGCCTCCCGCGCGGTCGCGGCGGAGTCGGTGCCGAGCAGGTGGCGCAGGAAGTACTCGTTGCCCTTGGCCGAGCTGCCCAGCAGGTTGGAGCGCCACAGCGACAGCACCCGCGGGTGGTTGTCGCCGGACTCGGGGTCCTCGACCGCGAAGTGCAGTCGCCCCTCCTTCAGCTCCTGCGCGACGTACGCCGGCGCCTCCATGCCCGCCGCGGCCGCGTCGTCGGCCAGCTGCAGCGAGCTGCGGTCGAAGGTCGGGTAGCTCGGGGTCCAGCCCAGCCGCACCGACTGCGCCAGCAGGTCCATCACCGTCCTGCCGGCGAAGGCGCCGGTGCCGGCGTCGAGGTCGTCGGCGGAGAAGGTGTCGTAGCGGTACTGGCTGGTGTGGACGTACCAGTACGCCGTCTGGTTCATGTGTCGCGGCGGACGGTGCCAGTCCAGCGCGAAGGCCATGTGCTGGAAGCCCATGATCGGGCGGATCTTCTCCTGCCCGACGTAGTGCGCCCACCCGCCGCCGTTGCGGCCCTGGGTGCCGGTGATCGTCGTGAGCAGCAGGATCGCGCGGTAGATCTGGTCGGAGTGGAACCAGTGGTTCACCCCGGCGCCGAGCAGGATCATCCCGCGGCCCTGGGTGTCGAGCGCGTTCTGCGCCCACTCCTTCGCCAGCCGCACGACCTGCGCGGCCGGCACGCCCGTGTGCTGCTCCTGCCAGGCCGGGGTCGCCGGCACGCTCGGGTCGTCGTACGACGTCGGCCAGCTGCCCGGCAGTCCATCGCGGTGCACGCCGTACTGGGCCAGCAGCAGGTCGAGCACCGTGGTCACGAGCCGGTCGCCGACCCGGGCGACCGGGACACCGCGCGACTCGTGGTGGACCTTGCCGTCGGGGGCGTCGAAGCGCGGGAGCTCGACGAGCACCGACTCGCGGACCCCGCCCTCCTGCGTCGGGAACATCGTGAGCGCCGGGTCGACGTCGCCGAGGTCGAGGTGCCACTGGCCCTCGCCCTCCTCGCCGAACCGGTGCCCGATCGACCCCTTCGGGATCCGGACCTCGCCGGTGGCGGCGTCGATGACCGCGGGCTTCCACATCTGGTTCTCCGCCCCGCCCTCGGGGTGGTCGAGGTCGCCGGCGACGAGGTACTTCCCCGAGCGATGGACGGGCACGCCGTCGACGACCTCGCCGGTCGGCTCGAGGACCACGAGGTAGGGCAGGTCGGTGTACTGCTTGTTGTAGTCGGCGAAGAACGCCGGCAGCTCGCCGGCGAAGTGCTCCTTCAGCACCACGTGGCCCAGGCCCATCGCCAGCGCGCCGTCGGTGCCCGGCGCGGGGTTGACCCACTCGTCGGCGAACTTCACCGACTCGGCGTAGTCGGGGGCGACCGCGACCACCTTCTGCCCGCGGTAGCGCGCCTCGGTCATCCAGTGCGCGTCAGGGGTGCGGGTGACGGGGACGTTGCTGCCCCACATGAAGAGGTACGCCGCGTCCCACCAGTCGCCGGACTCCGGCACGTCGGTCTGGTCGCCGAACATCTGCGGGGAGGCGTTGGGGAGATCGGCGTACCAGTCGTAGAACGACAGCATCGGCGCGCCGACGAGCTCGAGGAACCGCGCTCCGGAGGCGTAGGAGACCGGGGACATCGCCGGGATCGGGGAGAAGCCGGCGATCCGGTCGGGACCCCAGCGCTTGACGGTGTAGACGTGGGCGGCCGCGACGATCTCGGCGGCCTCCTCCCAGGTGGCCCGCACGAGGCCGCCCTTGCCGCGGGCGGCCTTGTAGCGCCTGGCCTTCTCGGGGTCCTGCACGATCGAGCCCCACGCGACCACCGGGTCGCCGTGCAGCCGTTTGGCCTCCCGGAACATCTCCAGCAGCACGCCGCGGACGTAGGGGTAGCGCACCCGGGTGGGGCTGTAGGTGTACCAGGAGAAGGCCGCGCCACGGGGGCAGCCGCGGGGCTCGTACTCCGGGCGGTCCGGGCCCGCGCTGGGGTAGTCGGTCTGCTGGGTCTCCCAGGTGATGATCCCGTCCTTGACGTAGACCTTCCACGAGCACGACCCCGTGCAGTTGACCCCGTGGGTGCTGCGCACGACCTTGTCGTGGCTCCAGCGGTCCCGGTAGAAGTCGTCGGCCTCGCGCCCGCCCTGCTGGGTGAGCGTGCGACGGTCCTGCGACACCTTCCCCCTGGTGAAGAACCGGCGGGTGCCGACCAGGGCCTCGGTCAGCGGTCCGTCGAGCTGGGGGCGGGGGTCGTTCTGACGCGTGGTCACGCGGGCGGCTCCTTGTCTCCGGGACGGTCAGGCGTGGGTCGGGTCGACGGGGCTCGGGGTGGTGTGCGCCTCGACGGTGCGACGCACGACGGTGAGGGTCAGCAGCAGTGCACCGGCCGCTGCGGCGACCAGCAGCCACAGGCCGATGGCGTAGGACTCGGTGCGGCCGTAGACGTAGCCCATGAGCAGCGGCGGCACGAACCCGCCGAGCCCGCCGGCCGCGCCCACCAGCCCGGTGACACCACCGACCCGCGAGGGCTCGGCGACCTGGGCGATGAGGGCGAAGGTCGCGCCGCTGCCCGAGCCGAGCGCGGCCGCCATAGCCAGGAACGCCACGGTGCCGATGCCGTCCAGCGGCGGGGTGCCGGCCGAGACCGCCGCTCCGACCACCACCACCGCGAAGCCGCCGGCCAGCACCGGGACCGCCCCCATCCGGTCGGCGAGCCAGCCGCCGACCGGACGCATCAGCACCGCGACGACCACGAAGCCGGCCATCCGGTTGGCCGCGTCGGCGGCGGTGAGGTCGTGGGCGGTCTTGAGGTACGCCGGCAGGTAGACCGAGAAGGCGACGTACCCGCCGAACGCGACGGAGTAGAGCAGGCAGGCCTGCCAGGTGAGCGGCAGCCGGGCGTTGGCCCTGAGCCGGCTGGCCAGCGACGTGGTCGGCACGGTGCGGCCCGGGGCGTCGCGCAGCACGACCCACGCGAGCACGGCGTAGAGCGCCAGCGCGACCGCGGTGATGACGAACGGGGCGGTCTCGCCGACGTTCGTGAACAGCTTGACCGTGGTCAGGGCACTGATGGCGGTGCCGCCCATGCCGGCACCGAAGACGCCGACGGCCAGGCCGCGGCGCTCGGGCGGGAACCAGGCGTTGACGAAGGGGACGCCGACGGCGAAGGCGGTGCCGCCGATGCCGAGGAAGAAGCCGCCGACCAGGATCAGGACGTAGGAGTCCAGGGCGGCGAAGGCCAGGAACAGCACTGGCACCACGGTCGCGGCCGAGACCAGCGGGAACATCACGCGCCCGCCGTACCTGTCGGTGAGCGCACCGACGACGATCCGGCCCAGCGAGCCGACGATGACCGGCACCGCGACCATGAGCGAGACGTCCGCCTCGGTCAGGGTCCCCAGGCGGCCGTCGTCGCGGAAGAGCGGCCCGAGCGGGCTGAGCAGCGCCCAGGCCCAGAAGTTGAGGGCGAACCCGAGGGTCGCCACCCCCAGCATCAACCACGGCGAGCGCCGCTCGCCCTGGGCCGGCGCGGCGGCGTCCCGTGTGCGGATGTCCTGACTCACGACTGCTCCCCTCTGTGCGCCCGGTCACACCTGGGCCCACACCATGGCACATCCGCACGGCCTCCCGGCAGGGGCAGGGAGGGTGCGGATGTCGTGCCTCCACACTCGGTGACGGTCGGTGCGCGGCGTCAGGGACCTTCGGCCCGAGGCTGGCGACTGGAGGTCCCGTTCCATGCCGCACGGCATGCACCGGCGTACGACGGGTGGCGCGGGCGCGATGATGAGGCCGTGCCCGACGAGACCGACCTCGACCGCGCCGCGGCCGCGCTGCTCACCACGAGCCGGGCGCTCATCGGCGTGTCGCTGCGCTCGATCGCGGCCGCCCCGGTCGAGGTGACCCTGCCCCAGCACCGGCTGCTGGTGCGGCTGGCCTCGCGGGGGCCGCAGACCGTGAGCGCCCTGGGCGGCGAGCTCGGGATGGGCCAGCCCGCCACCACGCGGCTCGTCGACCGGCTCGAGCGCGCCGGCCTGGTCGAGCGCAGCCGCTCCACCACCGACGCCCGCGCCGTCGAGGTCGCGCTGCTCCCCCAGGGTCGTGAGGTCGTCGACGCCGTCACCGCGGCACGGCGCGCCGAGCTGGCCCACCTCGTCGACCAGCTCAGCCCGACCGAGCGCCGCGCGCTCTCCCGGGGGCTGACCGCGCTCAACCGGGTCGCCGGCGAGCCGCCGGACGCCGAGTGGCCCCCCGGCTGACCCTCCGAGGCCGAACGGGCAGGACCGTGCGAGGACCGGCCCGCTCGACCGTCCCCGCCTGCCCGAGTGAGGGGTCCCCGCGGGAGGACGGGCCGGCCGTCGTCTCCCGTAGGGTCGGGGCATGCCCCAACGCGACCTCTTCGTCGTGGTCGCCGTCGACTCGATGGTGCGACCCAACCTCCGTGCCTACGGCCCCCTGCCCGAGGCCGACGCCGTCGCGCTCGCGACCGAGATGAACTCCGAGCAGGGCAGCACCGGCCCCGGCACCTTCCACGCCATCCCGCTGTCCTCGCCGGGGGCGCTGGTGCGGGACCTCACGACCCCCGAGGACTGACCGTCCCGAGAAGTCAGCGCGGGCTTCAGCGACGCAGCAGCGTGCGCGCCGGGCCGCGGAGGCCGACGACGTAGAAGCCGGAGTTGCCGTCGGAGTACCAGACGTGGCGGCGCTTGACGTCCCACGCGGGGCGGGCCATGGCGAAGGCACCCGCGGCGGTCGGTTGGACCGTGCTGCTGCCGGGCAGCACCGGCCGGTTGAAGTAGGCGACCTCGCGGGGGTTCGCCAGGTCGGAGATGTCGAAGATGCGCAGGCCGGAGACGATCATCGCGCAGGCGACGAGCTTGGGGTTCTTCGGGTAGGGCACCGAGCAGTAGTGCGCGGCGTAGCCCTGCACGGGGATCGCCGCGCCGGGGTCGAGGGCCTGGTCGCCACCTCCGCCGAAGCCGGCCTCGTGCACCTCCAGGCGCAGGTCGGAGACGACGCGCGGACGGCGCGGGTCGTCGACGTCGATGATCCGCGCGGCGCCGACCTCGCGGTCGCCCTGGTAGTCGGCGTACTCGTCGGTCTCCAGGACGTAGCGGCGACCGCCGCGGGTGAACGGCTCGGCCGACTGGGGGATGGAGACCGTGTCCCACGTGAGGTCGGAGACGACCCGCACCTCGGGGTCGGTCTCGCGGTCCTGGACCTCGGAGACGTCGAGGATCCGCAGCCCGGCGTTGTCCATCGCGCCCGGGGCGGCGCCGGTGACAGCGACGTACATCGTGCGGCCGTCGGGCGAGAGCCGCAGGCCGTGGTAGCGCACGCCGGTCTGCTCGAAGACCTGCTCGGGCTCGCGCGGGTCGGTGATGTCGATGGCCGTGAGGTTGCCACCGGCGGTGCCGGCGACCCAGAAGGTGCGTCCGTCAGGGGCGAACCCGCTCTCGTGACCGAAGGAGGCGGCGCGCGAGGAGGAGAGCAGCTCGGGCCGGCGGCAGTCCTCGCTCACGTCGTAGAGGTCGACGATCCCGATGTTGGTCGCCGGGTTGCCGAGGACGGCGGCCAGGATGCCGCGGCGCTTGTTGACCAGCAACGACTCGTGCGGGCTGAGCATGGCCGGCGAGGTGAGGGTGGCGGTCTGCACGGGGTTCCGCGGGTCGCTCATGTCCAGCACGATCACGCCCAGGCCCTGCACGGCGTTGAAGAGCACGTCGCGCGGGAAGAGCAGCGTCGAGTCGTAGTAGGCGCAGGTGCGACCGGTGCGGTCGGTGTAGCGCTCGACCTTGAAGCCGCCCGAGGTGCCCTGCCGGGCGACCTGCACGGCGTTGCACTGGTAGCCCTCGAGCGCCCGGCCGCTGAGGTACTCCGCCAGCGGCACCCGCCCCTGCGTGCCGGTCTCGGGGCGGTCCTGCGGCGAGGTGCACCGCGCCTGCGGGGTGCCGGCGCGGTCGGCCTCGTCGGCGGCGGTGCCGAGCTGGGCCGCGCCGAGGGTCCCGGCACCGAGCACCAGCGACGCGGCGACGAGCAGGAGACGACGTACGGCGGGGCGCGCGGGCTTCACCTCCGCAGGGTAGCCGCGGGAGTGACCGCCATCACGGGATCGGCCGACTTCTGGAAGGGTGGCCCGGTGACCACCCCAGCACCGGACGAGGACGAGGTCGCGCGCCGCAGCGCCGCGCACATGTGGGACGCCGACGCGGCCAGCCGGGCGCTCGGCATGCGCCTGGTCGCGGCCGGGCCCGGGACGGCTACGGTCTCGATGGTCGTGCGCGCGGACATGGTCAACGGCTGGGACGTCTGCCACGGCGGCGTCGTCGCGACCCTGGCCGACAGCTGCTTCGCGGTCGCGTGCAACTCCCGCGGCACCGTCACCGTCGCGTCGGGGTTCGACGTCTCCTTCCTCGAGAGCGCGCGGCTCGGCGAGGAGCTCGTGGCCGTCGGCCGGGAGGTCGCGCTCCGCGGCCGCTCGGGCCTGTACGACGTCGAGGTCCGTCGCGCGGACGGGACCCTCGTCGCGGCGTTCCGCGGGCGCAGCCGCTCGCTCGGCACGCCGAACCCGGCGCTGCCCGCAGCGACCTGATCGCCGCCGGGACACGAACGGGTGTCACGGGGTCCCCGGTCCGCCTGGTAGCCAGGGGGCATGCGCGCACTCCGCACAGCTCTCGGGTCCCTGGTCCTCCTCGCCGGTCTCACGGCGTGCACCGCCGAGGAGGACGAGCCCTACCAGGCCTCGATCGGGACGAACGAGCGCACCGAGCGGCTCGACGCCCTCGGCTTCGCGATCGTCACCGACGGCGAGGGGAACGGCCGCGTCGTGGGCACGCTGCTCAACACCACCGACGAACCGGCCGCCCTCGTCTCGGCCGAGGTCGACAGCGAGCGCGGCCCCGTGACCGCGGCGGTGCTGGAGGAGGAGATCGACCTGCCGCCGGGCGAGCCGGTCGAGCTCGCCCGGGTGCCGGCCGTCTCGGTGCAGGCCGACGACCTGCCGGTCGGGTTCTTCGTCGAGCTCACGCTGGAGCTGGACGACGGCAGCACCGTGGACCTGCTGGTGCCCGTGGAGCCGCAGGAGGGACCGTACGCCGAGATCGAGGTCGAGGTCCCGCCGGACGGCGACGTCTCGCCCTGACCGGTGCTCCAGGAGCCGTGCCCGGCGCAGCGGTGTGTCCGCCGCGGTGGACCGCGGGGGCACCCGCCCGGCACCGGGGCACGGCCCCTGGGGTCGGGAGGTGTCGGGGCGCGGTCGGAGGAGCCCGCCGCACCCCGCGCGGTCGGCGTGACGATTCACCCGATCCCCGCACGAGAGGTGCCGGGACTGGCCGCTGGACAAGCCTGCGTGCCGAGGCGAGCGGGTGCGCGCGCTCCGGGGTGGACTTCACGGCTTCTTCATGTGGTCGTGGGTGCCTGCCCGTACCGTTCGCCCATGACCTCCCACTGCGCCTGCGGCCTCCTCGCGGTCGCACGCTGCGGGCGGTGCGACCAGCCCAAGTGCCACACCCACATGACCCACACCTACGGCACCACCGCGGTCCGTAGCCTCTGCGCCGACTGCGCCGCCGAGGTCGACCGCGAGAACACCCGCGAGCGGCAGCGCGTCGACGTGCGGCTGCTGCAGACCGACGCCCACCACCGCCGTGCCGTGCAGGCCACCGTCGAGCGACTGGTCGCCGCCGGCTCGCCCGGGGCCGTCCCGCACGTCCTGGTGACGCCGAGGCGGCTGCTGCCCGACCGCACCGAGCCGCAGGGCGTCGACGGCTTCCCGGTCGGGGTCCTGCGCTACCGCTTCACCAGCGCGTCGGTCGCGCCGGAGGGCGAGGACGCGGTCATGACCGAGGAGACCGAGGCGCTCGTGCTCACCGACGGCCGGGTCGTGGCGGTCGGCGGGGGCGAGCTCGTCGACGTCGACCACGGGGTCGTCCGCGACCGGCTGGAGGCGTTCGCCCGCCGGCACGGGGTCACCCCCGGGACCTAGGGCCGACCGACCAGCCGCACCTCGACCGCGCGGCTCCCCACCTGGTCATCCCGCCGCGCGGGCCCGGGGCAGAGTGAGCGCGATGACCGTGCCGCCGCCCAGTCGCCGACGGGCGTTGATGGTGCCGCCGTGCCGCGTGACGACGCTGTGGCAGATGGCCAGCCCGAGGCCGCTGCCGCTGACGCCGCCCCCATGGGCGCGACGGAAGGGCTCGAAGACGTGGTCGATCTCCTCGGCAGGGATGCCGAGTCCACGGTCGGCGACCTCCAGGAGCACGTGGGGGCCGTCGCTGCGCACGACGACGCTGATGAGGGGGTCGCGGTCGGGGGCGGCGTACTTCACCGCGTTGCCGACCAGGTTGTCCAGCACCTGTCGCAGACGCTCCCGGTCGGCCGTGACCGTCGAGCCGGGCGGGACGTCGACCGTGAACGACACCTCGGCCGGGTGCGGGTTCTCCTGGTGGGTGACCACCACCTCGGCGACCAGCTGCCCGAGGTCGACGGCGGAGCGGTCGAGGTCGGCGTCGCGTGCCGTGACGTAGTCCAGCAGTCCCTGGATGAGCAGGTGCATCCGTCCAGCGGCCCCGGCCGCCCGGGCGAGGAAGTCCTCGACCTGCGCCGCGCGTCCGTGGCAGTCCTCGCAGGCCTCCGAGGCCAGCGTCGCCTGCAGGAGGGCGAGGTAGCCGTCGACGGCGGTCAGCGGCGAGCGCAGGTCGTGGGCGACGACGCCCGCGAAGGACGCCAGCTCGTCGCGGCGCTGCCGCTCGGCCGTGATGTCACGGAAGACGGCGACCGCACCGGCCAGGCCGCTCGCGGGGTCCAGCGGCCGAGCGCTCACGGAGAGGGTCACGCCTTCGGGGCGGGCCGCGTTCCGCACGACCAGCTGCCCGTCGCACGCCTCACCCTGCAGGGCCCGCTGCAGGGGCAGGTCCTGGACCTCCATTCGCTCCCCCTCCAACCCGAAGAGCCCGTAGTGCTCCGCCCAACGACCGGGGTCGTCGACGTCGCCGATCGCCCGGTCCGCCAGCGGGTGCGCGGGATGCAGGTCGACACCCAGGAGGGCTCGCCCCGCGGGGTTGTGCACGAGCACCGAACCGTCGGCGTCCACGACCCCGACGCCGTCCCCGATGCTGTCCAGCACCGCGGTCAGCATCACCGCCTGGCGCCGAGAGCGCTCCTCCGACGCGGCGAGCTCGGCGGTCGCCTCCGCGATCTTGACCCTCGCCGTCGAGCGCCCGGCGGCCAGCAGGTGCACCAGGGCCGCGAGGGCGGCGCTGAGGCCCGCCCCGGTCACAGCGGCCACGCCGGGCGTGCCGACCCCACCGCCGACGAGCGCGTCGGTGGCCGCCTCGACGTCCACGGTCCAGGCGGTCTGGGCGACCTGCACGGCCTCGCTCGCGGCCATGAGGTCCTCGTCCGGCTCGAAGGCGTCCTCCGCCTCCGTCCTGGCGACGCGGACGGGCGGCGCGCCCTCGGCCGCGGGCGCCGAGAGCGTCGCCGCGACCCGTCCCTGGCCGGTGCGCGCGAGGAGGCCGCCCATCAGGTCCTGGCCGCGGATCCCCATGAGGACCCAGCCCCGCAGCTCCTGGTCCGGCCCCCCGAGCACGGGCGCCACCAGGCTGAAGGAGGCCTGGCGCTCCTCGGGCGGCAGGTCCTGGTCGATGATCAGCTCGTAGGGCCGGCTGATCCGCGGGGCCCCGGCGAGCTCGGCGTCCTGGACCGCCGCGAACGCGTCGGCGGCCACCGTGACGTCGATGCCGGTGCGACCCTCGGGACTGCCGTCCAGCGGCCGGCTGAAGACCGCGAACACGTGCCGGTCGACGTCGGGGTTGAGCCGGAGCACCAGGCCGGTGGAGCCGCGGGCTCGCCACACGCGCTGCGCCCGCTCGACCTGGTCGGTCGCCACGTAGGGGGTGAGGAAGGCGATCGAGGTGGCGCCCTGGAAGTCCACGTCGACCATCGGTCCGGTGGCCGCGTCGAAGCGCGCACCCGTGACCGGGCCGCCAGCTGCGAGTGCACCGGCGACGAGCTCCAGCGCGACGACGTACCGCTCGGCCTCCTGCTCGACCGCGCTGGTGACCAGCTCGGTGCGAGCCTCGAACCTGCGCTCGGCATCCGCGGCGTCACGGTGGCGCAGGTCGAGGGACACCGCCGCCGTCGCGACGAGGCCCACCAGCGCGACGGCGAGCGTGAGGGCCCACACCCGCGCCCTTCCCAGCGGCGACCTCATGGCGCGCGCCACCTCCCCACGGGCGGCACGTCGGCCCAGGAGGACCGCCCCCCGTGCCACCCGATCCGATGATCGGTCCCCGCGGACGGTCGCGGGACCGAATCGTCGAGAAAGCAAAGAGGGGTCCAGATCAGTGGTGCCTGCGCTCCGTGGTGTGGCCGAACCCCTCGCCGAACCCCCGCCGGCGTGCGATCACCCGCGACCCAGCACCACGTCGAAGCGCGTGGAGGACCAGGCGCGGCCGCCGAGGTCGCGACCGTCGGGGGTGGGGTCGTCGGCGCCGTGCTCGACGAAGTCCTTGACCAGCGACTCCTTCACGCCGAAGACGCTGTCGCTGGCGAGCAGCTCGTCGCCGCGCACGAAGATGTGCGTCACCAGCGTCCGCAGCCCCTCGGCGGTCACCATGAAGTGCAGGTGGGACGCGCGCATCGGCGAGCGCCCGGTCGCGGCGAGCATGGCGCCGACCGGCCCGTCGTGCGGGATCGGGTACGGCGTCGGCGTGATGCCCCAGAAGGAGTAGCGCCCCTCGTCGTCGGTGAACAGGTGGGCGCGCCCGGTGGTCCGCCCGTCGGCGTACTGCACGTCGTAGAAGCCGTCCTCGTCGGCCTCCCACACCTCGATCCGCGCGCCGGCGACCGGTGCACCGGCGGTGTCGCGCACGGTGCCCTCGACCCAGCAGGGCTGTCCCGGGGCGCCCATCGCGATGTCGCCGCCGTGCTCGATCCGCGGGCTGTCCTCGACGAAGAACGGCCCGA
Organism: Nocardioides sp.; assembly: GCF_030149505.1. GTDB lineage: Bacteria > Actinomycetota > Actinomycetes > Propionibacteriales > Nocardioidaceae > Nocardioides. The sequence continues at coordinate 23,016 of NZ_JASBRN010000076.1, forward strand.
AGACCGTCGCCTCGGTGGCGTCGCCGTCGGCCGGGTTGTTGACCGTGATGGTCTGCATCGAGGCGCCGAGGGTGTCGGAGAGCAGGATGAACTCCTGGCGCCGCTCGTCGGTCGTGTGCCCGACCGCGGTGAGGAAGTCGATGCCTTGCTTCCACTCCGCCTCGGTCAGCCGCACCTCGCGGAGGAACGCGTGCAGGTGGCGCACGGCCGCCTGGGTGAGCTGGCGCAGCCGCGCGTCCGGGGCGCCGGCGAAGGAGTCGACGACCCGCTGGACGAGTGCCTCCTCGCGCTCGGCTTGTTCGTCGTGCGTCATGACGGCTCGCTTCCTTCCAGCGCCCGGCGCAGCAGCTGCTCGAGGACCGGGCGGGTGACGGGGACGGGGTTGGACGGGGGTGCGACCTCGAGGACGGCCTCGACCGCGGCGGGCAGGTGCTCCTCCTCCAGGCCCAGCGCGCCGAGGGAGCGCGGGGCGTCGACGCGCTCGCGCAGGGCGGCCAGGCCCCCCAGGGCGGTCGCGCTGCCGAAGGCCTCGGCCAGCCGGGCCTCGGCGTCGGGGGCAGCCGGCGCGTTCAGGGCCAGCACGTGCGGCAGCACCACGGCGTGGGTGGGCGCGTGCGGGAGGTCGCGCAGCCCGCCGAGCACGTGGCAGATCTTGTGGTGCAGCCCGGAGCCGGCCGAGGCGAAGGCGACCGCGGAGAGGTACGCCGCGTAGAGCAGCTCCTCGCGCGCCTCGAGGTCCTGCCCGTCGGCCACGACGGCCGGGAGGGCTCGCGCCAGCACCCGCGCCCCCTCGGTCGCCAGGGCGGCGTTGATCGGGTCGGCCCGCGGCGCCCACAGCGAGTCGACGCAGTGGGCCAGGGCGTTGAGACCCGAGGCCACCGAGAGGTCGACCGGCAGCGAGGTCGTGAGGCTGGCGTCGTACACCACGCAGCGCGGGAGGACCCGCGGGTCCGAGCCGGTCGTCTTGCGGCCGTCCTGGGTCAGCCCCCACACGTCGGTCGCCTCCGAGCCGGCGTACGTCGTGGGGACGGCGACCACGGGCAGGCCGCTGGTCAGCGCGACCGCCTTGGCCAGGCCGGTCGTCGAACCGCCGCCGACGCTGACCACGAGGTCGGCGTCCACCTCGGTCGCGACCGCTCGCGCGAGCTCGGCGACCGCGACCGGGACGTGCATCGCGACCTCGTCGTGGACGCGCGCGACCGGCAGCCCGTCGGTGATCCGACCGGCCAGGGCGGACTCGGACGGCGCGGCGAGCACCAGCACCCGCTGCGCACCGAGCTCCTCGACCTCCGCGGCCAGCGCGCCCGCCGCGTCGCCGGTGGCGAAACGGATGCGCTGCCCGAGGGTGTCGTGGACGAAGGAGCGGGTCATGCCACGCCCTGGTCCTGTTCGCCGGACCCGCGGCTGAGGACGGCGGTCAGGGCGGAACGCAGGGCGCCGACCGGGTCCTCGGGGAGCGTGCGCGCCCGCCACGCGACGTGCTTGTCGGGTCGGACCAGCAGGGCCCCGCTCTCCTCGACCTCGCGCCGGCGGGACCAGTCGTAGTAGAGGTCGGTGACCTCGCGGCCCGGACCGATGACGACCGCCTCCACGGGCACCCCCAGCTCCTCGGACACCGTCCGCGCGGCGTCCTCCCACGCCTCGCCGGCGATCCCGGTGATGACCGTGAAGCGGTGGTAGGGCGCGAGGTCCATCATCGCGACCTTGCGGACGTTGTCGCCCACCCACGCGTGCGGCAGGTGCGAGCCCGGGACGGTCGAGGCCTCGTAGTAGAGGTCGGGGTCGCGGGTCGGCTCGGGCCGCGCGCTGCCGTCGCCGACGACGGCGCTGGACTCGTAGAACTGGCCGAGCTCGACGCCGTGCGCGTTGAACTCGTAGTGCTTGAGCTCCATCGCCTTCACCAGCGCCTCGCGCTTGGCCAGGCCCTCCGGGGTGTTGAGCTTGCGCTCCTCGATGGCGGCGAGCATCTCCTCCTCGGTCTCGGCCTCGGTGACGCCGAGGGCGACGAAGAGGTCGACGAACTCGCGGCTGGACCGGTTGGCGCGCTTGACGATCCGCTCCGCGACCGGTGCCCGCTCGACCGAGTAGGTCTCGAGCAGCTCGGGACCGGCCTGCCCCCGCAGCACCGCGGCGATCTTCCACGCCAGGTTGTAGGAGTCCTGGATCGAGGTGTTGGAGCCCAGGCCGTTGCTCGGCGGGTGCCGGTGGACGGCGTCCCCGGCGCAGAAGACGCGGCCGGACTGCAGGTGCGTCGCGTACATCTCGTTGTTGCCCCACAGCGACGTGCCCGTGATCTCGACGTCGAGGTCCGGCATGCCGAGCAGGTTCCGCACGATCTGCTTCGCCGCCGCCTCGTCGACGGTCGGCGGCTCCTCGTTGATGTCGTAGCCCCACACGATCAGCCACTCGTTCCACGGCCGGACCATCCGCACCAGGCCCGCGCCGATGCCGCCGACGTTCGACCCGGGCTGGATCACCCAGTAGAGGACGGAGGGCCGGTGGTCGCAGTACGCCGCGATGTCGGCCTTGAAGGTGATGTTCATCGACCCCGCGATGTCCATCGCACCCTCGTAGGGCAGGCCGATGTCGGCCGCCACCTGGGACCGCGCCCCGTCGGCCCCGATGAGGTACTTCGCGCGGATCGTGTACTCCGCACCCGTCAGCCGGTCGCGCACCTGCACGTCGACGCCGTCGGCGTCCTGGGTGTGGGAGAGGTACTCGGTCGAGAAGCGCGCCTGGGCCCCGCGGGCGCTGGCGTTGCGCACCAGGATCGGCTCCAGGTAGTTCTGCGGGATGTCGACGGTCAGGCAGGGCGACTCGCGCTGGTAGTCGGCCTCGCGCTCGGGGCTGGTGCCCCACGTGAGGATGCGGCCGATCTCCTCCCCGGCGATCGAGGTGCAGAAGACCGTGTCGCCGATGAGGTGGTGGGGTGCCGCGTCGGCGAGCACCTGCTCCTCGATGCCCATGTCGCGGAAGATCTCCATCGCCCGCTGGTTGGTGATGTGGGCCCGCGGCGTGTTCGCGGTCCAGCGGTACTTCGTGATCATGATCGTGTCGATCCCGAGGCTGGCCAGGAAGAGGGCCGCCGAGGATCCGGCAGGTCCGGAGCCGACGACCAGCACGTCGGTCTCCACGGTCGGGGTCGTGGGCAGCGCGGTCTCGGCCTGGCCGTCGTCGAACGTGGGCACGGGTCCACCTTCCTGGGCCGGTCGTTCGCCGGCACACCTGCGAGTGTCGGCGGTCACACCCACGCATCCCAGGCTCGCGTCGCATGAGGGCCGGAACACGCAACCCTGGCCGATCCAGGCATCTGGCGCTGGATGGTCGAGCCAGCGAGCGACAGCGCCCCCACTCGCTGGTCGAGGTGCGAGGAGTGTCAGCGACTCGCCACGAGACCCCGGTACGCCGGTCGCCCTGCTGTCATCCCGTGGTTGCTCCCTGGGTCACCGCGGGTGGGTCGTGGCGCGTTCGCGCCGCAGCAGGTCCTGATCAACGGGAAAGCGTGGTCACCGTGGCTGCCGCTTGGGCTTCTTGGTTGCGGTCGGCTGCTGCCTCGCCCTGCGCTGGGGTGCTCGCTTCGGTCGGGCTTCGATCGGCCCGCCAGAAAGTCGCCTTCTTGCTGCCTTGACCTGGGGAAACACTGTCAATCGAACGTGTGTTCGACTACACTTTCACCATGTCCACCAGCTCCCTCCTCGACGCGATCCGCGCCGCCAAGCGGCGTGAGGACGACGCGGCGCGGGAGCTGCTGATCGGGGTCGCGGACTGGGCGGACCGTCACACCACCGGGGTCCTGATGCCGGACCTGTACGGCACTTACTCCGACCCCGATGAGGAGGCGTACGACGCGGCGGAGGCTGCGTGGATGTCGCGGTTCGGGATGCCCGGTGCGGACACGATGCTGGAGCTGGCCGGTGCCGGTGCCCCCGAGGTCTCCGACTTCGCAGTCACCGAACTCGCCACCGCGCTGGGCCGGACCAGGGAGTCGGGGCGGCTGCTGGTCGGGGACGCGGTCGAGGCCAAGCACCGCCTCCCGCGGGTGTGGCAGCGGCTCGTCGCCGGGCAGGTGACCGCGTGGCGGGTCCGCACCCTCGCCCAGGCCACCAAGGCCCTGTCGGAGGAAGCGGTGGGGTTCGTGGACGCCCAGGTCGCCCACGTCGTCCACACCGCCGGCCCCCTCACCGTGAACCGACTCGTCCTCGAAGCCTCGGCGCGGTTCGACCCCGAGTCGGCCGAGGTCCGCGAGTGCGACACCCGCTCCAACCTGTTCTTCGACCTCGACCTGGGCACCCCCGCCACCTGCGTCGGGACTGCGTCTGCGGTGTCCGCCGACGGGCTGCTGGACCGGGCTGATGCCGAGGACCTCGAAGCCGCGATCCGCCAGATCGCCCACCAACTCCTGCTCGACGGCTCCACCGACGACCTCGCGATCCGCCGCGCCAAAGCCCTCGGCTACCTCGCCCGCGGCCAAGACAATCTCCCCGACACCGACCACGAGGCGACCGAGGCCGAGGCGACCGAGGATGGTCGAGCAGCGAGCGCCAGCGAGCGTCGTCGAGACCGCGCAACCCACACGCGCACCGCACCCCGCCGGGTCGTGGTCCTGACTGTCCACCTCAGTGACGCCGCGTTGACCGGCGCACCCCAGACTGACCCCGTCACCGGCAAGCTCGGCCTCAACCTCGCCAGGGTCGAGAACCACCGCCAGCTCCTCACCGCCGACGCCGTACGCGAGTGGTGCGGGGTCCCCGGCACCCAGGTCGTCGTCAAGCCCGTCATCGACCTCCACGACACCGTCGCCGTGGACTCCTACGAGGTCCCCGACCGCATCGCCACCCGCGTCAAGCTCGCCAGGACCACCTGCTCGTTCCCCCACTGCCGCAGGCCCGCGGACTCATCGGACCTCGACCACACCATCGAGTACGTCCCACCCGACCAAGGCGGACCACCCGGCCAGACATCGACAGACAACCTCGCTCCGCTCTGCCGGCACGACCACCGCGCCAAGACCCACCCCTCCCCGACAGGCAGACCCTGGGCCGTCCGAGGACTCTCACCAGGCCACTGGCTCTGGACCAGCCCCCACGGCCACCGCTACCTCGTCCACCCAGACGGCACCACCCCACTCTGAGCACCACCCGCTGAGCCGCACCCGCTCGCAGCCCGACCACCGCCCAGGCGGCCGGGCTACCAGCACGCCCTCCGGCGTCCTACCGTCACCGAGGGCCGAGCGGGCAAGGACTTCGCGAGGCTCTGCCCTGCGCGGACCTGTCGACCGGATGACAGGGATCTGCGCATCCGAGGAGCAGGCATGAGCAGGAGCGCGGTGACAAGGGCGCGATGACGACGGCCCTCCGTGCCCGGGGGTCGTCGGACGAGGGAGTCAGGCGAGCGAGCGGGCCAGGACCGCCCGGCGACGCACGTCGGCGGCGCGCTCGTCGAAGCGGGCGGTGAAGGCGTTGGAGAAGTGGGCGGCGGAGGCGAAGCCGCAGTGGTGCGCGACCTCGGCGATGGTCATCGAGCTGACTGCCGGCTTCTCCAGCATCGTGCGCGCGAGGTCGAGCCGTCGGGCCAGGACGTGCTGGGGGAAGGTCGTGCCGAGCTCGGCGAAGACCCGCGACAGGTGCCGCGGGCTGAGGCCGATGGCGGCCGCGACCTTGGAGGCCGACAGCGACCGGTCGCGCAGGTGGCGCTCGATGTAGGCGCGGGCGGCGGCGGCGTACGCCGTCGGGCCGTCGGGCCGGCCGGGCGAGGCGAGTGCCCCGACCAGCTCGAGCAGCTCGCCCTCGTGGACCACGACGGGGTCGTCCTCGCGGACCGCCGAGCCGACCAGGTGCGCCAGCGCCTCGGCGTACGGGTTCTCGCCGGAGCCGAACGGCACCACGACCGGTCGGGGCAGGGCGGCGATGCCGGTGGCCTCGGCGAAGACCTCCTGGGGCACCTTCAGCACCAGCTCCTCCAGCCCCTGGGAGAAGCCGCGCATGAACGGGCGGTCGGCGTCGCAGACCAGCAGCTGCCCCGGCCGGAGGGTCCGCACCCCGTCGTCGTGGTAGTAGAACGCCTCGCCCCGGAGGCCGAAGAACAGGGCCACCGCCTGGGTCGGGCGCTGCCTGACCAGCGACAGGTCGCGCTCGACCACGTGCGAGGTCCCCTGCACCCGCGCCATGTGGACGCGCTCGAGCTGCAGGTTGACCTCGGTGGCGTCGAGGGCGGAGTCGGTGAGGGTGCGGCAACGCAGGCCGATCAGGGCGTCGGCGTTGTGGGTCTCCCACAGCTCGACGCGCTGCTCCTCCGGCAGCCCCACGGTCGAGAACGACCGCGGCGCCGGTGGTGTGACCTGCGTCATGATCTCGAGCATAGGCAGGCGCCCCACCCCCCTGTGGGAGCCTGGATCCCGTGACCGAGCAGCAGCCGCGCGCGCGGAGGGGACGCCCCGGCCACGACCGCGCGGCGGTCCTGGCGGCGGCAGTGGCGCTCTTCATCCGCAAGGGGTACGACGCCACCACCATCGACGACATCGCCAAGAGCCTCGGGGTCACCAAGTCGGCGGTCTACCACCATGTCGACTCCAAGGAGGAGCTGCTCTCGGCGGCCCTGGCCGAGGCGCTCGACGAGCTCGACGCGACCGTGGCGGCGGCGACCCAGGCCGACGGCCCGGCCGTCGAACGGCTGCACGAGGCCGTGCGGCGCAGCGTCGAGGTGCTGGTCGCCCACCAGCCCGCGGTGACCCTGCTGCTGCGGGTCCACGGCAACACCGCCACCGAGGTGGCCGCCCTCGAGCGCCGGCGCCGTATCGACCGCGCCCTCGCCGGGCTGGTCCGCGAGGCAGTCGAGGAGCGCGGCCTACGCGGCGACCTCGACCCCGACGTGGTCAGCCGACTGCTCTTCGGCATGGTCAACAGCCTGGTCGAGTGGTACCGCCCCACCGGCCCGGTCAGCAGCGAGCAGCTGGCGCAGGCCCTGACCGCCCTGGCCTTCGAGGGCCTCGACGCCCGCTAGCCAGCTCTCAGCGGGGCGGGCGCCGGTCGACGATCCGCCGCATCTTGCCGACCGAGCGCTCGACGCTCTCGGGGTCGACGACCTCGACTCCCACCGACACCCCGATCGAGCTCTTCACCAGGTGCCGCAGCTCGGCACCTGCCTGCCGCCCGGCGTCGACGCCCACTCCCTCGCGCCGCTCGACCAGCACGGTGAGGGAGTCGAGGTTGCCCTCGCGCTCCAGCACGCACTGGAAGTGCGGCGAGAGCGCGGGCAGCTTCAGCACCAGCTCCTCGATCTGGGTCGGGAAGAGGTTCACCCCCCGCAGGATGATCATGTCGTCGGTGCGCCCGGTGACCTTCTCCATCCGCCGCATCGTGCGCGCGGTGCCCGGCAGCAGCCGGGTCAGGTCGCGGGTGCGGTAGCGCAGCACCGGCATCGCCTGCTTGGTCAGGGAGGTGAGCACCAGCTCGCCCTCCTCGCCGTCGGGCAGCACCTCGCCCGTCACGGGGTCGATGACCTCGGGATAGAAGTGGTCCTCCCACACGTGGAGGCCGTCCTTGGTCTCCACGCACTCGCTGGCCACGCCGGGCCCGATGACCTCCGAGAGCCCGTAGATGTCGACCGCGTGCATGTCCAGGCGCTGCTCCATCTCGCGGCGCATGTCGTTGGTCCACGGCTCGGCGCCGAAGATGCCGACCTTGAGCGAGGTGCTGCGCGGGTCGATCCCCTGCCGCTCCATCTCGTCGACCACCGAGAGCATGTACGACGGCGTCACCATGATGATGTCGGGCCGGAAGTCCGAGATCAGCTGGACCTGCCGCTCGGTCATGCCCCCGGAGACCGGCACCACCGTGCAGCCGAGCTTCTCCGCGCCGTAGTGCGCCCCGAGCCCGCCGGTGAACAGCCCGTAGCCGTAGGCGTTGTGCAGCACGTCGCCCGCCCGGCCGCCGGCCGCGCGGATGCTGCGGGCCACGACGCTCGCCCACACGTCGAGGTCGTCGCGGGTGTAGCCGACGACGGTGGGCTTGCCGGTCGTGCCGGACGAGGCGTGCACCCGGGCGACCTGCTCGCGCGGCACCGCGAACATCCCGAACGGGTAGTTCTCCCGCAGGTCCGCCTTGGTCGTGAACGGCAGCCGCGCCAGGTCGGCGAGCTCCTTCACGTCGTCGGGGTGCACGCCCGCGGCGTCGAGCGAGGCCCGGTAGTGCGGGACGTTGTCGTACGCGTGGCGCACCGACCAGCGCAGCCGCTCGGTCTGGAGCGAGCGCAGCTCGTCGAGCGAGGCGGTCTCGATCGACTCGAGGTCACCGGGGCGCGGGCTCAGGTCCTGCATGGGTCAGTCCTCCTGGTGCGTGGGAGACGTGGTGGTCGGTCGAGCAGGCGAGCGCCAGCGAGCCGGACCGCTTCCGTGGGTCGAGCAGGCGAGCGCCAGCGAGCCGGACCGCTTCCGTGGGTCGAGCAGGCGAGCGCCACCGCGCCGTCCGCGAGGCCGCGGGAGGTGTCAGTGGGGGCCGAGCACCGA
>NZ_JASBRN010000077.1 GCF_030149505.1 Nocardioides sp.
GGCGGGAGCAGGAACTCCTGATCCCGCACGACTGGGCGATACGAACGAGCCATGCCCAAGTATTTCGCCCCAGCCGCAAAAACGGGCCGATCTCGCCCGGCGATTTGCAACAGCCACCTGCTTGAACCGGAACACCACACAAGCCGCTCCCGGAGCGGCAGGAGCGGCAGGAGCCGCGGGCGGCCGGGCCGCACGGGAGCGAGCCGCACAGGACGGAGCCCCACGGAACCGAGCCCCACGGAACCGAGCCGCACAGGACCGAGCCGTCGGAGCGGGTCACGGGACGGCGGCGGCCCAGCGGCGGCCCAGCGGCGGGCGGAGGCGCACCATCCCCCGCGGGCTCACCAGAGGTCGCCGAGGAGCGTGGCGGCCAGCGGGACGATGCCCAGCACCACGAAGGCGGGGAGCAGGCACAGCCCCAGGGGCACGGCGGCGCGCACGCCGACCTGGCGGGCACGGTCCTCCACGCCGGCGCGGGCCTGCTCGGCAAGCTGCTCGGCGAGCAGGTGGACGACGCGGGCGACCGGCGTACCCGTGTCATGGGCCCGGCCCAGGGCCCGGCCCAGCGGCGCGAGGGCCGGGTCGCGGCCGAGCGCTCGCCAGACCTCGGCGGGGTCGGCGCCGAGCCCGAGCGCGTGCGTGTGGGCGAGCAGCCGCTCGCCGGCCGGTCCCGGGAGGGCCGCTCCGGCCCGGCGGACGGCCGCCACCGGGTCGGCGCCCGACCGGAGGGCGTCGGCGACCAGGCCCACCAGGTGCGGCAGGTCGGCGGCGGCACGGCGTCGGTCCCGCCGCTCGGCCGAGGACTCCCCCCGCGCGGCCAGCGTCCACACCGCGGCCGCGGCCGCCAGCCCGACGAGCACTCCCCCGGTCGGACCGAGCACCGCCCGCCCCAGGGTCAGCCCGGCGACGACGGCCAGCACGGCGGCCGGCGCCCGGTGGCGGCGTACGTCGGCGGGTGGCCGCGGCTCCGGGTCGGACCCGGCAGCCGTGTCGGCGACGAGCGTGGGGCCGCCCGGCCTGCCGGCGAGCAGCAGTGCCACGGCGACCGCGCCCCCGGCCAGGAGGCTCCACCCCGTCACAGCGCCTCCCCGGCGGGCCGTTGAGCCGACGTCCCCCGCGGGCGGCCGCCGAACCTCATGTCGAGACCGCCCCGCGCGCCAGCAGCTCGACCCAGGTCAGCCCGAGCAGCAGCAGCCCGAGGCCCACCCCGAGGCAGGCCCAGCCGACCGGACCGGCGAGCAGCCAGGCCAGCGGGTGCTGCCCCGCACCGGACCCCATCAGCCAGGCCAGCACCGGCAGCCCGGCGACGAGCCGACCCGTGGCCCGGGCCGAGGCGAGCTCGGAGTCGACGGCGCGCCGGGTCGCGGCGGCGGCGCGGAGGTCGGCGGCGACCCGGTGCAGGGCCAGCGACAGCCCCTGCCCCGTGCGACCCGACACCTGCCACGCCGCGGCCACCAGGCGCAGCCCGTCGGCACCGGCCCTCCCGGCCGCCACCGCGCGCCACGCGGTCGGCACGTCCGCTCCGACCCGGTGCGCGGAGAGCACCGGGCGCAGGTCGGGCCACTCCGAGGCGGCACGGGCCAGCGCCCGCTCGGCGCTCGCGCCAGCGGCGAGGTCGTCGGCGATCGCCTCGCAGGTCTCACGGGTGCGCTCGCCCGCGTGGGCGGCGGCCCGCGCGTCACGGCGCAGGCCGAGAAGCACCGCCACCGCGCCGACGGCCGCCGTCGAGAGCAGGCCGAGCACCACGACCCGGCCGGGCAGCCCGAGCGGCAGCACCGCCACGCCCGCGACCACCGCAGCGACCGGGACGAGGACGCGGGCACGCCGGGTCGCAGCAGCCGCACGCGGGACGGCCCCGCCGGGCAGCCGCCCGCCCCCGGGCACGAGCAGCGCCACGCACCCGGCCGCCAGCAGCGCGGCGACGACGCCGGCGCCGGTCACGCCCGCTCGAGCACGTGCGCGAGCCGCTCCAGCCCCGGACCGTCGACGACCCGCCCCGACTCCACCCGGACCCCCGTGAGCATCCGCACGGAGCCGTCCGCGGTCCGCTCGGGCACGGCCACCTCCTCCACCCGTCGTACGCCGTCCCGCCCCCGTCGCAGGTGAACGACCGCCTCGACGCCGGCTGCCAGCTGGCTGTGCGCGGCGGCCCGGTCCAGCCCGGCGGCCAGGGCGAGCGCCTCCACGCGGGCGGGGACGTCGGCGGCGGTGTTGGCGTGCAGGGTGCCGCAGCCGCCCTCGTGGCCGGTGTTGAGCGCGGCGAGCAGCTCGACCACCTCGGCGCCGCGTACCTCGCCGACGACGATCCGGTCCGGGCGCATCCGCAGCGCCTGCCGGACGAGGGTCCGCAGGTCGAGGGCACCGGCCCCCTCGAGGTTGGCCGGCCGGGCCTCGAGGGAGACCACGTGGGGGTGGTCCGGTCGCAGCTCGGCGGCGTCCTCCACCACGACGATCCGCTGCTCGGACGGCACCAGCCCGAGCAGCGTCGCGAGCACGGTCGTCTTGCCGCTGCCGGTGCCCCCGGAGACGAGGAACGCTGCACGCGAGGCCACCAGCGCCCGGAGCAGACGGGCCACCGGTGGCGGTGCGGCACCGGAGGCGACCAGCTGGTCGAGGGTGAGCGAGCGCCGCGGCGGCACCCGCAGCGAGATCGAGGTGCCCGGGCTCGCGACCGGCGAGAGCACCGCGTGGAAGCGGGTACCGTCGGGCAGCCGCAGGTCCACGCAGGGTGAGGCGTCGTCGAGGCGGCGACCGCCCAGGGACGCCAGCCGCTGCGCGAGCCGCCGCACCGCCTCCTCCTCGCCGAGGTCGACCCGGCTGCGCTCCAGTCCGTGGCCGCGGTCGACGTAGACGGCCGAGGCGCCGTTGACGAGCACGTCGGTCACACCGGGCAGCGCCAGCAGGTCCTCGAGCGGGCCCGCCCCGGCCACGTCGCGCAGCAGCCGCGCGTGGACCGCGAGCACGGTGTCGTGGCCGACCGGCCCGGCGTCCTGCCGCAGGGCCTCCGCGACCGCCTGCGCGGTGAGCGGCCCCGGGTGGGCCGCGAGCCGCGCACGGACGCGCTCGACCAGGTCGGCGGCGGGAGCGCTCACGCCGCCCGCCCGAGCAGGGCGGTGCGCGTCAGCACCGCCGCCGCGGCCCGGCCGAGCTGGCCGCGGTGGTGCCGCACCGGCCCGAGCCCGAGGTCGACCGCCTCGTCGAGCCCGCGCTGCCGGGTCATCCGCGCCAGCACTCGGAGACCGGTCGCGCTCGCGACCGCCTCCTCGTCAGCCTCACGACCCACCAGCACGAGCCCCGCCCGCCCCGGATCGTCCAGTGCTGCGCAGGCCCGCACCGTCGAGGCCACGCCCACCACCGTCGCCGGCACCAGGACGACCACCAGGTCGCAGCGCGCGAGCAGCCCGGCTCGGTCGTCCCGGCTGCGCGCGAGGTCGAGCACGACCAGGTCGTGGCCCCGACGGGCCGCCTCGACCACCTCCGCGAGCTGGTCGTCGTCAGGCATCCGCGGTGGCTGGGCCGCGCGCCAGGTCAGGACGCCGAGCGGACCGCGCCGTGGCACCCCCTCGCGCAGGTCTCGGGCCGAGAGCCGACCGCGCGAGGTCGTCAGCACCTCCCAGCCCACCCCCTCCCCCTGCTCCACGCCGAGCACGCGGTCGAGTCCCGGCCCCAGCGGGTCGGCGTCGACGACCAGCACCGGCCCCTGGGTGGCGGCCAGCTGCCCGAGCGCCGCTGCGAAGGTGGTCGCGCCCGCGCCGCCGGCGCCCCCCAGCACGCCCACGACGGGTCCACCTCGCGTCGCCTCCTCCAGGTCGCCAAGCGCCGTGGCCAGCCAGCCGGTGCCGCTCGGCAGCTCGACGACCTCGCCGACACCGAGGTCGAGCGCCGGACGCAGCAGCCCCGGCGGCAGCGGGCCGCTGCTCACCAGCACGACGCCCGCCCGGCGTGGCGGGCGCAGGGCTGCGGCCTGCTCCACCAGGTCGGCCCCCACCAGCACGAGCGGAGGGCCGTGCCAGCGGCGCAGCAGCCCGCCGGCATCGGCCGTCACGACCGGGCTGGTGCCCAGGGACGCGGCGAGGCGCTGCACCTCCTCGGCGAGGTGGGCGTCGGCGGTGGCGAGCAGCGGGGCGGGGCGGTCCATGGGTCCAGGCTGGCCTGCTGCAACGCCCGCGCGACGGCGTACGTGACGCGGTGTGGAGGACCCCGCGCGCGGCCACCCCTGTGCAGGAACCGCGGCCCGTATGCTCGACGACATGCCCGCTGCGGCCTTCTTCGACCTCGACAAGACGATCATCGCCAAGTCGAGCACCCTGGCCTTCAGCCGACCCTTCCAGGCCGGAGGACTCATCTCCCGGCGGGCGGTGCTGCGCTCGGCGTACGCGCAGTTCATGTACCTCGTGGGCGGCGCCGACCACGACCAGATGGAGAAGCTGCGCCAGTTCATGTCGCAGCTGTGCGCCGGCTGGGACGTGCAGACCGTGCGCGACATCGTCGCCGAGACCCTGCACGACGTCGTGGACCCGCTGGTCTACGAGGAGGCCGTCGAGCTGATGGAGGCCCACCGCGCGGACGGCCTCGAGGTCGTCATCGTCTCTGCCTCCGGCACGGAGGTCGTCGAGCCGATCGGCGCGCTCCTCGGCGCGGACTCCGTCATCGCCACCCGGCTCGAGGTCGAGGACGGCCGGTACACCGGCGAGATCGCGACCTACATGTACGCCGAGGAGAAGGCGATCGCGATCCGCGAGCTCGCCGAGCGACGCGGCTGGGACCTCGCGGACTGCTACGCCTACAGCGACTCGGTCACCGACATCCCCATGCTCGAGGCGGTCGGCCACCCCCACGCGGTCAACCCCGACAAGGACCTGCGCCGGCACGCCGTCGAGCAGGAGTGGCCGGTGCTGGTCTTCGACAAGCCGGTGGCCCTGCGCTCCCGGGTCCCCGTGCCCTCGCGGCCCACGCTCGCGGCGCTGGCCGTCGGCGGGGCGGTCGCGGTCGGCGGCGTCTGGTGGGCCGGCGCCCGACGGCGTACGACGGGGACCTGAGCTCGCGCGTGGGCCTCGGCGGACTGTCTGCGCCGAAGATGCTGGTGGCCCCCGGGTTCATACGCCCCGGAGGCCACCGCTGACACGAGATCCGCCTGGCTACCAGGCGTGCATCTTCGACTTGCTGCCGCGGGAGTATCCCGACTCGACAGGCACCCTCTTCGAGAGGGTCGATCGCCGCGTGGGTACCGCGGATCTCGTGTACGTCTCTGGAGTTGTGACTCCATGTGTACGCCTGTCCGGCGAGGGGTGCAAGGGCTACCGGCGAGTCACCGGATTGGATCGTTCACCGGTGCGGACCGGGCTTGCGGCCGGGACCCGAACCGCACTCGAACCGGCGCCGAGCCACGCTCGAAACGGTGCCGAGTCAGGCTCGAACGCGCGCCGAGTGAGCGATGGACCAGCGCTGGGTGCGCGGGTCAGCCGCGCAGCGGGGAGGCGTCGGCACCGGCGGCGAACGCCTCGGGGGCGTAGAGCAGCCACGCGTGCACGCCGGAGTCGCCACCGGTGGCGTAGCCGCGCAGGTTGGACTCGTAGGCCGCGCGCAGCGCGAGGTGGCCGGCCTCGGGGACGGTGAGCGAGGCCGGGTCGACCCCGCGCGCGACCAGCACCAGGCGCTCGGCGGCGCGGGCGACCAGGCCGTTGTGCGACGGGAAGGGTGCTGCCGTCGCGAGGTCGGCGTGCACGAGCGCGGCGACGAGCAGGGCGGGGGCGGAGGTGTCGGCGAGCAGCAGCTCGGACAACCCGCGCAACCGCTCGGCGGCGGCGGCGTCACGCGGACGGCCGCGCTGCTCCTCGGGCAGCGAGGTGGCGGAGGCGACAGCGTGCAGCCGGGCCAGCGCCTGCAGGGGCGCCCGGCCCAGCACGGGCACCTGGGAGAGCAGCTCGGTGGAGAGCCGCACCGCGTCGGCGGCGACGCTGTCGCCGGCACCGGACTCGACCTCATCCCACGTCGAGGTGGACCCCTCGAGCACCGCCGAGGCGTGCGCACCGCGCAGCAGCGAGGTGGCGGTCTGCTCGGGCGAGGTACGCCGCAGGCCACGGTCACGCAGCAGGGCGTCGATGCCGTCGCGGGTGGCGGCGAAGGCACTGGGGACGCCCTCGAGCGACACCAGCCAGGACAGAGGGTCGACGCTCACCTGCGAGAGGGTATCGGCGCACTACAGTCGTCCCGATGACCGACCTCCAGCCGGGCGCCCGTCCTGGGTCCCCCGGGCGCAGCTTCGGGTCCGTGGCCCTCGCCTACGACCGCGGCCGCCCGTCGTACCCCGTCGAGGCCGCGACCTGGCTGACCGAGGTCGCCGACGCCGACCTCGGTCGACCGCTGCGGGTCCTCGAGCTCGGCGCGGGAACGGGCAAGCTGACCGAGGTGCTCGTGTCCCTCGGCCACCACGTGCACGCCACCGACCCCGACGAGGCGATGCTGGAGGTGCTGCGGGCGCGCCTGCCGCTGGTGCGGGTCAGCGCCACGGGCGCGGAGGAGATCCCGCTGCCCGACCGCAGCGTCGACGTGGTCGTGGCGGGGCAGGCGTTCCACTGGTTCGACCTCGAGCGGGCGCTCCCGGAGATCAACCGCGTGCTCCGACCCGGTGGACACCTGGGCCTGGTGTGGAACCAGCGCGACGACCGGGTCCCGTGGGTGCGGCGCCTCGGCGGGCTGATCGGCGAGCAGGACCAGCGCGACGACCTCGGCCACCCGTTGGAGGAGACCGGCCTCTTCGGCTGGGTCGAGGACGCCCGGTTCAAGCACCGCCAACACATCGACCGCGAGACCATCCAGGACCTCGTCCTGTCCCGTTCCCACGTCGCGGTCCTCGACGAGGCCGGCCGGCAGGCGAAGGTCGCCGAGGTGCTCGCCTTCTACGACGACTACGGCCGCGGCATGGACGGCATGCACCTGCCGCTGGTCGCGCGCTGCTTCCGCACGAAGGTGGTCGAGCGGCCCGTGGCCGAGCGGCCCGCAGCGGAGCCCGCGACCGCCCCCGACGCGGTCGGCGGCACGAGCACCGACCAGGAGGCGGCGTACGACGCCTCCACCGACTCCCCCATGCTCGTCACCACCGGCAGCATCCCGCGGATCGAGGTCGAGGTGGCCAAGGCCCCGCCGCCGTCGGTGCTCGACGACGACACCGCGATGCTGCTCATCGACTTCCGCTGAGCCGGCACCGATGACGCGCTCGAGACCGCGAGGCGGCGCCCGGTGCTGAGGCCCCGGCTGCTGAGGTCCTGGCGCCGGCGCCACCTCGGCACGGACGCCGACCGCGCGACCTTCCGCACGCTGCACACCGCGGCGCTGGCGAGCCCGGCGCTGCGGGCGGGCCTGACCCGCGACAGCGCCGAGCGGGCCGTCCGCCACCTCCGGACCCTGCTCGGCACCCCGGCGGTCGCACTCACCGACACCGCCGGCCTGCTGGCGTGGGACGGCGCCGGCCAGCACCACGCCGACCGGGTGCCCGACCTGGTGCAGCAGACCCTGGAGCGCACCGGCACCCGGGCCTTCGGCCGCGAGGACCTGCACTGCGCGGAGTCCGGCTGCCCGGCCCGCACGGCCGTGGTGAGCCCGCTCTTCGTCGAGGACCGGGTCGTCGGCACCCTCCAGGCCTTCGCTCCCGTCTCGACCGCCGGCCTGGCCCGTGCGACCGAGGAGGTCGCGCAGTGGGTCTCCGGCCAGCTGGAGCTGGCCGAGCTCGACGACTCCCGCACCCGGCTGATGGAGGCGGAGGTGCGCGCGCTGCGAGCCCAGATCAGCCCGCACTTCGTCTACAACTCCCTGGGCGCGATCGCCAGCTTCGTGCGCACCGACCCCGACCGGGCGCGCGAGCTGCTGCTGGAGTTCGCCGACTTCACCCGCTACTCCTTCCGCCGCCACGGCGACTTCACGACCCTGGCCGAGGAGCTGCGCTCGGTCGAGCGCTACCTGCTGCTCGAGCAGGCCCGCTTCGGCGATCGACTGCACGTCACGCTCTCCATCGCGCCGGAGGTGCTGCCGGTGGCGGTGCCCTTCCTGTGCATCCAGCCGCTGGTCGAGAATGCCGTGCGCCACGGACTGGAGTCGGTCGAGGGCGGCGGGCACATCCGGATCACCGCGCGCGACCAGGACCAGGAGTGCCTGATCGAGGTCGAGGACAACGGGGTCGGCGAGGAGCCGGAGCACGTGCGCCGGGTGCTGGCCGGCGACCGGTCGGTCGACTCCGTCGGCCTCGGCAACGTCGACGGGAGGCTGCGCGCGGTCTACGGCGACGAGTACGGTCTGGTCGTCGAGACGGCGCCCGGGGCCGGCACGAAGGTCGTCGTCCGGGTCCCGAAGTTCCACCCGGGGGTGCACGCCTGATGGTCGAGCAGCGAGTGACCGCCCGAGCAGGTGAACGGTGAGCGCGGCCGCCCTCACGGTGCTGGTCGTGGACGACGAGCAGCCGGCCGTCGAGGAGCTGGTGTGGCTGCTGCGCCGCGATCCGCGTGTCGGGGAGGTGCTCTCCTGCACGGCCTCGACCGAGGCGCTGCGGATCCTGCAGGAGCGCGAGGTCGACGCGCTCTTCCTCGACATCTCCATGCCCGGCCTCAGCGGCCTGGAGCTCGCCCAGGTGCTGAGCCGCTTCAAGCAGCCACCCCGCATCGTCTTCGTGACCGCGCACGAGGCGCACGCCGTGGAGGCCTTCGAGCTGCAGGCCGTCGACTACGTCCTCAAGCCGGTGCGCGCCGAGCGGCTCGCCGAGGCCGTGCGCCGGGTCGGCGGCGCCCCTGCGGAGCCGACCGCCGGGCGCGACCTGCAGATCCCCGTCGAGCTCGGCGGGGTGACCCGCTTCGTCAGCCGCGCCGACATCACCCACGTCGAGGCGCAGGGCGACTACGCCCGGCTGCACACCGGCGAGGGCTCGCACCTGGTCCGCACCCCGTTGTCGACCCTGGAGGAGGAGTGGGGCCCGGCCGGCTTCGTGCGGATCCACCGCTCCCTCCTCGTCGCGCTGCCGCACGTCACCGAGGTCCGGATGGACTCCGGTCGCTGCTCGGTGGTGGTGCGCGGCGGCGCCGAGCTCGTCGTCAGCCGCCGCCACACCCGCGAGCTGCGCGAGCTGCTGCTCACCCGGGGCACCTGAGCCGTGGCCGACCCAGGGCCACGGCCCCGCGTCCGCGTCACCGGCCCGCCGCGGCGCCGACCGCCCGTGGCGCGCGCGGGCGAGGTCGACCAGGACACCCGTCTCGGGGGCCTGTACGTCGGCAGCCTGCTGCGCGAGCAGCTCTGGCTCGCCGCGCGGACGCTCACGGTGCTCGCGCTGGTGGTCGGGTCGCTGCCGCTCGTGCTGCACCTGGCTCCCGACCTGGCGGCGCTGCGGGTCGGCCCGTTCCCGGTCGCCTGGCTGGTGCTCGGCGGGGCGACGTACCCCATCCTCGTGCTGCTGGCCTGGCGCTACGTGCGGCGGGCCGAGCGCAACGAGGCGGCGTTCGCGGAGCTGATGGACGAGGTCGACCGGTGATCTCCGACCTGCCCGGCCTGCCGGGGACCGGCGCGGCCCCGGGGATCGTCGCGATCGTGCTGGTCACCGTCGCGACGCTGGCGCTGGGCACCTACGGGCTGCGGCTCTCACGCACCACCAGCGACTTCATGGTCGCCTCGCGCGCGGTGGGGCCGCGGATGAACGCGGCGGCGGTGAGCGGCGAGTACCTCTCGGCCGCCTCCTTCCTGGGCGCCGCCGGGCTGCTGCTGGCCTTCGGCGCCGAGATGCTGTGGTACCCGGTCGGCTGGACCGCGGGCTACCTCGTCCTCCTCGTCCTGGTCGCCGCACCGCTGCGCCGCTCGGGCGCCTACACGCTGCCGGACTTCGCCGAGGCGCGGCTCGGCTCGCGCGCCGTCCGCCGCACCTGCGCGCTGCTGGTGGTCGCGATCGGCTGGCTCTACCTGCTGCCGCAGTTCCAGGGCGCGGGCATCACCCTGGCCAGCGCGGTCGGCGGACCGGGGTGGCTGGGCCCGGTCGTGGTCGCGGTGGTCGTGCTCGTCAACGTCACCGCGGGCGGCATGCGCTCGATCACGCTGGTGCAGGCCTTCCAGTACTGGCTCAAGCTCACCGCCCTGCTCGTCCCCGCCGCCGTCCTCCTGGTGGTGTGGTGGGGCGACGGCCGTCCCGGCGACCCGGCGTCGACCGCCGCCACCACGGCCTGGTCGGTGCCGCTCGCCGACGGGGGCGCGCAGGGGCTCTACCTCACCTACTCCCTCATCGCCGCGACCTTCCTCGGCACGATGGGGCTCCCGCACGTGGTCGTGCGCTTCTACACCAACCCCGACGGCCGCGCAGCCCGCCGCACGACGCTGCTCGTGCTGGTCCTGCTCGGCGTCTTCTACCTGCTGCCCCCCGTGTACGCCGGGCTGGCGCGGGTCTACGCGCCCGGGCTGGCGGACTCCGGCTCCGACGGGCTGGTGCTGGAGCTGCCGGGGCTGGTCGTGCCGGGGCTCGGCGGCGACGTGCTGACGGGGATGGTCGTCGGCGGCGCGTTCGCGGCGTTCCTCTCCACCTCCTCGGGCCTGGCCATCGCCGTCGCCGGCGTGCTGTCGCAGGACGTCTTCACCCGTCCCTTCCGCGGGACCCGGCTCTCCGGGGTCGCGGGCTTCCGCGCCGGGGCGGTCGTCGCGGTGGTGGTGCCGGCCGGGGTCGCGCTGACCGGGTCCGGCGCGGGTGTCGCCACGACCGTCGGGCTCGCCTTCGCGGTCGCCGCCTCCACCTTCTGCCCCCTGCTGGTGCTGGGGATCTGGTGGCGCGGGCTCACCCCCGCCGGGGCGATCGCCGGCCTCCTCGCGGGCGGGGTCGGCTCCAGCGCCGCCGCCCTGGTCACGCTCTACACCCCCGCCTCCGACGGCTGGTCCGACGTGCTGCTGCGACAGCCCGCCGCCTGGTCCGCGCCCCTCGCGCTGCTGGTGATGGTCGGTGTCTCGCTCGCCACCCGGCGTACCGTCCCCGCGCACACCAACCGGCTCATGGTCCGCCTCCACACGCCCGAGGCGGTCGTGCTCGACCGCGGCTGAGACCGGCCGAGGACGTCGTCGATACGGGCCGTCCGGGGATGTGGGCCCGCGATGTCGCGGGATCCTTTACCTTTCTCTCGTGCTCGGACCTCTCGGAACCGCCCTGACCGCCGTCGCCGCCTCCCTCCTGGGGGCCGGCCTGCTGGTCCCGGCCGCCGCGGCCACGACCGAGGAGCCGGACACCACGCCCCCGCAGGTGCGGCTCGACCCGTGCCCCGAGGTCCCGCTCGGCGAGGCCTGCTCGCGGCGGGACGCGGTCTGGGTGGCCGAGTCCCGCGTGGACCCCGCGGAGGGGCTGGCCGTCGCCGGCGTCCGGTCCGGAGACGTCGTCCTGAGCGAGCGCGTGTACGACGACGGGACGGGATTCAGCCCCTACGGTCTGTGGGGGCAGCCGTACAACGACGTGGTCAGCGACTACGACTACGTCACCGAGACCTGGCTGGACGGACCGGGTCTGCACGAGCTCACCTTCTACGCCCGCGACCTCGCCGGCAACGAGGCGTCGGTGACCCGCACCGTCATCGGGCCCGAGGTGCCCCGCCGCCCCTGGAGGTTCTCGGTCGAGCACCGCCGCGGCGCGACCGCCATCGGGTGGTACGCACACGGGCGCGGATCCGGCATCACGGACTTCGTGCTGCGGTTCAAGGGCGAGAAGCCGTTCAGGCTCGACGGTGGCGGCATCGTGGCGAACCCGGGGCTGGGCTACCGGGGCGTCACGCTCCCCCTGGCCCCCGGCCGCCATGTCCTACGAGTCCACGCGGTCAACCTCGTCGGCGAGGGCGCCCCCGGCCGCTTCGTCTTCCGCGTCCCCCGCCGCTGACCACAGCCCTCGCCCTCGGCCCGTGGACGTCATGCGGACGGGACGTCCTCCTGCACGCGGCGTATGACGTCCCGACGACTCCTCTAGGCGGTGGCGGCCACCCCGGCGACGAGCGAGCGGTAGCGGTCGGCGACCAGGTCGATCACGAGCGGGTGCGGGCCGATGACGTCGGCGTACGGGTGGCCGAGCTCGTCGCACAGCTCGAAGAGCCGGCGAGAGAAGAGCCCCGGCGAGAGCAGGTACGGCGACACCGCGTCGCCCGGGCGCAGGACCGCCTCGGGGCGCGGGCCGAGGCCGGTGAGCGTGGCGGTGCGGATCGGGGTGCCCCACTGGTCGGCCAGCAGGTGGGAGGCGGCGCGCAGGTCGCGCCAGGCCTTGGGGTCGGTCGAGCCGGTGGCGACCAGGACCAGCGGGGCGCCGGGCTCGATCCCGGCGGCCTCCAGCCGGGCGACCTGGGCGGCGGCCAGCAGCGGGTCGGGGCCGAGCGGGCGGCCGAGCACGACCGGCGCGTGCGCCGGGGCCCCCGCGCACGCGGCCGGCAGGTCGGTACGCACGTGGTAACCGGTCGACAGCAGGAGCGGCACCACCGCGGCCGGCCGGTCGAGCCCGCGCACGACGTCCTCGAGGAGCGGCTCGCTCAGCTCGACGTACGCCGCCGTCGACTCGACCCCGAGGGCGATGCCGGCCCCGCGGGTGATCTGTCGGGCGATCTCGTTGCCGCCGGCGCGGCGGGTGCCGTGCGCGACCGTGACGAGCGCGGCGGCGCTGCCCGCAGGCTGCCCGGGGTGTCTGGCGAGGCTCACGACTCCCACGATGCCACCGCCAGTCGATAGCCCCGCTTGACGACCGTCTGGACGGACCGGGTGCCGAGCGCCGCGCGCAGCCGCGCGACCGCCATCTCGACGGCGTGCTCGGAGGAGGCGGTGCCCGAGGGCAGCATCGCCAGCAGGGCCGGTCGCGGGATGACGTGCCCGGGGGCGGCGACCAGTGCCTGCAGCACCGACAGGGGTGCCGGCGACAGCTTGACCTCCACCCCGTCGAGGAGCACCTGGTCGCCGTGCAGGAGCAGCTGGTGCCCACCCACCAGGTCGACGCTCAGACCCGAGCGCCGCGAGGGCAGCTCGGTCTCCATCAGCCTGACCATCGCGCCGAGGCGGGACCGGTCGGACGGATAGATCGTGGGCACGCCCCACATCTCGAAGGCGGCCGCCGTCACGGGCCCGACGCACACCGCGACGACGTCGGCCTGGAACGCCGAGACCAGGTCGTCGCGCCGGCCGGCGGCGGCCGCGCAGTCCATCATCGTGGCGACGGCGGGCGCCGAGGTGAAGGTCACCGCGTCCACCTCGGCGTCGGCGACCCGCTCGACCATCGCGAACATCGGCGCGGGGTCCTCGGCGGAGATCACCCGGTAGACCGTGACGTTCTCGACCTCGGCCCCCTGCCGGCGCAGCGCGTGGGCCACCATCGACAACGACTGGCCGTGCTCCTGCACCACGATCCGGCGCCCGCTGAGGTCACGGCCGCGCAGGTGGTCGAGCACGTCCTCGAAGAGCTCGGACTCCGGCGCCCACAGCTCGCGCAGCCCCGCCCGGCGAAGCGCACCGACCGACTTCGGCCCGCGGGCCAGGATCTCGGCGCCGGACAGCGCCTGCACGAGGGGCTCGCGCAGCCCCCAGCCTTCGGCGGCGTCCAACCACGCGCGCATCCCGATGCCGGTCGTGGCCAGGAACATGTCCGGCGGCTCGGCGACGACCCGTTCGGTGGCGGCGCGCAGCGCCTCCTCGTCGACCCGGTGGGGGTCCAGGGTCAGCGCAGGGGCGTGCTCGACGACCGCGCCCCGCCGCTCGAGCAGGGCGATCTGCTCCTCGGCCTTGCGGGCGGCGGTCACCGCGACCCGGAAGCCGGCGAGCGTCGCGGTCACGGGGGTCTCCTCCTGCAAGGCGTCAGGTCCTGCGGGGGCCGACCTGCACCACGCCGTCGACGAGGCGCACGGCGTACGTCGGCACCCGCACCGCCTCGTCGTCGAGGCACACGCCGTCGCTGAGCCGGTAGGGCTGCTTGTGCAGCGGCGATGCCACGAAGGGTACGCCGCCTCGCGTCCCGACGATCCCGCGCGCCAGCACCGAGGCGCCCGTCGCCGGGTCGAGGTTGGACAGCGCGTGCAGCTGGTCGAGGTGGTCGCGGAAGACCGCCACGGCCTCGCCCTGCACCCACGCCGCCACGCCGGACTCCCGCGCGATCCTCGCCAGGGGGCACACCGCCACCCACGTGCTCCCCTGGGTCGACTGCTCCACGAGCGCGGTCATCGACCCACCGCCGCCGCAGGAGCCGGCGCGCCGACGGGGATGGACGCACCCAGCGGCACCGGCCCGGCCGGACCAGGACGGGCCGGCACGACCTGCTCGCGCTCGACCTCGAAGCTGATGGTCGGGTCCGGCAGGTCCGGGGCGTTGACGAAGGAGACGAAGCGAGCCAGCTTGTCGGGGTCCTCCAGCGTGGCGGCCCACTCGTCGACGTACGTCGCCACGTGCCGCGCCATCGCCGCCTCGAGCTCCGAGCCGAGCCCGAGCACGTCGTCGACGACGACCGCGCGCAGCCGGTCCAGGCCGCCCTCGAGGGAGTCGACCCAGGGCGCGGTGCGCTGGAGCCGGTCCGCGGTGCGGATGTAGTACATGAGGTAGCGGTCGAGGTAGCGCACCAGGGTCTCGTCGTCGAGGTCCCCGGCGAGCAGCCGCGCGTGGACCGGCGTCGCGCCGCCGTTGCCGCCGACGTAGAGGTTCCAGCCCTTCTCGGTGGCGATGATCCCGAAGTCCTTCGAGCGCGCCTCCGCGCACTCGCGGGCGCACCCGGAGACGCCGCCCTTGAGCTTGTGCGGCGACCGCAGCCCGCGGTAGCGCAGCTCCAGGGCGATCGCCATGCCGACCGAGTCCTGCACGCCGTACCGGCACCAGGTCGAGCCCACGCACGACTTCACCGTGCGCAGCGACTTGCCGTAGGCGTGGCCGGACTCGAAGCCGGCGTCGACCAGCCGCTTCCAGATCACCGGGAGCTGCTCCATCCGGGCGCCGAAGAGGTCGATCCGCTGGCCGCCGGTGATCTTCGTGTAGAGCCCGAAGTCGCGCGCGACCTCACCGATGACGATGAGCTTCTCCGGGGTGATCTCGCCGCCGGGGATGCGTGGGACGACGGAGTAGGTGCCGTTGCGCTGGATGTTGGCGAGGTAGGCGTCGTTGGTGTCCTGCAGGGTCGCGTTCTCGGGGGCGAGCACGTGCCCGTTGAGCTGGCTGGCCAGGATGCTCGCCACGGCCGGCTTGCAGACGTCGCAGCCGCGACCGGTGCCGTGGGCCTCGACGATCTCGTCGAAGGTGCGGTGCCCGTGGATAGCGACGACCTCGAAGAGCTCGCTGCGCGAGAGTCCGAAGTGCTCGCACAGGGCGCGGCTGACCTCCTTGCCGGCCTTGGCGAAGTGGTCCTCCACGATGGCCTTCACGGTGCCGACGCAGGAGCCGCACGTGGTGCCGGCCCCGGTGCACTTCTTGACCGCGGCGACGTCCTCGCAGTCGTGCTCGTCCAGCGCACCGGTGATCTCGCCCTTGCTGACGTTGTTGCACGAGCAGACCTGGGCGTCGTCGGGCAGCGCCTGCACCCCGGTGGCGCCGCCACCGCGGCCGGCCGGGAGGATCAGCTCCTCGGGGTTGTCGGGCAGCGCGATGCCGCTGCTGACCATCGGCCGCAGGATGCCGTACGCCGACGCGTCGCCCACCAGGATCCCGCCGAGCAGCCGGGTGCCGTCGTCGCTGACGACGAGCTTCTTGTAGACGCCGGCGACGGCGTCGGAGTAGACGAGCTCGAGCGCCCCGTCGGTCGTGGCGAAGGCGTCGCCGAAGGAGGCGACGTCCACGCCGAGCAGCTTGAGCTTGGTCGACATGTCCGCGCCGGTGAAACTGCCCGCGCCGTCGAGCAGCGCGTCGACGGCCACCTCGGCCATGTCGTAGCCGGGCGCCACCAGGCCGTACATCCGACCGCCCGGCGCCGCGCACTCCCCGATCGCGTGGATGCGCGGGTCGCTGGTGCGGCACTGCTCGTCCACGAGCACCCCGCCGCGCTCGGCCACCGCCAGGCCCGCCTCGCGGGCGAGGGCGTCACGGGGCCGGATGCCGGCGGAGAAGACCACCACCTGGGCGTCGATCCGCTCCCCGCCGGCGAGGGCGAGCCCGTCCACGGCGTCGGCGCCGGTGATCGCCTCGGTCGAGACGCCGGTGTGGACGGTGACGCCCAGCTTCTCGATGTGCCGCACCAGGGTCTGGCCCGCGGCGTCGTCGAGCTGCACCGGCATCAGCCGCGGCGCCATCTCGACGACGTGGGTCTCCAGGCCCAGCTGCACCAGGGCGTTGGCCGCCTCCAGCCCGAGCAACCCGCCGCCGATGACGACCCCGGCACTCGCCGTGGCGGCCGCGTCGCGGATCGCCTCGAGGTCCTCGATCGTGCGGTAGGTGAAGCAGCCCGCCAGGTCGCGGCCGGGCACCGGCGGTACGAACGGGGCGGCCCCCGTCGCGAGCACGAGCCGGTCGTAGGCCAGGGCCTCGCCCCCGGCGAGGGTGACCGTGCGCGCCTCCGGCCGGATCGCCGCGACGACGGTGCTGGTGCGCAGGGTGACCCGCGGGTCGTCGTACTTCCCCGACGAGAGGAGGGAGAGGGCGTCCGCGCCGGAGCCGAACCAGGAGGTGAGCGCGACCCGGTCGTACGCCGGCCGCGGCTCCTCCCCCAGCACGATCACGTCGTGGGTCTCGGTGAGGCCGCGCTCGATCGCGGCCTGGACGAACCGGTGGCCGACCATGCCGTGGCCGACCACGACGAGGCGCTGGCGGTGCGTGGGACTCATGGCTCCACCCTCGGCGGCCCCGGTTGCCCGGTCGTCACGCCTCGTGACGATCTGTGTTGCAGCTGCCTCACGACCTCACGAGGCCGCGAGGCCGCGAGGCCACCCGACGGAGGAGGGGCGGCGTCGCGGCCGAAGGTCGAGCGAGCGACAGGCGTGTCGAGACCGCAGCCGACCCGACGGAGGAGGGGCGGCGTCGCGGCCGAAGGTCGAGCGAGCCCGCGCCTGAGGGACGAAGGCGCGACAGGCGTGTCGAGACCCCGTGCGCTGCCTGTGGTCGGCGACCACGGACAGCTCCCGGGGTCTCGACGACGGCTCGCTGACGCTCGCCTGCTCGACCATCAGGGGACGACGGCTCGTCGGCGCTCGCCTGCTCGGCCGACGAGTGAGGCGCAGACCGACGCGCACCCGCCACAGCCGGTGGTGGCGCGTGTGGTCTCACGGACCTCGGCGAGCGAGGCACAGGCGCGTACGGCGCCGGCGGTGACGCCCGCGCAGGCGCAGACCTCCGCGTCGTCGGGCAGCACGGGCGGGGCGGCGACCGGGTCCGGCAGCAGCAGGTCGCCGGGCTCGGTGGGGCCGAGGACGGTGCCGCGGTCGTAGTGCTGGGTGATGAGCCCGACCCGACCGAGGTCACCCACGAGCGCGGCCGCGACGACCACGCCGTCGCGGACGACCAGCCGTGCGTGGCGGCCGGCGAGCGGGTTGGCGACCTCGACGACCTCCCCGGGCTCGTGCACCGGGTCGCCCAGCACCGCCACGTCCAGGTCGGTCGCCCGCAGCCGCGCCACCGACCGCGAGCCCTCGTGGGCGACGTCGGACCCGCACAGCCGGGCCGCCAGCAGCTGCGCCTGCTCCCAGGCGGGCGGCACGAAGCCGGTCGTCACGCCGCGGTGCTCGGCGCAGTCGCCGATCGCGTGGACCCGCGGGTCGGTGGGCGAGGTGAGGTGGTCGTCGACGACCACCCCTCGGCGTACCTCCAGGCCCGCGGCGCGGGCCAGCGCGGTGCTCGGGCGCCCGCCGGCGGTGAGGACGACCAGGTCGGTGTCGAGGACCGGCCCGGTGTCGAGGCGTACGCCGACGGACCCGCCGTGGTCGTGCAGCCGAACCGCCCGGGCGCCGGTGTAGACCGTCGTGCCGAGCCGGGCCAGGCTGCGCCGCAGCACCGCACCCGCGGGCGGCGGCACCTGCCGGTGCAGCAGGTGCTCCCCGCCCTCGACGACCTCCACGTCGAGCCCGGCCCGCACCGACAGGGCCCGGGCGACCTGCAGGCCGAGCAGCCCGCCACCGACCACCACCGCGCGACGCGCGCCGGGGACCGCCTCAAGCAGTCCCTCGCAGTCGGCCAGGCTGCGGAAGGCGTGCACCCGCGGGTGCAGCGAGCCGTCCGCGCGCACGAGCCCGCGGACCGGCGGCAGCGTGGGGATCGCCCCGGTGGCCAGGACGAGTCGGTCGAACGGCACCAGGGTCCCGTCGACGAGCATCACGTCGCCGTGGTCCCGGTCGACCGCGAGCACCCGCGAGCCGGTGCGCAGGGTGATCCCGTGCTCGGCGTACCACTGCGGCGAACGGAGGGTCAGCGCGTCGGCAGCGTGAGTGCCCTCGAGCACGGCCGAGAGCAGGATCCGGTTGTACGCCGGCACCGGCTCGTCCCCGAGCACGGTCACCTCACCGGCGTACCCGCCCGCCACCAGGCCCTCGACCAGCCGGGTCGCGGCCATCCCGTTCCCGACGACGACCAGCCGCTCGCGGGCACCGGCCGGCCCGCTCACCCCGCCTCCACCCGGGCCGCGCACACCTTGAACTCCGGCATCCGGCTGGCCGGGTCGAGGGCGTCGTTGACCAACCGGTTGACCCCGAGCCAGTGGAAGGGCACGAAGACGGTGTCGGGGCGGATCGTGGTCACCACCCGGGCCGGCACGCGCAGCGACCCGCGCCGGGTGGTGACCCGCACCGCCATGCCGTCCGCGACCCCGATCCGCGCGGCCAGCAGGGGGTGCAGCTCGGCGAAGGCGCCGTCGTCGGGGAGGTCGCGCACCCGGCGGGTCTGGGCGCCGGACTGGTACTGCGCGAGCACCCGACCGGTCGTGAGGTGCAGCGGGTAGTCCCCGCAGGGCGCCTCGGCCGGGCCGCGGTGCTCGACCGTGTGGAAGCGGGCCCGCCCGTCGGGGGTCGGGAAGGAGTCGGCGAACAGCCGCGGGGTGCCCGGGTGGTCGGCCGAGGGACAGGGCCAGAACACCCCGTGCTCGGCACGGATCCGGTCGTAGGTGATGCCGGCGTAGTCGGCCCTCCCGCCCGCCGACGCCCGGCCAAGCTCGTCGAACACCTCCTCCGGGTCCGCGCTGAACGGCACCGGCGAGCCCATCCGCTCCGCGAGGCCGGCGATCACCTCCAGGTCCGAGCGCACCCCGTCCGGGGCCGGCCGGTGCGCCTGCCGCAGCACGACCCGGCCCTCGAGGTTGGTCATCGTGCCGGTCTCCTCCGCCCACTGGGTCACCGGCAGCACGACGTCGGCCAGCGCGGCCGTCTCGCTCATCACCAGGTCGCAGACGACCAGCAGGTCCAGCGACTCCAGCCGCTCCTGCACGCGGGTGGCGTGGGGCGCGGAGACCACGATGTTCGACCCGTGCACGAGCAGCGCGCGCGGTCCGTCCTCGGTGCCCAGCGCCTCGAGCAGCTCGTACGCCGACCGGCCCCGTCCCGGCAGCGAGTCGGGTTCCACGCCCCAGACCGCGGCGACGTGGGCGCGTGCGGCCGGGTCGTCGATGAGCCGGTAGCCCGGGAGCTGGTCGGCCTTCTGACCGTGCTCGCGCCCGCCCTGGCCGTTGCCCTGGCCGGTGAGGCAGCCGTAGCCGGCGTACGGCTTCCCCGGCATGCCGAGGGCGAGCGCGACGTCGATCCAGGCGAGCACCGTGTCGGAGCCCTGGGCGTGCTGCTCGGCTCCGCGGGCCGTGAGCACCACGACCCGCTCGCCGGCGGCCAGCAGGTCGGCCAGCGCCCGGACCTCGTCCGCGGCCACGCCGGTGACCCGTTCGACCCGCTCGGGCCACCACGCCGCGACCGCCTCGCGCACGGACTCCCAGCCGACGGTCCGGGTGGCGACGTACTCCTCGTCGACGTGGCCGCCGGCCACCAGCAGGTGCAGCACGCCGAGCGCCAGGGCGAGGTCCCCGCCAGGCACCGGCTGGAGCAGCAGGTCCGCGCGATCGGCGGTGGGGGTGCGTCGCGGGTCGACGACCACGACGCGGCCGCCGTTCTCGCGGCAGCGGTCGAGGTGGCGGGCAGCCGGCGGCATCGTCTCGGCCAGGTTGGAGCCGACCAGCACCACGACGTCGGCGTGCTCGACGTCGACGAGCGGGAAGGGCAGACCGCGGTCGATCCCGAGGGCCCGGGTCGAGGCCGAGGCCGCCGAGCTCATGCACCAGCGCCCGTTGTAGTCGACCTGGCTGGTGCCGAGCGCGACCCGGGCGAGCTTGCCGAGGCTGTAGGCCTTCTCGTTGGTCAGCCCGCCCCCGCCGAAGACCGCGACGCCGTCGGGCCCGTGGGCGGCCTGGACGGCGCGCAGCCGCTGCGCGACCAGGTCGAGGGCGCCGTCCCAGGAGACGGCCGACCAGGCCCCCGTGGCGCGGTCGCGCACCAGCGGGGTGGTCAGCCGCTCGCGGTGGCCGAGCAGGCCGGTGGCGGTCCAGCCTTTGCGGCACAGCCCGCCCTCGTTGACCGGGAACTCCGCCCACGGCTGCACGGTCGTCGTGCGCCGCCCCTCCAGCCGCATCCCGCACTGCAGCGAGCAGTAGGGGCAGTGGGTCTCGGTGGCGGTGACGGTGGGTGGCGACGGCCGGCCGGTGGTCGCAGGGGTCATGCGCCGGCCGCCGCCAGCCTGGACCCGCGCCGGAGGTAGACCGCCCAGGTCAGCGCGCCGCAGGCGACGTAGTAGCCGATGAAGAGGGCGAACGCCGTGCGCACCGAGGACAACGGCTCCTCCACCCACGGGGCGCCGAACATCATCGGGATGAGGAAGCCGCCCAGGGCACCCACGGCGCCGATGATGCCGACGGCCGCTGAGGACTCCTTGGTCGCCCGCAGCACGGCCTCGCGCCACGCGGGGGCGGTCGGGTCGGGCGCCCCGCCGTCGGCGAGCCGCTCGGTGGCCTCGAATCGCCAGATCGTGGGGATCATCCGGTAGGTCGAGCCGTTGCCGATGCCGGTCGCGGCGAAGACGAGCAGGAAGCAGCCGAGGAACACCGGGAACCATGCGCGGTTGGCGGCCGCGGCAGCAGCCGGGTCGCTGGCGGCGGCGATCGGGGTCAGCTGGTTGAGCGTCCACAGCACGCCGGCCGTGGAGAGGACCAGGCCGACGAAGGCGCCGACCGTGACCCGCGCACCTCCGAGGCGGTCCGAGAGCCACCCGCCGAAGGGCCGCGTGATGGAGCCGACCAGCGCGCCGAGGAAGGCGAAGAAGGCGAAGTTGATGCCGCCCACGACGGCGCCGCTGGCGGCGTCGACGAGGGAGAAGTGCATCTTGATCAGCAGCGGCATGGCCGCGGAGTAGCCGATGAAGGACCCGAAGGTGCCGATGTAGAGCAGGCTCATCACCCACGTCTGGCGGCGCCGCACGACGGCAGCCGTCTCGCGGGTGGAGCCCGAGGCCGTGCCGAGGTTGTCCATGAACAGGTAGGCGGCCGCGGCCGCCACGAGCGCGAGCCCGACGTAGACCCAGCCGGCGCGCTCGAGGTGGATGCCGCCCTCGGAGGCCTGCACCAGGCCGAAGATGCCGGCCGCGCCGACCATGACCGGCAGGAAGAGCTGGATCACCGCCACGCCGATGTTACCGCCGGCGGCGTTCAGCCCGAGCGCCGCGCCCTTCTTGTCCGCCGGGTAGAAGGCGTTGATGTTGGCCATCGAGGAGGCGAAGTTGCCGCCGCCCAGGCCGGCGGTCGCGGCGATGACGACCATCACCCAGTACGGCGTGGAGGTGTCCTGCACCGCCACGACGAACAGCAGCGTCGGCACGAGGAGCAGCAGCGCGCTCACGACCGTCCAGTTGCGGCCGCCGAAGACCGGCACCGCGAAGGTGTAGGGCACCCGGATGAGCGCGCCGACCAGGTTGGGGGCCGCGACCAGGAAGAACAGCTGCTGCGGGCTGTAGCCGAACTGCGAGCCCAGCATCGCCGCCGAGACCGACCAGATCAGCCACACCGAGAAGCCCAGGTGCTCGGCGAAGACCGACCAGACGAGGTTGCGGCGGGCCACCCTCCGGCCGCCGCCCTCCCAGAACGCCGGGTCCTCGGGGGTCCACTCGTCGATCCACCGACCGGTACGCCGGCGCCGGGGCGTCCCGGCCGGCACCGCGGTTCCGAGGGTGCCCGCGACGGGAGTGCCCGGGGCGGTGCCAGGAACGGTGCCCGGGGCCGTGCCCGTGCTCGTGGTCGGTGTCATGGTGCGGCTCCTGCGGGTGTCGGTGCGTCCGGGTGACCTCAGGGCGCCCGAGCGGCGCCGTGGTCACCACCCTGGGCCGCGGAGGTTCCGCCGCCGTGGCCCCTGCGCAACGACGCCGTCAACTCCACCTCACGACCTCACGCCGGCCTCGGGCCACGCCCACGCCACCCTCGGGCCGCGCTGGTGCGGCCGCGCGCACCCGCCGCTCGTCGTACGAGCACGACCGTTCGGCGCGCGTGGGCGCCGCTGGGCGACGGGCGGGTCTGAGGGCATCCACAAGCGAACCGCCCGCTCCCTAGCGTGACCGCGGTCACACACCCGTGCGACCCGCGCGACACCAGGAGGTTGCAGTGCCCACCACCCACGAGCCGGCCGGGAGCCACGGCCACGACCAGGCCGCCCGTCACGATCCGGTCTACGACCACCTGCACGCCAGCGACGAGTTCGCCGCCCTGCGCAAGGCCTACCGCGGCTTCGTGCTGCCGGCGACCGTGGCGTTCCTGAGCTGGTACCTGCTCTACGTGCTCATGTCGAACTACGCCACCGACTTCATGGCGATCCAGGTCGTGGGCAACATCAACGTCGCGCTGGTCTTCGGCCTGCTGCAGTTCGCGACGACCTTCCTCATCGCGTGGCTCTACAGCCGCTACTCCAACAAGCACCTCGACCCGGGCGCCCGTGCCCTGGACCAGCGCTACCGCGCCGAGCGGGCGGAGGTGCGCTGAGATGAGCAGCCAGGTCCTCACCACGATCCTGTTCCTGACCGTCGTCGCCCTGACCGTCGGCATCACCTTCTGGGCCAGCCGCCAGTCCTCCGGCACCAACGACTTCTACGCCGGCGGCCGGTCCTTCTCCGGCTTCCAGAACGGCCTCGCGATCGGCGGCGACTACATGTCGGCCGCGTCCTTCCTCGGCATCTCCGGCGCCATCGCGCTCTACGGCTACGACGGCTTCCTCTACTCCATCGGCTTCCTGGTCGCCTGGCTGGTCGCCCTGCTCCTGGTCGCGGAGATGCTGCGCAACTCCGGGCGCTACACCATGGCCGACCAGCTGGCCTTCCGGATGCGCCAGCGCCCGGTCCGCACCGCGGCCGCCACCTCGACCGTCGTCGTGTCGATCTTCTACCTGCTCGCCCAGATGGTCGGCGCGGGTGCGCTCGTCGCGCTGCTGCTCGGCGTCGACAGCCAGACCACCAAGAACCTCACGATCTTCGCCGTCGGCGCGCTGATGATCTTCTACGTCACCGTCGGCGGCATGAAGGGCACCACCTGGGTCCAGATCGTCAAGGCGGTCCTGCTGATGACCGGCTCGGCGCTCATCGTCGTGCTGGTGCTGGCGAAGTTCGACTTCAACATCTCCGACATGCTCGGCGCCGCGGCCGCGAACTCCGGGTCCGGCCAGGCCTTCCTCGAGCCGGGGCTGCGGTACGGCGCCGACGCCACCTCGAAGATCGACTTCATCTCCCTGGGCCTGGCCCTGGTGCTCGGCACCGCCGGTCTGCCGCACATCCTGATCCGCTTCTACACCGTCCCGACCTCCCGTGACGCCCGGAAGTCGGTGCTGTGGGCGATCGGCCTGATCGGCGTGTTTTACCTGTTCACGCTGGTGCTCGGCTTCGGTGCCGCGGCCCTGCTGGACACCTCCACGCTCGACTCGGCCGGCAACCTGGCCTCGCCGAAGCTGGCCGAGGCCGTCGGCGGCGGTGCCGGCTCGACCGGCGGTGCGGTCCTGCTGGCCCTCATCGCGGCGGTCGCCTTCGCGACGATCCTCGCGGTGGTCGCAGGACTGGTGCTGACCTCGTCCGCCTCGGTGGCGCACGACATCTACAACAGCGTGCTCAAGAAGGGCACCGCGAGCGAGCAGGACGAGATCCGCGTGACCCGGTACGCCGCCGCCGGCATCGGCCTGGTCGCGATCGTCCTGGCCATCCCGGCCCAGAACCTCAACATCGCCTTCCTGGTGGCACTGGCCTTCGCCGTCGCGGCCTCCGCCAACCTGCCGGCGATCGTCTACAACATGTTCTGGCGCGGCTTCAACACCCGCGGTGCCGTGTGGAGCATCTACGGCGGCCTCATCAGCGCCGTCGGCCTGGTGTTCTTCTCCCCGGTGGTCTCCGGCTCCGAGACCGCGCTGTTCACCAGCGGCGACTGGTCCTGGTTCCCGCTCAGCAACCCCGGCATCGTCTCGATCCCGATGGGCTTCTTCCTGGGCTGGCTCGGCAGCGTCACCAGCAAGGAGCCGGCCGCCGCCGACCGCTACACCGAGCTCGAGGTCCGCGCGCTCACCGGCGCCGGGGCCGAGGAGGCGGTCAGCCACTGACGCCACCGTGGCGACCGGGGTCGTCGGGGTGCTCCCCGGCGGCCCCGGTGCTGCGATACCCGCCTCCCCCGGGTACCGCTGCACATCCGGTCCGCTACCCGCGCACGGATGTGCGCCGATACCCGGGTAACCGGGTATCCCCCCCGCCTCCCCCGGCCGCCTAGTGTGAGCCGGGCCACCCCTTCGATCCCGCGCAGGAGATGACGACGTGAGCAACACCGACCAGACCTTGGCCAACCTGCTCCAGGAGGACCGCCGCTTCGACCCCCCCGCCGAGCTGGCCGCACACGCCAACCTCACCGCCGAGGCCTACGACCGCGCCGCCGCGGACCGCGAGGGCTTCTGGGCCGCGCAGGCCGAGCGGATCACCTGGGCCGAGCCGTTCACGCAGGTCCTCGACTGGAGCGACCCGCCGTTCGCGAAGTGGTACGTCGGGGGGAAGCTGAACGCGGCGTACAACTGCGTCGACCGGCACGTCGAGGCCGGCCGCGGCGACAAGGTCGCGATCCACTTCGTCGGCGAGCCCGTGGGTGACACGCGCTCGATCACCTACGCCGAGTTGCAGGACCTGGTCTCCCAGGCCGCCAACGCCCTCACCGACCTCGGCGTCGCGGCCGGCGACCGGGTCGCGATCTACATGCCGATGATCCCCGAGGCCGTCGTCACGATGCTGGCTTGCGCACGCATCGGCGCCCCGCACACGGTCGTCTTCGGCGGGTTCTCCTCCGACGCGCTCGCCTCCCGCCTGGAGGACTGCCAGGCCAAGGTCGTCGTCACCGCCGACGGCGGCTACCGCCGCGGCGCCGCATCGGCGCTCAAGCCGGCCGTCGACGAGGCCCGCACCAAGGCCGAGACCCTGGGCCACACGGTGGAGAAGGTCCTCGTCGTGCGCCGCACCGGCCAGGAGGTGGAGTGGGACGACAGCGTCGACGTGTGGTGGCACGACGCCGTGGACGGCGCCTCGACCCAGCACACCCCGGAGGCCTTCGACGCCGAGCACCCGCTCTACGTCATGTACACCTCAGGCACGACCGGCAAGCCCAAGGGCATCCTGCACACCACCGGGGGCTACCTCGTGGGCTGCTCCTACACGCACTGGGCGGTCTTCGACCTCAAGGACGACGACGTCTACTGGTGCACCGCCGACATCGGCTGGGTCACCGGGCACTCCTACATCGTCTACGGCCCGCTGGCCAACGGCGTGACGCAGGTGCTCTACGAGGGCACCCCCGACTCCCCCGAGCGCGGCCGGTGGTGGGACATCATCGAGCAGCACGGGGTGACGATCTTCTACACCGCACCCACCGCGATCCGCTCGTTCATGAAGCAGGGCCGCGAGATCCCCGACGCGCGCGACCTGTCCTCGCTGCGGCTCCTCGGCTCGGTCGGTGAGCCGATCAACCCCGAGGCCTACGTCTGGTACCGCCACGTGATCGGGGGCGACAGGACGCCCGTTGTCGACACCTGGTGGCAGACCGAGACCGGCTCGATCATGATCAGCCCGCTGCCCGGCGTCACTGCGGGCAAGCCGGGCTCCGCGATGATCCCCATCCCCGGCGTGGCGGCGGAGGTCGTCGACGAGGAGGGCAAGCCCGTCCCGAACGGCTCGGGCGGCTACCTCGTGCTCACCGAGCCGTGGCCCTCGATGCTGCGCACGATCTGGGGCGACGACGAGCGGTTCAAGGAGACCTACTGGTCGCGCTTCGCCAAGCAGGGCTACTACTTCGCCGGCGACGGCGCCAAGAAGGACTCCGACGGCGACCTCTGGGTGCTGGGCCGCGTCGACGACGTGATGAACGTGTCGGGCCACCGGCTGTCCACGACCGAGATCGAGTCGGCACTGGTCTCGCACCCCAAGGTCGCCGAGGCTGCGGTCGTCGGCGCCAAGGACGAGGACACCGGCCAGGCGGTCTGCGCGTTCGTCATCCTCCGCGAGGAGGCCGGCGACGGCGGCGACGACATCGTCGCCGAGCTCCGCAAGCACGTGCGCAAGGAGATCGGCCCGATCGCGACGCCGCGGCAGATCATGATAGTCCCCGAGCTGCCGAAGACCCGCTCGGGCAAGATCATGCGCCGCCTGCTGCGCGACGTCGCCGAGAACCGCGAGGTCGGGGACGTCACCACGCTCGCCGACTCCTCCGTGATGGACCTCATCTCCTCCGGCCTCTCGGGCGGCAAGGGCGACGAGTGAGCGGAGCCCGAGCCGCCCGTGGGCGGCCGGGCAGCCGCCTGCGGGCGGACCAGGAGCGACGCGGCGTACCGGTGAGCACCACCGGTACGCCGCGTCCCACCGGTCGGGGTGAGCACCCGGACCGGTAGCGTGGACCCTCGGTGAGCCGGGAAGTCTGGTCGGCACGTACGTCGTCGACCCGTCGTCCCCCGAGGAGACCTGCGTGAGCCCCACCGACCCGACCGGCAGCCCGATCGACCCCCGTGAGCCCGACCCCCAGGGGGCCGGCGAGCACGACGTGGCGGCCCACCCCCGGCTCTTCAGCCGCGGCAGCTTCCTGGAGAGCAGCCGGGTCTCGGAGGTCCTGCGCGGAGAGACGACCGGCGGCCTGCTGCTCATCGTGGGTGCCGCGATCGCCATCATCTGGGCCAACACCGCCTACGCCGGCGCGTACGAGGCGATCCGCGACTTCAAGCCGATCTCCGAGCCCGTCGACCTCGGTGCGTTCTCCCTCCACCTCGACCTGACGATCGGCAAGTGGGCGGCCGACGGACTGCTGGCGATCTTCTTCTTCGTGGTCGGCCTGGAGCTCAAGCGCGAGTTCGTCGCCGGCGACCTGCGCGACCCGCGGCGCGCTGCGCTGCCGATGGCGGCCGCCGTCGGCGGCATGATCGCCCCGGCGCTGATCTACGTCGCGTGGAACCTCGGTTCCGACGGCGCGCTGGAGGGTTGGGCCATCCCGACCGCGACCGACATCGCGTTCGCCGTGGCGATCCTCGCCGTCATCAGCACCCACCTGCCCTCGGGGCTGCGGACCTTCCTGCTGACCCTGGCCGTGGTGGACGACCTGCTGGCCATCACGATCATCGCGCTCTTCTACACCGCCGACCTCGACGTGGTGTTCCTGCTGCTCGGCCTGGTGCCGATCGCCGTCTTCGCGTTGCTCGTGCAGAAGCGGATCCGCTCCGGCTGGCTGCTCCTCCCCCTTGCAGTGCTGGCCTGGGTGCTGATCCACGAGTCCGGCGTGCACGCCACCGTGGCCGGGGTGCTGCTCGGCTTCACGGTGCCGGTGCTGCGCCGCGACGGCGCCGACGGCCCCGGCCTGGCCGAGCACCTGGAGCACCTGGTGCGCCCGATCAGTGCCGGATTCGCCGTACCCGTCTTCGCCTTCTTCGCCGCCGGCGTCACCGTCGGCGGCCTGTCCGGGCTGGCGGAGTCGATCACCGACCCGGTCGCGCTGGGCATCATCACCGGCCTGGTCGTCGGCAAGAGCGTCGGCATCACGGGCGCGACCTGGCTGCTATCGAAGTTCACCCGCGCCGAGCTCGACGACGAGCTCTCGTGGGTCGACGTCATCGGCCTGTCGATGCTCGCGGGCATCGGCTTCACAGTCTCGCTGCTCATCGGCGAGCTGGCCTTCGGCACCGGCTCCGAGCGTGACGAGCACGTGAAGGTCGGCGTCCTCGTGGGCTCGATGACCGCGGTCGCACTGGCGAGCATCGTGCTCAAGGCGCGGGACCGGGTCTACCAGCGGCTCAACGAGCTCGAGACCGTCGACGAGGACCTCGACGGCATCCCCGACGTGTTCCAGCGCGAGCGCCGCTGAGGGAGACGGGCGGGTAGGCCCGGTCCGGTCCGGTCCGGCGAGATTCATCGGCCGGCCGACAGACCTTGACGTAGGCCGACGTTCCTTCATCGGCCCAGCGCAAGGTTCATCGGCCGGCCGATGAACCTTGCCGCCCGCGAAAGCGACGAACGCTCAGGCCTGGCCCTTCAGCGCCCGGGGGATCTCCTTGCCCTGCTTGATCGCACGCTCGGGGGCCTTGACCTTCTTCACGCTGCGGACCCCGGCGAACACCATCCCGCCCGCGAGCAGGAGGTAGAAGCCGAAGACGATCAGGAACGCCCAGTGCAGGTCCAGGCCCGAGCCGTTCCAGTGGATGAAGTACGCCAGCGCGACCGACAGCATGATGATCGCCAGCACTGCGACGAACGCGGCGGCCGCGAAGAGCCCGACGCCCACGCCGCCGAACTTGGCGCTGATCTTGAGCTCGGACTTGGCGAGCTCGATCTCCTTGCTGATGAGCGTGGAGATGTCACGGCTGGCGTCGGCCACCAGGCGCCCGATGGTCGGGTCGGTCTCCTTGACCTCTTCGATGGCCACTGCAACTCCTGGGACTCGGCTCCGGCTGACTGCCCGACCCTAGCGAACACCTGCCCCCTCCCACCCGGCCCGCCCGGGTGACCCGCGCCGGGTGGGTTCCCCGCCGCCGGCCCGGGGGTGCGCGGGGGGCGCGGCCGGACGGGGACGCCCGCCGAGGAGCGTGGTTGGGTCTGGCGGCCTCCTCGTGAGGCACGAGCGAGGAGGCTGGTAGCGACGAGGCGGGCGTCCCCGGGAGGCCGCGACCCCGCGCACCCACCCGCGGACCCTAGGACGCGCAGGCGCCGGTGGAGACCGGCTCCGTGCCCGCCCGACCCTGCTCGGCCGCGGTCTGCACCTGGTCGCGCGTCAGGGCGTAGCCGGTCTCGGCGTCGGTGACCGAGGCCGCGAACACCACGCCGACGACGTCGCCGCGCGGGTTGACGATCGGGCCGCCGGAGTTCCCGGGACGGACGAGGCCACGCAGCGAGAAGACCTCGCGGATCACCGTGCCGGTGCCGTAGATGTTGGGCGAGCGCAGCCGCTGCTCGGCGCGGATGCGGCCGGCGCGCACGTCGTACGGGCCGTCCTCGGGGTAGCCGACGATGACGATCGCGTCCTCGGGGGCGGCGTCGGCGAACTCCAGGACCGGCGCGGTGCCGGTGTCGACCTCGACCACCGCGACGTCGACGTCGGGGTTGTAGTAGACGACCTCGCCCTGCACGGTCTCCTCGCCGACCTGCACCTGCGGGGCGTCGACACCGGCCACCACGTGGGCGTTGGTCATGACCCGGTCGGGCGCGTAGACGAAGCCGCTGCCCTCGATGCCGGAGCCGCAGCGGTTGGTGCCGCGGATCTTCAGCACGCTCGGCCGGACCGCCTCCACGGCCGGACGGCGCAGCACCCGCTCGTTGCCGGGGGCCACCTGGACGATCCGCTCGGGGGCGAACGGCTCGAGGTAGCGCGGGAAGAAGCCGGTGCCGACGACGCCGTTGAACGCCTGGAGCAGCCGGTCCGCGGAGGTCGGGAGCGCGTCGTCGACCTGGGCCAGCACGCTGGAGGAGCGCACGAGCGGGGTGATGCCGGCGATCCGCGAGCCGGAGACCGCCACGCCCAGGGCCCAGGCGACCAGCAGGACCGCCGCCGCGCTCAACGCGGCACCGCCGACCGCGTCGAGGGCACGCACGGGCTGCCAGGTGATCCGCGAGCGCAGCCGGGCCCCGGCGTACTGGAAGGAGGCCTGGCCCAGGGACGCGGCCACGATGACGATGAAGAGCGCCCCGAGGGAGACCAGCAGCGAGGGGTCGGCGTCGCCGAGGGCGATCGGGGCCAGCCAGATACCGAGCAGTCCGCCGAGGAGCAGGCCGGCGGTGGCGGCGGCACCGGTGATGAAGCCCTGCCAGTAGCCGGAGAGGGCGTAGGCCAAGACGAGGAGCAGCAGCAGCCAGTCGAGGAGGTTCACCTACAGGTCCTCCTCGATGTCGAGCATCTTGGCGGCCTCGGAGATCCGGTGGTCGGCGGAGAGCATGTAGTCGGGCAGGTCCTGGATGCGTGACTCGTCCCAGGGCCGGGACCAGCCGAGGTAGTCGAAGAGGCGGGCGATGATGCCACCGGTGAAGCCCCAGAGGATGACGTCCTTCTCGGGCCCGATGAGGAACCCGGGGCTCTGGTAGCCCTTGGGGTGCCGCACGGTCACGCGGTGCTCGGGGTCGAGCAGCTCGGCGATCGGCGCGTGGTGGATGGCGTGCACCTCCGCCCGCGAGGCGATGTGCACCCCCGACGGGTCTGCCCACCAGCCCAGGACCGGCGTGACGGCGAAGTTCGAGGGGGGCAGCCACAGCTCGGGCAGCCGACCGAAGAGCGTCACCTCGGCCGGGTCGAGCCCGACCTCCTCCTCGGCCTCGCGCAGCGCCGCCTCCTCGACGGTCTCGCCCGGGTCGAGGGAGCCGCCCGGGAAGGAGACCTGCCCGGGGTGGCTGCGCATGTCGTGGGCGCGCTCGGTGAGCAGCAGCTCGCCACCCTGCTCCCCCTCGCCGAACAGCATCAGGACGGCGCCGGGGCGGGCCGAACCGTCCTCGGGCGGGGTGAACCGGGTCAGGTCCAGGGCGTCGATGGCCTCGGCCCCGGCGCGGACCTCCTCGAGCCACGCGGGCAGCGAGGGGCGTACGCCGGTCACAGCTCGATCCCCAGGTGCTCGGCGACGAGGTCCTCGAGCTCCTCGACGGTCTCCAGCTCCAGCGGCAGCACCTGGGCGACGGTGCCGTCCTCGGCGACCAGGACCGTCGTGGGCATCGCAGTGATCCGCAGCGCCGTGGCCGCCAGGTCGCCGCCGGTGTCGGCGACCGAGGGGTAGGTGACGCCGCGCTGCACGAGCTGCTCCATCGCCACCCCGGTCGCCGGGTCCTGGAAGTCCACGCCCAGCACCGGGACCCGGTCGCCGTGCTCGCGGTGGAACTCCGCCAGGACGGGCATCTCGCGGCGGCACGGGCCGCACCACGATGCCCAGAGGTTGACCACGAGCGGCCCGCGCAGGGTGGAGAGGTCGACGTCGGGACCGCCGCCGAAACAGGGCAGGACGATCTGGGGCAGGCCGCCCTCGACCGGCTCCGCCTCACCGGGCACGCAGTCCTCGATGCCCGCCTCCTCCTTGGCCTCGCGCAGCTCCTGGGTGTCGACGTCGATCCGGGGCGGGTCGGGCACGATCGGGCTCTCCCCGCCGGAGCAGCCGGCGAGCAGGGCCGCCGCGGCCAGCGCTGCGAGGGCGGGCCGCAGCCGGGCGCTCATGCGCGGCCCTCGGTGCGCACGAGCTTTTCGGCGGCCACCGGGTCCGTCGGCCCCTCGCCGTACGCCGGGCAGAGGCGGGCGACCGGGCAGGCACCGCACGCGGGCTTCTGCGCGTGGCAGCGGCGCCGGCCGTGCCAGATGAGGCGGTGGCTGAGCATCGTCCAGTCCCTGCGGGGGAACAGTGCCCCCACGGCGTGCTCGACCTTGACCGGGTCGGTCTCCTCTGTCCAACCGAACCGGCGTGCCAGCCGGCCGAAGTGGGTGTCGACGGTGATGCCCGGCACGTCGAAGGCGTTGCCGAGCACGACGTTGGCGGTCTTGCGGCCGACGCCGGGCAGCTTCACGAGCTCGGCCAGCCTCGGCGGCACCTGGCCCTCGTGGTGCTCGACGAGGTGGGCGGAGAGCTTGAGCAGCGACTCGGTCTTGGCCCGGAAGAAGCCGAGCGGCCCGACGATCCCCTCGAGCGTCTCCCGGTCGGCCGCCGCCATTGCCCGGGCGTCGGGGTAGGCGGCGAAGAGGGTCGGGCGCACCGCGTTGACCCGCTTGTCGGTCGTCTGCGCGGACAGGACCGTGACGACGAGCAGCTGGAAGGCGTCGTCGAAGTCGAGCTCGCAGTGCGCGTCGGGGTAGGTCTCGGCCAGCACCCGGTGGATGCGACGGGCCCGCCGGGTCAGGGCGAGGGGGGACTCCGGCGCGGGCACAGCGCAACCCTACGAGACGGGTGCGACAGCCGGCTCGTACGCCGTGGCCGGCCGCTCCTCACCGCGCTCCGGACCCCGGAACCCCCACGCGAGCAGGAGCTTTGCCGGAAGGACCGCCACGCGGGTGGCGCCCCCGATGGTGCTTGTGATGAATTGCACTCGATAGGATCGTCACACGCAGACGTGCGCCGCGGACCGCCCTGGTCCTCGACGCTCCCCAAGGAGGTCCCGTGGACAACGACGTGCTCCGCCAGGCACCGCTCTTCAGCGCGCTCGACGACGAGGCGGCCTCGGCGCTGCGCGGCTCGATGAGCGAGAACCGGCTGCGCCGCGGCGACGTGCTCTTCCACGAGGGCGACTCCGGCGACAAGCTCTACGTCGTCCTCGACGGCAAGGTGAAGCTGGGCCGCACCTCCTCCGACGGCCGCGAGAACCTCCTGGCGATCCTCGGCCCCGGCCAGATGTTCGGCGAGCTGTCGCTCTTCGACCCGGGCCCGCGCTCGGCCACCGTCACCGCGGTCACCGACTGCTCCTTCGCCTCGCTCTCCCACGAGGACCTCCTGCGCTGGCTCGAGGGCCGTCCGGTCGTCGCCCGTGGCCTGCTCGCCCAGCTCGCCGGCCGGCTGCGCAAGGCCAACGACGTCGTGGCCGACCTGGTCTTCTCCGACGTGCCCGGCCGCGTCGCCAAGGCGCTGCTCGACCTCGCCGACCGCTTCGGCCGCACCGCCGACGACGGCGTGCACGTCCACCACGACCTCACCCAGGAGGAGCTCGCCCAGTTGGTCGGCGCCTCCCGCGAGACCGTCAACAAGGCGCTGGCCGACTTCGCCTCGCGCGGCTGGCTGCGCCTGGAGCCCCGCTCGGTCGTGATCATGGACGTCGAGCGGCTCAGCCGCCGCGCCCGCTGAGCCGGAGGACGCACCCGGTGGACTCG
Source organism: Nocardioides sp. (assembly GCF_030149505.1). Classification (GTDB taxonomy): domain Bacteria; phylum Actinomycetota; class Actinomycetes; order Propionibacteriales; family Nocardioidaceae; genus Nocardioides. The sequence goes on from NZ_JASBRN010000077.1 coordinate 33,239, forward strand.
GACACCACTGCTCCTCGCATCCCGCGCGACTACCCGCCGTTCCTCTACATCCCCTGTCTCGCGCACGTGCGCGAGGCCGCGGGAGCCGAGGCGGTTTACCGCACGACGAAGGACGGCCGCACCGCCCTGCTCGTCTACTCAGCGCTCGACAGGCTGCACGCTTGCTGCGGCGAGGACCAGCCGTGGTTCGGACTGCCGACCCACGAGCTCCAACGTCTCTACGACGTCCGACCGTTCGACGTCGTCTACACCGATGTCTACGTCCCCGAGGAGCGGCGCGAGCCCGGTCCTCAGAGGCAGCCGCGGTGATCGCCGCCGACGGCGGAGGCGGCACGGCCCCGTCGAGCCTGGTTGTCGATCCCGCCGCGCTGACGCGGGTCGCCGCCGGCCTCGGCACCGGTGCGGGCGAGCTCGATGCCTGCGGAAGCACGCGTCCCACGGCAGGTGGCACCGGGCAGGCCGAGCCGCTACTGCTGATGATCCTGGCTGCTGCCAGTGAGGCCGGGGCGAGGCTCTCCTACGAGGCCCGGGTCCTCGCCTCGGCCGTCGAGGACTGCAACGTCGTGGTGCAGGACACCGACGCCGTCGCCGCGGCCTCCTTCCTCGTCCAGGGGCTCAGGTCGTGAGCGATCTCGACACCGAGATCGAGGGCAGCAGCGCGGCGATCCGCTCCGTGGCCACCTGGCTCCGCTCCGACCTCGGCACCGGCTTCTCCGACCTCGGCGACACCGTGGCCGCCCAGCGCTCGGCTGCGCGGGGAGACTGGGACGGGGAGGCCGCCACGGCGTTCGCTTCCCGTGCGGCCACTCTCGCCACCGCAGCCGATGAGGGCGCGCAGATCAGCGCTGCCGTCGCAGTCGACCTCGAGGCGCTTGCCACCGCGATGGAGAAAGCACAGGAGGAGATGGCCACTGTCCGCTCCCTCGCCATGAGCGCCGAACTGACAGTCGACGGCTTCTTCGTCCGCCATCCGGGTCCGGGGCCGTCCGGGTCGAGACCCGGACCCGACGCCACACCTGCCCAAGCGGACGCTTGGGATGAGAGCGTGCGCCAGCACGAGCAGCGGGTGCGAACCTGGAACCGCTGTGTCGAGGACGCGAATGGCACGTGGAACAGGTGGCAGGCCGCGCTCGACGCGGCTGGCGCGGCTTGGGCACGTCATGACACGAGGTACGTCAACATCGCGGCCGCGCTCCTGTCAGCTGGCGTCCAGCTCGAGCTCATCCGACGTACGACGCCCATCCTCGTCGCCGAGGTCGACTCCATGCTCACGCGGGCGGCCGAGCTGCGCGTGCACGCCGATGCCCTCTACACCCCTGACGGCCGAGTACTCGACCGGAACCACTTCTACGACCTGCTCGACGAAGCGGACCGTCTCGACGACGCCCACCCCGCCGCCCGTGCGGGACTCCCCAACTGGGAGCTGCCGCGCGGACTCACTCGGGGGCTGTGGGTGCTCGACGTCGCGGCAGCCGGGTTCGGCATCTACTCGGACTGGGACGAGGAGGGGCCGACGCAGGCCATCGTCTCCAACGCCGTCCCCGCGACGGCCTCGATCGCCTCGGGTGTTCTAGCCGGCGCAGCAGCAGGCGCGGCTATCGGCACCCTCGTTCCGTTACCGGGAGTCGGGACGGCCGCTGGGGTCGTCGTCGGTGCTGGTGTAGGGCTCGTGGTCGGCTCGTTCACGTCCGGAGCCGTCGACAGCCTTTTCGAGTCCGGCGCCGACAGTCTGGGCGACTGGGGAGGCGCCGTCTCCGACGGGTTGGGCGAGCTCGGCGAAACTGTCGGCAGCGTCGGAGATGGGGTAGGCGAGGTCTTTGACGCGATCTTCTGAAGGCCTTTCCACCCCTCGAACGGCGGGCGTTCTCTTCACGGCCGCGATCACGGGGGTGATCTGCGCAGGAGCCCTCTGGGCTGCCGCCACCGGGCAGCAGGACCGGACAGGCATGCTCGTCCTGGCGCTCTTCACCGGGTCGGTGTCACTCATGATGCTGGCCAGCCTCCGGGGCTACATGGACCCCTGGTCGGTCGCTGAGCTCGACGGCCGCCCGGCTTGGCGACTGCGGCTCGGGCCCACGCGCTCCCTCACGGTCGCTGTCGCCGTCGTCCTTGTCGCGACAGCCCTGGGTATCGGGCTCGGCGCCCTGAGCATCGCGGAGCAGTCCGCCGTCGGCGGCGTCATCGTGGGCATCCTGGCGCTGGGCTTCCTGCTGCTCGCCGAGGAGATGGGGCGGGTCGCCGCGCGGGCACCGGCCCTGCTCATCGGGATCGACCGGCTGCGTCACGAAGGCGCCGGCATCGAGGTCGAGCTGGCCTGGGACGACGTGTCCTTCATCGACTACGTCCACCGGCGCTCCCGCTGGGCCAGCGTGCGCATCGGCGCCGCTCGCGACGCCACCACCCACCGCGCCCGCAAGAGGTTCTCCCTGCTCCCGCTCGACCACGTGCCCGAGGAGCCGGGGATCGAGGTCCGTCTCACGCTGCTCCAGGACCCCGCCGCCATCATGCGGCTGCTCCGGGACCTGCACATCGGCGACCGACCCACCCGCGAGGCGCTCATCCCCCGCGGCACTCCTGACCTCCCGATCAGGTGACCCCATTCCGACCCCCGTCTGCGTCTGACGTGGTGTGAGGGTGGGGCGGTGAGCAACGACCGGGTGGGCTTCGAGGCGTTCGTCGCCGCCCGCACGGCCGCGCTCGCCCGGACGGCGTACCTGCTCACCGGCGACGCCCACCTCGCCGAGGACCTCGTGCAGTCCGCGCTGCTCAAGGCCGCCGAGCACTGGCAGCGCATCCACACCTCGCCCGAGGCCTACGTCCGGCGCACGATGTACCACCAGCAGGTCTCCTGGTGGCGACGTCGTCGCGGCGTGCGCGAGCACACCATCGAGGGGTACGACGCCGCCGACCGCGTCCCCGACCTCGACGTCGCCCTGAGCGTCCGCGACGCGCTGGCGCTGCTGACCACGCGGCAGCGCCAGGTGCTGGTGCTGCGCTTCTTCGAGGACCTCACCGAGCACCAGGTCGCCGACGTGCTCGGCATCAGCCGCGGCTCGGTGAAGTCCACCACCCGCCAGGCCTTCGACCGGCTGCGCCGCGTCGCGCCCCACCTGGCCGAGTTCGTGGAGGACCCCGCATGAGCCCCTCCCCCGACTCCCTGCGCGACCTGCTCGAGCGGGAGGCCGAGCACGCCCCGCACGTGGTCGTCCCCGCCGACACCTGGCAGCGCGGCCGCCGTCGCCGGCGCACCAAGGCCGGTGCGGTGATCGTGGCTGCGGCAGCCGTGGTGGCCGGCGTCCTCGTCGGCCCGGGGCTGCTGCCAGGTGCCGACCGCCCGGTGTCCCCTGCCGGTCCCGGCGCCGGCCTGGGTCTGCCGGACCACCTCCACGCGCCACCGGAGCGGATGTCGGACCAGGACATCGAGACCGGGGAGTGGATCCGGGACGAGGTCCGCTCCGACCTGGCCGTCGGTCCGGCCGCCGCGGCCTGGGTGACCCCTGGCGGCCTGCCCGTCGTCATCGACGCCGAGACCGGCGAGCACCACCTCCTCGACCTGCCGGACGTGGTGAGCGCGAACGTGCTGGCCCGGTCGCAACACGGGTCGGACTGGCAGCCGGTCGCGTTGTCCCCGGACGGCCGACTGCTGGCCTACGGCTACGGCCGGATCACCGACGCCGTCTCGCTGACAGGCATCCGGGTCGTCGACCTCGTCACCGGGGAGCTCGCGTGGGATCGTCCGCTGTCCTCGTCCGGCCCGGTCGTGGTGTCGCAGCTGACGTGGTCACGCTCGAGCGAGTGGCTCGGGTGGCGCGGCAGTCGGCCAAGGGAGTGGACCACCTCCTCGATCGGTGGCAACGACCCGGTGGCCGGGGTCCTCAGCGACGAGGTGACCGGACCCGTCGTCGAGCTCGAGGTGGCCGGCAGCGGAGCGATCGCCGTGTCGGACGAGGGATTCGGTTACGCACTCGACTCCGGCCGGGTCACGACCTTCGCCAGCTGCCCCCCGACCTCGCGGTTCGACACGTTCTGCGTGCCGAGCACCGTGAGGCGAGTGCCCGGGACCGCCGACGTCGCCCCCGGCGCCGCTCTCTCCCCCGACGGCTCGATCCTGGCCCTGAGCACGTACGACGGGTACGACCTGGTCACCCTGGAGCTCGGCGACCGTCGACCCACGGTCGCTGCCGAGGGGATGCCCGACGACCGCCCGTGGCAGGTGTCCGCGCTCGGTTGGATCGACGACGAGCACGTGCTCGTGCTGCGTGACGACGACGAGGGCTCCGACGGGATCCTCTCGGTCGTGCCGGTCGACGCCGAGGACGGCACGAGCGTGGACGTCGGGGTCGTGGACAGCGCGGTGGGCACCCCCAGCGTCGCGATCGACCTGGTCACCCTCGACCGGCCGACGGTCGAGCGCCCCGACCCCGACTGGCCGTGGAGCGAGGAGCGGTGGGTGGCGACGCTCGGTGGCGGAGCACTGCTCGTGCTCCTGCTGCTGGGTCTCGGGCTGCTGCTCCGACGACGCGCGTAGCCAGACGGTCACAACAGGCCTGTCCTCCGCTCGGCCAGGCGTGGAGGACCCGGCCGCGGTCCCGCTATGACCGTCTGGGTACGACGGTTGGCTCAGCGACCCTGCAGGTACGCCAGCTGCGCGCGGACGGAGAGCTCGGCGGCACCCCAGAGGACGGGGTCGACGTCGGCGTACACGACCTCGACGACGCGGCGTGGCAGCGCGTCCTCGCCGAGCTGCTCGTCCTCGAGCTGGCCGAGGGCGGCCTCGACCTGGTCGAGCCGGGCCTGGCGGTGGTCGCGGTAGTAGGTGAGGGCGGCCAGCGCGTCGTCGATGACCGGGCCGTGGCCGGGCCAGACGGCGGTGGCCTCCTCGCGCTCGGCGAGGGCGTGCAGCCGGTCGAGGGAGTCGAGGTAGGCGCCGAGCTGGCCGTCGGGGTGCGCGACGACGGTGGTGCCGCGGCCGAGCACCGTGTCGCCGGTCAGCACGACCCGGTCGGCGGGCAGCAGGAACGACAGCGAGTCGGCGGTGTGGCCGGGCGTCCCGACCACGTGGACCTCCAGGCCGTCGACGGCCACGACGTCACCATCGGCGAGGCCCTCGGAGCCCAGGCGGTACCCCGGGTCCAGGGCTCGTACGCCGCAGCCGACCGCCTCCGCGAACTCCCGGGCGGCCTCGGAGTGGTCGGCGTGGTGGTGCGTGAGGAGCACGGCACCCACGTTGCCCCGGCCCCCGGCCGCCTCCGCGAGGGCGGCGAGGTGCCCGGGGTCCGAGGGACCCGGGTCGACGACGACCGAGCGCCGCCCGCCGGGCTCGCGCAGCACCCAGGAGTTGGTGCCGTCCAGCGTCATGATGTTCGGGTTCGGGGCGAGCACGCACCGCCCGCGCTCGCCGAAGGACCCGCCGGCCCAGGACATCAGCGCCGCGCCGCCAGGATCGGCCGCAGCCGGTCGGGCATCGACAGCGTCCAGCCGTCGTCGAGCGGCTCGACCGCGGGGCAGAACATCTCCAGCCGCCGGTCGGTCGCGGCCGCGAGGACGGCGTCGGTGTCGGCGTACGTGCCGACCTCCATGGAGACCAGGTAGGTCGGCGGCATCATCGCCAGGTCGCCGGAGTCGGCCTGGTCGGCGGCCACCGCCGCGGGCAGCCAGGTGACCGAGGAGGACTCCGAGGACACGTCGCGGGTCAGCTGCCCCTCGGGCAGCCGGGCGACGAAGAACCACGTGCGGTAGCGCTTGGGCTCGAAGACCGGCGTCAGCCAGGCGTCCCAGGCGCCGAGCAGGTCGGTGCGCAGCACCAGCCCGCGGCGGTCCAGGACCTCGGTCAGCGAGGTCTCGCGGCCCTCGAGGGCGACCCGGTCCGCCTCCCAGTCCTTCCCGCTGGTGTCGGCGACGACGTCGTCGGGCGAGGTGCCCGCCAGCAGGACACCGGACTCCTCGAAGGTCTCGCGCACGGCGGCGCAGACCAGGGCCCGTGCCTCCGACTCCGAGCACCCCAGGCGCTCGGCCCAGACGGCCGCTGACGGTCCGGCCCAGTGCTCGTCCTCGAGCTCGACGTCGCGGGGGTCCACGCCGCCGCCGGGGAAGACCGCCATGCCGCCGGCGAAGTCCATGGAGAGCTGGCGGCGCAGGTAGTAGGCCTCGGGGCCGGCCGGGGAGTCGCGCAGCAGGATCACGGTCGCCGCGTCGCGCGGCTCGGCCGCGGTGCGGGTGCCGTCGTCGTACTCCCGGGCCACGTCGACCACAGCCTCCGGCAACGGCACCGGCGGCAGCGGGATCCTCACGCGTCGACCTCGACGAGCAGCTCGACCTCGACGGGCGCGTCGAGCGGCAGCACCGGGACGCCCACGGCCGAGCGCGCGTGCACGCCCGCGTCGCCGAAGACCTGGCCGAGCAGCTCCGAGGCGCCGTTGGCGACGCCGGGCTGGCCGGTGAAGTCGGGTGTTGAGGCCACGAACGCCACGACCTTCACGATCCGGCGGACCCGGGACAGCTCGCCGACCTCGGCCTTGATCGCCGCGATCGCGTTGAGCACGCACTGCTGGGCGCAGGCGTAGGCCTCCTCGGCCGTGACCTCCCCGCCGACCTTGCCGGCGATGATCAGCTCGCCGGAGCGCACCGGCAGCTGGCCGGAGGTGTAGACGTGATTGCCCGAGCGGACCGCCGGGACGTACGCCGCGACCGGCTTGGCGACCTCGGGGACGGCCAGCCCCAGCTCGGCCAGCCGCTCCTCCGGGGTCATCGCCGCGGTCACGCTCCGCCCGATCCCTGGGAAGGCCGCTTCAAGAAGGCGATCAGCCCGCCCTGGGCGTTGGTCTGGATGGTCACCAGCTCCCAGCCGTCCTGGCCGAAGTTGTTGAGCATCAGTGCCTCGTTGTGGAGCGGAATCGGCGCCACCTGGTACTCCCACGTCGTCATGGCGCCGACCCTACTCACCACCGCGACCACCTCGACAGGGCCGCGTCGGTGGGAGACGCGCGACGGCCGGCACCGGGGACCGGTGCCGGCCGTCGTACGCCGGGGGGTGCCGCGCCGGATCAGCGCTCGACGCGCAGCGAGGGATCCTTGCGCAGCTCCTCGGTGACCTCCTCGGCCACCTGCTGGGCGAACCACTGGCGGCGACGCTTCTGGTACCAGCGGTGCTCGGCCAGCAGCGCCTTCGTGGTGGCCACGACCATCAGCACCATCACGATGCTGAACGGCAGCGCGACCAGGATCGACATGGTCTGCAGGGCAGCCAGTCCACCGGCGCCGACGACGAGGAGCACCGCGGCGACGACACCCTCCATCACCGCCCAGAAGGCACGGCTCCAGCGCGGCGGGTCCAGGTCACCGCCCTCGGCCAGCATGTCGACGACGAAGGAGCCGGAGTCGGAGCTGGTGACGAAGAAGACGACGATGAGGACGAGCGCCACGACGCTGAGGACCGTGCCGAGCGGCAGGCCGGAGAGCAGCTCGAAGAGCGCGGTGTCGGTGTTGACCGCACCGTCGACGACCAGACCGCCCTCGCCGAACATCTCGCGGTAGAGCGCGGAACCACCGAGCACCGAGAACCACAGGAAGGTCACCAGGGTCGGCACCAGCATCACGCCGAGCACGAACTGCCGCACGGTCCGGCCGCGGGAGATGCGCGCGATGAAGACGCCGACGAACGGCGCCCAGCTCATCCACCAGCCCCAGTAGTAGGTGGTCCAGCCCGACAGCCAGCTCGCACCGTCCTCGCCCTGGAAGGGGCGCACGTTGAAGGACATCCGCAGGAAGTTCTGCAGGTAGGAGCCGATCTGGGTGACGAAGTCGCTCAGCAGGAAGACCGTGGGACCCAGCACCAGCACGAGGAGCAGGAAGACGCCGGCCAATCCCATGTTGAGGTTGGACAGCAGCTTGATGCCCTTGTCGACGCCGGAGAGCACCGAGGCCAGGGCGATCGCGGTGATGGCGACGACCAGCACGACCAGGAGCGGGGTGCCGGCCTCGTCGACGACGCCCAGGAAGGACAGGCCGGACCCGAGCTGGGTCACGCCGAAGCCGAGCGAGGTGGCGACACCGAAGAGCGTGCCGAGGATGGCGATGACGTCGACGACGTCGCCCCAGAAGCCGAGGATGCGCTTGCCGAAGAGCGGCTCCAGCGCGTAGCGGATCGAGATCGGCCGACCCTTGCGGTGCACGGCGTACGCGATGGCCAGGCCGACCACGACGTAGATCGCCCACGCGTGCAGGCCCCAGTGCAGGAAGGTCGTGTCGAGCGCGGTGCGCGCCGTGGTGGCGGCGTCACCGGCGGCCGAGCCCGGCGGCGGCGTGGCGTAGTGGTTGAGCGGCTCGGCGACGCCCCAGTAGACGAGGCCGATGCCCATGCCGGCGGCGAAGAGCATCGCGAACCACGAACCCAGCCCGAACTCCGGGTCCTCGTCGTCCCTGCCCAGGACGATGTCACCCATCGGGGAGAGCGCCGCCCACAGGGCGAAGCCCACGAAGCCGGTCACCACGGCGACGTAGAACCAGCCGAGGTCCTGCACCACGGTCTCGTTGGCACTCGCCAGCAGCTCCGACATGCCCGTCGGGAAGATGGCAGCCAGCGCCACGAAGACGAGCAGCAGCGCCGCGGAGGGGATGAACACCCGCGGCGCCGCCATGCGGAACCGGCCGCGACCACCTCCTGGGCCCGAGCCGGGCGGCGCGTCGGGGCCGTCCGGGCTGTCGCTGGAGCGGGGGGATGGTGCGGTGGTGGTCATGACGTCTCCTGTGGGGGTGTCGTACAGGCCGTCGGGGATCGTGCCCGCTGTCGCGCGGCGCACACGTGGGCTGCACCACCCCTCCAGGTGGGTGGCTAGGGTTCGCTCGTGAGCAGCGACTGGCCGCGCGTGCGGCTGCACGTGGTCACGGGCAAGGGCGGCACGGGCAAGACGACCGTGGCCGCGTCCCTCGCCCTGGCCTTGGCCTCCCACGGCAAGAACGTCCTGGTCTGCGAGGTCGAGGGTCGCCAGGGCCTCGCGCGGATGTTCGACGTCGACCCCCTGCCGTACGCCGAGACGCGGATCGCCACGGGCCTCCGGGGCCCCGACGGGAAGCCGCCGGGCACCGTGCACGCGCTGCACATCGACCCGGAGTCCGCGCTGCTGGAGTACCTCGCGATGTACTACCGCCTCGGCCGTGCCGGGAAGGCGTTGGACCGCTTCGGGGTCGTCGAGTTCGCCACGACCATCGCCCCCGGCGTCCGCGACGTGCTGCTCACCGGCAAGGTCTTCGAGGCGGTGCAGCGCAACAGCCGCAACAAGGGCGCCATCGAGTACGACGCGGTCGTGCTCGACGCGCCGCCGACCGGCCGGATCGTGCAGTTCCTCAACGTCAGCGACGAGCTCGCCGGGCTGGCCAAGGTCGGCCCGATCAAGTCGCAGGCCGACACGATGATGACGCTCTTCCGCTCCCCCCGCACCGCCGTGCACCTGGTGACCGTGCTGGAGGAGATGCCCGTGCAGGAGACCGCCGACGGCATCGCCGAGCTGCGCGCCGCCGGGCTGCCCGTGGGCGGGGTGGTGGTCAACCTGGTCCGCCCCCGCGCGCTCCCGGACGAGACCCTCGCGCTCGCGGGTGCGGGGAAGCTGGACAAGGAGGCCGTCCGGGCCGACCTGGAGCGGGTGGGCGTGAGCACGACCAAGGCCCTGGTCGACGGGCTGGCCGCCGAGGCGCGCGACCACGCCGAGCGACGGGCGCTCGAGGAGTCCCAGCGGGCCCTCGTGCAGCAGATGGGCGTGCCGACGTACGAGCTGGAGCGGCTGGCGGGCGGCATCGACATGGGTGCGCTCTACGACCTCGCCGCCACGATGCGCGACCAGGGGCTGGGATGAGCACGACGCAGGGAGCCGGCCGCGCGACGACCCGCGGCAAGGGCCGGGTGGGCCCGCTGGCCGCCCACCCCGGCACGACCACCCGCCTGGACGTCGACGCCCTCATCGACGACCCCGCCACCGGGATCATCGTGTGCTGCGGCTCCGGAGGCGTCGGCAAGACCACCACCTCCGCGGCACTGGCGCTGCGTGCGGCCGAGCGCGGCCGCAAGGTCGTCGTCCTCACCATCGACCCCGCCCGCCGGCTGGCGCAGTCGATGGGCATCGAGGCCCTCGACAACACCCCGCGCCCCGTGGCCGGGATCGACCCGGCCGCCGGCGGCAGCCTGGACGCGATGATGCTGGACATGAAGTCGACCTTCGACGAGGTCGTCCTCAGCCAGGCCTCGCCCGAGAAGGCCAAGCAGATCCTCGAGAACCCCTTCTACATCGTGCTCTCGACCTCCTTCGCCGGGACGCAGGAGTACATGGCGATGGAGAAGCTGGGGCAGATCCACGCCGACGCCCAGGAGCGCGGCACCTACGACCTGATCGTCGTCGACACCCCACCCTCGCGCTCGGCGCTGGACTTCCTCGACGCACCCGAGCGGCTCTCCAGCTTCCTCGACGGCCGCTTCATCCGACTGATGCTCGCGCCCGCCAAGGGTCCGGCCCGGCTGATGACCGCCGGCCTCGGCCTCGTCACCGGGGCGCTGACCAAGGTGCTCGGCGCCCAGGTGCTGACCGACCTGCAGACCTTCGTCGCGGCGATCGACACCGTCTTCGGCGGGTTCCGCGTGCGCGCGCAGAAGACCTACGCGCTGCTGCAGGACCCGTCCACGGCGTTCGTCGTCGTGGCCGCGCCCGAGCCGGACGCGCTGCGCGAGGCGGCGTACTTCGTCGAGCGGCTCGAGGGCGACCGGATGCCCCTGGCCGGGCTCGTGGTCAACCGCGCCGGCCCGCAGCCGCGTGGGAAGCTGTCCGCCGAGGAGGCGAGCGCCGCCGTGCAGCGGCTCGAGGCCGCCGGGGACGCGCCCGCGGACGGGCCGGGTGACCCCACGCTGACGGCCGGGCTGCTGCGACTGCACGCGGACCGGATGACGACGCTGGCGCGCGAGGCGCAGCTGCGGGCGCGCTTCGAGGCCGGGCACCCGGGTGTCCCCACCGCGGTGGTGCCGGCGCTGGCCCGCGACGGGCACGGCCTCGGCGGGCTGCGCCGGGTCGGCGAGCTGCTCGCCGACGGCTGAGCGACGCCCGCGGACCAGCCGCTGGTCACGGACGCACTGCACCCGCACCCGCTCCACGGCGTACGCCGGTGGGCGGGTCGGGCAGGACCCGGCTCAGGCCGGGTGCGAGACCTTCTCGGTCGCGGCGGTCGTCTGCGTCCGGGTGCGGGCGCTCTCCAGGACCTGGCGCCACGAGGCGGTCGGCCGACGACGCAGCAGCGCGCGGCGCTCCCGCTCGGTCATGCCGCCCCAGACGCCCCACTCGATCTGGTTGTCGAGCGCCTCGGCGAGGCACTCGGTGCGCACCGGGCAGCCCTGGCAGACCTGCTTGGCCTTGTTCTGCTCCGCTCCCCTGACGAACAGCTGATCCGGCGACGCCGACTTGCACGCGGCGCGCGGAGTCCAGTCCTCAACCCACATGATGTCCCCACATCTGTCGAGGAGCAGGTAACGCGTCCCCATGACGCCTGCCCCCATGTCCCTGCCACAAAGTTAAGGGCCACGGCTGTGTGGGGGCAGACACGTTCAGCCCAATGCGCATGGTCCGAAATGACTAGTCCGGGGTGCCCCGCACCGATCCGGGGTGTAAAGGGCCCTCCCGTACGCTGGGGGCCATGTCGGACCCTCGCACGACCTCCCGCGTCCTCTCCCACCTCGGGGTGATGGTCGTGGTCTCGGCGGTCCTGGGCGTCCTCGTCGCCGGCCTGGCCATCCCCTTCGCCGGCGTGGTCGGCGTGGGGGCGCGCAACGTGGCTGCGACGATGGACAACCTGCCCGAGGAGCTCGAGACCGAGCAGCTGGCCCAGCGCACGACCATCCTCGACGCCGACGGCAACGTCCTGGCGACGCTCTTCGACCAGAACCGGGTCGAGGTGCCGCTCACGCAGGTGTCGCGCAAGATGGTCAAGGCGATCGTGGCCGTGGAGGACGCGCGGTTCTACGAGCACGGCGCCCTGGACATCCAGGGCACGCTGCGGGCCTTCATCACCAACGCCGCCAACTCCGGCACCGTGCAGGGTGGCTCCTCGATCACCCAGCAGCTGGTCAAGCAGACCCTCGTCCTCCAGGCCACCACGGAGGAGGAGCAGGCCGCCGCGCTCGACGACACCTACGCGCGCAAGCTGCGCGAGCTGCGCTACGCGATCGCCCTGGAGAAGGAGCACTCCAAGGACTGGATCCTCGAGCGCTACCTCAACACCGTCTACTTCGGCGACGGCGCCTACGGCATCCAGTCCGCGGCCAAGCACTTCTTCAACACCAACGCGAGCAAGCTCAACCTGCTCCAGTCGGCCACGCTGGCCGGGCTCGTGCGCAACCCCGAGGGCTACGACCCCACCGACAACCCGGAGCGCGCCCTGACCCGCCGCAACGTCGTGCTGCAGCGCCTCGGCGCCGTGGGCGTCCTCAACAGCAAACGGGTCGACCGGCTCCAGAAGAAGCCGCTGGGCCTCGACGTGCAGCGCTTCTCCAACGGCTGCGTCTTCTCCGCGGCCCCGTTCTTCTGCGACTACGTCATCCAGTACCTGCTCAAGGACGACGCGCTCGGGCCCAACAAGAAGTCGCGCCGCCAGCTGCTCAACACCGGCGGCCTGACCATCCGCACCACCCTGGACCTGGACTACCAGCGCGCCGCCGACACCTCCGTCCGGGAGCGGGTCTACCCCCGCGACACTGCGATAGGCGCGCTCGCGATGGTCGAGCCCGGCACCGGCGAGGTCCGCGCCCTGGCCCAGTCCCGCCCGATGGGCGCGGACCGCGAGGCCGGCCAGACCTACCTCAACTACACCGTGCCACGGAAGTACGGCGACTCCGGCGGCTTCCAGCCCGGCTCGACGTTCAAGGCGTTCGTCCTGGCGGCGGCGGTGGAGCAGGGCATCCCGCTCAGCACCTCCATCGCCTCGCCCCAGGCCCGGACCTTCCAGCAGAACGAGTTCCCGGTCTGCGACGGGCAGAACTACGCCTCGACGCAGGACTACCCGGTCACCAACTCCACCGGCGAGGGCACCTTCAACCTCTACACCGGCACCCAGCAGTCGGTGAACACCTTCTACATCGCCCTGTCGCAGCAGACCGGTCTGTGCGAGCCCTACAAGCTCGCCAAGCAGATGGGCGTCGTCGGTCTCGACGACCGCGACAAGTGGATGGTGCCCTCCTTCGCCCTCGGCGTCGCGAGCGTGAGCCCGCTGGAGATGGCCGAGGCCTACGCGACCTTCGCCGCGCGCGGCCTGCACTGCACCTCGCGCCCGGTCACCGCGATCGAGGACATGGCGGGCAACACGCTCAAGGAGTACCCCGCCAAGTGCCGCCAGGTGATGCAGAACTCCACCGCTGACGCCGTCAACGACGTGCTCCGCGGCGTCATCGAGGGCGGCTTCGCCAGCGCCTGGGCGCTCGAGCAGCCCTCGGCGGGCAAGACCGGAACCACCCAGGACGGCAAGTCGGTGTGGTTCGTGGGCTACACCCCCAACATGGCCGCGGCCGCGATGATCGCCGGCGCCAACCAGTCCGGCACCCCGGTCAGCCTCACCGGCCAGACGGTCGGACCGAACTTCATCTCCTCGGCCTCGGGCTCCGGCTTCGCGGCCCCCATCTGGGGCACCGCGATGCGCGCGATCCAGGGCCAGCTGCCCGACACCGCCTTCGTGGCCCCCAGCGCCTCCGACATCGCCGGCGTGCCGACCACCGTCCCGGGGGTCTCCGGGGTGTCCGTGGAGTCGGCCACCCAGCAGCTCGAGGCCGCCGGCTTCACCGTCTCCTACGGCGGGTACGTCGACAGCGCCGTCGCGGAGGGCCTGGTCGCCTACTCCAGCCCGGGCACCGGCGCGATCGTGCCCTCCGGCTCGACCGTGACGATCTACCAGTCCACCGGCCGGGCCCCGCGACCGCAGGGTGGTGGTGGTGGCGGCGGCGGCGACCGTGGTGACGACAGCAGCGGCAACGGCAACGGCAACGGCAACGGCAACAACGGCCGGGGCAACGGGAACGGCAACGGCCGGCGCTGACCCCGGCGCCCACTCGGCACTCGTTCGAGCGTGACTCGGCGCCCGTTCGAGCGTGCGACCGCTGGTCGAGGCACGAGGAGCGTCAGCCACGAGCCACGAGACCCGGCGCCCCAGCGGGTCGCCCGGGACCGGGGCAGGTGCGCTCAGGCGCCGAGCTGGCGGCGTATCTCTGCCGCGACGGCGCCACCGTCGGCGCGACCCTTGACCTGGGGCGTGACCACGCCCATCACCTTGCCCATGGCCTTCATGCCCTCGGCGGCCGCACCCGTCGACTCGATGGCCGCGGCGACGATGTCGGCCACCTCGGCCTCCGTGAGCTGCTCGGGCAGGTAGTCGGCGATGACCGCGGCCTCGGCGCGCTCCTTCTCAGCGCTCTCGGCACGGCCTCCCTCGGCGAAGGCGACCGCGGCCTCGCGACGCTTCTTGGCCTCGGTGGTGAGCACCGCGACGACCTCGTCGTCGGTGAGGACCTTGGCGCTCTTGCCGGCGACCTCGGCGTTGGTCACGGCGGAGAGCACCATGCGCAGCGTCGAGGAGCGCAGCTCGTCGCGCGCCTTCATGGCGGTGGTCAGGTCGGCGCGCAGACGGTCCTTGAGGCTCATGGGCGCCATTGTGGCAGCCTGGCCGGGTGCCGCTCACCCAGGATGACCCGCTCCCCCGCGCCCTCGCCGGGGTCGCGGTCGGCGGACTCGCCGCGGGCCTGGCGACGACGGCGTACGCCGGGTGGGAGGCGCGGCGCTACGTGCTGCGCGAGCGGACGCTGCCGGTGCTCCCGGTGGGCGCTCGCCCGCTGCGGGTGCTGCACCTGACCGACCTGCACCTCACCCCGGGCCAGCGCGCCAAGCGGGAGTGGCTGGCCGGCCTCGGAGGACTCGCCCCGACGCTCGACCTGGTCGTCGACACCGGGGACAACCTGGCGCACCGCGGCGCGGTCCCGGTGGTGCGAGACGCGCTCGGGCCGTTGCTGGACGTCCCGGGCGTCTTCGTCCACGGCAGCAACGACTACTTCGAGCCCAGCTTCCGCAACCCCTTCCGGTACCTGCTGCCCGACGACGGGAAGCGGCACACCGACGTGCCTGCGCTGCCGTGGCGCGAGCTGTCGCGCACCTTCACCGACGCCGGCTGGCTGGACCTCACCAACACCCGCGACCGGCTGCGGGTGGGCGACCTCGACGTCGCGCTCGCCGGGGTCGACGACCCGCACCTGGGCTACGACCGGCTCGAGGACGTCGCCGGACCGGCCGACCGCGGCGCCGACCTGCGCCTGGCGGTCACGCACGCGCCGTACCTGCGGGTGCTCGACGCCTTCGCGCGCGACGGCTACGACGCCGTGCTGGCCGGCCACACCCACGGCGGGCAGGTCTGCCTCCCGGGCGGTCGGGCGCTCACGACCAACTGCGACCTCGAGCCCGCCCGGGCTCGCGGCGTGCACCGCCACCCGGCGGACTCCCGCCCCGGGGACCCCGGCTCGACGTGGATGCACGTCGGTGCCGGGCTGGGCACCTCGCCGTACGCGCGGGTCCGGATCGCCTGCCGCCCCGAGGCCGTCCTGCTGACCCTGGTCCCGATTGGGGAGGGCTGAGCCCGCTCGGCTATGCTCCGACGCGGACCTGCCCCTGAGGCATCTCACCGGGCGGTCCGATCGGGCTGTGGCGCAGCTTGGTAGCGCGCCTCGTTCGGGACGAGGAGGCCGCAGGTTCAAATCCTGTCAGCCCGACAGCGGGGCCCGGATCCGTCGAGGATCCGGGCCCTCCCTGCTTCCTGCTCCCTTCTCGAGCACCGCACGTCCGGCGCATCCGGAAGCCGCGTCGGCGGCGTCGAGGTGCGTGACATGATCGGGCGCATGGGAGATGACCAGCGTCCTGACGCGCCCTCGCTGGAGGCACCCAGCCTCGGGAAGCTGCTCAAGCGGCGCAAGGGCCGTACGCCGGCCGCGGACCCCGCCACGGAGCAGCAGGCGCCCCCGGCCGACCGGGCCGCCGCCCCTGCCCCTGACCGAGCCCCTGACCGGGCCGTCGACCCTGCCGCGCCGATCGAGGCGGCCCCCGTCGAGGCCGAGCCCGCGACGCCGCGTGCCGACAGCGCGCCGCCTGCCCAGTCGACTGCCCCGCCGACTGCCCCGCCGACTGCCCCGCCGACCCCGCAGTCCGCCCAGTCGACTGCCCCGCCCTCTGCCCGGCCGTCTGCTGAGCCGTCCGCCCAGCCGCCCGCGGCAGCCGCGTCCTCGCCCGACGAGGACACCACGGTGCTGCCCCCCGCGGCAGCCGCTCCCCCGGCAGCGGCCCGACCGGTCGTCCCGCCGGCGGCCGCGGTCCCGACTCCCGCCCCTGCCCCGACGCCCGCTCCCGCACCGGCCCCGACGCCGGTCGCTGCCGAGTCGGCCCCCGAGCCCGTGGCCGCCGAGCAGGCCTCCGCACCGACCCGGGCACCCCGGGCCACGCTGACCGTCGACGGACGGGTCGCCACCGGCGTCACCGGGCTCGTGGTCGGTCTGCTCGTCGTCGTCCTGACGGCCGGCTCGCTGGCCCTGTGCGAGAGCGTCCGCGGCGTCTCCAGCTGCGGCGGTGGCCCCGGCTTCCTGCTGCTGGTCCTGGTGATGGCCGGCATGGTCGTCCTGGGCGGCGTGATGCTGCGCCTGGCCCGGGTCCCCGACCCGACCAGCACCAGCTTCCTCGCGGTCGGCCTGCTGGCGGTGCTCTCGCTGCTCTTCCTCGTCGACGTGCTGGAGGAGTGGTGGATGATCATCGTCATCCCGCTGCTCTCCGCCGCGATGTTCCTGCTCTCGCACTGGGTGACCACCCAGGTCGTCGACTCCGACGCCTGACCGAACGGCCGAACGGGCAGGTCCTTCGTGCAGCGTGCACGAGAGACCTGCCCGTTCGGCGTCCCGGGGTCGGGCACATCGGGTCAGGCCCGGGCGGCCGCCACGAGCTCGGCGATCTGCACCGTGTTGAGGGCGGCGCCCTTGCGCAGGTTGTCGTTGCTGATGAACAGCGCGAGCCCACGACCACCGTCGACGCCCTCGTCGGCGCGGATGCGACCGACGTACGACGGGTCCTTGCCGGCGGCCTGGAGCGGGGTCGGGATCTCGCTGAGCTCGACACCGGGGGCCGCGGCGAGCAGCTCGGTGGCGCGCTCGGGGCTGATCGGGCGCTCGAACTCGGCGTTGATCGCCAGCGAGTGGCCGGTGAAGACCGGGACCCGCACGCAGATGCCGGACACCTTGAGGTCCGGCAGGCCGAGGATCTTGCGCGACTCGTTGCGGAGCTTCTGCTCCTCGTCGGTCTCGTTCAGCCCGTCGTCGACCAGGTTGCCCGCGAACGGCAGCACGTTGTGGGCGATGGTGCGCTGGTAGACGCCGGGCTCGGGGAAGGCCACGGCCTCCCCGTCGTAGGCGAGCTCGCGGGCCTTGTCGCCGGCCGCGGCGATGCCGGTGGCGAGCTCCTCGACGCCGGCGATCCCGGAGCCGGAGACGGCCTGGTACGTCGAGGCGACCAGCCGGACCAGGCCGGCCTCCTCGTGCAGCGGCTTGAGGACCGGCATCGCAGCCATGGTCGTGCAGTTGGGGTTGGCGATGATGCCGCGCCCGGCGGCGATCACCTCGGCCGCGGCCTCCGGGTTGACCTCGGAGACGACGAGCGGGATCGCGGGGTCCTTGCGGAAGGCCGAGGAGTTGTCGACGACGATGACGCCGGCCTCGACGAAACGCGGCACGAGCGCCCGGGACGCGGTGGCACCGGCGGAGAACAGTGCGATGTCGAGCCCGGTCGGGTCGGCGGTCTCGGCGTCCTCCACGACGACCTCGGTGCCGCGGTAGTCCAGGACCTTCCCGGCCGAGCGCGCGGAGGAGAAGAAGCGGATCTCGGCGACCGGGAAGTCCCGCTCGGCGAGGATCTGGCGCATGGCGACACCGACCTGGCCGGTGGCGCCGACGACGCCGATCCGCAGGCCGGCGCCGGCGCCGGCGGGCGCGCTCATCGGCCGGTCCCGCCGTACACGACCGCCTCGACCTCGTCGGCGTCCAGGTCGAACGCGGTGTGCGTCGCGCGGACCGCGGTGTCGATCTGGCCCTCGTCGACGATGACCGAGATGCGGATCTCGGAGGTGGAGATCATCTCGATGTTGACCCCGGCGGCCGCGAGGGCGGCGAAGAACTTCGCGGTGATGCCCGGGTGGCTGCGCATGCCGGCGCCGATGAGGGAGACCTTGCCGACGCGGTCGTCGAAGAGCAGCTTGTCGTAGCCGACCTCGTCCTGGATCTTCGCCAGGGCCGCCATCGCGACCTGGCCGTCCTCGCGGGGCAGGGTGAAGGAGATGTCGGTGCGCGCGGTCGCCGCGGCGGAGACGTTCTGCACGACCATGTCGATGTTGACCTCGGACGCGGCCAGCACCTCGAAGATGCGGGCGGCCTCGCCGACCTTGTCGGGGACCCCGACGACGGTGATCTTGGCCTCGGACCGGTCGTGGGCCACGCCCGCGATGATCGCCTGCTCCACGGTGTCTCCTTCTTCAGCGGTGTCGGGGAGGACCCAGGTGCCCTCGATGGTGTCGAACGAGGTGCGCACGTGGATCGGCACGTCGTAGCGGCGTGCGTACTCGACGCAGCGCAGGTGCAGGATCTTGGCGCCGGAGGCGGCCATCTCGAGCATCTCCTCGTGGGAGACGCGGTCGAGCTTGCGCGCGGCCGGCACGATCCGCGGGTCGGCGGTGAAGACGCCGGCGACGTCGGTGTAGATCTCGCAGACCTCCGCGCCCAGGGCGGCGGCGAGCGCGACCGCGGTGGTGTCGGAGGCGCCGCGACCGAGCGTGGTGACGTCCTTGGTGTCCTGGGAGACGCCCTGGAAGCCCGCGACGATCGCCACGTGGCCCTCGTCGATGGCGCTCTGGATGCGGCCCGGGGTGATGTCGATGATCTTGGCCTTGCCGTGCACCGAGTCGGTGATCACGCCGGCCTGGGAGCCGGTGAAGGACTGCGCCTCGTGGCCCAGGGAGCTGACGGCCATGGCCAGCAGGGCCATGGAGATCCGCTCACCCGCGGTGAGCAGCATGTCCAGCTCGCGCGGCGGCGGCAGCGGGGTGACCTGCTCGGCGAGGTCGCGCAGGTCGTCGGTGGTGTCGCCCATCGCCGAGACGACCACGACCACCTCGTGGCCCTGCTTCTTGGTGTTGACGATGCGCTGGGCCACCCGCTTGATGCCGTCGGCGTCCGCCACCGACGACCCGCCGTACTTCTGCACGACAATGCCCACTGCTCTGGTCCCCTCGTCCCGTGTGCGGCGCGGTCACCCGTCGCGGGCGCGCCTGGTCGAAGCCCCGAGTCTACCGGCGGGGCCTGGGACGACCCGTCGGACTTTCCTGCCGTGGACGGGGGCGTCCCGGGGCCGGGCTCAGCCCTCGTCGGCGAGCATCTGCTCGGCCGCGACCACCTGGTCGGCGTCGAGCTCGACGTCCACGTCGAGGCGGTCGTGGCTGACCACGGAGAGCAGCGCGTTGAGCGCGGCGCCGGCGAGGTTGCCCCAGCTGGAGACGTAGGAGAACTGCCACCACCACAGCGCCTCGCTGACGTGCCCGGCGCGGTAGTGGCGCAGACCGGTGTCGAGGTCGGTGGCGATCGCGGTGAGGTCGTCGGAGAGCTGGCTCTCGACCACCTCGGGCACGTAGGGGTCGAAGACGAAGCTGTAGGTGTCGACGTTGTCGAGCATCGAGGCCAGCCGCAGGCGCATCCGGTCCAGGTCGGGCTCGGGACCGACATCGGGCTGGTACTCGTCGCGGGGCACGAAGTCCTGCTGCGCGCCCAGCCGGGCACCGGCGAGCAGCACCTGGCTGATCTCGAGCAGCAGCAGGGAGATCGCCCGGCCGCCGTCCTCCTCCTCGGCGATCGCGCGCAAGGCCAGCAGGAAGCTGGCGACCTGGTCGGCGATCTGCTGGGCGAACTCCATCGTGTCGGCGTCCAGGGCCGCGGCGGGCGCGGCGACGCCGGGGGTGGTGCTGCTCTCGATGCTCATTCTGCTGCTCGCCTCCCCGCGAACGCGCGGCCCAGGGTCACCTCGTCGGCGTACTCCAGGTCGCCGCCTACGGGCAGTCCACTCGCCAGGCGCGTGACGCGCAAGTCCAGCACCTTGAGCATCCGGGTGAGGTACGTCGCCGTGGCCTCGCCCTCGAGGTTGGGATCCGTGGCCAGGATGACCTCGGTGACGGCGCCGTCGGCCAGCCGCGTCATGAGCTCGCGGACCCGCAGCTGGTCGGGACCGATGCCGTCGATCGGGCTGATCGCGCCGCCCAGGACGTGGTAGCGACCGCGGTACTCCCGGGTGCGCTCGATCGCGACGACGTCCTTGTACTCCTCGACCACGCACAGCACGCTCGGGTCCCGGCGCGGGTCGCGGCAGATGCGGCACTGCTCGTCCTCGCTGACGTTGCCGCAGATCGTGCAGAACTGCACCTTGGCCTTGACCTCGATGAGCACGTCGGCCAGGCGGCGTACGTCGACGGGGTCGGCCTGGAGCAGGTGGAACGCGATGCGCTGGGCGCTCTTGGGGCCCACGCCCGGGAGCCGACCGAGCTCGTCGATCAGGTCCTGGACGACACCTTCGTACACGCGGGCCCGCTAGAAGCCGAGGCGGCCGGGCGCCTGGCCCGGCTCCCCACCACCCAGCGCTCCGCCGAGCACGTCGCCGAGCCCGCCGCCCCCGCCGCCGAGACCGCCGGCCAACGGGCCCAGGGCCTCTCCGG
Organism: Nocardioides sp.; assembly: GCF_030149505.1. Classification (GTDB taxonomy): domain Bacteria; phylum Actinomycetota; class Actinomycetes; order Propionibacteriales; family Nocardioidaceae; genus Nocardioides. Next base: position 54,026 of record NZ_JASBRN010000077.1, read on the forward strand.
CAGCCGCGTCGGCCTGGGACTTGGCGTCGCGGTAGGCCGCCACGACCATGTCGCCGAGGTCGGCGAGGTCGTCGGCGTCGTTGCCGTCGAAGCCGCCGGCGCGGATGTCGACACCCACCAGCTCGCCGGTGCCGTTGACCCGCACGGTCACGGCGCCCCCGGCGACGGTGCCCTCGAGGACCGTCTCGGCCAGGCGCTGCTGGGCCTGGGTCAGCTGCTCCTGCATCTGCTGGGCCTGCTGGAGCAGGGCGTTCATGTCGAGTCCGCCGCCCAGGGCGTCGAAGGGGTTCTGGCTCATCTGGTCACCTCGGGTGGCTGGCGGGTCGGGCGCGGTGGTCGGGGTCCACTCAACACGATGGGTGGGGGCTCACGAGTGGGTGATCTCCTCGATCACCTTGGCGCCGAGCTCGCGGGCCAGCAGCTCCGCCCCGGCCGTGTCGTCGTGGTCGAGGACCTCGTCGTCGGGGTGGGCGTCGGCGTCGGCCGCGCGGAGGTCGGGCCCCTGCTCGGTGCCGGGAGCGCCGGCGGGTCGGGTCTGCTGGATCGCGCCGCGCGCGGCCGCGATCGAGGAGGCGCCGGCAGGCGGTGCCGCGGGAGCCGCGGGCGTCGCCGGCGCGCCGGGCTCCGGCCCGTCGTCGAGGTCGGCCGGGGGCTCGACCGCCCAGGGCGGCGGCGGCTCGTCGGAGACCGCCGACGGGCCGGGGTCGGCCGGAGCGGCGTCGGGCGCGGGGGGTGCCGGTCGGTCGCTGCCGGCCACGGGACGCGGGTCGACCGCGGGGGCGGCGGGCGGCGGGGACGGCGGGGGTCCGGCGTCGGGCGAGGCCCCCGGGTCGACGATCGTCTCGATCCGCCAGTCGGTGCCGACCACGTCGATCGCTGCCTGTCGCACGACCTCGGCACTGCCGTTGCCGTCGAAGGAGTCGCGGGCCCCGGCGTTGGCGAACCCGAGGGTCAGAGTGCGCTCGTCGACCGCCACGACCTGGGCGTTCTGCGTGAGGTGGATCCAGGTGACCCGGCGACGCAGCTTCGTGGCATCGACGATGTCCGGCCACAGCCGGCGCACCTCGACCAGCGACAACGCGCCGGGGGCGGCCTGCGTCGGGGCCGGGGCATCCGGCGCCGGAGCCGGAGCGGCCGGCGCGGCAGCGGCGGATGGCTCGAGTGCGGAACCCGCGAGCGGCGGCACGCCGGTGGCGTCGACCCGCGGAGGCTGCTGCCCGGACTGCGGCCCGGACTGCGGCGCGGGGTGCTGCTGCGCAGGCCGCTGCGCCGGGTGCGGCGGGACCGGCTCGGGCTCGGGCGTGGTGGGCCAGCCCTGGGCAGGTGCCGGGGTGGGCGCGGGGGTCGGCACCGGCTCGGGGGCCTGGGCAGCGGGAGCGGGACGGTCCTGCGCGGGCACGTCCTCGGCCACCTGGGCGGGTCGGACCGGGCGGGCCGGCGCTGCCGCGGCGGCTGCGGGCGCGGTCGCTGCCGGCGTACCGGTGACCGCCATTCGGCGCTCCAGCCGGTCGAGGCGGGCGGCGAGGCCCTCCGTGCCGTGGTCGGCGCCCGGCAGCAGGACGCGGGCGCAGATCAGCTCCAGCAGCAGCCGGGGCGCGGTGGCGCCGCGCATCTCGGTGAGGCCGGCGGCCACGAGGTCGGCGGCGCGGGTGAGGTCGGCGGGGCCGAACCGGGCGGCCTGGGCCACCAGCCGCTCGCCGGCGTCCTCGGAGACGTCGATCAGCCCGGTCGCGGGGGCGTCGGGCACGGCGGCGACGATCACCAGGTCGCGCAGGCGGCGCAGCAGGTCCTCGGTGAAGCGGCGCGGGTCCTGCCCGGTCTCGACGACCTTGTCGACCACGCCGAAGACCGCGGCTCCGTCGCCGGCGGCGAAGGCGTCGACGACCTCGTCGAGCAGGCTGTCGGGGGTGTAGCCCAGCAGACCCGTGGCCAGCGCGTGCGTGACACCCTCGGGGCCGGCGCCACCGAGCAGCTGGTCGAGCACCGAGAGGGTGTCACGGGCCGAGCCCCCACCGGCGCGGACCACGAGCGGGATCGCAGCCGGCTCGATCGCGACCCCCTCGCGCTCGCACAGCTCGGTGAGGTAGCTGGAGAGCAGGCGCGGCGGGATCAGTCGGAACGGGTAGTGGTGGGTGCGGGAACGGATCGTCCCGATCACCTTGTCGGGCTCGGTCGTGGCGAAGATGAACCGCAGGTGTGGCGGCGGCTCCTCCACCAGCTTCAGCAGGGCGTTGAAGCCCTGCGGGGAGACCATGTGGGCCTCGTCGATGATGTAGATCTTGTAGCGGCTGCGCACCGGCGCGAAGAACGCTTTCTCCCGAAGGTCGCGCGCGTCGTCGACGCCACCGTGCGAGGCCGCGTCGATCTCGATCACGTCGATCGACCCGGGCCCGCCGCGCGCGAGGTCGCGGCAGGAGTCGCACTCCCCGCACGGGTCGGCCACCGGGGCCTGCTCGCAGTTGAGGGCCCGCGCCAGGATGCGGGCGCTCGTGGTCTTGCCGCAGCCACGGGGGCCGGAGAAGAGGTAGGCGTGGTTGACCCGGTTGTTGGCCAGGGCCGCGCGCAGGGGAGCCGTCACGTGGTCCTGCCCGATGACCTCGTTGAAGGTCTCGGGCCGGTAGCGGCGGTACAGGGCGAGCGGCGACTCCACGTGCAGACCCTAACCACGGCCGCCGACAACGCACCACGGCGGCGGGAACGGCATGGGGACGGCGTCCGGATCGGCCGTCGTCGACCCGGGAGCAGCACGAGCCGTGCGGCCCCAGGGACACGAAGGCCCCCCGCGCACCCGACAGAGCTCACTTACCCTTGCTGCCTCTCGGCCCTGGGGGAGTTGGGCGAGGTGCCGCCACGCGGGGGGTTGCCCGGGAGTCTAGGTGAGCGCGTGGAGGGCGGCCAACCCGGCCCGGCCGGCCCCCCGTCGTACGCCGCCCCGCGCCGCCGCGCGCGCTCGACCGCGGCCCGGAGCACCGTCCGGGCGCGCGGCAGGCGATTTCGTGCGGCGCAGGCCCACCGGTACCCTCCTCGGCGGAGGTATCGCCTAGTGGCCTATGGCGCTCGCTTGGAAAGCGGGTTGGGTTAATAGCCCTCGGGGGTTCGAATCCCCCTACCTCCGCCGCAGAGAGGACGGCGTCGACCGACAGGTCGGCGCCGTTCGTGCTTCCCGGCTGTCGGGCGGCGCGCGGGGCCGCGGACGGCCGGGGGCGCCCCCGGAGGAGCGTGGTTGGGTCTGGCGGCCTCCTCGTGAGGGACGAGCGAGGAGGCTGGTAGCGACGAAGGGGGCGCCCCCGGTCGTCCGCGGCGTAGCGAGCGCCACCCGGCCCCGACGACGCAGGGTCAGCGGCGGCGGGCCAGGAGCGGGCGGGCCAGCACGGCGAGCAGCAGCGCACCGCCACCGAGCAGCCCCCACCACACGGCGCTGCCGCGGGTGGTGGCCAGCAGGTCCTCGGGCTCCTCGGGGGCGGCGGCCGCGGTGGTGGGGCGGGGGACGTCGGTGTCCCCGGCGTACCCGCCCTCGCGCAGCTCCCCCGCCGTGGCGGTCAGCGCGGCGAGGGCCTGCACCTGGCCGGCGCCGGTGAGGGGCGAGCGCACGTCCGGGCGGCCGTCGGCGGTGGCGACGAGGCGTGCGACGAGCTCCTCGGGCTCGGCCTGGGGGTAGGCGGAGCGCAGCATGGCCAGGACGCCGGCGACGAGCCCGGTGGACCAGGCGCTGGAGCCGTTGCCGTCCAGGACGCAGTGGCCGCCCTCCAGCGAGACCGAGACGGCGTCGTCGGCAGGGGCGACGACGTCGAGGGCGCTGCTGCGCAGCGGGTCGTTGACCTGCTCGGGCAACGGCCCGACCGCGACGACGCCCGGGAGCGCCGCGGGGTGCACCAGCGGACCGGCGTCCTCGTCGGGACGAGGGGTGGCGAGCGCGGTGAGCGAACCGGACCCGGCGTCGGCAGCCACCTCGCCGACCAGGTCCACCGGGCGGTCACCGCCCTGGGCCACGACCAGCACGCCCGCCTCGACCAGGTCGGACACCAGGTCGGCGACCCGGTCGTCCTGCGGCACCTGCAGGGGCACGACGACGATGTCGACCGACGGCACCCGGTCCCGCACGTGGGCCAGGCCGTCGGCCAGTGCCGCCGCGTCCGGGGCCTCCTGGCCCTCCTGGGTCGGGGTCGCGGTGTCGTAGACGCGCACGTCGACCAGCTCGACCCCGGGCGCCACGCCGACCGGGAGGTCGACGTCACGCGCGGGCCCGGCGAGCAGGCCGGCCACGACGGTGCCGGTGGGGTCGACGACCGGGCCCGGGCCGACGACCGAGGTCCCGCCGGGGCCCAGCGGGAGGTCCGCCGCGCCGGAGATGCCCGAGGACAGCACGGCGACGGTCGTGCCGGCACCCGCCTGGCCGCGGCCGCTGCGCTCGAGACGGTCCTGGGCGGCGAGCACCCCCGCCCGCCGCAGGGCCTCGCTGGCGGTCTCGGTGGTGGGACGCGGGTCGCCCGGGGCGACCTCGAGGCAGGAGACGTCGATCGCGTGGGCGGGTGCGGCCACGCCGACGGGAAGGCCGAGGGCGATCCCGAGGACCGTGGTCACCGCCCACGAGCGGGTCACCCGGTCCCGACGACGCTCGCCGGTGCTCGCTGCGCGACCAGCGGTGCCGGCGGGGCTCAGCCGCACGTCGGCTCCGCGCCCTCGGGCTGCGGCGGGCAGAGCGCCGCCTCCTGCGACAGCGCCACCCCGGCGTCGAAGAGGTCCAGCCAGGTGCTCGGGACCAGCGGGGCGGCGTACGCGCCGTACCCGAGCAGCTCGGGGGTGTCCGCGCCGACGAGGGCGTTGGCCCGGCCCTTCTGGTCGACCACGAACCGGCTGCCCGCGAGCTCGCCGTCCACCACGGTGTCGGCGGCCAGACCCTCGAAGTCCCCGCTCACGACGTAGGCCCCGGCGCCGGGATCCACGTCGACCAGCCGCTGCGACGGGTCGAGCACGCGGTCCGCGGAGGCGTCCTCGTCGGGTGAGGTGGCGAGCTGCACCAGAGGCGGCCGGTCGGCGGCGGCGTCCAGCAGCGCGCACGTCTGGCCGGGCACGGCAGAGAGCAGGTCCTGGGGCCAGCGCGCGGCGGCGTACCCCTCCGAGGCAGCGCCTCCGTCGAGCCCGTCGCGCTCGCGCGGCCCGCGGTCGCCGCGACCCCCCGAGGAGAGGTCGAGGTTGCTCCACAGGGCGAGGGCGAAGGCGGACAACGGCTGCAGCGCCCCGGTGTCGTCGACCAGGAAGCCGGTGCCGGAGTCGGAGCGGGTGTAGTCGCCGACGCGGACGCCGTCGGGCTGGCCGGGTGCCGGTTCGCCGAGGTCGTCGAGGTCGAAGGCGGCCGCGTCGAGGTCGCCGCCGCGCGGGAAGAGGTCCAACCACTCCCTCGGCACCTTCACCGCACCGGCGGTGCCGTTGAGGCCGACGGCACGCAGGAAGGCCTCGGTCTCGTCGGAGTCCTCGTCGGGGACGGCGTAGCGGTAGGCCTGCGCCGGGCCCAGGGTGCTCTCGGGGACGGTGGCCACCAGCCACAGGCCGGCCCCGGGCCCCTTGACCTCGACCAGGGCCGCCTCGGTGCCCTGGGTCGGCGTCACGCCCACCTGCGAGGAGACCCGCACGGTCAGGCCGCGGTCCGGGCCGGTGCAGGCGGTCCAGCCGGTGTCGACGAGGTCGTCGGTCGCGGGCAGGCTCGCGGGGGCGTTGAGGATGCCGATGTCCTCGCCGAGCGGGCGGGTCTCGATGGTCTCCTGGGAGACGATCCGGGGCTCGAGGCCCTCGGCGCCGAGGATCAGCCGGGCGGAGGTGATGTTGATGACCGGGCGCAGCTCGGGCGGCTCGCCGGTCTCCTCCTCGTCGTCGAGGATGACGTACGCCGCGCCCTGCTCCTTGCTGATGACCAGCCCGGGCGCGTCCCAGTCGCTGTCCGGGCGGTCGGAGAAGACACCGGTCACCGCGGCCCCGGCGATGAGCAGCACCGACAGGGCCGCGCCGCCGACGATGCTGCGGCCGGGCCGCGCGGGCTCGACCTCGTGGCCGCCGGGGGCGCCCGAGACGAAGGCGGTGACGAGTCGGCGGCGGGAGAAGGAGTGCGCCTCGACGAGGTCGCGCTTGGTGGCCATGCCCCGCCTCAGCCGCTGATCGCGTCGAAGAGCCCGGTCGCGAGGACCGCGAGCGGCAGCAGGGAGACCAGTGCCGCGGTCTCGGCCACGTCGCCCAGGCGCGCCCGGCGCACCGAGGGGGCCGACGGCACCAGGGTGACCGCGAGCAGGATCCCGCCGGTGGCCGCCAGCACGACGGCGGTGGTGGGCCGCCAGTCGGGGTGCAGCCACAGCAGCGACACCGCGACCGACACCAGACCGAGCAGCCCGCTGACCAGCCCGACGAGCACCTCGGTGCCGGTGCGGTACTGCCGGGTCCGCAGCATCAGGACCAGCGCGCAGACGACGGCCAGCAGCGTCCCGGACAGCCCCGCCCCCACCGCCAGCGGTGCGACCGCCACGAGCAGCAGGCCGACGGTGGCGCCGATCGAGACCAGGATCTCGTGGGCCAGCCGGGCGTCGCTGCCGACCTCGTCGGGGTCGATCTCCTCGGGGTCGGCGGTGATGTCGGTGACGGAGTAGATCTGCTCGACGTTGCGCCCGGTGACGCCCAGCGCGAGCCAGGGGAAGACGCTGCCGCACACGACCAGCAGGACCAGCAGCCCGACCAGCACGCGGGCGGGCTCGGCCCCGGTGCCGTCGAGGAGGAGCCCGCTCACCAGGAAGACCGCACCGACGATGGCCGGCGGCAGCACGAGCGCGCGGCCCTCCCCCACGGCCAGTAGCGCGAGCAGGCCGGCGGCGAGCGCGCCCAGGCCGGCCATGGCGACCGGCAGTCCGAACAGGTCGCCCTCGGGCGCGAGGAGCAGCCCGGCGACCGCGGCGTACAACCCGGACGTCCACGCCACCGCGACCGCGGCGTCGCGCTCGCCCTGCACGCGCGAGAGCACGACCGAGCCTCCGAGCAGCGCCGCGGCGACCACCACGGCGGCGGTGCCCGCGAGCGCGGAGTCGGTCTGCAGCAGCAGGCTGCCCGCCCCCAGGACGAGCAGCAGGCCGGCGGCGACCAGGGCCGTACGCCGACCGGAGGCGGGCGACCACGGGCGCAGGTCGCGCTCCACGACGTCGGTCATCGCCTCCACGACGTCGTCGTAGACCCGCGGCGGCTCCTCGTCGACACCGGCCGTCACGGTCAGCAGCCCGCCGTCCTCCACGCCCTGGACGAGCAGGCCCACGTCGCCGGAGAGCCGGCGGCCCTCGGCGGTCGTGACGGCGTACCCGCCGTGGACGGTCAGCGCGTCGAGCAGCCCGACGCTGCGGGCCAGCTCGGGGACCAGCTCGGCCACGGGCACCGCCCCGGGCAGGACCAGGTCGACCCGGCGGCTGCCGGAGGCGACGGTGACCCGGACCAGGCCGGAGGCCACGGACGGGGTTCCTGCGGCGCTGGGGGGCGCGGTGGTCATCGGGGGTTCCCTCCAGGACGGTGCGGGGGACGGGGGCGACGGGGTGCGGGGGACGCGTGGGTCCTACCCACGCGAGAGCGGCCCGTCCCCCCGGTCTGGACCGGGAGGACGGGCCGAGGTGCGCAGGTGGCCCCGAGGGTGAGGCTCAGCCCCCGAAGAGGGCGGCGCCGCGCTGGTCGGCCGAGCGGTAGTCCTGGTTGGCCGTCGAGACGGCGACGCTGGTGCGGGCCAGCAGGTCCTTCATCTCGTGGATCGCCTGGTCCCACTGGGCCTTGGCCTGGGTGTAGGCCTGCTGGGCGCTACCGGACCAGCCGGCGCCCTTGAGCTCCTTGAGGTCGTCCTCGAGGCGGTTCATCCGGTCCTCGATGGCCTTGACCCCGTTGGCGAGGTCGGTGGCGCCGATGTCCAGGCCACCGTGGTTGACGCTGATGCCGTCGAACATGTCTGTCTCCTGTCCTGTCTCAGCGACCGTTGGGCAGGGCGCCCAGCGAGTTCTGGAGGGCGGTCATCGAGGACTGCTGCGCGTCGTCGGTCGACACGTTGTCCTTCTCGGTCGTGATGAGGTTCTGCTCGAACTCGTTGAGCGCGTTGACGATCTTCTGCTGCTTCTCGTTCCACGCCATCGCGAGCGCCTGGAACGAGGTCGAGCCCTGGCCGCCCCACTGGCTGCGCAGCGCTTCGACGTTGTTCATCAGCGTCTTGGAGATGCCGTCGAACTCCGCCTTGGCGTCCGCCACCAGTCCGGCGGCGCGGGTCAGGGTCTTCTCGCCCTGGCCGTAGTCGGGTGCTGCCATGGCCCTGCTCCTTCCTCGGAGGCGACCAAGTCGCCCGAGATGTCGTGTGTGTCTGGGTCCGTCAGCCGGCCCGAGCCCCCGTGGGACCGGCTCCTGCTGGACGAGCAGGCGTGTACCCCCGCCTTTACCCGCTAAACCACCATGGACCCGGGGCTGTGGAGGACCGACCCCCCGGTGGGGACCCCGAGGCGCTCCCGGGTGCGTTCCCAGGCGGGGACCAGCCTGGGAATCACACGTCGGGGATGTTCTCCCACAGGTGCCGGAACAGGCCGCTGGCCGGGACGAGACAGGCCAGGGCGAGTGCCGCGGTCAGTCCCTCGAGCACCTCGGCCCGTCGCGACCACCACGCCGAACGCCATCCGCGCCCGGTCGCGACGGCCGCGAGGACCACGAGCGCGCCGACAGCCACCGCACCCAGGGCGAGCCACCAGCCCGACCCCTCGGCGAGCGCCGGGGCGAGGTCGAGCAGCAGCGCCGCCCAGCAGGCCAGTCCGCCCACGCGCAGCAGCACGCGGGCCAGCCGGTGGCGGTAGCTGCGGGCGGCCAGCAGGACCGCGCCGCCGGAGAGCAGCACGAGCAGGCGTGCGCCGACCACGTCTGCCGACTCCTCGACCGAGGACAGCACGCCGGGCGCGGCCAGGAGCAGCACCGCCAGCACACCGGCCGAGGCAGCGGTCACGGTACGTGCGCCCTGCTCCGCGACCGCGCGCACGGTCGCGGGCGGCACGACGGTGCGGCCACGGCGGCCGGTCGGCCGCTCCCGCGCCGACCACGCGGTGACCGCGAGCCGCTCGACGTCGATGAGCATCTGGTCGGGGACGTCGACGGCGAAGCCGGGCACGAAGCGGGGCGCCAGCATGGCCAGGACCAGCAGCACGGCCCACACCAGCTGGGAGCCCGCGCCCACGAGCGCGCCGCCCATGGTCACGAGGAAGAAGCCGAGGCCCACGACGGTCCAGACGCGCAGCACCTCCGAGCCGTGCGGGGCGAGCGCCCGCGCGATCGCCGCGGCCACCGCGGAGACCAGCGCGGCGACACCGAGCACGGTGGGCAGCCGTTCCGGCGCGGGGTCCCAGACGACGGCGTACGCCGCGGCGCCGGCGTACGCCGGGGCGACCAGCGCCCGCGCGGCGGCCCAGCGGCCGACCGGGAGGGCGGCCAGGACGGCGCCACCGACGAGGACGGCGACCGTGACGTCGCGGAGGGCAGCGCTCGCGGTGGTCGCCGACCAGCCCGCGAGCAGGGCGAGCGCCCCCGCGACCACGAGCAGGGCGGCCAGCCAGGGACCGCCGTCGGCGCTGCGGCCGGGGCGCTGGGCGTCACGGGCGGGGCGGTCGGGGACGGCGTCGGGCACCACCACGAGCAGCGACCCGGGGCGGACCCCGGCGTCGGCCAGCGGCAGGGCGGGCTGGAGCGCGAGGCCGGTCGTGGTGCCGAGCGAGGGCACCGCGGGCAGGCCCAGCTGCTCGGCGTACTCCTGGGCGACGTCGGCGGCGGTGGCCATGGAGGGGACGACGAGGTCCACGACCCCGCCGGGGCCGTGCACACTGAGCGCGACGACGTCGCCGGTCCCTGTCCTTGCCGCCACGGCACCTCCCTTCCCCACCACGGTGCGGTCGACACCGCCCGGCGCCACCGGTCTGCACCGGGTGCTCTCCTGGACCACGCAGGTCACGCCCCGCGACACGGGCGCAGGAGGTACTGACCACCGGCCCGACCCGGTTTCGCCCGGGCGGGGGAAGGGTAGTCGCCCGCCGTGACGACGACCCTGCGCGGACAGCGCCCCGAGGCACCCGAGATGCCGAGCGGGGAGATCAAGCTGCAGGCGCCCCCCGAGCTCGACCAGTCCGAGGGCGCCGCCGGCGTGCTGATGAACGCCATCCCGATGCTCGGCAGCCTGGGCTCGATCGTGCTCGTCGCCTCGATGGGCGCCGGGGCGGGCGGCGGGGGTGGCCGCTCCTACATCGCGGCCGGCATGTTCCTCTTCGCCACGCTCGGCTTCATCGTCGTCCAGATCGACCGGCAGCGGAAGCAGCGCGCGCAGTCGGTGACCGGCTCGCGCACCGAGTACCTCCGCTACCTCGCGACCGTCCGCTCGGTCGCCCGCGACGCCGCCGCCCAGCAGCGCCAGGCGCTCACCTGGCAGCACCCCGACCCCACCTCGCTCCCGGCGTTCGCCGAGGAACGCAGCCGGGTCTGGGAGCGCACCTCGACCGACGCGGAGTTCCTGCACGTGCGGTACGGCGTGTGCCACCAGGAGCTCGCGCTGCGCCTGGTCCCGCCCGAGAGCGCACCGATCGACCAGGTCGACCCGGCCGCGGCCTCGGCGCTGCACCGCCTCCTCGTCGTCCACCGCAACCAGCCCGACCTGCCGGCCTCGGTCGACCTGCGCGCCTTCGACCGGATCGAGGTGTGCGGCCCGGAGGAGCCGGCCCGCTCGCTGGCGCGGGCGCTGCTCTGCTCCGCGACGGCCTTCCAGTCCCCCGAGCACCTCGTCGTCGCGGTGCTCGCGGGCGAGCGGCAGCTCGCGCACTGGGACTGGGTCAAGTGGCTGCCGCACAGCCACAGCCCGCAGGAGTCCGACGCGGTGGGCCCGCGCCGGATGGTCTCGACCTCCCTCGACGAGCTCGCCGACCTGCTGCCGCCGGACCTGGCCGACCGGCCCCGCTTCGGCGCCGACGAGCGCCCCGCCACGCCCCACGTGCTGCTGGTCCTCGACGGCGCGACCCTTCCGCCGGGCAACCACGTCGTCCCGCCCGACGGGCTGCACGGCGTCACCGTGCTCGACCTGCCGGCGCGCTGGGACGAGCTGGAGGACGCCAGCCGGCTGCGGCTGGCGCTTCTGGCCGAGGAGCCGTCCGACGGCCTGGTGCCGCTGGAGGCGGTGCGGGTCCGCGAGCCCGCGATCCGCGCCAAGGGCGACCAGTGCGACCTCGCCACCGCCGAGGCGTTCGCCCGCCGGCTCACCGCCCTGCACACCGTCTCCGCCGGCGCCGTCGACGCCGCACCGAGCTCGGAGATCACCGGGCCGACCGACTTCATGGAGGTCCTCGGCCTGGGTGACGTGCACGTGCTGGACCCCGACGCCGCGTGGCGCACCCGCCCGGCCCGCGACCGGTTGCGCGTGCCGATCGGGGTCGGCGACGGCGGCGGCCTCGTGCACCTGGACATCAAGGAGTCCGCCCAGCAGGGCATGGGCCCGCACGGCCTGGTGATCGGCGCGACCGGCTCGGGCAAGTCGGAGTTCCTGCGCACGCTCGTGCTCGGGCTGGCGATGACCCACTCCCCCGAGCAGCTCAACATGGTGCTCGTCGACTTCAAGGGCGGCGCGACCTTCGCAGGGATGTCGGAGATGCCGCACGTCTCCGCGGTCATCACCAACCTGTCCCAGGAGCTCACCCTCGTCGACCGCATGCAGGACGCACTGTCCGGTGAGATGGTGCGCCGCCAGGAGCTGCTGCGCGAGGCCGGCAACTTCGCCTCGATCCGCGACTACGAGAAGGCGCGGGCGGCCGGGGAGGACCTCGAGCCGATGCCGTCGCTGTTCATCGTGGTCGACGAGTTCTCCGAGATGCTCAGCGCCAAGCCGGAGTTCATCGACCTGTTCGTCGCCATCGGCCGCCTGGGCCGCTCGCTGGGCCTGCACCTGCTGCTGGCCAGCCAGCGCCTGGAGGAGGGCCGGCTGCGCGGGCTCGAGTCGCACCTGTCCTACCGGGTGGGCCTGCGCACCTTCAGCGCCCAGGAGTCCCGGGCGGTCCTCGGGGTCCCCGACGCCTACGAGCTGCCGGCGGTGCCCGGCCTGGGGTACCTCAAGCCCGATCCGACCACCATGCAGCGGTTCAAGGCGGCGTACGTCTCCGGGCCGCCGAGCGGGCGGTCGCGCGTGCGTCGCGACGAGGGCGGCCACGTGCAGGGGATCCTGCCGTTCACGATCTCCGCGGTGCAGACCCTCGAACCCGAGCCGGAGGTCGAGCAGGCACCCACGCCGAGCCCGGCCGCGGAGGTCGGCAACCAGCCCTCACTGCTCGACATCGCCGTGCGCCGGATGCAGGGCCACGGCCCGGCCGCGCACCAGGTCTGGCTGCCGCCGCTGGACGTCCCCGACACCCTCGACGGCCTCTTCGGCGACCTGGTCGAGGACCGCGAGCTCGGCCTGGTCTCCCCGTCGTGGCGCGAGCTCGGCGGCCTCACCGTTCCGCTCGGCACCGTCGACCGCCCGCGCGAGCAGCGCCGCGACACCCTGTCGGTCGACCTGTCCGGCGCCGCCGGCCACGTCGCCGTCGTGGGCGGTCCCCGCAGCGGCAAGTCGACGCTGCTGCGCACGATCCTGACCAGCGCGTCGCTGGTCACCACGCCGGCGGAGTCGCAGTTCTTCGTCCTCGACTTCGGCGGCGGTGCCTTCGCGCCGATGACCACCTTCCCGCACGTGGCGGGGGTCGGCACCCGCTCCGAGCCCGACGTCGTGCGCCGGATCGTCGCCGAGGTCACCGGCATCGTCGACCGCCGCGAGGCCTACTTCCGCGCCCAGGGCATCGACTCCATCGAGACCTACCGCGCGCGGCGCCGCCAAGGCCGCGCCGACGACGGGTACGGCGACGTCTTCCTCGTCGTCGACGGCTGGTCGACGCTGCGTGCGGACTTCGACGACCTCGAGCTGGAGATCCAGCAGCTCGCCGGCCGCGGCCTCACCTTCGGCCTGCACGTCGTCGCCGGTGCCGCGCGGTGGTCGGACTTCCGCGCCGCCATGCGCGACGTCTTCGGCACCCGGCTCGAGCTGCGGCTCGGCGACCACATCGACTCCGAGATCGACCGGAAGATGGCCGCACTCGTCCCGACCGGCCGCCCCGGCCGTGGTCTGGTGCAGGCCAAGCTGCACTTCCTCGGCGCGCTGCCCCGCATCGACGGCCGCCCCGACGCCGAGTCGCTCGGTGAGGGCGTGGAGGGGCTCATCGACCGGGTCACGCGCGCCTGGCGCGGCCCGGCCGGCCCCAAGCTGCGGCTGCTCCCGGACCGCATCGACCTCGCCGACGTACGCCGTCTCGCGCGGGTGCCCGAGCAGGTCGACGACTCCGCGCCGCGCCCCGGTGGGCGGCTGCTGCTCGGCGTCAACGAGAAGGACCTGGCCCCCGTCGGCCTGGACCCCGACGCCGAGCCGCACCTGCTGGTCCTCGGCGACGGGCAGTCGGGCAAGAGCGGCCTGCTGCGCACCTACGCCCAGGAGGTGATGCGCACCCGCAGCCCGCAGGAGGCGCAGATCATCCTGGTCGACTACCGCCGCTCGCTGCTGGGCGAGGTGCCCGAGGAGTACCTCCTCAACTACCTCACCTCCGCGCAGCAGGCGACGCCCGCCCTCAAGGACGTCGCGGCCTACCTCGAGCAGCGCATCCCCGGCCCCGACGTCACGCCCGACCAGCTCCGCAACCGCTCCTGGTGGCAGGGCGCGGAGGTGTTCCTGCTCGTCGACGACTACGACCTGGTCGCCACCCAGCAGAGCTCCCCGGTCGCCGTCCTCCAGCCGCTGCTGGCCCAGGCCCGCGACGTCGGCCTGCACGTCGTGGTGACCCGCCGCTCCGGCGGCGCCTCGCGCGCGCTCTACGAGCCGGTCATCCAGACGCTGCGCGACCTGGCGATGCCGGGCCTGCTCATGTCGGGCAGCCCCGACGAGGGTCCGCTCCTGGGCAACCTGCGCCCGACCCCCCTGCCCCCCGGCCGCGGCCGGCTCATCACCCGAGACCGGGGCATCGAGGTCGTGCAGACGGCCTGGAGCGAGCCGACGATCTGAGGCCGCCGCCCACGACGATGCCGCCTCCGCGGGCGGGCGCGGCGGCCGGGCCGGGCGGCGCGGTCGGTCGGAGGCGCCCCCGGAGGAGCGTGGTCGGGTCTACCAGGCCGTTCGTGAGGAACGAGCGAACGGCCTGGTAGCGACGAAGGGGGCGCCTCCGGCCGGCCGTGTCGACCGGCCCCACCACCCTCAGACGTGCGTGTGCTCGCCCGGGCCCTTGATCGCGAAGCCGGGGAGGTCGGCGAGGTTGTAGGTCGCCTCGTAGGTGCGGCGGTAACCCGTGTGGGCGACCCGCCAGCCGTCGGGGGTGCGCTGGTAGCGGTCCTCGTAGAAGGCGGCGCCCTCGAGCATGAAGCCGAACGCGGCGACGATCACCTTGTCCTGGAGGTACCACCGGGCGGTCGCGGTGTCGCCGTCGACGTGGATCTCGGGGTGGTGCACCTGGTGGAGGGTCACCAGACCCTCGCCGAGGTTGGTGCGCATGTAGTCCACCAGCGCGGCCCGGTCGGCGAAGACCAGTCCGTTGTAGTCGGCGGTGGCCTCGGGCAGGAAGCAGGCCTCGAAGTCGTCCCAGGCCTTGGTGTCCAGGGTGCGCAGGTATCGGTACTTCAGCTGCTTGACGTCCTCGTGGTCGCGCCAGTCGCCGGCGGTCGGGGTAGTAGAACCTGTTCCAGTTTCGCTCACGGCGGCACAGTAACCCAGGTCACAGCCCGCGGAACACGGATGTAACCGGCCGTCAACCGTCCGGCGATCTTGGCGGCGCAGGGTGAGGGCTCCAGTCCTCCCCACCCACAGGAGTCCCCGATGGCCGACAGCACGCACGTCACCGCCGCCCTCGCCGGCATGTCCGACAAGACCGCCGAGCAGCGAGCCGCGCTCCGGCTCAAGCACGCGCAGAAGCTCACCGCCCTCATGGAGGCCCGCGACGACCTGCGCGGCGTCCACGCCCTCGCCGACTTCGTCGACGACTCGGTGCGCTGGAGCGCGTGAGCGCCCGGCCCACGACGTACGGCGGCGGCGCCCCTGCCCGGTGAAGACGGTCCGCAGGCGCGCCGCCGGTCCCGTCTAGAGTTGCGGTCGTGATCTTCAAGCGCGTGGGCGAGGGGCGGCCCTACCCCGAGCACGGGCTCTCGTCCCGTGACTGGGCCGCCCTGCCGCCGCGCCAGGTCCGGCTCGACGAGCTGGTGACCACGAAGGACACCCTCTTCCTGGGTGCGCTGCTCGACGAGGACTCCACGTTCTACGGCGACCTCTTCGCCCACGTGGTGGCCTGGCACGGCGAGCTCTACCTCGAGGACGGTCTGCACCGGGCCCTGCGCGCAGCCCTGCAGCAGCGGCCCGTGGTGCATGCGCGGGTGTTCGACCACGCCGCGGTGGGCACGGTAGGGGCATGACCGAGCGCCCGGGCTCCGCCCTGACCGCCCCGCTGCGCTCGGCGCTGACCCTGGCCGTGCTGGGCGTCCTGCTCCTGCTGATGCTGGTGTGGGGCTGGTCCTCGGCGACCGCCCCGCTCCCCGGCTCCGAGGAGGACCAGGGAGCCTGCGAGCCGTTCACCGTGGTGGCCGGTGAGCGCCTGGACAGCTCGCAGGTGGAGGTCTCGATCCTCAACGCCGGCAACCGCGAGGGCCTCGCGGGCGAGGTGATGGACGGCTTCGTGGAGCGGGGTTTCCGCCAGGGCAGCAGCGGCAACGCACCCACCGGCACCGAGGTCGCGAAGGTCCAGATCTGGGCTGCCGACCGCCGCGACCCCGCGGTCGAGCTGGTCCGCAGCGCCCTGCCGCAGCCTGCGCCCGTGGTCGACACCGAGATCAACGCGCCGGGGGTCGTGGTCGTGGTCGGCAACGACTTCGGCGAGCTGCGCGAGGGCCGGACCTCGATCACCGCGCGCCAGGACGGGTCCGCCTGCGCTCCGTGAGCCGGCCCCGGCGACGCGAGCGCCTCAGCGGCCGCGCGACTCCCTCGTCTCGGGACCCAGCCACTGGGCCAACCGCCCACCGCGACTGACCTCCCGCAGGCGGCGCTCGGTCTGCTCGCGCTGCTTGCGCGGGGTGACGACCAGCAGGTCGTCGCCGGCGCGGAGCGCGGTGCGACGCTCGGGCACGAGGGTCTGGTCGCCGCGGATCACCAACGACACCGAGGCACCGTGCGGCAGCCGCAGCTCCCCCACCTCGACCCCGTGCAGCCGCGAGCGGGGACTGATCGTGACCTGGAGGAGGTCGGCCGCGACCCGCTCCAGCGGCGCCGCCTCGACGTCGAGGTCACGGGGCTCGGACCTCGAGGCGACCCGCAGCACCCGCGCCGCCCAGGGCAGGGTCGGGCCAGTCAGGAGGGTGTCGACCACGATGACGACGAAGACCAGGTCGAAGAGCCGCCCCGCCCCGGCCACGCCCTCCGAGAGCGGGATGGTCGCGAGCACCACGGGCACGGCACCGCGCAGGCCCGCCCAGGACACGAACGCGAGCTCGTTCCACGGCATCGGCCGCACGAGCGCACTGAGCCCCACGGACGCCGGCCGGGCCACGACGGTCAGCACCAGCACGACCGCGAGCGCGAGCCCGACGGTCTCGAGCGTGATGCGACCCGGGGAGAGCAGCAGCCCGAGCATGACGAAGAGCCCGATCTGGGCCAGCCACGCGACGCCCTCGGCGAAGGAGCGGGTGGCGGCCCGGTGCGGCAGGTCGGCGCTGCCGAGCACCAGCCCGGCGACGTACACCGCGGCGAAGCCGGAGCCGTGCAGCGCGGTCGCGGTGCCATACCCGAGGAAGGTGAGGGAGACGACGGCGAGCGGGTAGAGGCCGGCCGTCGGTAGGGCGGCGCGACGCATGACCCAGGCGCCGCCGAAACCGGCGACCAGCCCGCACGCCACGCCGAGCGCCAGCTCGCCCGCGATGATGGCGCCGACGACGACCGGCGGGTGCTCGCCGACCGCGCCGGAGGCGATGAGCGTGACGAGCACGACGGTGGGGGCGTCGTTGAGGCCGGACTCGGCCTCCAGGGCACCGCGGACCCTGCCGGGCAGCGGGACCACGCGCAGGACGGAGAAGACCGCGGCCGCGTCGGTGGGCGCGAGCACCGCCGCCAGCAGGACGGCGAGCTCCCACGGCAGGCCGAGCACGAGGTGGCCGAAGCCGGCGACCACGACCGTCGAGACCGCGACGCCGACGGTGGCGAGCGAGACGCCGAGCGCCATCGAGGGGCGCAGCTCGCGCCAGTTCGAGGTCAGGCCGCCCTCGGCGAGGATCACCGCCAGGGCAGCGAACCCCAGGGCGTGGGCGAGCTCGGCGTCCTCGAAGCCGATGCCGAAGCCGGACTCCCCGAGCGCGGCACCCATGAGCAGGTAGACCAGCAGCGACGGCAGGCCCGCGCGCGAGGAGAGCCGCACGGCGAGGATCGCCAGCAACGTGACGACCGATCCCACCAACACGAACTCGTCGAGCGCCTGCACGTCGAAGGTCATCGCTCCCCTGTCCCCGCGGGGTCCGGCCTGGAGCATGAGCCTATCGTCGGCACGCAGCTGGACAACTGTCCGACCGCAGGTTCCAGAAAACTGGAACTTGTTCTAGATTTGTGTCATGAGCGAGACCCCCGGCACCACCGTCCCCGACGTCCTGCCCGCCTCGGTCCTCGACGGGGCGGAGACGTACGACGTGGTCGTGGTCGGGTTCGGCATCGCCGGCGGCTGCGCGGCCCTCGAGGCGGCCCGCGCCGGCGCCCGGGTGCTGCTGCTGGAGAAGGCCGCCGTGCACGGCGGCACCTCCGCGATGTCGGGCGGCCACTTCTACCTCGGCGGGGGTACGCCGGTGCAGCAGGCCACGGGGCACGAGGACACCCCCGAGGAGATGTACAAGTACCTCGTCGCGGCCTCCAAGGAGCCGGAGCACGACAAGATCCGCGCCTACTGCGACGGCTCGGTCGAGCACTTCGGCTGGCTCGAGGCGCTCGGCTTCGAGTTCGAGCGCTCCTACTACCCCGAGAAGGCCGTCATCCAGCCCGGCACCCAGGGCCTGATGTTCACCGGCAACGAGAAGGTCTGGCCCTACAAGGAGCAGGCCGTCCCCGCCCCGCGCGGGCACAAGGTGCCGGTGCCCGGCGACACCGAGGGCACCCGAATCGTGATGGACCTGCTCAAGGAGCGGCTGGCCGAGGCCGGCGCCGAGGTCCGCTACGAGACGGGCGTGACCAACCTGGTCGTCGACGACTCCGCGGAGGGCGGAGGCGCGGTCGTCGGGGTCGCGTGGCGCTCCTTCGAGCGCACGGGCACGGTCCGGACCGGCGCGGTCGTCATGGCCGCCGGTGGCTTCGTGATGAACGCCGACATGGTCGCCGAGCACACCCCCGCGCTCGGCTCCAAGCTCTTCACCCTCGGCTCGACGTACGACGACGGGCTGGGCATCCGGCTGGGCCGCTCGGTCGGCGCGGAGCTCAAGCACATGGACGAGCCGTTCATCACCGCGCCGATGTACCCCCCGTCGATCCTGCTCACCGGCATCCTGGTCAACAACCGCGGCGAGCGGTTCGTGGCCGAGGACTCCTACCACTCCCGCACCTCCCAGCACGTGATGGAGCAGCCCGACTCCGAGGCCTACCTCATCGTCGACAGCGAGCACGGCGAGCTGGCCAGCTACTCCATGCTGGTCCCGATCATCGACGCCTACGACACCATCGAGGAGCTCGAGACCGCGCTCTCGCTGCCGGCCGGCTCCGTCGCGGCGACCCTGGACCGCTACAACGAGCACGCCGCCCGCGGCGAGGACCCCGACTTCCACAAGTCGCCCGAGTGGCTGGCCCCGCAGGACACCGGCCCCTGGGCCGCCTTCGACCTGCGGCTGGGCAAGGCGTTGTACGCCGGGTTCACCCTCGGCGGCATCCGCGTCGACGTCGACGGCCGCGCCCAGCGCCCCGACGGCTCGGTCGTCCCCGGCCTGTACGCCGCCGGCGCCTGCGCCTCCAACCTGGCCCAGGACGGCAAGGGCTACTGCTCCGGCACCCAGCTGGGCGAGGGCTCGTTCTTCGGGCGGCGGGCGGGGCGGCACGCGGCGGCCGTGGCCGCGGGGGCCGTCGGCGCCAGCGCCTGAGCCCGGGGCTCCACCGATGGTCGAGGTGCGAGCGCAGCGAGCCACGAGACCCCGTACGCCGGTCGCCGGGTCTCGTGGTGCGGCGCTGGCGCGCCTCGCACCTCGACCACCGACGGGTGCTCCCACCTAGGCTCGCCCCCATGACCGCCACGCCGCAGGACCCGAGCAGCCGCTGGAGGGTGGCGAGCCGCGCGAACGTGCCGCCCTTCCACGTGATGGACCTGCTGGAGGCCGCGACCCGGCGCCAGCGCAGCCACGGCGACCTGGTCAACATGGTCGCCGGGCAGCCGAGCACGGGGGCACCGGCGCCGGTGGCCGAGGAGGCGGTGCGGCTGCTGCGCAGCGGCGACCCGCTCGGCTACACCCCCAGCGTCGGGATCCTGGAGCTGCGCGAGGCGATCGCGGCCCACCACCGGCGTACGCACGGGATCGAGGTGGATCCCGACGACGTCGTCACCACGACCGGGTCCAGCGGCGGGTTCCTGCTGGCCTTCCTCGCCGCCTTCGAGCCGGGGGACAAGGTGGCGATGGCCCGCCCGGGCTACCCCTGCTACCGCAACGTGCTCACCGCCCTGGGGTGCGAGGTCGTGGAGATCGAGACCGGTCCCGAGACGCGCTTCCAGCCGACCGTCGAGCAGGTCGCGGCGATCCCGGACCTCACGGGCCTCGTGGTGGCCAGCCCCGCCAACCCCACCGGCACGATGCTTCTGCCGGAGGAGCTGGCCGCGCTCGCGCGCTGGTGCGAGGAGCACGGGGTGCAGCTGATCTCGGACGAGATCTACCACGGTATCGAGTACGCGCCGCTCGACGGCGAGCCGCGGCTGGCCCGCTCGGCCTGGGAGACCAGCCGCGAGGCGATCGTCTTCGCCAGCTTCAGCAAGTACTTCTCCATGACCGGCTGGCGGATCGGCTGGATGCTCGTGCCACCGCGGCTGCGCCGGGCTGTCGACGTGCTCACCGGCAACTTCACGATCTGCCCACCGGTCCTCGCCCAGCGCGCGTGCCTGGCCGCCTTCACCGACGAGTCATACAGCGAGCTCGACGGGCATGTCGCGCGGTACGCCGGCAACCGGCGGCTCCTGCTGGACGGGCTGTCCTCGCTGGGGATCACGCGGCTCGCGCCGGCGGACGGTGCGTTCTACGCCTACGCCGACGTCGGCCACCTCACCGACGACTCGATGGCCCTCGCCCACGACCTGCTGGCCCGCACGGGCGTCGCCGTCGCACCGGGCGTCGACTTCGACACCGTCGACGGCGGCCGGTCGATCCGGTTCAGCTTCGCCGGTCCGACCTCGGACGTCGAGGTCGGGCTGGAGCGGCTGGCGGCGTACCTGCGGGGCTGACCCCACCGCCGACCGCACCCTCGGCACGGCGCTACCGCTTCCCGCACCGCCCGACCGCGGGAGGATCCCGGGGAGCGACTGATCTGGAGGTCCTGCACCGAAGCAGGTGCCGTGCAGGACCTCCAGATCGCCCTCCAAGCCGTGACCGGCGTACGCCGGCTCGCCGGGTGTGGCCCGCCAGTCCTCCACCGGGCCCGGCCGGACCGCGGTGCCCACAGGTCCTCCCGGCCGGTCCCCGCGACCGGCGGCGCGCCGGCACCCTCGAGGCACCCCACCCCTGGAGGCTGCCCATGGATGCCGACGCCATCCGCGCGCTGGCGCGGACCCTGCACGACCAGGGCGAGGAGATGCGCGCGGAGGGTCGTCGCCTGCTCGCCCTCCTCGACGCGACCGCCTGGTCCGGACGCGCCGCGGAGGCAGCCAGGACGCTCGCGCGTCGCCGCTGCGACGACCTCGAGGACTGCGCCGCCCGCCACGACGACGCGGCCCGCGCGCTGGCGCTGCACGCCGAGTCGGTCGAGCACCGGCTCGCGCTCCTGGCCCGCGCGGGCGACCTCGTGGACGGGGTGGGCGAGCTGGTCGGGGACGGCCTCGGGCACCTGCGCGACCTGCTGCCGGACGGACTGCCCGACGGGCTGCCCGGCGGGTCGCCGGGGGTCGGTCCCGGCCTCCTCGCGGCGGTCGCGCTGGACAGGAGGGCAGCGTGAGCGGGGACGCCGGCCTCGAGGTCACGGGAGGAGTGGCCGGCGTCGCTGCGCGGCACGAGGAGCTCCTGGCCCTGGCGTGGGAGTACGACGAGGCGGCCGAGCGGATGCGCGGCTGGGCGGCCAGAGGTGCGGCCGTGCTGGTCGACCCGGGTCTGCTCGCCTCGGGGCCACTCTCCCCCGTGACGCTGGCCGCCGCCGAGGCGCAGGTCCTGGCGGCCACCCTCGGGCCCGACGGCGTGGGGGTGGAGTCCCTGGCCTGGGAGGCCGACGCGGCGGCGGTGCGCCTGACCGCAGGCCTGCTCCTCGACGCCGACCGGCTGGCATCGGCGGGCCTGGACCGGCTGCTGCTGCCGCTGGGCCTGGTCCTCGTGAGCGCACCGGGATGGGTGCCGCCGGTGGCCGGGGTGCTGGCCCGGCTCTACCCCGACGGCAGCCCTGGCGTGCGACCGGTGCCCGGGGTGGTGGTGCCGGCCTCGCACACCGCCCCGCGCAGCGTCCGGGACCTCGTCGAGCACCTGCGCCAGCTCAGCGCCCTCAGCCCGCCCGACGCCCCCGCGCGCAACGGCACCTTCGAGCTGCAGACCCTCACCACGACCGAGGGGGCGCGGCGCCACGTCCTGCTGCTGCCCGGCACCGACGACATGACGACCCTGCCGTGGACCCGCGACGGGGACGCGCGGGACATGGGCGCCAACCTCGCGCTGGTCGGGGGCGTCCCCGACGACGTCACCGACGGGGTGCTCGAGGCGTTGGTGGACGCCGGCGTCGGTCAGGACCCGGTGCTCGTCGTCGGGCACAGCCAGGGCGGGATGGTGGCCGCAGCCCTGCTGACCCGGGCCGACGAGCACGGGCTGTCGATCCGCCACGCGGTCACGCTCGGGTCCCCGACCGGCCAGCTCCCCGGGGTCCCCGCGGGGAGCCAGGTGCTCTCGCTGGAGCACCGGGGCGACGTCGTACCCCTGCTGGACGGGGGTGCCAACCCCGACAGCGTCGAGCAGGTGACCGTGACCTTCGGACCCGTCGACGACGGCGGAGGACGGGGTGGGCTGGAGGTCTTGGCCGACCGGCACGGCTTCGCGGCGTACGCCGAGGGCGCCTCGCTGGTCGACGCCAGCGACCACCCGTCGGTGCGCACCCAGCTGGAGGAGCTGCGGCGCGCCGGCTTCCTCGACCCCGCGGACGGGACCGCGGTCAGCAGCCGGTTGCTGCAGGTGGTGCGGGAGGAGTGAGCCCTCGCTACGGCCCCGGACTAGCGGGAGAGCCCCGCGAGCGCCGAGCGCTGGATGAAGCCGTTGCGCACGCGCTGCGGGTGCAGCCCGACGTCGGTCGTCTTGACGATCTTGGCCGTGCGGTAGGAGATCTTGGAGACGGTGTCGGACTCCGCCCAGGAGATGTAGCAGTGCTTGCCGTTCCAGCTCTGCGTCACCCAGTACGGCTTCTCGCCGCCCTTGAGCAGCTTCGAGCGCTCCATCGACGGGTAGTCCACGACGGTGGCGTAGTCCGACATGGTCCCGGCGACGCAGATGTGCTTGCCGGTCGGGTCCATCGAGATGCCGTGGTGGGCGGAGTCGAGCACGTAGAGCTCGCGCGGGGTGTCCGGGACGAGGTCCGGCAGCCGCTTGACCCTCGTGATCTCCCCACTCTCGCGGTCCATCTCGACGAAGCCGTGGAAGAAGGACAGCTGGAAGAGGAAGGTCTGGTCATCAGGGGTGTGCGTGAGCGGACGCACGGCTGTCGACACGTCCTCCAGGCCGGCCTCGTCCAGGGCGGCGCGCAGGTCGTAGCGACGGGTCACCTCGAAGGTGTCGGCGTCGACGAGCTGGAGCACCCGCTCGCCCTTGGTGGGGTCGAGGACGGCGTTGTCGAGCGGCGTGTAGACCAGCCCGATGGAGGCGTGCAGGATCGTCTCCCCGTCGTCGAGGTAGACCGACTCGTGCGGGGACCCCCCGGACGCGAAGCGGCCCACCTCCTCGCCGGTCTCGACGTCGAGGGCGTGCACGACGTTGCCGGTGGAGGCCGACACCACGACGGTCTCGCCGTCGGGCGAGAGCGCCATGTGGTCGGAGCGGACCCCGTCCACAGCGAAGCGCCAGACGATCTCACCGGTGGCCAGCTCGATCGCCACGACGTCGGCGAAGGAGGGCCGGGAGACGATGAGCAGCTTGCCGTCGTTGGAGGAGTACATGTCGTCGACCAGCTGGTCGTTGCCCTCGCCGATCAGCTGGCGGATCGCCAGGAAGTAGGCCAGGCGGTAGGGGTTGAGCTGGATCTCGGCCATCCGCTCCTCGCGGTCAGGGACGATGTCGATCCGACCGACGCGTCGGAACGAGCCCGGCAGGAGCACGTCGGCGGTGCCGTCCCAGTTGTTGCCGACGTACACCACCCGGCGCAGGTCGTCGGCGCGCGCGGGCGCCTCGTCAGCGCTGGCGACGGGGCCTGTGGCGCCGGCCAGCAGCGGCGCGGCGAGGACGAGACCGGCCAGCGACACGAGTGCGCGGCGGACGGGGTGCGACATCGGGACCTCCCAGGAACCTGAACAACCTTCAGGTATCCAACGACATGGGCGAGTCTCCGTCACGGCGCGTCTCGCCCGGCGGGCAGCGCGACGGGGACCCGGGCTCAGAGCGCCCGGTGGACGAACTCCCCGAGCTGGGTCAGGTTCCGGCACTCGACCATCGGCACGACCTCGCCGTAGCGGGACGCGGCGGAGTCGCCGGTGTCCCAGTGTCGGCGGTGCTCGGGGTTGAGCCACCAGGCGTGGCGGCACTGGCCCGCGAGGTCGGCGAGCACGTCGATGTTGAGGTCGGAGTAGTTGGAGCGGGCGTCGCCCAGGACGAGCAGCGCGGTGCGCGGGCCGATCGCGTCGGCGTGCCGCTCGGCGAACGTGGTCAGGGCGCGGCCGTAGTTGGTGCGGCCCCACAGCGCGGCGTGGGCGGTGCTCGCGGCGAGGTCGGCCATCACGTCGACGACGTCGGCGCCGGGCTTGAAGTGGTGGGTGACCTCGTGGACGTGGTCGATGAAGGTGAAGGCGCGGACCTTGGTGAACTGGTCGCGCAGGGCGAAGACCAGCAGCAGGGTGAACTGCGCGAAGTTCGCGACCGAGCCGCTCACGTCGCAGAGCACGACCAGCTCGCTGCGGTGCGGCCGCTTCGGCTTGTGGTGGGTGGTGAGCGGCACGCCGCCGGTGGAGACCGAGGCGCGCACCGTGCGGCGGAAGTCGAGCGGGCCGCGCCGGTGGGCGTGGTGCTGCTGGGTCAGTCGGGTGGCGAGCCGGCGGGCCAGCGGCTGGATCTCGCGGCGCATCTCCTCCAGGTCGCTGCGCCGCATGGACAGGAAGTCGAGGCGGTCGATCGTCGGCCGCAGCGCCGCCTGGGCGACGTGGTCGGGCCCCTTCTCCTCGCCGATCCGACGACGCGCGTCGGACTCCACGCTGCGGGTGAACCCGCCGACCCGGCGGGCCGCGAGCCGGTCGGCCTCTTCCTGGCTCCGCCCGGCGGCCATCAGCCCGGCGACGATCTGCTCGACCAGCTCTGCGGGGGCCACGCGCTGGAGGGCGGTGTACGCCGACCAGCTGGACAGCCCGGGACCGCGCCCGGGCATGGCGCCGAACCGCGCGACCATCTCCACGGCGAGCGCGTCCAGCGCCTCCTGGTCGCCGTCGACCAGCGCTGCCTCGAGCCGCTCACGGAACTCCTGCAGGGCGGCGCCGTTGTCGCGCGCGGTCCGCGGTCCACCGTCGCCCTCGGGACCCTCGCCCCCCTCGCGACCCTCCCCGCCCTCGGCGTCGAGGGACGCGTCCAGCCGGCCGCCGGCGCCCTCACCGACCATCCGCGGGAAGTAGAGGTCGAAGAGCGCGTCGAAGGTCGGGCGCCACTGGTGCCGCTTGACGACGGCGGCGGCGTACCCCTCCTTGACCACCCGGCGGTCCGACCAGTCCAGGGAGGTCAGCACCGCGACCGCGTCGAGGTCCTCGGCCAGCGAGACCGGCAGGCCCGCCGCGCGGAGCGCCTCGAGGAAGGCGATGTGCCGGTCCAGCAGGCCGGAGTGCTCGGAACGGTCGGACGGGGCGCTCATGTCACGCGCGGGCCAGGCGCAGCTCCTTGACCGCGCGCTCGGTGTCGGAGACGTGCTTGAGCACCACGCCGAGCGTGGCGGAGACCGCAGCGTCGTCGAGGTCCTTGATCTCGAGCGCCAGCAGGGTGCGGGCCCAGTCGACCGACTCCGCGATCGAGGGCGCCTTCTTGAGCTCCAGCTCACGGAGCCGGCCGATGAGGGTGACCAGCTGGGTGGCGACGGCCTCCTCGAGGTCGGGCACCTGGGAGAGGACGATCTCGCGCTCGCGCTCGGCGTCGGGGTACTCCAGGTGCAGGTAGAGGCAGCGGCGCTTGACCGCCTCGCTGAGCTCGCGGGTCGCGTTGGAGGTGAGCACGACGTACGGCCGGCGGACCGCCGCGACGGTGCCCATCTCGGGGATCGTGACCTGGAAGTCGCTGAGCACCTCCAGCAACAGCCCCTCGACCTCGACGTCGGTCTTGTCGACCTCGTCGATGAGCAGCACGGTCGGCTCCTCGCGCCGGATCGCGGTGAGCAGCGGCCGGGTCAGCAGGAACTCGTCGGTGAAGATGTCGTCGTGGGTCTGGTCCCACTCCTGGCCCTGGCTGGACTGGATGCGCAGCAGCTGCTTCTTGTAGTTCCACTCGTAGAGCGCGCGCGCCTCGTCGAGCCCCTCGTAGCACTGCAGCCGCACCAGCTCGGCGCCCGTCGCGCGGGCCACGGCCTTGGCGAGCTCGGTCTTGCCGACCCCCGCGGGCCCCTCCAGCAGCAGCGGCTTCTCGAGGGCCCCGGCCAGGAAGGTCGTCGTCGCGGTGGCGGTGTCGGCGAGGTAGCCGGTGGCCGTCAGCCGCTCGGCGGCGTCGGCGGGTGAGGCGAACCAGGTCCCAGGAGGGTTCATGGCGCCATCCTCACCCATCGACGCACGACGACCGGGCGCCGTCCAGGTGACACCGGTCCGTCCCGGCGTAGCGCACCGGCCCCTCGCCTCGTTGTCGCACCGTGACCGACTCCCCCACCGGTCCGGTCGACGGTTCCCCCACCGCCCACTTGGCCCTCGCCCCACCCCAGCTGCGCGCGCCGCGACGGGCCCGGCTGCGCGCGCCGCGACGGGCCTGGCGGCGTCGGCACGTGCTCCGCACCCTCGACCTGGTCAAGAGCGCGGTGCTGGGCGCGGTCATCACCATCGGCGCGACCGCCCACGTGTCCGCCGAGCCCGCCGAGCCGGTGACGCCGGCACCCCAGGTCGACACGGCCCTGGAGCAGCTGATGGCCGACCACCGCTGCACCACCACGGGCTTCCCCGACGGCTCGGTGCCCGTCAGCACGCTGCTGCGCAACCGCGAGGGCCAGCTGCGGGTCGTCTCCCTCGACCGCGGCTGGGCGGCGTACCAGGGCACGGCCCCGGGCGAGCTCGTCGCCGTCTGCCTCGGCCCCCGCTGAGCCTCCGCCGACCCGTCACGTCCGCACCGCCGACGCGTCAGCTCGGTACGGCGCCTCGCATCGAGGGTGCGGAAGTGACGGCTCGGGGGTTCATTCCTGACGGTTCGGCGGTTCATTCCTGACGGCTCGGCGGTGGGTCAGGCGGGTGAGCCGTGGCGGCCGGCACCGTCGGCGAAGCGCCGGGCCCCCTCGACGGCCTCGGTGAGGGAGACCAGCCCGTGCTGGTGCTCCAGAGCCAGTGCGTCATCCTCGGTCAGGCCCTCCGAGCCCAGGAGCGAGAGCCGGTCCTGGCGCAGGCAGGTCTGCGGCAGGGCGGCGAGCTCGTGGGCGAGCGCCTCGGCCTCGGCCCGGGCCTGGCCGACCGGCACGACCCGGTTGACCAGCCCCATCCGCTCGGCCTCCCACGCATCGACGGGGCGGCCGGTGAGGACCAGGTCCATCGCCCGGCTGGCGCCGATGAGCCGGGGCAGCCGGACCGTGCCGCCGTCGATCAGTGGCACGCCCCAGCGCCGGCAGAAGACGCCGAGCACCGCGTCGGCCGCCGCGACCCGCAGGTCGCACCAGGCGGCCAGCTCGAGGCCACCGGCGACGGCGTACCCCTCGATCGCGGCGACGACCGGCTTCGACAGCCGCATCCGCGTGGGGCCCATCGGGCCGTCGGCGCCGGGCGGGTCGACCCGGTTGCCGTCGGGGGTGCCGACGGCCTTGAGGTCCGCGCCGGCGCAGAACGTGCCGCCGTCGCCCCACAGGACCGCGACCGCGGCGGAGTCGTCGGCGTCGAACTCGCGGAACGCCTGCGCCAGGGCAGCGGCCGTCGCGCCGTCGACGGCGTTGCGGGCGTGCGGTCGGTGCAGGACGACGGTGGTGACCGGACCGTCGCGCTCGACGCAGACCGCCGGCCCGGCGCCGGCAACAGGGGTGGGAGAGCTCACGCGCGACATCCTGCCGCCCCGGACGACCCCCGCGCAGCCGCCGACGGCGTACGACGGCGGGCGGGTCAGGCCGGGTCGTACAAGTCGGTCATGCGGCCGTCGGGGTCGAGCCGGCGCAGCAGCGCCTCCGCGATCTCGGCCAGCTGCTCCACCTGCTCCGACGAGAGCGCGTCGACGACGTGCTCGCGCACGGCCCGGACGTGCCCGGGCGCGGCGTCGACGACCGCCGCGAGCCCGGCGTCGGTGAGCCGGGCGTCGGTCGCCCGGCGGTCCTCCGGCGAGGGCGCGCGCTCGACCAGGCCGCGCTCCTCGAGGCGGCGAACGACGTGGGAGAGCCGCGGCAGCGTGGCGTTGGTGCGCTGCGCGAGGGCGGTCATCCGCAGCGTGCGACCCGGGGCCTCGGAGAGCTGCGAGACGACCATGTAGTCGAAGTGGGTCATGGCCGCGTCGCGCCGCAGCTGGGCGTCGAGCGTGCCGGGCAGCAGCTCGAGGACCGCCACGAGGCGCAGCCACGCCCGCATCTCCCGCACGTCGAGCCACGGCACGTCAGCCGACACGTCATCCGACACGTCATCCGGCACCGCTTCCTCGCCCTCCTCGCTCCCGCTCATGGTCCCATCCTCCACCACGAATAGTTGACGGAACAACTGTCTGGGCTACGCTGTTAGTTGTAGGTACAAGCATCGTTCCCACACCCGAAGGACCCACCCATGACCGTCCAGGCCGTCCGCCTCAACCACGCCGTGCTCTACGTCTCCGACCTCGAGCGCAGCATCGCCTTCTACTCCGCGGTCCTCGGCATGGAGGTCGCGGCCCGTGAGCCGCGCGCCAACGCCGCCTTCCTCCGGCTCGTGCGCTCGGGCAACCACCACGACCTCGGCCTCTTCGGCGTCGGCGCCCGCCCGCCGCGCCCCCGTGGCTCGATCGGGCTCTACCACCTCGCCTGGCAGGTCGACGCGATCGAGGACCTCGAGGCCGCGCGGATGCTGCTGGCCGAGCGCGACGCCTACACCGGCGAGTCGAGCCACGGCGCCACGAAGAGCATCTACGGCATCGACCCCGACGGCAACGAGCTGGAGGTCATGTGGATGCTGCCGCGGGCGGCCTGGGGCGAGTACGAGGACACCGCTCCCATCGAGCGGCTCGACCTGCCCGGCGAGATCCGTCGCTGGGGCGGCGTCGCCACCGGCTCGGAGCTGCGTCCGGTCGAGGCCACGCGGTGAGCCCTGCTCCGACCGACACCCACGGCACCCTGCCCGCGCCGGTCGTCGCGCGCGTGGGTGGGGGCCGGACCGACCGGCCGCTCGTGGTGCTGCTGCACGGCCGGGGTGCCGACGAGTCCTCGGTGGTCGCGCTCGGGGAGGCGCTCGAGACGGCGCTGCCCGGCCGGGCGGAGTACGCCGCGGTCCGGGCGCCCCTGGCGGAGGGCGCCGGCTTCGCGTGGTTCGCCAACCGGGGCATCGGCCGGCCGCTCCCGGAGTCCCTGCGCAGCACGATGGACTGGTTCCGGACCTGGGCCGACCAGGCGGGTGGGCGCCCGGTGGTCCTCGTGGGGTTCAGCGGCGGTGCCGCCTTCGCCGGCGGCCTGGCGCTCGACGACCCCGCGCGGTGGGCCGGGCTGGCCGTGCTCCTCGGGACCCTCCCGTTCGACGCCGGGGTCCCGGCCGACGCCGGCCGCCTCGAGGGGCTGCCGGTCCTGGTGGCCCAGGGCGAGCAGGACCGGGTCATCCCGGCCGAGCTGCTGGCCCGCACCTGGGAGTACCTCCGCGGCCCTTCCGGCGCCCGGACCACCAGCCACCGCGACGCCGGCGGCCACCTGCTGACGCCCGGCACCGTGCGGGCGCTGGTCGGCTGGCTGGACGAGGTGCTGGGCCAGGACGTGGACGGGTCCCGCGGCGCGACCTCCGCCGCGCCGGCGGGCTCGTGACCCCCGGCGAAGCAGCCGCGACGCTGCGTGCCGCCCGGGTCGAGGGCCGCACCCTCGAGCCGTTCACCGACGAGCACCCCGGTCTCGACGAGGCATGGGGGTACGCCGTGCAGCGCCTCGACCTCCGCGCGCGGCTGGGCGCAGGCGAGCAGCCGATCGGCGCCAAGCTCGGTCTGACCAGCGAGGCCAAGCAGCAGCGGATGGGGGTGCGGCGACCCGTGGTCGGCTTCCTCACCGACGCGATGCTGCTGTCGGAGGGACCGGTCGACACGCGTCGCTGGGTGCAACCGCGGGTCGAGCCCGAGGTCGCGTTCCTGACCGGCCGCCGCATCGACCGGGCCCTCGGACCGACCGAGGCGGCGTCGTACGTCGGGGGCGTGGGGGTGGCGGCGGAGGTGCTGGACTCGCGGTGGACCGGCTACCGGTTCCGGCTGGCCGACGTGCTGGCCGACGCCACGAGCGCGGCCGGGTTCGTGCTCGGGAGCGGGGTGCACGACCTCGCGACGGTCGGCGACCTGGCCGCCCTGCGCGGGGAGGTCCGGGTCGACGGAGAGGTGGTCGAGCGTGCGACCGGGGCGGCCGTGCTGGGCGACCCGTTGCGCGCGCTCGTCCTGCTGTCCGAGCACCTGGCCGCGCACGAGGAGGTCCTGCCCGAGGGGTCGTGGGTGCTGGCCGGGGCGTTCACCGACGCGGTGCCGCTGGTCGCGGGCCGCCGCTACGAGCTCGAGGTCGAGACACTCGGGACGATCCGGCTCGACGCCTGCTGAGGCGCCGGGCCCCAGCCGCCCCGGGTGACCTCAGGCGGGCGTCGCCGGGCCCTCGACGACCCCCGCACCGAGCCGGTGCCGTTCGCCGAGCTCGCGGTAGTAGCCGGCGTTGGTGTCGATCCACACCTGCGAGCTGGTCCCCTCGACCGGCTTGAGCGGCTTGCAGGGCGTGCCGGTGGCGACCATTCCTCCGGGCAGCTCGGTGCCGGGGGTGACGACCGACCCGGCGCCGACCAGGGTGCCGGGCCCGACGACCGAGCCGTCGAGCAGCGTGCTCCCGTTGCCGACCAGCGCCCGCTCGCCGACGTCACGACCGTGCACGACGCAGGAGTGGCCGACGGTGGCGTGCGGGCCGACCGTGAGCACCTCGCCGGGAGCGGCGTGCAGGACGGAGTTGTCCTGGATGTTGGAGCCCTCACGCACGACGATCGTGCAGATGTCACCGCGCAGGACCGCGCCGTACCAGATGCTCGCTCCGGCCTCGACCGTCACGTCGCCGACCAGCGTGGCGGTGGCGGCAACGAAGGCCTCGGGGTGGACGACCGGGCGCTTGCCCTCGAACTCGACGATGTTCACGCAGCGCATCCTGCCTGCGACAGGAGCCGGCCGCGGCCCCGACCCGGCTCCGACCCGTGGTCACGACCCTCGACGCCCCGGCCCGGAGGCGGCACAGTACGTCTGACAGTGGCGTCGGTCACACGCCACGGTCGACCTCCGCTCCCGCCTCCCGTCGAAGGGGACCTCTTCATGGGCTTCCTGACCCCCTCCCCCCAGCCGGTGCCGCCGGCCGAGTTCGTCCGTCTCCCGTTCCAGGAGCGGCTCCGGGTCCTCACGACCAACTGGGTCGACGACGGCTTCGGCACGCCCAAGGCGCTGACGCTCGTCTACATCGTCAAGATGCTCGGGCTCTACTTCGCCGTCGGCCTGCTCATCACCGCGCAGACGACGGAGTTCGTCGCGTTCACCGAGCCGAGCACCTGGTTCGACAACATCGTCGTCTACCAGAAGCTGGCGATCTGGCTGATGCTGCTGGAAGTCGTCGGCCTCGGCGGCGCGTTCGGCCCCCTGTGCGGGCACTTCATGCCCTTCCTCGGCAACATCCGCTACTGGCTGCGCCCCGGCACGATCCGGATGGCCCCGTGGCCCACCAAGGTCCCTGGCACCGGCGGTGACGAGCGCACCGTCGGCGACGTCCTGCTGTACGTCGGCGTGCTGGCCGCCCTCGCCTGGCCGCTCCTCGCGCCGGCCGAGCAGGTGTCGGCCCTGCCCGTCGGCACCGGTCCGCAGGAGCTCGTGCCCGCCGTGGCGTTCGTCCCGATCCTGGTGCTGATGCCGCTGATGGGCCTGCGTGACAAGGTGGTCTTCCTGGCCGCCCGCTCCGAGCAGTACCTCCCGATCATGCTGTTCTCCGCGCTGTTCGGCGCCGTCGTGCTGGCCGACGGCGCGACGAGCAGCGACTTCGTGGACCTGGTCGTGGTCTTCAAGGTGGTCATCTGCGTCGTGTGGCTGGGCGCCGGCATGTCCAAGCTCGGCCTGCACTTCGAGAACGTCGTGCCGCCGATGGTCTCCAACAGCCCCGGCATCCCGAAGCGGTGGAAGCGCGCGCACTACCGCGACGCAGCCGGCGGCGACCTCCGGCCCTCCCGCCTGGCCTGGTTCATGGCGCACGTCAACGGCACCACCGTCGAGCTCGGCATCCCGCTCGTCCTGCTGCTCACCGTCAACGACACCGTCGCCCTGGTCGCGGCGGTCTGCATGCTGCTGTTCCACCTCTACATCACCTCCACCTTCCCGATGGCGGTGCCGCTGGAGTGGAACGTCTACTTCGGCTACATCGCGATCGTGCTGTGGGGCGGGTTCGGCGACGGCTTCGACGCCTCGGTCTACAACCTCTTCGAGTTCTCCGAGCCGCTGCTGCTCGTCCCGGTCTTCGCGCTGCTCCTGGCCTTCCCGGTCCTGGGGACCTTCCGCCCGGACCTGGTGAGCTTCCTGCCCGGCATGCGGCAGTACGCCGGCAACTGGGCCGCCGGCACCTGGGCGATGCGTCCGGGGATCGAGGACCGGTTGGAGGAGATCCGCTGCGTGGAGACCCAGGGCCACCAGCTCGAGCGGATGCTCGCCATGCCCTACGAGCACGACGACGCGGAGATGACCCTGCAGAAGGTCAACGCCTGGCGCGCCATGCACAGCCAGGGCCGCGGCCTCTACTCCGTGCTCATCGAGCACCTCGACGACCTGGAGGAGCGCACGGTCCGCGAGGGCGAGTTCATGTCCAACATGCTGCTGGGCTGGAACTTCGGCGACGGCCACCTCAACGACGAGCGCCTCGTGGCAGCCGTGCAGGAGCGGCTCCAGCTCCAGCCGGGTGACCTGGTCATGGTCTACTGCGAGTCCCAGCCGACCCCGTGGCGCCACAGCCGACCGCAGGAGTACCGCGTGATCGACGCAGCGCTCGGCCTCGTCGAGCAAGGCACCTGGGACGTCCGCGACTGCGTGTCCCGCCAGCCCTGGCTGCCGGAGGGTCCCGTGCCGCTCCACGTGACCTGGTCGGCCCCCGGCTTCGTACGCCGCCAGACGCTGACCCGCGGGTCGACGAGCGGCGCCGACACCGACCAGGAGCAGCCCGCGTGACGAGCGCCGTCGTGGTCGGCAGCGGGCCCAACGGGCTCGCTGCCGCCATCCGCCTGGCCCAGGCCGGGCTCGAGGTCACCGTCCTGGAGGCGCACGAGCGCGCCGGGGGCGGCACCCGCACCGACGACCAGCTGACCGTCCCGGGCCTGGTGCACGACGTGTGCGCCGGCTTCCACCCGACCGCGGTGGCCTCGCCGTTCTTCGCCTCCCTGGACCTGGGCCGGCACGGGCTGCGCTGGCTGTGGCCCGAGATCGACCTGGCCCACCCGCTCGACGAGGGGCGCGCCGCGCTGGCCGCCCGCGACATGGACCGCTCGGTCGCCAGCCTGGGCCGCGACGGCGCCCGGTGGCGTCGGATCTTCGAGCCGATCGTGCGGAACTTCGACGACCTCGTCGCC
This sequence comes from Nocardioides sp., assembly GCF_030149505.1. Lineage (GTDB taxonomy): Bacteria > Actinomycetota > Actinomycetes > Propionibacteriales > Nocardioidaceae > Nocardioides. Next base: position 87,388 of record NZ_JASBRN010000077.1, read on the forward strand.
GACGTCTTCCAGCCCGTCGTGCACGTGCCGCAGCACCCCGTCACCCTGGGCCGCTTCGGCCTCAAGGCCGCGATGCCCGCGACCTGGCAGGCGGCCCGCTTCTCCGACGAGCCGGCCAAGGCGCTGCTCACCGGCGTGGCCGCGCACAAGTTCGGCACCCTGACCGGCCCGCTGGGGTCCTCGGTCGGCTACCTGCTCGCGGGCGCCGCGCACGCGGTCGGGTGGCCGGTCGCCGAGGGCGGCACCGAGTCGATCACCCGGGCCCTGCTGGCCGAGCTCGCCTCGCTCGGCGGGACGGTCCGCAGCGGCGTACGCGTGCGGTCGCTGGACTCGGTCGCCGAGCTCGCCGGGCTGGACCGCAGGCCCGAGGTCGTCGTGCTCGACACCGCGCCGGCCGGGGTGCTGGAGATCGTCGGCGAGGCCCTGCCCGCCCGCGTGCGACGGGCCTTCGAGCGCTTCGACTACGGCCCCGCGGCGTACAAGGTCGACTACGCCGTCGAGGGTGGGATCCCCTGGACCAACCCCGACTGCGGGCGCGCGGGCACCCTGCACCTCGGTGGCTCCGCGCGCGAGATCGTGGCTGTCGAGGCGGCGACCGCGCGCGGCCAGATGCCCGAGCGCCCGTTCGTGCTGCTCGGCCAGCAGCAGGTCGCAGACCCGGCGCGCGCGGTCGGCTCGATCGTGCCGGTCTACGCCTACGCCCACGTGCCGCACGGGTACGCCGGGGACGCCACCGAGGCCGTCACCGCGCAGATCGAGCGCTTCGCGCCCGGCTTCCGCGAGCGGGTCGTCGCGACGAAGGTCTGGACCCCCGCGGACTGGGAGGCCTACAACCCCAACTACGTCGGCGGCGACATCTCCGCCGGCGCCAACACCTGGACCCAGATCGCGATGCGGCCGCGACCGGCACTCAACCCCTACGCCCTCGGCGTCGACGGGGTGTACCTCTGCTCGTCGGCCAGCCCGCCGGGCGGCGGCGTGCACGGGATGAGCGGGTTCAACGCCGCGGAGACCGCGCTGCGCCGGCTCTGACCTCGCGGCTGGAGCCAGCCTGGGACGACGAGAGCCCCGGACCGACCCGGTCCGGGGCTCTCGTGACGCTGGCGGTGGCGGTGGGATTTGAACCCACGGTGGGTTTGACCCCACACATCATTTCGAGTGATGCACCTTCGGCCGCTCGGACACGCCACCGCGGGTGAATGTACCGGAGCGGGTCGGAGCGGGTGAAATCACCTCGGCTCGTACCCGGACGGTCATACCGTGCCGCCCGTTGTCCGTGCTGAGCCTGGGACGCAGCCGCGGGGCCTTCGGTACGACCGCCCGGGTACGGACCCGGACCGGGTCAGGCCCGCTGCTCGGCGAAGAACTCCGCGAGCAGCGCGCTCGACTCCTCGGCCAGGACGCCGGCCAGCACCTCCGGGCGGTGGTTGAGCCGACGGTCGCGCACGACGTCCCAGAGGCTGCCGACCGCGCCGGCCTTCTCGTCGTACGCCGCGAACACGACGCGGTCGACCCGGCTGAGCACGGCCGCGCCGGCGCACATGGTGCACGGCTCCAGGGTGACCACGAGGGTGCACCCGGTCAGCCGCCACCCACCGCGCGCGCGGGCGGCCTCGCGGAGCGCGACCACCTCGGCGTGTCCGGTGGGATCGGCCTCGGCCTCGCGGACGTTGCGGCCGCGGCCGACCACCTCGCCGTCTGCGTCGAGGACCACGGCCCCGATGGGGACGTCGCCGGTCGCGAGCGCGGCGCGCGCCTCGGCGAGGGCGGCCCGCATCGGGTCCGCCCAGCCCTCCCTCAGCGCTCGGCCCTCACGCCGGTGCCGCCTGCCCCGGTGCCGCCTGCCCCGATGCGGTCCACGCCGGGGCCCTCACGCGGGGGCCAGTCCCGCGACGTCGTCGAACTGCTCGCCGAAGCCGATCAGCCGCGCCACGTCGGAGAGCACCTCGTCGGGGTAGGCGTCGGGGTCGTCGAGCAGCTCCTCGAGCGCGTCCTCGCTGACCCCGAGGTCCGAGAGCAGACCCAGGTCGCCGGCCGGCTCGTCCTCGTCGCGCTCGTCGAGGTCGTCGGGGTCGATCTCGTCGAGCAGGTCGATGACGGTCTCGGCGAGGTCCCAGTCCTCGGCGGCGCTGGCGTCCGAGAGCAGCACCCTCGTCCGCTCACCCTCGACCCGCACGATGACGAAGAAGTCCTCGTCGACCGAGACCAGCCCGATCGCGCCCGTCTCGCCGTCGAGGCGGCGCAGCGCGTCGGCCAGCACCTCGACGTCCTCGCAGTGCTCGAGGGTCAGCTCCTGCACGACCCAGCGCCCAGCCTGGCGGTACGCCGCCACGGCGAGGTCGACGTCGTCGAGCTGCGTGGTGGTCTCGTCCATGTGGTCTCCCTGGACCCGGTGCGGGCCCGCGGCCCACGTGGAGGTGGTGCGTGTGCAGGTGTGGCGCTCATCTGGTGGAGCCGTCGTGCAGGCACCAGCGTGGCAGACGTCCCACCCACGGCCAACCCCTTTGCCCGTCGGGGCGACACCGGTCCGCCACACCCTAGGCTGGCCGCATGCGCACCCAGGTCGTGGACCACCCGCTCGTCACCCACAAGCTCACGACGCTGCGCGACGAGCGCACCGACTCACCGACCTTCCGCGCGCTCACCGACGAGCTGGTCGCGCTGCTGGCCTACGAGGCCACCCGCGACGTCCGGGTCGAGCCGGTCGAGATCCAGACCCCGGTCGCGACCGCCACCGGCGTACGTCTCGCCTCGCCGAAGCCGCTCGTGGTCCCGATCCTGCGGGCCGGGCTGGGGATGCTCGACGGCTTCATGCGGCTGCTGCCGACCGCCGAGGTGGGCTTCCTCGGGATGGTGCGCAACGAGGACACCCTCGAGGCCTCGACGTACGCCGAGCGGCTGCCCGACGACCTCTCCGGCCGCCAGTGCTACGTCCTGGACCCGATGCTCGCCACCGGCGGCACCCTCGCCGCGGCGATCCGCTTCCTCACCGACCGCGGCGCCGACCACATCACCGCGATCTGCCTGCTCGCCGCCCCCGAGGGCTGCGAGCGCCTCGCCGCCGACCTCGAGGGCCTCGAGGTGCCCGTCACCGTCGTCACCGCCGCCATGGACGAGCGGCTCAACGAGAAGGGCTACATCGTGCCCGGGCTCGGGGACGCGGGTGACCGGTTGTACGGCGTCGCGGGCTGAGGCGGGCGGCGGCTCGGACGCGCGCGAGATTTGTCGGCTGGCCGACAAACCTTGCCCGACCGGAGTGCGGCCGACGTGCCTGACGCGTCAGACACCCTCCAGTCGACAGAGCACCCGGTCGACCCCATCGACCCGCGCACCGGAGTGTCGGTGACGCGCCAGGCGCGTCAGGCGCACTCCGCTCGCCGCTCGAGCCCCGTCAACCGGACGTCGCAGTCGACGGAGGCGCACGGAGTCGGTCGTCCGGTCCAGCCGCGGCTCTGCAGGACCCTGCCGACCAGCACCGCCAGCCGACAACGCGAGAGGACCTGCTGCCACCCGGCTCGGAGGCTGGCGTCACCGTTGACGGCCGCCTCCAGATCACGGGTGAGGTCGGCCCAACGATCCGCCGCGGCCGCATGACCGAGCTGCCCGTCCAGCTCGACGAGCGTGGTGTGGGGGCGGTACCGCACGTCCCGGAGGACCAGCCGCACCGGCTCACCCGCCACCACCCTCACCACCTCGCGCACCTGGCGCTCGCCTCGCGGTAGGCCGTGGGCTCGCTCCACGTCCCGGAGGTAACGCCGCTCCAGCGGCGACTCGGCGCCTGCGCCTACGTCGGCCAGCACCTCAAGGAGCAGCGCGCGTCGCGGGAGGCGACGCAGTCCCGCGAGGACGACAGTCAGCCTGGTCGCGGTGGTGGCTCCCGTGCGTACCGCGTCCGCGAGGACGGCCACGACCGCGTCCTCGCTGCCTGCAGCCGCGGCAACCATCAGCAGCGCGGTCTCCACCCGGAGTCGAGGTGGGGTCGCGTCCGGACGCGCCACACGGTCGAAGTCGCGCAGCTGCACGACCTCGAGCCCCGGCTCGCGAGCGAGGTGCCGGCCGTGCGGCACGGCCAGCTCGACGGCGTCCCTGCGCGTGAGCTCAGCACCGATCCCGTCTGCACGGAGCGAGGACCGTCCCGCCAGCACGGACCCCGGGTGGCGCACCAACGCCGCCCACTCCCGCTGGGTCCTCGACGGCGGCCCGGTGTGGTCGAGGAAGACCCCGGGATGCACTCGCACCCACTCGCGTCGGCGCAACTGCCGCTCGATGAACGCTGGCGTGCCTCCCACGGCCGCCACCTGTCGACGCGAGACCACGCCGGCCTGCCGCCTCATCAACCGTGCCAGCTCGTCCACCCCGCGAGCCTGCGGCCATGGCAGTCCTGAGCGGTGGCGACGGCGAGCGCCTGTGCATGAGCCGGCCCCGGGTCCTCCTGTTGATGGGTAGCGGGCCGACCCCGACGTACGCCGTCGCCGACGGCCGCCGGAACGGAGTGCACCCGAGGCTCCTGGCGCGTCATCGGCACTCCAGTCGGGTGCGGGCGGGCGAGGGGCGACTCGAACCCGCCGGCGCACGGGTCCGGAGTGCAGATGACGCGCCAGGTACGTCAGGCGCACTCCAGTCGCCTGCCTGGCAAGGATTGTCGGCCGGCCGCTGAACCTTCGCCCCGCCGACCCGCCCCTACAGCCCCTTCGCGGCCGCGAGCAGCTTGGTGAGCGACTCCTTGGCGTCCCCGAAGAGCAGGGTGGTGCGCGGGTCGAAGAGCAGCTCGTTCTCGATGCCGGCGAACCCGGGACGCATGGAGCGCTTGAGGAAGACGACCTGCTGGGCCTGGTCGACGTCGAGGATCGGCATGCCGTAGATCGGGGCCGAGGGCGTGGTGCGGGCGGCGGGGTTGACGACGTCGTTGGCGCCGACGACCAGCACGACGTCGGTGTGCTTGAACTCGCCGTTGATGTCGTCCATCTCGACCAGCTGCTCGTAGGGCACCTGGGCCTCGGCGAGCAGGACGTTCATGTGCCCGGGCATCCGGCCGGCGACGGGGTGGATGGCGTAGTCGACGCGGGTGCCGCGGGCCTGCAGCACCTCGACCAGCTCGCGCAGGGTGTGCTGGGCCTGGGCGACGGCCAGGCCGTAGCCGGGGACGATGATGACGCGGTCGGCGTACCCCAGCAGGATCGCGACGTCCTCGGGGCCGGCCGAGCGGACCGGGCGGTCGGAGGCCTCGCCGGCGCCGAGGGTGGAGCCGCCGCGCAGTGCCCCGAAGAGGATGTTGGGCACCGAACGGCCCATCGCGCGCGCCATCAGCAGGGTGAGGAAGGTGCCCGAGGCCCCGACCAGCGTGCCCGCGACCAGCAGCACCACGTTGGAGAGCACGTAGCCGCCGGCGGCGACGGTCAGCCCGGTGAAGGCGTTGAGCAGGGAGATGACGATCGGTACGTCCGCGCCGCCGACCGGCAGCACCAGCAGCACGCCGACGATCAGGCCGAGCACGGCCAGGCCGATGCCGATCCCGAGCGTCGCGTTGGTGACGGTCAGGACGCCGAGGGCCAGCGACGCCAGGATCGCGGCACCGAAGACGAGCGGGAGCCCGGCGAAGACCACCGGTCGCGAGGTCATGAGCTCCTGGAGCTTAGCGAACGTGATGACGGAGCCCGCGAAGGAGACCGACCCGACCAGCACGGTGAAGGCGGTCGCCGCGAGCACGACGGACTCGACCTCGGCCGCGTCGGAGAGGTGCAGCAGCTCGTCGAGCTCCAGCAGCGCGACCAGGGCCGCGGCCCCACCACCCACGCCGTTGAACAGCGCGACCATCTGCGGCATCTGGGTCATCTGCACCCGGCGCGCGCCGAGCGCGCCCACGAGGGAGCCGACCACGATCGCGCCGACGATGAGCGGCACGTGGTCGAGGTCGAGGTAGGTGAAGGGCAGCACCACCGCGACGACCGCGGCGGCCGCGCCGACGAGGTTGCCGATGCGCGCGGTCCGCGGGCCCGCGAGGCCCTTGAGCGCGAGGATGAAGCCGACGGCGCAGAGCAGGTAGACCAGCTGCGCCCAGGTGGGGACGGCGCTCACCGGCCGGCCCCGCTTGTCCTCGGGGGGGCGACGGGGGGCGGAGCCCCCCGTCTGCGCACGAACATCTGCAGCATCCGGTCGGTCACCACGAAGCCGCCGACCAGGTTGACGGCGGCCAGCACGATCGCGACCAGTCCGACGACCAGCGCCACCGTCGACTCGGTCTGACCGGTGACGAGCACCGCACCGAGCAGGATGATCCCGTGGATCGCGTTGGCCCCGGACATCAGCGGGGTGTGCAGCGTCGAGGACACCTTCGAGATGACCTCCACGCCCACGAAGACGCTGAGCACGAAGATCGTCAGCCAGACCATGCCGTCGTCCACGGCTACTCCTCCTCCACCGGTGCGCCGGGTCCCTCGAGCAGCAGCCGCGTGGGCTCGTGCCGCACGACGCCGGCATGGGTGACGCAGGCCCCGTCGAGGATCTCGTCGTCGAGGTCGAGGACCAGCTCTCCCTCGCGCGTCATGAGGGTCAGCAGGCTCAGCACGTTCTGCGCGTAGAGCCGCGAGGCCGGGCCCGGCATCTGCGCGGCGACGTTGCGCCCGCCCCACACCTGGGCCCGCCCGATCGCGACGATCTCACCCGCCACCGACCCCTCGACGTTGCCGCCGGAGTCGGCCGCCAGGTCCACCACGACCGACCCGGGGCTCATCGCCTCGACCATCTCCCGCGTGACCAGCACCGGGGCCGTGCGCCCCGGCACCGCGGCGGTGGTGATCATGCCGTCGGCCGCCGCGACGTACGGCGCCAGCAGCTCCCTCTGGAGGGCCGCGCGCTCCTCGGACATCTCGCGCGCGTAGCCGCCGGCTCCCTCGAGGGTGGGCAGGTCGAGCTCGATCGCGTGCGCCCCCATGGAGCGGATCTCCTCCGCGGCGGCGGCACGCACGTCGTACGCCTTCACGACGGCCCCGAGGCGACGGGCGGTGGCGATGGCCTGGAGGCCGGCCACCCCGGCACCCAGGACGACGACCTGGGCGGGCGGCACCGTGCCGGCGGCGGTCATGTTGAGCGGGAAGAACCGGCGCAGCAGCCCGGCGCAGACGACCGCGCAGCGGTAGCCGCTGACCAGCGACTGCGACGACAGCGCGTCCATCGACTGGGCCCGCGAGATCCGCGGGACGAGCTCCATGGCGATCGCGGTGGTGCCGAGGTCGCGGTGGTCGCGGACCAGGTCGAGCTCGGCGGCGGTGGACAGGAAGGAGACGGTGACCGCGCCGGCGCGGAGCCGGCGGAGGGTGTCACGGGACAGCGGCTGCACCGAGCAGACCAGGTCGGCCTCCGGGAACGGGTCGTCCTCGACGAGGGCCCCGGCAGCGGCGTACTCCTCGTCCTCGTGGAGGGCCCCTAGGCCGGCGCCGGTCTCGACCACGACCTCGTGCCCGAGCGCGGCCAGCTTCCCGACGAGCTCGGGGACCATCGCCACCCGGGTCTCGCCCTCGCGGGTCTCCCGCGCGACTGCGACTCGCATGTCCAGCAACCTAGCCCTCTCCCGGGTGGAGCGTGGGGTACGCGCCGGTCGGCCCTGCGAATGCCTGGGTGCCCGCGGGTCCGCAGGTCCGGTCCCGGCTCAGACCGCGATCTCCTCGAGCACCTCGTGCCGGGGGCGGCGGCGGGGCCCCTCACCCAGGTGCGAGGCGAGGAGCGTGACGGTGTCGGCGACCCACTCCGGTCCGGTGTAGGTGTCGAGGAGACGGACCCAGCGGGTGACCTCCTGCGGCGCCCCGATGCGGGCGAGGGTCACGTGGGGCCGGAACGGCTGGCCGTCGACGCGGGTGCCGGCGCGGGAGGCCGCGGCGCGGCAGCCGGCGGCGAGGCGGCCGAGTTCCTCGTCATCGCCGACGAGCCCCGCCCAGAGCACCTTCGCGGCGACCCCGTGCGGGAAGGCGCCGCCGCCTGCGATCCGCGCCGGCGTCGTACGCCGTCGCGCGGCCGCCGCAGCCAGCGCCTCGACCAGGTCGTCGACCCGGTGCTCGGCCACGTCGGCGTAGAAGGCCAGCGTCACGTGCCACTGCTCCGGCGCGGACCACCGAAAGGTGCCGGCCGCCCGGCGTGGCTCGAGGAAGTCCTCCAGGTCGTCCACCGCGTGCTGGGGCGGGACCAACGCCGCGAACGCCCTCATCAGGCGATGCCGGCTCCCAGCGCCGATCCCACCGCGAACGTGACGACCATGGCGAAGACGCCGCCGCCGACGTTGCGCGCCACGGCCCGGCCCGGCGGGCCGTAGCCCAGCCTGGCGCTGGCCCAGCCGGTGAGCGCGAGGGCCACGGCGACCGCGACCATCGTGACCGGGACGCGCAGGTCGGGGCCGACGAGCACGATCGTCAGCAGGGGCAGCAGCGCGCCGAGGAAAAAGGAGATCATCGAGGCCCAGGCCGCGTGCCAGGCGTTGGTGACCTCGCCGGGGTCGATGCCCAGCTCCGCCTCGGCGTGCGCGGCCAGCGCGTCGTGGGCGGTGAGCTCGACGGCGACCTGCTGGGCGAGCGCGGGCGAGAGGCCCTTGTCGACGTAGATCTGGGCGAGCTCGGCGAGCTCCTCCTCGGGCTCCTCGACCAGCTCGCGGCGCTCCTTGTCCAGCAGCGCCTTCTCGGAGTCGCTCTGGGTGCTGACCGAGACGTACTCACCGGCCGCCATGCTCAGCGCACCGGCCACCAGGGCGGCGGTGCCGGCGATCAGGATCGCCGAGCGGTCGGTGGTCGCGCCGGCGACACCGACCACCAGGCCGGCGGTCGACACGATGCCGTCGTTGGCGCCCAGCACCCCGGCACGCAGCCAGTTCAGACGCGAGCGGATGCCGGTGTCGTGGGGCTCGTCGTCGTGCTGCTGCGGGTCCACGTCGGCGGGGTCGACGTACGTCGGCTCGGAGGTCACGCGTCGATCCTCCCCCGTGGCGTCCGGGCCGACAACGAAGGTGAGGCTGCGCTCAGCGGTCCCGGTCACGTGCGGGGACGACGAAGGGGGCGCCCCCCGGCTCGTACGCCGGGAGGGCGCCCCCTCAGGTCGAGTGCTACGAGCCTAGGTCGCCGTGGCGAGCTGGGCCTGTAGTGCGTGCATCGCAAGGCGGAGGCGCGAAGGCGACCTTGGAGCGAAGCGGGTCGTCGAGCGCCGACAACGCAGCGAGGTGCGTGCTACAGGCCCAGATCGCGGCCGATGAGCTCCTTCATGATCTCGTTGGACCCGGCCCAGATCTTGGAGACGCGGGCGTCGCGCCAGGCGCGGGCCACGCGGTACTCGTTCATGAAGCCGTAGCCGCCGTGCAGCTGGACGCAGTGGTCGAGCACGTCGTTCTGGACCTGCGAGGACCACCACTTGGCCTTGGCCGCGTCGACGGGGGTCAGCTCGCCCTTGTCGTGGGCGATGACGCAGGTGTCGATGTAGGCCTCGGCGACCTCGATGGAGGTGAACAGCTCGGCCAGCAGGAACTTGTTGTGTTGGAAGGTGCCGATCGGGGCGCCGAAGGCCTTGCGGTCCTTGGTGTACTGCAGCGTCTCGATGAGGATCTGCTTGGCGTGCGCGACGTTGGAGATCGCGCAGCCCAGGCGCTCCTGCGGGAGCTTCTGCATCATCGCGATGAAGCCGCCACCGAGCTCACCCAGCACGTGCTCCTCGGAGAGCCGGACGTCCTCGAAGAAGAGCTCGGCGGTGTCCGACTCGTCCTGGCCGACCTTGTCGAGCTTGCGACCGCGCGAGAAGCCGGGGGCGTCGGAGGGGATCGCGAAGAGCGAGATGCCGCGCGCGCCCTTCTCGGGGTCGGTGCGCACCGCGGTGATGATGAGGTCGGCGGAGTAGCCGTTGGTGATGAAGGTCTTGGAGCCGTTGATGACCCAGTCGTCGCCGTCCTTGACCGCGGAGGTCTTGAGCGCGGCGAGGTCGGAGCCGCCGGAGGGCTCGGTCATGCCGATGGCGAGCAGGATCTCGCCGGAGGCCACGCCCGGGAGCCAGCGCTGCTTCTGCTCCTCGGTGCCCATCGCGACGATGTACGGCGCGGTGATGTCGGCGTGGATGCCCCAGCACGAGCCGAGGGCGGCGTTGACCTTGGAGAGCTCCTCGGCCATGACGGCGTTGAAGCGGTAGTCCCCGGCGCCGGCGCCGCCGTACTCCTCGGGGATCTCGAGACCCAGGAACCCCTGCTTGCCGGCCTCGAGCCAGAACTCGCGGGGGATGGCCTTGTCGATGGCGTGCTGCTCGACGTTCGGGATGACCGAACGCTCCAGGAACTCCCGCACGGAGGAGCGGAATGCCTCGTGGTCCTCGTCGTAGATCTCGCGCTTCATGGGACCAGATGCTACCCGCAGGTAACCCAGGTGGGGAGTGACGAGCGCAACGCGGGGTACCAGCGCGGCAGCGGCCGCGCGGACCGGCCGCGCGCAGGGGTGAGCCCTCGGGGGGAGGGGGGTCGGTTAGATCGATCCAAACAGGGAACAGGGAGTGACATGGAGATCTGGCCCGGCAACGCCTACCCCCTCGGCGCGACCTTCGACGGCAGCGGCACCAACATCGCGCTGTTCAGCGAGGTCGCCGAGCGCGTGGAGCTCTGCCTCTTCGACGACCACCCCGACCAGCCCGACGGGCCGCTGGTCGAGACCCGGATCGAGCTCACCGAGGTCGACGCCCACGTGTGGCACTGCTACCTCCCGAGCGTGCAGCCGGGCCAGCGCTACGGCTTCCGCGTCCACGGCCCCTGGGATCCCGACGCCGGACTGCGCTGCAACCCCGCCAAGCTGCTGCTGGACCCCTACGCCAAGGCGACCTGGCGCGAGATCGACTGGGACCCCTCGCTGTTCGCCTACACCTTCGGCGAGGAGGACTCCCGCAACGACGATGACTCCGCGCCGCACATGACCCTGGGCGTGGTCATCAACCCCTTCTTCGACTGGGAGGGCGACCGCAGCCCGGGCACCGCCTACCCCGACACCGTCATCTACGAGGCGCACGTCAAGGGCCTGACGATGCAGCACCCCGACGTGCCCGAGGAGCTGCGCGGCACCTACGCCGGCCTCGCGCACCCGGCCGTCGTGGAGCACCTCACCAAGCTCGGCGTCACCGCCATCGAGCTCATGCCGGTCCACCAGTTCGTGCAGGACAACACGCTGCTGGAGAAGGGCCTGCGCAACTACTGGGGCTACAACACCCTGGGGTTCTTCGCCCCCCACGCCGACTACTCCGCGGCCACCCACGACCCCGCCGCCGGCCGGGGCCAGCAGGTCCAGGAGTTCAAGGCGATGGTCAAGGAGCTCCACCTCGCCGGCATCGAGGTGATCCTCGACGTGGTCTACAACCACACCGCGGAGGGCAACCACCTCGGGCCGACGCTGTCGTTCAAGGGCATCGACAACCAGGCCTACTACCGCCTGGTCGAGGACGACCCCCGCCACTACATGGACTACACCGGCACCGGCAACACGCTCAACGTGCGGCACCCGCACTCGCTGCAGCTGATCATGGACTCGCTGCGCTACTGGGTGACCGAGATGCACGTCGACGGCTTCCGCTTCGACCTCGCCTCCGCGCTGGCGCGGGAGTTCTACGACGTCGACCGGCTGGCCACCTTTTTCGAGCTCGTCCAGCAGGACCCGGTGGTCTCGCAGGTCAAGCTCATCGCCGAGCCGTGGGACGTCGGCCCCGGGGGCTACCAGGTGGGCGGGTTCCCGCCGCAGTGGACCGAGTGGAACGGCAAGTACCGCGACTCGGTCCGCGACTTCTGGCGCGGCGAGCCGTCGCTGGGTGAGTTCGCCTCACGCCTGGCCGGCTCCTCCGACCTCTACGAGCAGTCCGGCCGTCGCCCCTTCGCCAGCATCAACTTCGTGACCGCCCACGACGGCTTCACCCTGGCCGACCTGGTGTCGTACTGCGAGAAGCACAACGAGGCCAACGGCGAGGACAACAACGACGGCGAGAGCCACAACCGCTCGCAGAACTTCGGCGTCGAGGGCCCGACCGACGACCCCGACGTCCTGCGGCTCCGGGCCCGGACCCAGCGCAACCTCATCGCGACGCTGCTGCTCAGCCAGGGCGTCCCTATGCTGCTCCACGGCGACGAGGGCGGTCGCTCCCAGGGCGGCAACAACAACACCTACGCCCAGGACACCGAGATCTCCTGGATGGACTGGGACTCCCTCGACCTGCCGCTGGTGGAGTTCACCGCGGCGGTCTCCCGGCTGCGCGCCGAGCACCCCACCTTCCGGCGCAAGCGCTTCTTCACCGGGTCGGAGGTCAGCGGCGGCGAGCGCCTGCACGACATCGTGTGGCTCCACCCCGAGGGCCGGCGGATGGAGGACGGCGACTGGGACGGTGGCTCCGCGGTCCTCGGGATGTACCTCAACGGCCACGGGATCGCCGGTCGCGACCCCCGCGGCAACCCGATCACCGACGACCACTTCCTGCTCTACTTCAACGCCGGGGCCGACGAGGTCACCCTCGTGCTGCCGCCGGAGGAGTACGCCGCGGCCTGGTCGGTCGCGATCGACACCGCCGGCGAGACCGACCCGGCCGCGCCGCTGGGGTCAGGCTCGAAGGTGGTGCTGCCCGGCCGCACCGTGCTGGTGCTGCAGGAGTGGGCCGAGCCGGAGGCCGAGGTGGACCACTCCGTCGACGCCTCGCTGAAGGCCCAGTCCGACCGCAGCCAGTCGGACCGCAGCCAGTCCGACCGCGCCGCGAGCGAGCAGGAGCAGGCGTGAGCGGTCGCGAGCGGCGTACGCCGGCGAGGGTCCCGGCCTCGACGTACCGCTTCCAGGTGAGCAAGGAGCTGGACCTGCACGAGGTGGCCCGGCTGGCGACGTACGTGCACGACCTGGGCGCCGACTGGCTCTACCTCTCGCCGCTGCTGGCAGCCGAGCCCGGCTCGACGCACGGCTACGACGTGGTCGCGCACGACCACCTCGATCCCGACCGCGGCGGCGAGGAGGGGCTCGCCGCCGTGGCCGCGAGGGCACGCGAGCTCGGGCTCGGCGTGCTCGTCGACATCGTCCCCAACCACGTCGGCGTCGCGACACCGGCCGAGGACCCGTGGTGGTGGGACGTGCTGCGCCACGGCCGGGAGGCCGAGCACGCACCCGCCTTCGACGTCGACTGGGACACCGCCGGCCAGCGGCTGCGGATCCCCGTGGTCGGCGACGACGACCTGCTGCCCGACGGCGGTGTCGGGCACCTGACCCTGGTCGAGGGCCCGGCCGAGCGTGGCGGGCTGGAGCTGCACTACTGGGACCAGGCGTTCCCGGTGGCGCCCGGCACTGCCAGCGGCGTCGACGACGACCCGCAGGCCGTGCACGCCCGCCAGCACTACGAGCTGGTCGACTGGCACCGCGCCGACGACGACCTCAACTACCGCCGGTTCTTCGCGGTCAACACCCTCGCGGCGGTGCGCGTGGAGGAGCCCGAGGTCTTCGCCGACACCCACGTCGAGATCCGCCGCTGGTTCCGCGAGGGCCTGGTCGACGGGCTGCGGGTCGACCACCCCGACGGCCTGCGCGACCCGAAGGGCTACCTCGACGACCTGGCCCGGCTCACCGAAGGCGCCTACGTCCTGGTCGAGAAGATCCTGGAGCCCGGTGAGGGGCTCCCTGCCTCGTGGGCGACCGAGGGGACGACGGGGTACGACGCGCTCGCGCTCGTCGACCGGGTCCTGGTCGACCCCGCCGGCGAGCAGCCGCTCACCGACCTCGAGGCCCGGCTGCGCGGCGGACCCGTCGACTTCCACGCGATGGTCCACGACCTCAAGCGGGAGGTGGCCGACGGCCTGCTCGGCAGCGAGGTGGCCCGGATCGTGCGCGACCTGCGGCGCGACGTCCCCCGGCTCGACCGCGCCCGCGGCGAGGACGCGGTCGCCGAGCTGCTGGCCTGCTTCCCGGTCTACCGCTCCTACCTCTCCACCACCGAGCGCGACGGGGAGGAGCACCTCGACGCCGCGCTCGCGGACGCCCGCGCCCGGCGGCCCGACCTCGCGGCGACGTACGACGTCGTCGAGCCGTGGCTGCGCGACCCTTCGTGCGACGGGGCGCGGCGCTTCCAGCAGACGTCGGGGATGGTGATGGCCAAGGGCGTGGAGGACTGCGCGTTCTACCGGACCTCCCGGCTCACCTCGCTCAACGAGGTCGGCGGCGACCCGTCCGTCTTCTCGCTGACCGTCGACGGCTTCCACGAGGCGATGGTCGTGCGGCAGCGCGACTGGCCGCACGCGATGACGACGCTGTCCACCCACGACACCAAGAGGGGCGAGGACGTCCGCGCCCGCATCCACGTGCTGGCCGAGGCCCCGGAGGGCTGGGCCGCCGCGCTCGACCGGCTGCTGGACCTCGTGCCGCTGCCCGACCCGGGCTTCGCGAACCTACTGTGGCAGGCAGTCGTTGGCGCCTGGCCGGCCTCGACCGGTCCCGCGCCCGGGGGCGACTTCCGGGAACGGCTGCACGGTTACGCGATGAAGGCGATGCGTGAGGCGGGCGACCGCACGACGTGGACCGAGCCCGACGAGGACTACGAGGCCGCGGTGCACGCGGCCGTCGACGCCGCGCTCGACCGCGACGACGTGCAACGCGTCCTGCACGAGGTGCTCGCCTGGACCGTCGACCCCGGATGGAGCAACGCCCTGGCGGCCAAGCTGGTGGCGCTGACCATGCCCGGTGTCCCGGACGTCTACCAGGGCTCGGAGCTGTGGGAGCAGTCGCTCGTCGACCCCGACAACCGACGCCCGGTCGACCACGAGCTGCGCCGCTCGATGCTGGCCGCCGGACCCGGGGCGCTCGTGGGCGGGCTGGAGGACCCCGGCACCGCCAAGCTGCACCTGGTGAGCACCGCGCTGAGGCTGCGTCGCGACCGGCCCGAGCTGTTCACGACGTACGCCGGCGTGCCGGCGACCGGGGAGGCGGCCGACCACGTGCTGGCCTTCGACCGCGGCGGCGCGATCACCGTCGCGACCCGGCTGCCGCTGGGCCTGCGCACACGCGGGGGCTGGGGCGGCACGACGCTCGACCTGCCCGAGGGCGCCTGGCGCGACCTGCTCACCAACCGGGTGAGCAACGGGTCGCTGGAGTCGCTGCTGTCGACGTACCCCGTCGCGCTGCTGGTGAAGGAGGACTGAGTGCTCTTCGAGGTCTGGGCCCCGCGGCCCGAGCGCGTGCGGTTGCTGGTCGACGGCGCGACGGTGTCGATGGAGCGCGACGACGACGGCTGGTGGCGCGTCGACGTCCCGGTCGCGGGCGAGGTCGACTACGGCTTCCTGCTCGACGACGACCCGACGCCGCGGCCCGACCCCCGTTCGCGGCGCCAGCCCGACGGGGTGCACGGGCTGTCGCGCACGTACGACCCCGCGACCTTCGCCTGGACCGACGCGGGGTGGACCGGGCGGCAGCTGCCGGGTTCGGTCGTCTACGAGCTGCACCTGGGCACGTTCACGCCCGACGGCACCCTCGACGCCGCCGTCGAGCGGCTCGACCACCTCGTCTCGATCGGCGTCGACCTGGTCGAGCTGCTGCCGGTCAACTCCTTCAACGGCACCCACAACTGGGGGTACGACGGGGTCGGCTGGTTCGCGGTGAGCGAGACGTACGGCGGGCCGGCGGCCTACCAGCGGTTCGTGGACGCCTGCCACGCGCGTGGCCTGGGGGTCGTGCAGGACGTCGTGCACAACCACCTCGGCCCGTCGGGGAACTACCTGCCGCTCTTCGGGCCCTACCTCAAGGACGGCCGCAACACCTGGGGCGACCTGGTCAACCTCGACGGCGAGGGCTCCGCGGAGGTGCGGCGGCTGATCCTCGACAACGCCCTGATGTTCCTGCGCGACTACCACGTCGACGGGCTGAGGCTCGACGCCGTGCACGCGCTCCACGACTCCTCCGAGGTCCACCTGCTGGAGGAGCTGGCGGTCGAGGTCGACGCCCTGTCGGCGCACCAGCGCCGGCCGCTGTCGCTCATCGCCGAGTCCGACCTCAACGACCCGGTGATGTTCCGCCCGCGCGAGGCCGGCGGCCACGGCCTGACCGCCCAGTGGAGCGACGACTTCCACCACGCGGTCCACGTCGCGCTGACCGGGGAGACGACCGGCTACTACGCCGACTTCGAGCCGCTGACCGCGCTGCAGAAGGTGCTGACGCGCGGGTTCTTCCACGACGGCACGTGGTCCTCGTTCCGCGAGCGCGAGCACGGGGTGCCGATCGACCTCGAGCACACCGCGACCTGGCGGCTGGTCGTCGCCAGCCAGAACCACGACCAGATCGGCAACCGCGCCCGCGGCGACCGGATCACCGAGGTCCTCGACGAGGACCAGCTGATGTGTGCGGCACTGCTGACGATGGCCGGGCCCTTCACCCCGATGCTCTTCCAGGGCGAGGAGTGGGCGGCGTCCACACCGTTCGCCTTCTTCACCTCCCACCCCGAGCCCGAGCTGGACCGCGCGACCGCCGAGGGGCGGCTCGCGGAGTTCGAGAAGATGGGCTGGGACCCGGCCGTCGTCCCCGACCCGCAGCACCCGCAGACGTTCCTCGCCTCGAAGCTCGACTGGTCCGAGACCGATCCGGACCGCGACGGCGGACGGCACGCCCGGGTGCTCGACTTCTACCGGGCGCTCGCCGCCCTGCGGCGTACGAGGCCGGAGCTGACGGACCCGTCCTTCGCCGCCGTGCGGTGCGAGGTCGACGAGGCCTCGCGGCTGGTGCTGCTGTGGCGCCGCGACACCCTCGTCGCGCTCAACCTCGGCGACGACACGGCGCAGGTCCCGCTGACCGGTGCCCTGGTCGGGGGCCGGCTGCTGCTCGGCACCACCGCCGGGCCGCGGCTGGACACCGCGCCCGGCGCGACGACCCTGGTCCTCCCGCCGCACGCCGCCGCCGTCGTCGCCCCCCGACCCCGACCCTGACCTTCTCGCCGAGCGGCCCGCTCCTTCAGGAAACGCGGGGCGGCTCGGCCCCCTGGGGGTCGGCGCGGGGGGCCTGGGGCAGACTCGCGCCGGTGCGCCCGCTCCGTCGTGTCCTCTCGGTCCTGCTCGTCCTCGTCGCGGTGGTGCTGCTGCCGGCAGCGCTGGTGACCTCCTGGGTGGACCGCACGGTCGCGGACCGGGAGGGCTACCTCGACGCGGTGACCCCGCTGGCCGAGGACGAGGCGGTGCAGGACGCGATCACGGTGCGGGTCCGGGTCGCTGTGCTGCGGCTGGTCGGGGCGCCGTCGGTCGCCGAGGACGCGCTGGGCGACGCGGTCTCCCTGGCCGTACGCCGGGTGGTGGCGTCGCAGGCGTTCCCGCCGCTGTGGCGGGCGAGCAACGAGGTGGCGCACACCTCGCTCGTGGACGTGCTGTCGCGGCCGGTCGGCGAGGGCGGCGACGTGCGGATCGACATCACCCCCGTCGTGGAGGCGGTGCTCGACCAGCTGCCGGCGCAGTTCCTGGCCGAGCGTGTCGAGGTGCCGCCCACCAGCTTCACGATCGCGGGGACCGGCGAGATCGACGAGGCCCGGCGGGTCTGGCAGGCCGTGGAGGGACGGGGCACCGTCGTACCCCTGCTGGCGCTCGCCGCCCTGGCGCTGGCCCTGGCGGCCTCGCCCCTGCGGCGGCGCACCGGGATGCTGGCGGCCGGGCTGGCCCTGCCGGCGCTCGGCCTGCTGGCCGTCTCCCTGGTCGCCGGTCGGCGGGTGGTCGAGGCGGCCGCGCCGCGGGGCGAGGAGCGCGAGCTCGTGCTGCAGGTGTGGGACGCCCTGGTCGCGGACCTGTGGCTCTCGACCGCGTTGGCGGCCGGCGTCGCACTGGTCCTGCTGCTCGTGCTCGCAGCGCTCCCGCGCCGGCGCGCGACCGCCTGACGCCCGAGGGCGTCCCGGGGAGGGCGGCGGCCGCGCGCCGGGGGGCAGGGGGTCAGACGGGCTCGGGCACCCGGTCCTCGGAGGGCGTGCCCGGGTCGCGGGTGTCGGGGACGTGCGCGGCGGGGCCCTCCTCGCGGAAGCCGTACCTCTCCCACCAGCGGGCGAGCGGCCCGGGGGCGTACCAGTTCCAGTCGCCCAGCAGCTTCATCGTCGCCGGCACGAGCAGCGCCCGGACGATGGTGGCGTCGATGAGAAGCGCCACGAGCATGCCGACGCCGAGCATCTTCATGAACACGATGCCGCTGGTGCCGAACGCACCGATCACCACGCCGAGCAGCAGCGCGGCCGAGGTGATGATCCGCCCGGTCTTCTGCACGCCCGCAGCGACCGCCCGGTCGTTGTCGTGCGTGCGGTCCCACTCCTCGCGGACGCGGGAGAGCAGGAAGACCTCGTAGTCCATCGAGAGCCCGAAGAGGATCGCCAGCATCAGGATCGGGTTGGTGGCGTCGAGGAAGCCCTGCGGCTCGAAGCCGAGGAGGCCGGCCAGGTTGCCGTCGCTGAAGATCCAGGTCACCACGCCGAAGGAGGCGGTGATGGAGAAGAGGTTCATCAGCACCGCCTTGACCGGCAGCACCACCGAGCCGAACGCCACGAACAGCAGCACGAGCATCACGCCGACGACGATCAGGCCCATCCACGGCAGGTGGTCGGCGACCGAGGCGATCAGGTCGACGGTGTCGGCGCTGAGCCCGCCGACCAGCGCCTCGCCGGAGGCCGGGTCGATCGCGCGCAGGTCGCGGACGAGGTCCTGGGAGGCCTCGGTCTGGCTGTTGCCCTCCCAGACCGCGCGCAGCAGCGTGTCGGTGCCGTCCTCGGCGACGGACACCACGTCCAGCACACCGGGGACCGCCCGGACCTCCTCGACGTACGCCGCCACGTCGGTCGGCTCGGTGCCCCGGAGAAGCAGCTGGGCGGTGGAGGTCTCGGGACCGAACTCCTCGTTGAGCAGTGCCGCGGCCTCGTGGGCGGGGGCGTCGGGCGGCAGCACGCGGTAGTCGACGCTGCCCCACTTGGCGCCCAGGAACGGGCTGGCGACGGCGAGCAGGGCGGCGATCGTGACGACCATGACCAGCACGGGTCGGCGCATCACGGCGTGGGCGAGGCCCGCCCACCGGCCGCCCTCGCCGGGGGCCAGGGAGCGGTCGCGGCGCCAGGGCAACCGGCCGGCGTCGACCCGCCGGCCGAGCAGCCGCAGCACCGCCGGCAGGATCGTGAGGGCGGCGAGCATGGCCACCACGACGGCCGCGATGCCGCCGTACCCCATCGAGCGGAGGAAGGCCTGCGGGAAGATCAGCAGGCTGGCCATCGCCGCGGCGACGGTGAGGCCGGAGAACAGCACGGTGCGGCCGGCGGTGGCCATCGTGCGGCGGATCGCGACGGCAGCGGCGTCGGGCGCGTCGAGCGGCTGGAGGGCCAGCTCCTCGCGGAAGCGGCTGATGACGAAGAGGGCGTAGTCGATGGCCAGGCCGATGCCCAGCAGCGAGATGACGTTGACCGAGAAGACCGACACCTCGGTGAACTCGGCGATCACCCGCACCACGGCCAGGGCGCCGAGCATCGCCACGATGCCGACCATCGCGGGCATGAGGGCGGCCACGGCGGAGCCGAAGATGAGCAGCGCGAGCAGGATGACGATCGGGAGCGAGATCAGCTCGGCGCGCTTGAGGTCGTCGGAGGTGATCTGGTTGACGTCGTTGTAGACCGCGAAGGCGCCGGCGAGGTCGGCGTCGAGGCCCTCGACGTCCTCCAGCACGGGTGCGACCCGGTCGTAGTTGGTGAGGAAGTCGTCCTGGGACACCCCGGCCAGGGAGATGAGCACCTGCGCGTGACTGGCGTCCTGGCTGACCAGGCCGGCGTCGGGAGCGGCGTAGTAGGGCACGACGCTGGCGACGGCGTCGGCCGGGATCGCGCCGACCACGTCCTCCACGGCGGCGCGGAACTGCGGGTCGTCGGCGGTGAGGCCGCCCTCGTCGGAGTAGATGGCGACCACGTCGATGCCCTTGTTGCCGAAGGCCTCGCGCTCGGCGACCAGCTCCTGGGCCGACTCCGAGGAGGCGTCGTCGAAGCCGCCCTGCGAGAGCGAGTCGAAGACGCCCGCGCCGAACGCTCCAGCGCCCAGGGTGAGCAGCACCCCGACCAGCAGCACGGCCAGGGCCCGGCGGCCCACCAGCTCTCCTCAGCGATCGATCATCGTCGTCCTCGACTTCCCCACGCAGATCCGTGACAGGTGCCCACAGAAGTGAACGCCGTAAACCGTAAATGATGTTAACGTGGGTGTCAACGAGTCACCTGGTGACTGGTCGAGACCACCCGCACTGCCACCCCGCAACCACCCGCCGCCCGTGAGGAGACCCGTGACGGCCGAGCCGACGACGCGCCGCGAGCGACAGCGCGAGGCGACGTACGCCGAGATCGTGACGACCTCGATCGCCCTGCTGCGCGAACGGGAGGACCTCTCGCTGCGGGCGGTGGCCCAGCGGATGGGCATGACCGCGCCGGCGCTCTACCGCTACGTCGCGAGCTACCAGGAGCTGGTCGACCTCGTGGCCTTCGAGATCGACCGGGAGGCGACCGAGCGGTTCCGCGCGGCTGCCGACGAGCTGCCCGTCGACGACGTCGCGGGACGGCTGTGCGTGAGCGCGGCGGAGTTCCGCCAGTGGGCGCACGGCTCGCCGCGGGAGTTCGGCCTGGTCTTCGCCAACCCGATCGCCGACAGCGCCTGCATCCGGCGCGACGCGCTCACCCTCAGCAGCTCGGGGCACCTCTTCACCGGCCAGATCCGAGCGATCTGGGAGCAGCGGCACTTCCCCGTACCAGCCGTGGCCGACCTGCCGCCCGCCGCCCAGCAGGCCGTCCTCGACCCGGTCATCCCGGCCGAGAGCGAGGGGATCGCCGTCGAGGACCGCGGCCTGATGTGGGTCTACATGCAGGGCTGGACCCAGCTGTACGGCGTCGTCACCCTCGAGGTCTTCGGCCACATGGATCCGCGGCTGGTCGAGTCGGGCGACCTCTTCGTCGACACGATGCTCCGGTTCGCGCCCCGGATCGGGCTGGCCGACGACGTACCCCGGCTGGAGGCGCTGATCCGGGAGCGGATCGCGGCGCACCCGCGCTGAGGCGCGGCCGGGACCGGGGTAGTGCGCCAACCTTTTATACCCAACCCCCCGCCGGGGGGGGAAGATAGTTAGGGAGACCCCCCCCCGCGCGCC
>NZ_JASBRN010000013.1 GCF_030149505.1 Nocardioides sp.
ACCTCGCAGCAGCAGCCGTCAACCTCCAGCGACTTCACAACAACGCACTGACCACCTGAGCACCGCTCCGGGCACCCCCGTGCCCGCCACGTCCCAACACCCATCAGGCAAAGCCCAACAGCCACCTGCTTGAACCGGAACACCACACAGGGCGCTAATCCCCTGTGCCCACACCCGCCCCAGCCGCCCGACCAGAGCCCCCATGACCCAGAAGGGCCATCCGGGCAGCCGCGCAGGCAAAGCCTCGCCATTCCGGCTCATCCCGGTCCGGAACCGGCCGACCCTCAGGTCAGGGGAGTCGACCGCGCCCGCGGTCCGAGCCATGGGAGCACCACACATGAAGAAGCGTCTGAGCCTGCTGACCGTCCTGTTCGTCTTCCTGTCCGCGCTCGCGCCGGTCGGGACCGCCCACGCCAAGGGCGGGGGCGGCCCTGACGACGACGGCCCCCTGTGCTGGCTGCTCGCCTGGGGGTGCGACGACGACCGTGACGACGAGGACGAGGACGAGGACGGCGACGACGACGGTGTCGTGACCACCCAGCCGGCGTACCTGATCCAGGGTGTCGCCGTCGACGGCAACGGCAAGGGCGTCGACAACGTCGCGGTCCAGGCGCTCGACGCCAGCACGGGCGAGCCCGTCGCGACCGCGCTCACCTACGCCAGCGCCCGCCGCACCGGACCGCAGCACGGCTACTTCTACCTCTGGGTCGACCGGGGCGTGTACGACGTCGTGCTGGTCAAGCGCGGGTACGACGCCACCTTCCTCTCCGACGTGAACGTCCGCAGCGCCAAGCCGGTGAGCCTCGGCGAGCTCCGCCTCGACCTGCGCGACTGGCCGACCAGCACCGTCGCCGAGGTCCTCGACCCGGTCGTCGCCCCGCGCCAGTCGGTGGTGGTCTCGGTGGCCGTCGACAGCAAGCGGGCCAAGGTCACGGGTGGGCGACTCGTCGTCCTGGACGGCAAGAAGGTCCTCGCCACCCAGCGCCTGACGAGGGCCGACCAGGGTGTCGCCACCGTGGACCTGGGTCGGCTGCCGCGCGGCACGCACAGGCTGTCGGTGGAGTACCGCGGCGTCGACGGGCTGAAGTCTTCCAAGGCAAGGACCCTCAAGGTCGTGGTCGCCAAGCCGGGGGCCGGCCGCCGCTGAGCGGAGCGGGTCGGGCTGAGCGGGTCGGCACGCGGCCGGGACCCCGGCCGCGTGCCGCCCGACGGCGTACCGGTCGTAGGCTGCCGCCCATGGACTCTGCCCACGTGGAGAACGACCTCGTCAACGTGCTGTTCACCGAGGCCCAGATCCAGCAGCGGCTGCGGGAGATGGCCCAGGAGATCCAGCGCGACTACGAGGGCGAGGAGCTCCTCATCGTCGGCATCCTGCGGGGTGCGGTCATGGTGATGGCCGACCTGGCCCGCTCCTTCGAGCGCCACATCGAGATGGACTGGATGGCGGTGAGCTCCTACGGCTCGGGCACCAAGTCCAGCGGCGTCGTGCGCATCCTCAAGGACCTCGACACCGACATCAGCGGCCGGCACGTGGTGATCGTCGACGAGATCATCGACACCGGGCTCACGCTGTCGTGGCTGACCTCCAACCTCAGCAGCCGCAACCCCGCGAGCGTCGCGATCGCCACCCTGCTGCGCAAGCCCGAGGCCCTGCAGATGCCCGTCGACGTGAAGTACGTCGGGTGGGACATCCCCAACGAGTTCGTCGTCGGCTACGGCCTGGACTACCGCGAGAAGTACCGCAACCTGCGCGACATCGGCACCCTCGCCCCGCACGTCTACAGCTGAGCGCCAGTCCTCGAGGGCCTCGTTCCCAGCCTCCTGAGAGGATGGGAACGGTGGCGGCGGGTACCGTCGTCACTTCGAATCGTGCACCCAACGAGAGAAGTCCGTGAAGCGCATAGGCAAGAGTCCCTGGCTCTGGATCGTCGTGGCCGTGGTCGGCGTCCTGCTGGCCCTGCAGTTCCTGGCGCCCAGCGGGGGCGGCGACGAGATCACCTCCTCGGAGATGACGTCCTACATCGCCGAGGGCGAGGTCAAGGAGATCACCTTCGTCGACGGTGACCAGGAGATCCGCGCGATCCTCGACGACGGCGTCCGTGAGGAGGGTGCGGAGGTCCGCACCTTCTGGATCAGCGGCACCCAGTCGCGCCTCTACGTCCAGGCCCAGCAGCAGGTCGAGGCCGGGGAGATCGAGGAGCTCAGCACCGAGGTCTCCCGCCCGAGCGCGCTCGGCACCTTCCTCTTCTCGTTCCTGCCGCTGATCATCATCTTCATCGTCTTCCTGTGGCTGCTCAACAACATGCAGGGCGGCGGCGGCCGCGGCGTCATGCAGTTCGCCAAGTCCAAGGCCAAGCTGATCTCCAAGGACATGCCGAAGACGACCTTCGCCGACGTCGCCGGGTGCGACGAGGCGATCGAGGAGCTCGGCGAGATCAAGGAGTTCCTGCAGGAGCCGGCCAAGTTCCAGGCCGTCGGCGCCAAGATCCCCAAGGGCGTGCTGCTCTACGGCTCGCCCGGCACCGGCAAGACCCTGCTGGCCCGCGCGGTCGCGGGCGAGGCCGGTGTCCCCTTCTACTCCATCTCCGGCTCCGACTTCGTCGAGATGTTCGTCGGTGTGGGTGCGAGCCGCGTGCGCGACCTGTTCGAGCAGGCCAAGGAGAACGCCCCGGCCATCGTCTTCATCGACGAGATCGACGCCGTGGGCCGCCACCGCGGCACCGGCATGGGCGGCGGCCACGACGAGCGCGAGCAGACGCTCAACCAGCTGCTCGTGGAGATGGACGGCTTCGACGTACGAGGTGGGGTCATCCTCATCGCGGCCACCAACCGTCCCGACGTGCTCGACCCGGCGCTCCTGCGGCCCGGCCGCTTCGACCGGCAGATCCAGGTCGACGCCCCCGACCTGTCCGGTCGCGAGCAGATCCTGAAGGTCCACTCGCGCGGGAAGCCGCTGGCCACCGACGTCAACCTGCTCTCGGTCGCCCGCCGGACCCCCGGCTTCTCCGGCGCCGACCTGGCCAACGTCCTCAACGAGGCCGCGCTGCTCACCGCGCGCGCCAACGCCAAGCTCATCACCAACGAGGCGCTGGACGAGGCGATCGACCGCGTGATCGCCGGTCCGCAGCGGCGTACGCGCCTGATGAGCGAGAAGGAGAAGCTCATCACCGCCTACCACGAGGGCGGCCACGCCCTCGTCGCCGCGGCGCTCCCGGGCAACGACCCGGTCCACAAGATCACGATCCTGCCGCGCGGTCGGGCGCTGGGCTACACGATGGTGCTGCCCGACTCCGACAAGTACTCCCAGCCCCGCAGCCAGATGCTCGACCAGCTGGCCTACATGCTGGGCGGACGGGCCGCGGAGGAGCTGATCTTCCACGACCCGACCACCGGCGCCGGCAACGACATCGAGAAGGCCACCAACGTGGCCCGCGCGATGGTCACGCAGTACGGCATGACCGAGCGCCTCGGTGCCATCAAGCTCGGCGAGTCCGGCTCGCAGCCGTTCCTGGGCCGCGACCTGGGGCACTCGCGCGACTACTCCGAGTCGGTCGCCGCGATCGTCGACGAGGAGGTGAAGGCCCTGCTCGCGAACGCCCACCAGGAGGCCTTCGACATCCTCGAGGAGAACCGCGACGTCCTCGACGCCCTGGTCCTGGAGCTGCTGGACAAGGAGACGCTCGACAAGGAGCAGATCGCCCGGATCTTCGAGGCGCTGCGGATGCGCCCGGCCCGGCCCGCGTGGACCGGCTCCGACACCCGTCGCCCCTCGCAAATGCCCCCGGTCGAGATCCCCCAGGAGATCCGTGACCGGGCGCGCGCCAACGGCGTCGCGGAGCACCAGACCGCGGGCGCGGTCGTCACGCCCCCGGGCGCCGGCGGCGACGTGCACGGCGGCCCCGCGGCACCGGGTGGCCACGCGACCCCGCCGGGTCCCGACGCCCCCTGACGCCTGCCCCGGGACGGGCCACCGGCAGAGCGGCCCACCCGATCGGGTCAATCCGCGCAGGGGGACCGGGCCGAACCCACGTCGCACCACGCAGGTCACACCCCAGGACGGACTCACCGAGTCCCCGAGCGGATACCGAGCACCCATGACCGACATCATCACGACCCCCGATCGTGACCCGCAGGACATCCCCGCCTTCGACCACGCGCGCGCCGAGGCGGCCGTGCGGGAGCTGCTCGCCGCCATCGGCGAGGACCCCGACCGCGAGGGGCTGCGCGACACGCCGGCCCGCGTCGCCCGGGCGTACGCCGAGCTGACCGCGGGGCTGCGGATAACCCCGCAGGAGGTGCTGACCACCACCTTCGACCTCGGTCACGACGAGATGGTGCTGGTCCGCGACATCGAGCTGTGGTCGATGTGCGAGCACCACCTGGTGCCCTTCACGGGTGTCGCGCACGTCGGCTACATCCCTGCGACGTCCGGCAAGATCACCGGCCTGTCCAAGCTGGCCCGGCTGGTCGACGTCTACGCCAAGCGTCCTCAGGTCCAGGAGCGGCTCACGACCCAGGTCGCCGACGCCCTCATGGACATCCTCGAGGCCCGCGGCGTCATCGTCGTGATCGAGGCCGAGCACCTGTGCATGACCATGCGCGGGGTGAAGAAGGGCGGGGCGAGCACCATCACGTCGGCGGTGCGCGGCATCATGCACAACCACCCCACGCGCAGCGAGGCCATGGCGCTCATCCACGGCACCCGCGGCGCCCGCTGAGCCGATCGCGGCGCAGCGCGACACCGATCGGCACGTCCCGAGGAGGTCCGAGCAGCCGATGCCCCGACCGCTGGTGATGGGCGTGGTCAACGTGACCCCCGACTCCTTCTCCGACGGCGGTCGGTACGTCGAGCCGCGCGCTGCCGTGGCCCACGGCCTGGCGCTGCTGGAGCGGGGCGCCGACCTGCTCGACGTGGGTGGTGAGTCGACCCGGCCGGGGGCCACCCGGCCGCTGGTGGCCGAGGAGCTCGCCCGGGTCGTCCCGGTGATCACCGAGCTGGCGGCAGCCGGCGCGACGGTCTCGGTCGACACCATGCGCGCCGAGGTGGCCGCGGCCGCCCTCGAGGCGGGCGCGAGCATCGTCAACGACGTCTCCGGCGGGCTCGCCGACCCCGACATGCTCCCGCTCGTGGCCACCAGCGGGGCGACGTACGTCGCGATGCACTGGCGCGCGCACGCCGACCGGATGAGTGCCCACACCGACTACTCCGCCCACGGCGGGGTCGTGCCCGGCGTGGTGGCCGAGCTCGCGCAGCGGGTCGAGGCCGCGCTGGCGGCGGGGATCGACGCGGACCGGCTCGTGCTCGACCCCGGCCTGGGCTTCGCCAAGACCGCCGAGCAGAGCTGGGAGCTGCTGCGCGGGCTGGCCGCGCTGGACTCCCTCGGGCACCGGCTGCTCGTGGGCGCCAGCCGCAAGTCCTTCCTGGGCCGGCTCCTCGCCGACGCCGCGGGCGAGCCGCGGGCCGTCGACGACCGGGAGGCGGCCCACCTGGCCGTGGTGCTGCACTGCGCCCGGGCCGGGGTGTGGGGGGTGAGGGTGCACGACGTAGGTTCGTCATGCGACGCGCTCTCCGCCTGGGAGGCGCTGGAGGAAGGAGGGGCACGTGGCTGACGAGCTGTCCGTCACCGGCATCGAGTGCTGGGGCCACCACGGCGTCTTCGAGCACGAGCGGCGCGAGGGCCAGCCCTTCGTCATCGACCTGCAGCTCGGCCTGGACACCCGTCCGGCCGCCGCGTCCGACGACTTGCGCGACACCGTGGACTACGGAAGTCTCGTGGCGCAGGTGAAGGCCGCGGTCGAGCGCGACCCGGTCGACCTGATCGAGACCCTCATCCACCGCATCTCGGAGGTGTGCCTCATGGACAGCCGAGTGGAGTGGGCGAGGGTGACGGTGCACAAGCCGAACGCCCCCATCGACGCGACGTTCTCGGACGTCACGCTCACGACGACCAGGACCCGCGAGGAGCTTTCGTGACCGAGGTGCCCAACCCGCACATCATCGACGCCGACACCCTGACCGGCGAGATGCGCCCGATCCGGCGCGCGGTCCTGGCGATCGGCTCCAACCTCGGCGAGCGGATGGCGACCCTGCAGGGCGCGGTCAACGCGATCGCCGACACCCCCGACGTGTGGGTCACCGGTGTCTCCCCGGTCTACGAGACCGAGCCGGTCGACAGCCCCGAGGGCTCCAAGCCCTTCCTCAACGCCGTCGTCCTCATCGACACCACGCTGGCCGCGACCCGCCTGCTCGACCGCGCCCTGGCGATCGAGGACGCCTTCGACCGTGAGCGCGGCGAGGTCCGCAACGCCCCGCGCACCCTCGACGTGGACCTGATCGTCGTCGGCGACCGCCGCAGCGCCACCGACGAGCTGCAGCTCCCGCACCCGCGGGCGGCCGAGCGCGCCTTCGTCCTGAAGCCGTGGTTCGACCTCGAGCCCGACGCCGTCATCCCCGACCGCGGCCCGATCGCCGACCTGCTGGCCGCGGTGGGCCTCGACGGCGTCACCCTGCGCGACGACCTGGCCCTCGGGCTGGAGTGACCGAGCCGCCCCGGGAGGCTCCGACCGGCACGATCCGGCCGGTCTCCCCGGTCGTGCTCGTGCTGCTGGCCCTGGCCGGGCTGGTGCTCGGGTGGCTGCTGCGCCCGGTCTCGGTCGAGCTGCGCGGGGTCGCCCCCGTCGTCACCTGGCCGCAGCCGACGCTGCTGGCGTTCGTCGCGGTCGCGCTCGGGCGGTTCGCCTGGGACACCCGCCGCACGCTCAAGCGCCGCCCCGACCTCCTCGAGCCGCACCGGGCGGTCAACCGGCTCGCGTTCGGCCGGGCGGCGTCGTACGTCGGGAGCGTGGCGGGTGGCGGGTACGCCGGCTACGCCCTGGCCTGGCTCGGCTCGCGCGGCCCGCTGGCCGGTGACCGGGTGCTCTGGTCGGGCCTCGCGGCGCTCGCGGCTGTGGCGGTCGTCGCGTGCGGCGTGCTGCTCGAGCGTGCGTGTCGCGTCCGGCTGGACGACTCCGCGCCCTAACCTGGACGGCATGACTTCCCCAGCGGCCACTCCCGTCACACAGGTCACGTCGGCCGCGACCGCCCGACGGCGCCAGCGCTCGACCCGGCTGAGCGTTGCCACCCTGCTGCTGGTCGTCTCCGCGACCCTGGTCGCCGGCACCGCCGCGTCCGGCTCGTGGCTGCTGCTGGTGCTCGCCGCCGCCGGGGCCGTGGTGCTCGGCGCCGCCGCGACGCGCATCACCCACGCCGAGCTCGTGCAGTCGCGCCGCGACGCCGCCCGCGACCGGGCCGAGCAGGCGCAGGCCTACCGCCGCCTCGCCGAGGAGCGCTCCGCCGAGCACACCGCCCGCGTCGAGGACCTCCGCTCCCGCATCGCCGAGCGCGAGCAGGCGCTCACCGAGCTCGGCACCGTCCTGTCCGCGACCCAGCGCCAGGCCGCCGACGCGGCCCGCGACCTCGCCGCCGAGCGCCGCCGCACCGACCGCCTCGAGGAGGACCTCCTCGTCGCCACCCGCGCCCTGGACGCCGCCTCCGAGCAGACCACTGACGCGATCATGCGCGTGGCCGAGCTCGAGCAGGAGGTCGACGTCCTGCGCGCCGAGCTCGACACGGTCACCGCCGCCTGGCACGCCGCCGAGGGGCGTCGCAAGCACGCCTGAGCCCGGGGCGGGTCGGGGCTACTCCGAATCAATTCTGATGCTCAGCTCGCGTGGAGCATCAGAAATGATTCGGACTTTCCGCGCGCGGACGGCGCTGCTCGACCGACAGCGGCGCAGCCCGCACCGGCCGCCCGGGTGAGACGACCTGCGGCATGATGAGGCCGCGTGATCCCCGAGGAGAGCCGCTTCGAGTCCGATCCCGAGGAGCTGGTGGGGGACCCGCCGCTGCCTGACGGCTGGGAGATCGGTACGCCGGACGCGACCGACCGGTTCGAGGTCGCCCGCCTGACGCACCTGCTGCGGGCCCACGAGCGCCACGGGCGCGGCTGGGCCGGGGCCAGCGTCGACGACGTGCTGGTCGAGGTGTCCGAGCACGGGCTGCGCACGCGCGAGAACGTCGTCGTCCGCGACCCCGAGGGCCAGATCCAGGCCTGGGGCAGCGTGCACGACCGCGCCGGCGGGCGGATGCTCTACGTCCACATCGTCTCCCGCGAGCTGGCCCACCCGATCGCGCGCAAGTGCTCCGACGTCCTTATCGAGTGGGCGCGCGGCCAGGCCCGCGCGGTGGGCGCGGCGCGGGGGCTGGAGACCCAGCAGATCGACACCGGTGCCTTCGAGGGCGACGACCGGCAGTACGCCTGGCTCACCAGCGCCGGCTTCCGCAAGGTCCGCACCTGGTGGCAGATGACCCGCCCGGTGGAGCCGCACGAGGTCGAGCTGGTGCCCGACCCCGACGAGTGGGAGGCGCGCGGCGCCCGGTTCCGGCTGGTCGACCGGGAGGGGCAGGGGCTCCCCGACGAGGAGGACCTGCGCGCGGTGCACGACGTCCTCGAGGCCGCGTTCACCGACCACTTCAACTCCTTCGAGGAGTCCTACGCCGAGTTCCTGCACCGGCTGCGCGAGGACCCCGGCCACCGCTGGAACCACTGGTGGCTGGCCGAGCTCGTCGACGACGTCCCCGAGGGCCTGGACGCGCCCGCCGGCCGCCACCCCGCGGTGGGGGCCCTGATCGGGACGGTCTCCCACAACGCGACGGGTCCGGACTCGTCGTACGTCTCCTACATCGGGGTCGTCGACGCCGCCCGCGGCCGTGGGGTCGCCAAGGGACTGCTGCGCACCGTCATCGCCGACGCCGCCCGTCGCGGCCGGGTCTCGGTCGGGCTCGAGGTCGACGCTGACTCCTCCACCCACGCCCACCAGCTCTACGAGTCGATGGGTTGGCGCACGAAGTACGTCACGGAGTCCTGGCACCTGGACGTGCCGGTCGAGTGAGTCGCTGCGGGGCCGACGCGTGGCCGCTGAACCTGGCCGCGCTCGGGTCAGGCCAAGGCCCGCCGCAACGCCCGGTGCACCCCGGCGGGCGTGAGCACCCCGACGAACGCCGCACCGTCGCGCACCCCCACCATCGCCCGGTCCTCGCGCAGCATCGCGGCGAGCGCCTGCTCGAGCGTGGAGTCCAGCGGGATCGCGGCGCCGAGCTGACCGCCGGTGACACCCTCGAGCGGCTCGAGGTCCTCGACCCGCAGGGGTACGACGGAGAGCCGGCGCAGCCCGGACTCCGAGCCCACGAAGCCCGCGACCTGGTCGTCGGCCGGGCGGGCCAGCAGCTCCAGCGGGGTGCCGACCTGGGCCAGCCGCCCGCCCTCGGCGAAGACGGCGACCCGGTCGCCCATCGCCACGGCCTCGTCGATGTCGTGGGTGACCATGACGACGGTCTTGCCCAGCGAGCGCTGCAGCGCGCGGAACTCCTCCTGCAGCCGCACCCGCACCACCGGGTCGACCGCACCGAACGGCTCGTCCATCAGCAGCACGGGCGGGTCGGCCGCGAGCGCGCGGGCCACGCCGACGCGCTGGCGCTGGCCGCCGGAGAGCTGGTGGGGGTAGCGCGAGCCGTGCGCGGCGGGGTCGAGCCCGACCAGCGCGAGCAGCTCCTCTGCCCGGGACCGGGCCGAAGGGCGGGACGTGCCGACCATGAGCGGCACGGTCATGACGTTGTCGACGACCCTCTGGTGCGGGAAGAGCCCGACCTGCTGGATGACGTAGCCGATGCCGCGGCGCAGCTCGACCGGGTCGACCCCGGTGACGTCGCGGCCGTCGATCTCGATCGAGCCGGTGGTGGGCTCGATCAGCCGGTTGACCATCTTCAGCGTCGTCGACTTGCCGCAGCCCGACGGCCCCACGAGCACGACCGTCTCCCCGCGACCGACCTCGAGGTCGAGGTCGTGCACGGCGACGGTTCCGTCGTCGTACCTCTTCGAGACCCCGGACAGGCGGATCATCGGGTCGGCGGAGCGGTGCGCGACAGGCCCGGGCGCGTCGCGCCCCACCCGGGCAGCGGCGTCGGAGCCGGTAGCGTCCATGCGCGTGACCCTACTCGCGGCGACCCTCGCCCCCCGGGCGGCGAGCGGGCTCCTCGGCGGGCGGGTCGGCGAGCGGGTGGGCGAGCAGGCGGCGGCCGTCGACGCGGGCACGGAGCCCCGCTGCTACAGCCGCCTGGTCAACGAGTGGTTCTGCTGGGACTACGTCCGCGACTACCGGCCCGAGATCCTCGACGCCACCGTCCAGCACCTGCTCATCACGCTCGCCGCGGTGCTGCTCGGGCTGGTCATCGCCTTCCCGCTGGCGCTGCTAGCGCGTCGCTACCCCCGCCTCGAGAGCACGATCCTCGGCGTCAGCACCGGGCTCTACACCGTGCCCTCGATCGCGCTCTTCCCGCTGCTGGTGCCGTTCACCGGCCTCAGCGCCACGACCGTCGTCATCGGGCTGGCGCTCT
The DNA here is from genome assembly GCF_030149505.1 of Nocardioides sp. Taxonomy (GTDB): domain Bacteria; phylum Actinomycetota; class Actinomycetes; order Propionibacteriales; family Nocardioidaceae; genus Nocardioides. The sequence goes on from NZ_JASBRN010000013.1 coordinate 10,433, forward strand.
ACGCCTTGACGATCCTGGTGCGCGCGCTGCTCGAGGGCTTGCGCGCGGTCCCGGAGGACGTGCGCGAGGCCGCGCGCGGCCTGGGGTACGGCGCCGGGCGGCTGCTCCTGCGGGTCGAGCTGCCCCTCGCCGTACCCGTCCTCGTCGCCGGGCTGCGCGTGGCCACCGTCTCGACCGTGGCGCTCACGACCGTGGGCAGCCTGGTCTCCTACGGCGGGCTGGGGAACCTCATCCGCGACGGGGTCCAGGGCAACTTCCGCGCCGAGCTGATGACCGCCGCGGTGCTCTGCGTCGCGCTGGCGGTGCTCCTCGACGTGCTGCTGGTGCTGGTGCAGCGGGCCGCGACACCGTGGACCCGCGGGCGGCAGGGGCAGGGGGCGAGCGCGTGAGGGTCCTCCAGGACGCGTGGCGCTACCTCACCGACGCCAGCAGCTGGACCGGGGACGGCGGGATGCTGGCGCTGCTGGCAGAGCAGCTGCTCCTCACCGCGGGCGCGCTGGGGATCGCGGTGCTCGTCGGCCTGCCGCTGGCGCTGTGGCTGGGGCACGTCGGCCGCGGCGGCTTCCTCGCCATCAACATCACCAACGTCGGGCGCGCCGTCCCGACCTTCGCGCTGCTGGCGCTGCTGGTGACCGCCGACCCGTGGGGTTGGACGGGTGACCTCTTCCCGGGCACCGCCACCCTCGGGCCCTTCGGGCGCGGCGGCGCCGCGACCCTGGTCGCGCTGGCGCTCTTCGCGCTGCCGCCGATCATCACCAACGCCTACACCGCCGTGCGCGAGGTGCCCGCCGAGGTGCGCGAGGCCGCCCGGGGCATGGGGATGAACGGCTGGCAGGTGTTCCGCCGCGCGGAGTGGCCGCTGGCGCTGCCGCTCGTGGCCTCTGGAGTGCGCCTGGCGCTGGTGCAGGTCTGGGCGACCGCCACGATCGCCGCGCTGGTCGCCGGGCCCGGCCTGGGCCGGGTCATCACCGACGGCTTCTTCCGCACGCAGTACGGCAAGGGCATCGCCGGCGCGCTCGTCGTGGCGGCCGTGGCGCTGGTGCTCGAGCTGCTCGCCGCGGGGGTGCAGCGCGCCGTCACCCCACCCGGCGCGGCGGGAAACGCAGGCGCCGCCTCACCCGGACGGTCCCGGCGCACGTCCCCGGACGCCCCTACGGTTGGCCCATGACGCTCCGACGCTCCCTGCACCGACGCCTCGCCCCGCTCCTCGCGGTCGGCACCGTCCTCCTCATGACCGCCACCGCCTGCGCCGGCGACGACCTCGCCGAGGACACCGGCTCCGACGACACCACCCCGTCCGCCTCCGGCGGCGGCCCGGTCACCATCGCCAGCCAGTCCTTCCCGGAGGCCGCGCTGGTCACCTCGATGTACGAGCAGCTGCTCGCCGACGCCGGCTACGAGCCGACCGTCAACCTCGTCGACGCCCGTGACGCCTACATGGCCGACTTCCCCGGGTCGGTGGACGTGGTGCCGGAGTACGTCGGCGGCATCGTCAACTTCCTCAACAGCCGCGCCAACGGCGACGACGCCGAGCCGTTCGTCGCCGGCGACGGCCAGGAGCTCGCCGACCAGGGGGCCGACCTGCTCGACGAGGCGGGCATCACCCTGCTCGAGCTCTCCGAGGCCACCGACACCAACGCCTTCTTCGTCACCCAGGAGCGCGCCGAGGAGGAGGGCTGGACCGCCCTGTCCGACCTCGAGGGCGAGTCCGTCGTCCTGGCCGCGGCCCCCGACTGCGAGGGTCGCCTCGACTGCGAGGGCGGCCTCACCGACGAGTACGGCATCGACATCACCGAGATCCTGCCGCTGGGCTACGCCTCCGACCAGACCTACCAGTCGGTCATCGACGGCGAGTCCGACCTGGGCCTGACCGCCACCACCGACGGCACCCTGGACTCCCTCGGCCTGGTCGTCCTCGAGGACGACCGCGAGATCCAGCCCGCGCAGAACCTCGTCCCCGCCGTCGCCACCGACTTCCTCGAGGAGAACCCCGACGTCGCCGACATCCTCGAGCCGCTGATGGCCGCGCTGACCACCGAGAAGCTCACCGAGCTCAACGGCCGGATCACCGTCGACCGCGAGCAGACCGAGGACGTGGCCCGGGACTTCCTGGAGTCCGAGGGCCTCATCTGAGGCGCTTCCGGGTTTGTCGGCTACCCGACAAACCCGGAAGTACGACGACGAAGTTCTGTCGTGGCGCTTCCGGGTTCTGACGTCAGCCGACAAACCCGGGCGCCCGGGTTTGTCGGCCACCCGACAAATCTCCCGATGAGTGGCCCCTGAGGCGCCGGGAGCGCCCCTCGGCGGCGGCCGTCCGGGTGCTCACCCCAGCCCTACTCGCCCGGCCGCACCACCAGCGCCGACCGAGCGATCGTGGCGACGTCCAGGAACGGCACGTCCAGCAGCACAGTGTCCCCGTCGGGCCCCCCCGCCCGCCGCCGGCCGATCGGGCCCTCGCCCAGCCGCGTCATCAGCAGCGCGGCCTCCTCGCGCCGCCCCTGCTCGACCAGCCACCCGCAGAGCCGGTGCACCGGAGGCAGGATCGAACGGGTCAGCGAGCGGTCCCCGCCCCAGATGGACAGCACCCCGTCGCGGAGCAGCGCCCACCACTCGTCGCTGCACCCGGGGATCTCGGTGAAGTAGCGGTGCATGTCGCCGGCGAGCACCTTCTCCCGCAGCACCCGGGTCACCTTGGCGTCGCCGTAGTCCTCGACCGAGGCCAGGGTCATCTGCTTGGTGCGCCACCGGTCGCGCAGGTCCTCGATCGAGGAGCGCTGCTGGGTGATCGAGGAACCGTCGGCGCGGATCCGCCAGTGGTAGACGATGTCCGGCACCACCCCGAAGCGCCGCGCCGCCAGGAACGCCCGGGTCGTCGTCGGCTGGTCCTCGTAGCGCACGCCCTCGGGCCACGACAGCCCCGCGCGGTCCCAGAACTCGCGCGTGAAGAGCTTGTTCCACGCGAAGACGTCACCCAGGATCTCGGGGTGCTGGTCGATGAAGGCCATCCGTCGCGGGTGCAGCCGCCGCATCCAGCGCGGCTCGTCGAGGAGGTCCCCCTCGTGCGGGAACCACCGCGCGATCGAGCCGGTCACCAGGTCGCAGCCGCCGCGCCGCATCTGCTTGTGCAGCACCTCGTACGCCGTCGGCGGCACGACGTCGTCACTGTCCGCGAAGGCCAGCAGCGCCCCGCGTGCAGCTGCGACGCCGGCGTTGCGCGCCGCGCCGAGCCCGTGGTTGCTGGTGTGGAGCACCCGCACGACGTCGGGGTGGGCGGCGGCGTACGCGTCGGCGACCCGGCCGGTGGAGTCGGTCGACCCGTCGTCGACGACCACCACCTCGAGCGGCGCGTAGGTCTGTGCCAGCAGGCTGTCGAGGCACTCCGCGAGGTAGTCCTCGACGTCGTACGCCGGCACCACGACCGACAGCAGCGGCCGCTCGCGGCGCCAGGAGACCATGGTGCGAACGCTAGCGCCGAGCCCGTCGATGCCAGGCGAGGCCCGCGCGGCGATAGAGTCCCCTCCCGTGAGTGCCCAGCCCGACGCCTTCACCGTGCCCGCCGACCCCGACCCGATGTCGTACGACCGCAAGGTCCTCTTCGTCGCCGGAGCCGGTCGTTCCGGCACGAGCACGATGGCGGGGCTGATGAAGATCATGGGCCTGCACGTGCCGCAGCCCGAGGTCGAGCCCGACGAGACCAACCCCAGGGGCTTCGCCGAGCCCGCGTGGGTCGTCGAGCACCACTCGCGACTGCTGCGCGAGGCGGTCGTGCAGGTCAGCGACTCCCGCCCCGACGCGTGGTTCGAGACCGGCCGGGTCGCCACCCGCGAGCCCGAGCGGATCAAGACCGCCGAGTGGCTGGAGGGGCACTTCGCGGTCAACCCCGAGCTGGTCGTGAAGGACCCGCGGCTCTCCTGGTTCCTCAGCCTGTGGCGGGTCGCGGCGATCCGCTGCGGCGCCACCCCCGTGTTCGCGACGATGCTGCGCCCGCCGAGCGAGGTCGTCGGCTCGAAGCAGAAGTACTACGCCAACCGGCTCGGCTCCGCGCACCTCGCGGCCTCCTGGCTCAACATGCTGCTGCACACCGAGCGCGCCACCCGCGAGTCGGTCGCCGACGGCGGGCGCGTGTTCATCCGGTACGCCGACCTGCTCGACGACTGGACCAAGGCCGTGATGTACACCGGCGAGCAGCTGGGCCTCCAGCACATCCTGCACGCCAAGTCCGAGCGGATCCGCGACGCGCACCGCTTCGTCGACCCCGGCCTGCGCCGCGTCTCCGGCACCCTCGACGACCTCGGGCTGCCGAAGCGGCTGCACGAGCTGGTCGCCGAGACCTGGAACGAGCTCAACAAGCTCGCCGACCACGACGGCGACACCCCGGCCGTGCACGAGGCGCTCGACCAGCTCCGCGAGGGCTACGTCGAGCTCTACGAGGAGTCCGAGGCGATCTCGCGCTCCTCGGTCGTGGCCGCCGAGCAGAAGACGCGTCGTGGCCGCGACAAGGGCGAGGGCCCCGCGGGCGAGCCCGGCGCCAAGGACGCCGCGGACCCGGCGTACGTCGCCGACAGGATCCCGCACGGCCTGCGTGCCGCCATCCCACCGGGGGTCCGTCGCGGCCTGCGCAAGGCCGTCGGCCGCGAGCGCTGAGCACCGGCTGACGACGTGAACGCGATCCGCAACCCCGAGGGCCTCACCAACCTCGAGGGCCACACCGAGTTCGACATCACCTGGCCGTGGAACCGCCCCGGCGGCCTGCGCGCCGGGGCGACCGCGGTGCTGCGGGTCAAGGACGAGGCGCCCTCGCTGCCGTTCGTCCTGCCGCCGCTGCTGCGCGCGACCGACCACGTCGTCGTGGTCGACAACGGCTCGACCGACGGCACCCCGGAGGTCACGGCGGAGGCCGCGGCGAAGGCAGGTCTGGCGCACAAGCTGACCCAGCTCTCCTACCCCTTCGAGGTCGCCCGTGCCGGCGCCGAGCACCTCGACCAGCACGAGCTGTCGGTGCACTCGCTGTCGTACTTCTACAACTGGTGCTTCGCGCAGGTGCAGACCCGCTACTCGTGGAAGTGGGACGGCGACATGGTCCTCACCACCGAGGGCGAGATCTCGATGGCGGACCTGACCTGGCAGGTCGGCGGCGTGCAGTCGATCATCCGGGTCCCGCGGCACGGTCTCTACCTCGACTCCGACTTCCACGGCTACCTCGACCTCGGGCTGCGCAACGCCGAGGAGTGGGGCTACCCGGTCGGCCCGGACTTCGTGTTCACCAAGGCCTTCGAGTGGGAGATCCGCTCCACGCCCGAGGGCTGCCGCTCGATCGGCCTGCCGCAGGGCCTGTGCGTGGAGCTGAAGTACCTCCACGGCGACGAGTTCGCGCACTGGACCGACCCGGAGTCCTTCGCGACCTCCTGGCGCAACCGCCGCAAGCGCCGCGAGTGGGCGGTCTTCCACGCCCTCAAGGAGGGCACGGTGCCCCCAGGCGTCCACGAGATCACCGCCCCCGAGGGCGTGCACATCGTGGACCACGTCACCCGGACCTGGCTGCCCCGCGCCCCCCGCCCCCTCGAGGTGGGCTGAGAGAGTCCGCGCCGACCCTTCTTCCGACGAGCCGGCTCGGCGACACAGGGTCGACCCACGCCACCCCGAGCCGTGTCGGACAGGTCACACCAAAGGACCGGTGACGGGCGCGGCCGCCTGTGCGTACCGTTGACGCTGCAGGACAGCCACACACACCAGACGAGCACGACGTCCGGTACCCACCCCGGCCCGGGACCCCCGGGTGGTCGGAGGGACTGGAACGAAAGGTTCAGACCATGCCTCACCCCGCACTGCGGGTGGGCGTCGTCGGCGCGGGTCGCGTCGGGGCCGTCCTCGCCGCCCGGCTGCGCGCCGCGGGCCACCACGTCGTGGCTGCCGCCGGCGACTCCGACGCCACGCTGGAGCGGATCGCGACCCTGCTGCCCGGGGTCCCCAACGCCAAGCCCACGGCCGTCGCACGCGAGTGCGACGTCCTGCTCCTGACCGTCCCCGACGACATGCTGGCCAACGTCGTCACGACGCTGGCCCACGCCGGTGCCCTCCACGCGGGGCAGCACGTCGTGCACACCTCCGGCCGCCACGGCCTGGCCGTCCTCGAGCCGGCCGCCGCGGTCGGGGCCCGCACCGCCGCGGTGCACCCGGCGATGACCTTCTCCGGCACCTCCGTCGACCTCGACCGGCTCTCCGGCTGCGTCTTCGGCCTGACCGCGCCCGAGGCCGAGCGGCCCTTCGCCGAGGCGCTGGTCGCCGACCTCGGCGGCCGCCCCATGTGGGTGCCCGAGGAGATGCGCACGCTCTACCACGCGGGCCTGGCCCATGGCGCCAACCACCTCGTCACGCTGGTGACCGAGGCGATGGAGATCCTGACCGCCGCGGGGGCCACCGACCCGGCCGGCACGCTGCGCCCGCTGCTGACCGCCGCCCTCGACAACGCCCTCGACCGGGGCGACGCGGCCCTCACCGGCCCGATCGTTCGCGGCGACGCCGGCACGGTGGCCGCGCACCTCGAGGACCTGCGGACCACCGCGCCGCAGACGCTGGCGTCGTACGTCGCCCTGGCGCGGGCCACGCTCGGCCGTGCGGTCACCGACGGGCGGCTGCTGCCGATCCGGGCGCTGAAGATCAAGGAGCTGCTCGACGACGCCGAGGCGACCGCCCGCGCCGCCGGGTGGACCGCCGGACGGGTCGGGCACACCGACCCGGCCGACCGCCGGCTGCGGGGGAGTCGGTGACCGGCCCGGCCGTCGTCACCACCCGCGCCGAGCTCGCCGCCCTGCTGGAGCCGCACCGCCGCGCGGGTTCGCGGACCGGGTTCGTGCCGACCATGGGCGCCCTTCACGAGGGCCACGCCTCGCTGCTGCGCGAGGCCCGCGAGCGGGTGGCGGGCGGCCCGGTCGTGGCGAGCGTCTTCGTCAACCCCACGCAGTTCGGGGAGGGCGAGGACCTCGACCGCTACCCCCGCACCCTCGAGGCCGACCTGCAGCTCTGCGCGCGGGAGGGCGTCGCGGTCGTCTTCGCCCCCGAGGTCGCCGAGATGTACCCCCACGGCGTGGGGGCCGACGACGGCGTCATGGTCCGCCCCGGCCCGCTGGCCAAGGTGCTGGAGGGCCGCACCCGCAAGGGGCACTACCGCGGCGTCCTGACCGTCGTCGCCAAGCTCTTCGGCCTGGTCCGCCCCGACGTGGCGGTCTTCGGCCAGAAGGACTACCAGCAGCTCGTCATGATCCGCCGGATGGTCGAGGACCTCTGCCTCGGCGTCGAGGTGGTCGGCGCCGAGACCGTCCGCGAGCCCGACGGCCTGGCGCTCTCGAGCCGCAACGCCTACCTCGACGAGGAGCAGCGCCGCCAGGCCACCGCCCTCTCCCGCACCCTGTACGCCGCCGTCGAGTCCGCCCCCTACGGACCCGGCCCCGCGCTGGACGCGGCGCGGGCAGTGCTGCGCGAGTCCGACGGGGTCGACCTGGACTACCTCGAGATCACCACCCCCGACCTCGGCCCGCTCCCCGAGGACCCGCCGCCGGGCTACGAGGCCCGGATCCTGATCGCCGCCCGGGTCGGCTCCACCCGCCTCATCGACAACCTCCCCCTGATCCTCGGCGCCCCCCGCGCCTGAGGAACGACACCGAAGGGCAGTCCCATGCTGCGCACCATGATGAAGAGCAAGATCCACCGCGCGACCGTCACGCAGGCCGACCTGCACTACGTCGGCTCCGTGACCGTCGACGAGGACCTCCTCGACGCCGCCGACCTGCTGCCCGGCGAGCTGGTGCACATCGTCGACATCGACAACGGCGCCCGCCTGGAGACCTACACGATCGCCGGCGAGCGCGGCTCGGGCGTGATCGGCATCAACGGCGCGGCCGCCCGCCTGGTCCACCCCGGCGACCTGGTGATCCTCATCGGGTACGCGCAGATGACCACCGAGGAGGCCAAGGAGCTCAAGCCCCACGTGGTCTTCGTCGACGCCGACAACAAGATCATGGCCACCGGCTTCGACCCGGCCGAGACCTTCGACGGCGCCGGACTGGTGCGCGGCGACACCGTGTCGTCGAACGCCGGCGGCGCCGGTCGCTGACGACGTACGCCGTCCTGGCCCGCCCCGCTAGCCTGACCCGATGCCGCTGCCCACGCCTCGGTCCGCCGAGGTGATCGACGCCCCCGTGACCCTGCACGTGGGTCACCGCCTGCCCGGCCGCCTGGCCGCGCCCGACCCGGGGTGGACCGTCACCGCCGACGTCGTCGTGATCGGCTCCGGCATCGCCGGGCTCACAGCGGCGCTGCGGCTGAAGGAGGAGCTGGGTCCCGAGGGCGGCAAGGTCCTCGTCGTCACCAAGGACCGGCTCGCGGCCGGCTCGACCCGCTGGGCGCAGGGCGGCATCGCCGCGGCGCTCGGCCCGGGGGACACCCCCGAGGAGCACGAGCTCGACACCCTCGTCGCGGGCGCAGGCGCCTGCGACGCCGAGGCCGTGCGCGCCCTCGTCACCGAGGGGCCCGCCGCGGTGCACGAGTTGATCGCGCTGGGCGCGCAGTTCGACCGCGACCCGGCCGGCGAGCTCAGTCTGACCCGCGAGGGCGGCCACCACCGCGACCGGATCGCCCACGCCGGAGGCGACGCCACCGGCGCGGAGATCCAGCGGGCGCTCATCGAGGCGGTCGGCCGGGCGCCGGAGATCGAGATCATCAAGCGCGCCCTGGCCGTCGACCTGGTGCTCGGTGCCGACGGTGGCGTCGCCGGCGTGACCCTGCACGTCATGGGCGAGGGGCAGCGCGACGGCGTGGGCATGGTCCGCTGCCGCGCGGTCGTCCTGGCCAGCGGGGGCCTGGGCCAGGTCTTCTCCCAGACCACGAACCCGGTCGTCTCCACCGGCGACGGGATGGCGCTGGCGCTGCGTGCCGGCGCGACGCTGCGCGACCTGGAGTTCGTCCAGTTCCACCCCACCGTCATGTGGCTCGGCGCCGACTCGGTCGGCCAGCAGCCGCTGATCTCCGAGGCGGTCCGCGGCGAGGGCGCCTTCCTCGTCGACGACGACGGCCAGCGGTTCATGCAGGGCCAGCACGAGCTCGCCGACCTCGCTCCGCGCGACGTGGTCGCCAAGGCGATCATGCGGCGGATGATGGAGACCGGCCGCCCGCACATGTGGCTCGACGCCCGGCACTTCGGCGAGGAGAAGTGGCAGCGCCGCTTCCCCACGATCCTGGCCACCTGCCGTTCCCACGGCGTCGACCCGGTCACCGACCTGATCCCGGTCGCGCCGGCCTGCCACTACGCCTCCGGCGGCGTCCTCACCGACCTGTGGGGCCGCACCGACGTCGCCGGCCTCTACGCCACCGGCGAGGTCGCCTGCTCCGGGGTGCACGGCGCCAACCGCCTCGCCTCCAACTCCCTGCTCGAGGGCCTGGTCTTCTCCCGCCGGATCGCCGCGGTCCTGCCGGGCGAGCTGCGCCCCTGGTCGGAGCCGTCGTACGACGCCAGGCCGGTCGGCCTGGTGCCGGGCTCGGTCCGGCGCGAGCTGCAGGACGTGATGTCGACGCGGGTCGGTGTGCTGCGCCACGCCGCCGGTCTCGCCGAGGCCGCCGACCGGCTCGACCGGCTGGCCGCCGGCACGACCGAGACCGTCGACCTGGACGCCTGGGAGACCACCAACCTGCTGACCCTCGCCTCGGCGCTCGCCGACGCCGCGACCCTGCGCGAGGAGACCCGTGGGTCGCACTGGCGCGAGGACTTCCCCGAGCGCGACGACGCGGCCTGGTCGGGCCACCTCGACATCACCATGCGCGACGGGGTGACCGGCTGCACCTTCGTGCCGGCCGCGCCCACGGACGGGCCGGCCACCGGCCCCGACAGCTCGGAGACCACGCCGTGATCGCCCGCCTCTCCTTCGCCGCCCTCCCGCGTCCCCTGGTCGACGAGCTCGCCGCGGCCGGTCTCGACGCCCGTGCCGTCTACGAGCACGTCGTGGCCGCCTTCGAGGAGGACCTGCCCGACGGGGCGGTCGACGTCACCAGCGCGGCGATGCCGCCCATGGGCACCGCGGTCGCGGACGTCGCGGCCCGCGAGGCCGGCGTCGTCGCCGGGCTGGTCGTCGCGGAGGTCGCCTTCCGCTACGCCCTGGGCGAGCAGCTCGTCGTCGAGCACCGCGTGCCCGACGGCACCCGGGTGGCCCCCGGCGACGTGGTGATGACCGTCTCCGGGCCGGTCGCCGGCGTGCTCACCGGGGAGCGCACCGCGCTCAACTTCGCCTCCCACCTCTCGGGTGTCGCGTCCGCCACCGCCGCCTGGGTCGACGCCCTGGCCGGGTCGCGCACCCGCGTCCTCGACACCCGCAAGACCCTCCCCGGCTGGCGCGCCCTGCAGAAGTACGCCGTGCGCTGCGGCGGCGGGGTCAACCACCGCTTCTCCCTGGCCGACCGCGCGATGGTCAAGGACAACCACGTCGTGGCCGCCGGGGGAGTGGTCGAGGCCTACGAGGCCGTCCGCGTCGCCCACCCCGACCTGCGCATCGAGGTGGAGGTGACCGACCTCGACCAGCTGGTGGCGGTCGTGGAGGCCGGCTGCACGGAGGTGCTGCTGGACAACATGAGCGACGAGGAGATGACCCGTGCGGTCGAGCTGGTCGGCGCCCGGGCCACGCTGGAGGCCTCCGGCGGCATCACCCTCGAGCGGGCGCCCCGGATCGCCGCCACCGGCGTCGACTTCGTCTCCGTCGGGGCGCTGACGCACTCGGTCACCGTCTTCGACCTCGGCCTGGACTTCCGCGAGCCCGCCCGGCCCGGGGCCTGAGCCGTGCCGCTCCTCGTCGCCGACATCGGCAACAGCCACACGGTCCTGGGCCTGCTCGAACCCGGCGCGGAGGGTGCCGCGGGCCCCGCTCCGGGCCAGGGCGCGGTCACGCAGGACTGGCGGATCGCCACCGACGAGCGGCGTACCGCCGACGAGTGGGCGGTCCTGCTCCGTGGGCTGCTGGGCCGGCGCCGCGACGAGCTCGACGGGATCGCGGTCTGCTCCACGGTCCCGGCGGTGCTGCACGAGTGGCGCGACATGCTCACCGGGCACTTCCCCGACGTGCCCCACGTGGTGGTCGAGCCCGGCGTGCGCACCGGCATCCCGATCCTGGTCGACAACCCACGCGAGGTCGGCTCCGACCGCATCCTCAACGCCCTCGCCGTCGCCACCTTCTTCTCCGGGCCAGCGGTGGTCGTCGACTTCGGCGGCACCGCGACGACCTTCGACGTGGTCAGCGCGAAGGGGGAGTACGTCGGCGGCGCCATCGCCCCCGGCCTCGAGATCTCCCTGGAGGCGCTGGGCCGTCGGGGTGCGCAGCTGCGCAAGGTCGAGCTCGCCAGACCCCGCACGGTCATCGCCCGCAACACCGTCGAGGCCCTGCAGTCGGGCATGGTCTTCGGCACCGCCGCCCAGGTCGAGGGACTGGTCGCCCGGATGGTCGCCGAGCTCGACGTGCCGGCTGCCGACGTACGCGTCATCTCCACCGGCTACCTCGCCCCGCTCGTCGTGGGCGAGTGCGGGTGCTTCACCGACCATTCCCCGTGGTTGACGCTGCAGGGTCTCGGACTCATATTCGCGCGCAACGTGAAGAATTCCTGAGCGTTTATCGCAAAACTTCGTCCACGGAAGTCCATAAACCCCCACCGAGGGGTTTCCGGCGCTTTTCGCTGTGGCATAGTCGCGAGCGCGACGTCGGTTTATCCGACATTGCGCGCCGATGACGCCGCACACGGAAAAGGAATTCCCATGGCACAGAAGGTCCAGATCATCCTCGAGGACGACCTCGACGGCGGCGAGGCCGACGAGACCGTCTCGTTCGCCCTCGACGGCACCTCCTACGAGATCGACCTCAACGAGGCCAACGCCACGAAGATGCGCGAGGCGCTGGCGCCGTACGTCGGGCACGCCCGCAAGGTCACCGGCTCCCGCGGCGGCCGCCGCACGAGCACCAAGTCCTCCGGCGGCTCCGGCCCCAGCCCCAAGGAGGTCCGCGAGTGGGCCCGGGAGAACGGCCACGACGTCCCCGACCGCGGCCGCATCCCCGCCGAGGTCCGCGAGGCCTACGACGCCGCCCACTGACCCCCCGCCGAACCGGCACCTCTGAACCGCCGAACCGTCAGTTCTGAACCCCCGAGCGGTCGGTTCCGCACCGCCCGCGGGACCGTCCGGTCCCGCGGGCGCGGTGCGTCCCGGGCCGATCTCCCTCGTGCGGGGGAGCAGGTCGGCTCCCGCGAGGGTGCCGGCGGCGACGTACGACGGCGGAGACTGCTGACATGACCTCCTTCTCGGGCTCTCCCACGTCGCTCTCGGGCGGAACATCCTCGGGGGCCGTGACCTTGCGGTTGCCCGCGCACCCAGTTCGCGTGGCCTTCGCCATCGGATTCGCGATCGTGCTCTGGGTCTGGACCGAGGGGATCGACCAGCTGCCCTTCCGAGCCACGGACGGCAGCGAGTGGTTCGAGCTGGGCGACCGGTTGCTGACGCTCAGCGGACTGGCACTTGCGGTGGTCCCGCTCGTCGCCCTCCGATGGACCGGGCTGGCGGCGGGGATCGGACTGGCTCCGCTGCTGCTCGTGCTCTACGCCGAGACGGGTGTCCCGATCACGGTCCACGTCGCACTCCTCCTGGGTGGTGCGATTGCTTGGCAGCGCGACCGGCCGGGGGGAGCAGCGCTGACAGCTGCAGGACTGCTGGTCGTCGCCCCGGTCATCCTGCTGCCCTGGAGGCGCCTCGAGGTCTACGGCACGATCCAGGCCGACTTCGTCTACGGCTCCGACGGCCGGCGGTTGGCCACGCTGGGCCTCTACGTGGTGGCCGCGGGGTTGGTCGTCCTCGTCGCTGACCTGGCCAGGCGGAGCGCGGCGCACAGGATCGCACTCACGGCACGTGAGGGTCAGGTGACCCGCGACGCCGCCGTCCTCGACGAACGCGCCCGGCTCGCCCGCGACCTGCACGACGTCGTCGCCCACCACGTCAGCCTCATCGCGGTGCGCGCCGAGACCGCGCCGTACGCCGTCGAGGACCTCGGTGCCGGCGGCCGCCAGGTCCTGGCCGACATCGCCGGGGACGCCCGCCGCGCCCTCGACGAGCTGCGCGGTGTGCTCGGAGTCCTGCGCCGGGCGAGCGAGGACCCGGCCCGCGCCCCGCAGCCCAGCGCCGCGGACATCCCATCGCTCGTGGAGCGGGCTGCCGCTTCGGGTGAGCAGGTGCGCTGGACCCATGAGCCCGACGGGCTCGACACGATCCCGCCGGCGGTCGGGTACGCCGGGTACCGCGTCGTCCAGGAGGCGCTCACCAATGCCCGCCGCCACGCTCCGGGGCGACCGGTCGAGGTGACCTGCCGCCCCGGCGGGCGCGGCATGTGGCTGCGGGTGGTCACCGACGTCGGGCGGCCGCTCGGCAGCCCGACACCGGGACGGGGGCTGACCGGCGCACGCGAGCGGGTCGAGGCGCTGGAGGGCCGGTTCGCCGCCGGGCCGGTCGCCGACTCCTTCGTCGTGGAGGCCGAGATCCCCGCGGGCGCACGTGGCTGAGTCCTCGATCCAGCCGGGTCCGCTCCGGGTGGTCGTCGCTGACGACCAGCCCGTCGTGCGCGCCGGGTTCGCTGCCGTGCTGGCGGCCGCGGAGGGCGTCGAGGTCGTGGGCACTGCTGCCGATGGTGCCGAGCTGGTCGAGCTCGTCGCCCGGACGGCCCCGGACGTCGCCGTGGTGGACGTGCGGATGCCGGTCCTCGACGGGATCGCCGCCACCGAGCAGGTCACCGCCGCCGGCGGCACCAGGGTGCTGGTGCTGACCACCTTCGACCTCGACGAGTACGTCTTCGCGGCCCTGCGCGCCGGCGCCAGCGGGTTTCTGCTCAAGGACGTCACGGCCGAGCGGCTCGTCGAGGCGGTGCGGATGGTGGCCGAGGGTTCGATGCTCCTCGGCCCCGGCGTCACCCGGCGGCTGGTCGCCGACTTCGCCGAGCTCCCCGCACGAGCCGGGGCCGCGGGGCCGACCGACCCGGCGACGTACGGACTCACGCCGCGCGAGAGCGAGGTGCTCGGGCTGCTCGGTCGCGGCTGGTCCAACGCCGAGATCGCCGCCTCCCTCGTGCTCTCGACCGAGACGGTCAAGTCGCACGTGGCCGAGGTGCTGCGCAAGCTCTCCCTGCGCGACCGGGTCCAGGCCGTCGTCTGGGCGTACGAGCACGGGCTGGTCACGCCCGGGGAGGGCTGAGCCGGGTCGAGGTGTGCCTCGAGGTGCGAGTCGAGGTGCGGGCACGCGCAGGTCCGCGTCTCCAGGCCTCGACCCGCACCTCGACCCGCACCTCGACCCGCACGGCACGCCCGCGGGTGACCCGCCCGCCCGAGCGCCTGTTCGCTCACAGCAGACGCCCTTTCGGGCCAACAGGGAACGCGTAGGCTGTCTGCGGGGTTGGAAGGAACGTCCCCCACCACGCGTGGGACCCCGAATCCTTGAGGAGCGATGCGCATGTTCGAGCGGTTCACCGACCGGGCCCGCCGGGTGGTCGTGCTGGCCCAGGAAGAGGCCCGCATGCTCTCCCACAACTACATCGGGACCGAGCACATCCTGCTCGGCCTGATCCACGAGGGCGAGGGCGTCGCCGCCAAGGCCCTGGAGAGCCTCGACATCAGCCTGGAGGCCGTCCGGGCCCAGGTGGAGGAGATCATCGGCCAGGGCCAGCAGGCGCCCAGCGGCCACATCCCCTTCACCCCGCGCGCCAAGAAGGTGCTCGAGCTGTCCCTGCGCGAGGCGCTCCAGCTCGGCCACTCCTACATCGGCACCGAGCACATCCTGCTCGGCCTGATCCGCGAGGGCGAGGGCGTCGCCGCCCAGGTGCTGCAGAAGCTCGGCGCCGACCTCAACCGGGTCCGCCAGCAGGTCATCCAGCTGCTCTCGGGCTTCCAGGGCAAGGAGTCCAGCCAGTCCGCGCAGGCCGCGACGACCGGCGGCGGCGAGTCCCCGAGCTCGAGCCTGGTGCTCGACCAGTTCGGCCGCAACCTCACCCAGGACGCCCGCGACGGCAAGCTCGACCCGATCATCGGTCGCGGCCAGCAGATCGAGCGCGTCATGCAGGTGCTGTCGCGGCGTACGAAGAACAACCCCGTCCTCATCGGCGAGCCCGGTGTCGGCAAGACCTCGATCGTGGAGGGCCTGGCCCAGGACATTGTCAAGGGCAACGTGCCGGAGACGCTGAAGGACAAGCAGATCTACACCCTCGACCTCGGCGCCCTGGTCGCCGGCTCCCGCTACCGCGGTGACTTCGAGGAGCGCCTGAAGAAGGTGCTGAAGGAGATCCGCACCCGCGGCGACATCGTGCTGTTCATCGACGAGATCCACACCCTCGTCGGGGCCGGTGCGGCCGAGGGCGCCATCGACGCCGCCAGCATCCTCAAGCCGATGCTGGCCCGCGGCGAGCTCCAGACGATCGGTGCGACGACCCTCGACGAGTACCGCAAGTACCTCGAGAAGGACGCCGCGCTCGAGCGCCGCTTCCAGCCGATCCAGGTCCCCGAGCCCTCGATCGCCGACACGATCGAGATGCTCAAGGGCATCCGCGACCGCTACGAGGCCCACCACCGCGTCACCATCACCGACGAGGCGCTGGTCTCGGCCGCGACCCTGGCCGACCGCTACATCTCCGACCGTTTCCTGCCGGACAAGGCGATCGACCTGATCGACGAGGCGGGCTCGCGCCTGCGGATCCGTCGGATGACCGCGCCGGCCGACCTGCGCGAGTACGACGACAAGATCGACGAGGTCCGCCAGCGCAAGGAGGCCGCGATCGACGGCCAGGACTTCGAGGCCGCCGCGCGCCTGCGCGACGAGGAGAAGCAGCTCATCCTGAAGAAGGCCGAGCGCGAGAAGCAGTGGCGCTCCGGGGACATGGACGAGGTCGCGGAGGTCGACGAGGAGCTGATCGCCGAGGTGCTGGCGGTCGCGACCGGCATCCCGATCGTCAAGCTCTCCGAGGAGGAGTCGACCCGGCTGCTCAAGATGGAGGACGAGCTCCACAAGCGCGTCATCGGCCAGGACGAGGCCGTCAAGGCGCTCTCCCGCGCCATCCGGCGCACGCGTGCGGGCCTGAAGGACCCCAAGCGTCCCGGCGGGTCGTTCATCTTCGCCGGCCCGTCCGGTGTCGGTAAGACCTGGCTGTCCAAGACGCTCGCGGAGTTCCTCTTCGGCGACGAGGACGCGCTGATCCAGCTCGACATGTCGGAGTTCAGCGAGAAGCACACCGTCTCGCGGCTCTTCGGCTCGCCCCCGGGCTACGTCGGCTACGAGGAGGGCGGCCAGCTCACCGAGAAGGTGCGCCGCAAGCCGTTCTCCGTGGTCCTCTTCGACGAGGTGGAGAAGGCCCACCCCGACATCTTCAACAGCCTGCTGCAGATCCTGGAGGAGGGTCGCCTGACCGACTCCCAGGGCCGGGTCGTCGACTTCAAGAACACCGTCATCATCATGACGACCAACCTCGGCACCCGCGACATCGCCAAGTCGGTCCACCTCGGCTTCAACCAGGGTGGCGACGCGGCCGGCTCCTACGAGCGGATGAAGGGCAAGGTCCAGGACGAGCTCAAGCAGCACTTCCGTCCCGAGTTCCTCAACCGTGTGGACGAGGTGATCGTGTTCCCGCCGCTGAGCAAGGACCAGATCATCCACATGGTCGACAACATGATCGCCGCCGTGGAGCTGCGCCTGCGCGACCGCGACATGCAGCTCGAGCTCACGCAGGACGCCAAGGACCTGCTGGCCGACAAGGGGTTCGACCCCGTGCTCGGTGCCCGGCCGCTGCGCCGCACCGTCCAGCGCGAGATCGAGGACGTCCTGGCCGAGAAGATGCTCTTCGGCGAGGTCGGCCCCGGCCAGATCGTGCTGGTCGGCGTCGAGGGCGAGGGTGCCGCGCGCACCTTCACCTTCAAGGGCCAGAAGGTCGCGGCCCTGCCCGACGTGCCCCCGCTCGAGCCCGCCGGCGCCTCCGAGCCCGGCGACGAGGGTGGCGGCGCCCCGGACGTGAAGAAGTCCGGGCCGACCGAGTAGGCACCGCCGAACCGTCAGTTCCGAACCCTCGACCCGTCATCTCCGAACCTCACCCCGGTTCGGAAGTGACGGGTCGAGGGTTTCCTGACGGTTCGGCGGTGGGTCAGGGGAGCGCGTAGGTCTCCGGACCCACCTGCACGGCCAGCCCGTCGGCGACCAGCCCGGCCAGGCAGCGTTCGCGCTGCTCGGTGGGTCCCCAGGCCGCCTCGAGCGCGGAGACGTGCACGGCGCCGAGCGCCTCGCGCAGCACCGCCATGAGCCGGCCCCGGCACTGGCGGTCGGTCCCGGCCCAGGCCTGCGCGCGCCGCGGCGGCCCGTCGTACGCCGGGGAGCCGGCGAGCACCCACGCGCACTGCTCCCGCAGCGGGCATGCGGCGCACCGCGGCGAGGTCGCGGTGCACACGAGCGCCCCGAGCTCCATCACCGCGACCGCCCAGGTGGCGGCCACGGCGTCCTCGTCGGGCAGCAGCGACTCCGCGAGGTCCCGCTCGGCCCGCGTCATCGACGGGGGTGGCAGCGCGACCCCGGACGCCGCGCGGGCCAGCACCCGCCGCACGTTGGTGTCCAGCACCGCGTGCCGCTGGCCGAAGGCGAACGAGGCGACCGCGGCCGCGGTGTACTCGCCCACGCCCGGCAGCGCCAGCAGGTCCGCGTGCGAGGACGGCACCTCGCCGTCGTGGTCGGCCACGATCGCCACCGCTGCGGCGTGCAGCCGCAGCGCACGGCGGGGGTAGCCGAGCCGTCCCCACATGCGCACGGCCTCCCCGGTCGGCTCGGCCGCGAGGTCGGTGGGCGTCGGCCACCGCTCGAGCCAGGCCTCGTGCACGGGCAGCACCCGGGCGACCGGGGTCTGCTGGAGCATCAGCTCGCTCACCAGCACCGACCACGGCGAGGCCCCGGGCCGCCGCCAGGGCAGGTCGCGCTGGGCGACGGCGTACCACTCCAGGACGGGCGCGTGGAGGGGGCTGGTCGGCATGGCAGGGGTCATTCTGGCGCGAGGTCGGTGGCCCTCGGAGTGGCACCCCGGTACGACGCCGCCGGCTGGCTAGCCTGCGCCCCATGAGCCAGCAGATGACCCGGGGACCGCTCCCTGCCTCGGTCTACTGGCGGCGGCGTGCCTACGCGCTGCTGACACTCTGCGCGGTGGTCTCGCTCGTCGCCGGGGTGACCCGCTCGGTGACCGGCGGTGCGGACGAGCCGGCCCAGGTCTCCCTGAGCGGAGCGGCCACGACCGGCGCGGAGCCGACCGCTGCCGCCACCGCGGCAGCGACCGGGGAGGCCCCGGTCTCCTCCCTCCCGACCGACGACGCGGCCGACGCGGCGCCCTCGACCGGTCGGAGCGGCGACGCGAAGGGCAAGGGCGGGGGCAAGGATCGGCAGAAGACCCCCGCGCTCCCCGAGCCCCAGGGCAGTTGCCTGGAGCAGGACGTCCTGGTCCGGCCCGAGGTGTCCTCCGCAGTCGCCGGGCGACCCGTGACCGTCACCCTGCGGCTGCGGACCCGCGTGGCCGAGGCCTGCACGTGGGAGCTCTCCCCGAAGACCTTCACCTGGAAGATCACCTCCGGCCCCGACGAGATCTGGACGAGCCGGGAGTGCCCGCGCGCGGTGCCCACCCGCGAGCTCGTCGTGCGCCGCGACACCGAGACGACCACCGACCTGGTCTGGGGCGGGCGTCGCTCGGACACCGAGTGCAGCCGGCTGACCGAGTGGGCGCTGCCGGGCTGGTACCACGCGACGGTCGCCCCGCTGGCCGGTGAGCCCAAGGACACCCAGTTCGAGCTGGGCAGCCCCACGCCGGCGGCGGTCACCGCGAGCCCGGAGCCCCGCCGCAAGCGGTCCGGCCGCTAGCGCTCCAGCAGCCGCATCATCAGGTCGACCAGGTCGCGGGCCTCGGCTGCCCGCTCGTCCTCGTCGAGCCGGCGCAGCCGGCCGCGGTCCAGCATCGCGTCGAGCAGCAGGTCGCCGTACATCATCCGAGTCACCCTCAGCCACGTCCCGGCATGGCCCGGATCGACCTCGCCGCGGCGGACCGCGCGCTCCCAGACGTCCTGGATGACCAGCGCGTGCTGGGCTCCGACCTTCTCCGGCCGGGGGGCACGGGAGTCGGTCTCGACACCGTCGATGGCGATCCGGACCGCAACCCAGCCCACCTCGCTGAGGAAGTGCCTCAGCAGCCAACTCACGACCGCCTCTAGGTCGCCGCGCAGGGAACCGGTGTCGACCGAGGGCGCCTCGGCCCGGGCATGCACGGCGCCGACGAGCAGCGACTCCTTGTCGGTCCAGCGCAGGTAGATCGAGGACTTGCCGACCCCGGCGCGTCGGGCGACCCCGTTGAGGGAGTAGCCCGCGTGCCCGTGGGCGGCGTACTCCGCGAGCGCGGCGTCGATGATGCGGTCGTCGGCATCGGCGTCACGGGGACGACCAGCCGGCCGAGAATCCGGGCGGTCCATGCGGCGGAGTCTCCCACGCCGGGACCCCCCGTGGCGCGATTCGTCGACAGCCCCTGTGGACGCGGCTCTCGCCCGTCCACCCGGCCGGGCGTGGAGGGGACGCCCGCACGGTCATAGCGTGGAGCGGACACCAGCCCCGCTCGAGGAGGAGCTCCCGTGCCCGAGAAGAAGTCGCCCGGTCCCAGCGTCAAGGACCCCGAGCTCTACGAGCGCCTGCGCGAGGAGGGCAACAGCAAGGAGAAGGCGGCCCGCATCGCCAACGCCGCAGCGGCCTCCTCGCGCAGCGAGGTGGGCAAGAAGGGCGGGGGCTCGCCGGCGTACGAGGAGTGGACGGTCGAGGAGCTGCGCGAGCGCGCCTCGGAGCTGGAGATCGAGGGTCGCTCCTCGATGGACAAGGGCGAGCTCATCGACGCCCTGCGCGAGCACTAGCCAGGGCTGGGGGGCCATCGATGAGCACACAGCTCGCCGGACCGGTACGCGTCGCCGTCCTCAACGACTACGAGATCGTCGTCGCCGGCGTGGCGAGGATGCTGGCGCCGTACGTCGACAGGGTGCGCGTCGTGGCGACCGCGACCGGTGTGCCGCCGATGGGGGACTGCGACGTGGTCCTCTACGACACCTTCAGCCAGTCCCAGGGCAACGTGCTGGACGTGGAGGAGATCGCGGCCATGACCGGCGCGAAGGTCGTGCTCTACAGCTGGAACCTGGCGCCCAGCCTGGTCTCGGAGGCGCTGCGCCGCGGCGCGGCCGGCTACCTGTCGAAGACGCTGGACGGTGAGGGCGTGGCCGACGCGGTCGTGCGGGTGGCCGAGGGGCAGCGGGTGCTGCCCGGGGACACCCAGGGGCGGGAGCACGGCGCCTGGCCCGGTCAGGAGCACGGGCTCTCGGCGCGCGAGGCGGAGATGATCGCGCTCATCACGCAGGGCTTCTCCAACCTCGAGATCGCCGAGCGGGCCTACCTGTCGGTCAACTCGGTCAAGACGTACATCCGCACCGCCTACCGCAAGCTCGGCTTCACCCGTCGTTCGCAGGCGGTGAGCTGGGGGATCCAGCACGGCTTCCTGCCGCCCGAGCCCCGACGCACCGACACCGGCCGCGGGATGACCTCGGTCGCCGCACCTCGGGGCTGAGGTCCCTGGCGCGATCCGATGCACCCGTGGCAGGACAATTCCCATAACATTCGACCGACATTCCACACGTCTTTCCACAGGCATTCCACAAGCAGTGGAAACCTCATCATTCCGGGTGACTGACCCCGTATTAACGCTGTTCTGACCGGGCTTATCGGCAGATGCACGGCTACGTTCGAATGGTGAGTGGCTCGAGACCAGTGCGTGTCGCCCTCATCGACAACTTCGAGGTGTCGGTGGCGGGCCTGCGCAGCCTGCTAGGACCGTTCGGCGGCCGGGTCGCGCTCCTGGACCTCGGCACGGCGATGACCAAGCCGTCCTCGGTCGACGTGATCCTCTACGAGCCGGTCCGTCAGACCCCCACCTCGCAGGGCATGCTGCGCGACCTCGTGCGCGCCTCGCAGAAGTCCGCGGTCGTCTACTCCTGGCGCGACCGCGACGGCGACTCCGTCGGCTCCTTCGCCGCCCACCTCTCCAAGGCCCTGCCGGCCTCCGACCTGGTGTCGGCGATCGAGGCCCTGGCCGACGGGGGCGACGTCTCGCCGATGCGCCGGATGCCCAGCGACCACGGTCCGCTCAACGTCATCAAGAAGACCCGGCAGCGCGACTACGAGCTCACGCCCCGCGAGGCCGAGATCCTCTCGTTGGTCACGCAGGGCCTCACCAACGCCGAGATCGGCGCGCAGCTCTACCTGTCGATCAACTCGGTCAAGACCTACATCCGGGCGGCCTACCGCAAGATCGAGGTCACCCGCCGCGCCCAGGCCGTCGCCTGGGGCATGGAGCACGGGCTCGCGCCCCTCGCGGAGTCCGACGTCACCGGCGGCTGAACGCATCGCCGGCCGACCGGCGAAGCGGCCCGGACGTCGCGACTGGATTCCGCATGACGTCCGCGGGCCCCGGGTCGGCCGGCACGACAGGTGCGCCTGCGGTGCGCGACCGACAGCGACAGTGGTGGAGACGAGATCAGTAGGCCCCGTGGGACTCGAACCCACAACCAAGAGATTAAAAGTCTCCTGCTCTGCCCATTGAGCTAGGGGCCCGGGGCGGTGCGTGACCGCTCCGCCGTCAGCCTAGACGGGGCGCGACCCGGGGCGTCGCGGCGGGCGCGGCGCGGGTCACGCGCGCGATACGAGATCTTCACCGGCGCGCCGCGAAATTCACCCGCAGGTCCTCTTGGCGCCGACCACGAAACCGGTAATGTCGTGCCCGCAGCAGATGCAAGTTCCAGCTGGTAGACGCCTGCGGAGTTTGTGATCCAACGGCGTTCCTTCGTGTCATCCGGTCCCAGACCATTGCAAGTCGGAGCGACGTGTCACCGCATGTGTTGTGGGCCGTCGAGGTGACGGCTCTCGCCCCGACAAAGGAGTAACGAGCACAATGGCTCAGGGCACCGTGAAGTGGTTCAACGCCGAGAAGGGCTTCGGCTTCATCGCTCAGGAGGACGGCGGCGACGACGTCTTCGTTCACTACTCGGCGATCCAGACCCAGGGCTACAAGTCCCTGGACGAGAACCAGAAGGTCGAGTTCGACGTCACGTCGGGCCCGAAGGGTCCGCAGGCGGAGAACGTCCGCCCGATCTGACCTGAGGTCGCGCACCTCCGGGTGACGCACCACGCGCGGGGCCCCAGCCGTTCGGCTGGGGCCCCGCGTCGCGTCCGGGCCCGTCCGCGTCGTACGCCGGGGGGCGGCCGTGTCGACGGCCCTCGCCGCCCCGCGCCAACCCGGCGGACCGAGGTGGTCCGTACCTCCTGGTAGTCCGTCTGGGTGGTTGCAGGGACCCGGACGGATCACTTTGCCTACGGCGTGTTTGGCCGGGTGGTGGCTCGGGCAGTCTGGTGCCGATGGACGTCCAGAAGTTAGGTGAGGGCCGGGTGCACGACCAGTTCGACGTGTCTCTCGAGGACGCCGACCTGCTCGGCGAGGTCGAGCTGACCACCAACCTCATCATCGCTGCGTCCGAGTGCGACGAGCACCTGAGCCAGGCGGAGATCGACTCCATCCTCGGCGTCGTCCCGCAGCCGCGCACCGAGGCCTGAGCGCCCCGGGCCCGCCCTCCTGTTCGAGGCTTGTGTGAATACCATAGGGGGGTACCCTATGAGTGTGAGCGAGCACCAGCACGGATACATCCAGCGCAAGGACGACTACCTCAAGCGCCTGCGCCGCATCGAGGGCCAGGCCCGCGGCCTGCAGCGGATGGTCGAGGAGGAGCAGTACTGCATCGACATCCTCACCCAGGTCTCGGCGATGACGAAGGCGCTGCACGCCGTCTCGCTGGGGCTGCTCGAGGAGCACCTGGGGCACTGCGTGGTGCAGGCCGCCCGCTCCTCCGACGAGGAGGCCGAGCAGAAGGTGACCGAGGCCATGGACGCCGTCGCGCGCCTGGTCCGGTCCTGACGACGTACGACGAGGAGAACCCCATGAGCACCAGCACCACCACCTGGACCGTCACCGGCATGACCTGCGGCCACTGCGTCGCCTCGGTCACCGAGGAGCTGCAGGAGGTCGACGGCGTGCAGGACGTCGCCGTCACCCTGGAGACCGGTGAGGTCGTCGTCACGAGCGCCGAGCCGCTGACCCGTGAGGCCGTCGAGGCCGCGGTCACCGAGGCCGGCTACCAGCTGGCCTGATCCCCGTGGGCACCGACACCCGGACAGGCGCCGACACCGGCGTGGGCCCCGACCCGCTCGCCGACCAGGTCCGTCAGGTCGACCTCCAGGTCACCGGCATGACCTGTGCCTCGTGCGCGAACCGGATCGAGCGCAAGCTCAACAAGCTCGAGGGCGTCGAGGCGAGCGTCAACTACGCCACGGAGAAGGCGCACGTCGTCTACCCGGCCGGGCTCGCGACCGATGTGCTGCTGGAGACCGTGGCCGCCGCCGGCTACTCCGCGGCCGTCCCGCAGCCCGCCTCCCACGTGGGCGACGGCCCGGACGAGACGGCCGCGCTACGGGTGCGGCTGGTCGCGGCCGCCGTGCTGTCGGTGCCGGTCATCGCGATGGCGATGGTGCCGGCCCTGCAGGTCTATGCCTGGCAGTGGTGGTCCCTGGCCCTGGCGACCCCGGTCGCCACCTGGGCGGCCTGGCCCTTCCACCGCGCCGCGTGGACCAACCTGCGCCACGGTGCGGTCACGATGGACACGCTCGTCTCGCTGGGTGTGACCGCGGCGTACTCCTGGTCGGTCGCGGCGCTCACGATCGGCGACGCCGGCCACCTCGGCATGACCCACGGCTTCTCCTGGACCGCCGAGCGCGGCGACGGGCTGTCGCTGGTCTACCTCGAGGTCGCGGCCGGCGTGACGACCTTCCTGCTCGCCGGCAGGTACGCCGAGAAGCGGGCGAAGCGTCGGGCCGGCGCCGCCCTGCGGGCCCTGCTCGCGCTCTCGGCCTCCGAGGCCACCGTCCTGCGCGAGGGCCGTGAGGTGCGCGTGGGCGCCGACGAGCTCGGCGTGGGCGAGCTGCTCGTGGTCCGCCCCGGGGAGCGGGTCGCCGCCGACGGGGTCGTGGAGTCCGGCGCCTCGGGCGTGGACGCCTCGATGCTCACCGGCGAACCCGTCCCGGTCGACGTCGGACCCGGCGACGAGGTGAGCGGCGGGTGCCTGAACACCTCCGGACGCCTGCTCGTGCGCACCACCCGGGTCGGCTCCGACACCGCGCTCGCGCAGATGGCGCGCCTGGTCGAGGAGGCCCAGCAGGGCAAGGCGGAGGTCCAGCGGCTGGCCGACCGGGTCTCCTCGGTCTTCGTGCCGGTCGTGGTCGGGCTCGCGCTGCTGACCGTCGTCGGCTGGCTGGTCGCCGGCGAGGGCTGGACCGTCGCGCTGTCGGCCGCGGTCTCGGTGCTGGTGATCGCCTGCCCCTGCGCGCTCGGTCTGGCCACCCCGACGGCACTCATGGTCGGGACCGGCCGCGGGGCGCAGCTGGGCATCCTGATCCGCGGGCCGGAGGTGCTCGAGCAGACCCGCCGCGTCGACACCGTGGTGCTCGACAAGACCGGTACCGTGACGACGGGCGTGATGAGCCTGGTCGACGTCGTGCCCGTCGGGGCGGCCGAGGACGACGTACGCCGGATCGCGGCGGCGCTGGAGTCGGCGTCCGAGCACCCGGTCGCCCGTGCGGTGGCCGCCGGCTGGCCCGGCGAGCGGCCCGAGGTCACCGGCTTCGCCAACCACGAGGGGCTGGGGGTCACGGGCACCGTCGAGGGGCGGGCCGTCGTCGTCGGCAAGCCGGCCCTGCTGGAGTCCCGCGGCCTGGTCGTCGGCGAGGCAGCGGCCGATGCGATCGAGGACGCCCGCGTCGGCGGCGGCACGGCCGTGCTGGTCGGCTGGGACGGCGAGGCGAGGGGCGTGCTCGTCGTCGCCGACACCGTGAAGGAGACCTCCGCGGAGGCCGTCGAGCGGCTGCGGGCGCTGAGCCTGGAGCCGGTGCTGCTCACCGGTGACCACGAGCGAGCGGCCCGCGCGGTGGCCGCCGAGGTGCGGATCGACCGGGTCGTGGCCGACGTGCTGCCCGGCGACAAGCTCGCCGAGGTCCGCCGGCTGCAGGCCGAGGGCCGGGTCGTGGCGATGGTGGGCGACGGCGTCAACGACGCCGCTGCCCTGGCCGCCGCCGACCTGGGCATCGCCCTCGGCACCGGCACGGACGTGGCGATGGAGGCCTCGGACCTGACGCTGGTCTCGGGCGACCTGCGGGTCGCGGCCGACGCCGTCCGCCTCTCACGCCGCACCCTCGGCACGATCCGGGCGAACCTGTTCTGGGCGTTCGCTTACAACGTCGCCGCGATCCCGGTCGCCGTCGCCGGGCTGCTCAGCCCGATGATCGCCGGGGCTGCCATGGCGGTCTCCTCGCTCGTGGTCGTCGGCAACAGCCTGCGGCTGCGGGGGTTCCGCTGAGGGTCGGCGGGCGGGGGAGGGTCCGACGTCGCGAGAATTGTCGGGTAGCCGACGAACCTTCCGGGTGTCCCGGGGGTTGTGGTCGATACCCGGCAGCTCGACGACGAAGTTCTGTCGTGGGATGGCCGGGTTTGTCGGGTAGCCGACAAACCCGGCCGCAACGCCATCAGCGAGGGCCTCAGCAAGAAGCGAACAGCACCGGCCCCGAGGACAGGTCGGACAGCACGTACGCTCCGTCGACCGGGTCCAGCGCGAGCCGCACGAGCGACCCCTCGGCGCTCACCTCGTCGACGGTGAAGCGGTCGCCGAACTCCCCGCCCTGGCCCGGCGCCGGGCCGGCGGCGAGGACGGCCCGGGTGTCGGCGTTGGTCCGGGCCTGCTCGTCGTTCTCGAAGCCGAGCAGCACCTCGACGGCGCCGCCGGGCAGCAGCGCCATGGCGAAGCCGGTGACCGGGTTGAGCTCGCCGGCGCGCGCGACCAGCTCGTCGGCGGTCGCCTGGTCGGACTCGTCGGCCTGGCCCATCGCCAGCGACTCGCAGGCCTGGTCGGCGGTGTAGACCACGGCCGCGGTGGGCGGCTGTGAGAGCGCGGAGACGACCTGCTCGACGCCCTCGGTCGGCTCGGCGTCGTCGGCGAGCACCTGCTCCAGGAAGGGCTGGCGGTCGCTGGCCCGCACGAGTCCGGCCTCGGCGTCGACGGCGACGAACTGCAGCGTCGGGGTGCCGACCAGCCCGGTCTGCGCGGAGAGCCGCGCCAGCAGCTCGGCGCCACCGACCCACACGCCGTCCTCCTCGGCCGGAGCCTGGTAGCCGAGCGCGGCGAGCCGGTCGGTGACGGTCTCGGGGTCGACGTCGCCGAGGGCCACGATCTCGACCGCGCCCTGGGGCGACTGCGCCAGCAGCTCCCAGGCGACCGTGGCGGGGGACCAGCCGAACTGCGCCGCGAGCAGCGGCGCGGACCCCACCAGCCCGGAGGCTGCGGTGAGGTCGGCGTCGAAACCGTCGGCGAGGAGCGCCTCCAGGTCGTCCTCCGAGGCATCGAGCCCGAGCTCGTCGCGCACCGCGGCCCAGTCGGTGAAGGTGTAGCGCTGGGTGTCGGCCGGGGCGAGGGCGACCGCCTGCTCCAGCGGGGACCCGGGGCCCTGGAGCAGGCGGGCGGCGACGAGCCCACCGACGACCAGCACGAGCGCCACGGCGGACGTGATGAGGATGCGGCTGCGCATGAGGGTCGGTGCTCTCCTGCCTCGGGGACGGGTGTGAGACTACGGGCATGGCCTCGCAGCCCCGTCGCCTCGCGGACGTCGTCGCCGCCGGTGCCGTGGTCTTCCGCCCCGGGCGCGAGGTGCTGCTGGTGCACCGCAGCAAGTACGACGACTGGTCCTTCCCCAAGGGCAAGCTCGACCCCCGGGAGCACGCCACCACCGCCGCGGTGCGCGAGGTCATGGAGGAGACCGGCCTGCACGTGCGCCTGGGGCCGCCGCTGACGACCATGCGCTACGAGAACGCCGGGCGGATGAAGACCGTCCACTACTGGCAGGGTCGCGTGGTCGGGGACGACGACGTGACGGCGTACGAGCCCAACGCGGAGATCGACCGGGTCGCCTGGGTGCCGGCCGCGGAGGCGCTGGAGCGGCTGAGCTACGCCCGGGACCGGGCGCTGCTCGAGGACGCCCTGACCCTGCGCAAGCCCACCCAGGCACTGGTCGTGCTGCGCCACGGCCAGGCCCGCTCCCGCAAGGCCTGGCGCGGCGAGGACCGCGCACGCCCGCTGCTGCGCTCGGGCATGGACCAGGCCTTCCGCCTGGTGCCGGTGCTGGCGGCGTACGACGTGGAGCGGGTCGTCAGCTCGGGCGCGACGCGCTGCGACGACACCGTGGGGCCGTACGTCGAGACCGTCGGCCTGGACCTGGAGGTGCGCCCCGAGTTGTCCGAGGAGGGCAACGACCCGGCCCGGGTGACGCGCACCGTCCGACGCCTGGCCGAGGCCGTGCAGGTCGACCGTGGGGGAGCGGTGCTGTGCAGCCACCGGCCCGTGCTGCCGGGCGTCTTCGCCGCGCTCGGGCTGCCCGATCCGGGGCTGGAGCCGGGCGAGATGGTCGTGGTGCACCTGCGCCGGGGCCGGGTCGTGGCGACCGAGCAGCACCTCGTGGGCTGAGCCCCGCTCGGGCCCGTCGACGGCGGGCCCGTCAAGACCCGGAAGGCGTTCCCGGGGCGAGTTCACGTGACGTACGTCTCGACCTCGGGGGCGCGTCATCGAACGTGTCGACCGGGTTCACCCCGCGTTCACCGACGGCCACGGAGCCGGTCACCTGGCCTGCTTAGCGTCGCCGCCGACACCCCCACGAACATCCATCAGGAGAACACTCTCGTGAAGACCCACACCATCCGTCGCGCGGTCCTGCCCGGCGTGGCAGCCCTGGCCCTGGCCCTCTCCGCCTGCTCCGCCTCCAACGAGGGTGGCGACGCCGAGGAGTCGACCGGCGGCGTCGAGGCGGGCTCGCTGTCCGGTCAGTACACGATCGGTGGCGCTTCCTCGCAGGAGGCCGCCCAGCTGGCGTGGACCACCGGCTTCACCGAGGTCCAGCCCGACGTGACGATGACCTACGAGCCGGTCGGCTCCGGTGGCGGCCGCGAGAA
This sequence comes from Nocardioides sp., assembly GCF_030149505.1. Classification (GTDB taxonomy): domain Bacteria; phylum Actinomycetota; class Actinomycetes; order Propionibacteriales; family Nocardioidaceae; genus Nocardioides. Next base: position 38,617 of record NZ_JASBRN010000013.1, read on the forward strand.
CTTCATCGCCGGCGGCTACATCGTCGCAGGTAGCGACTCCTACCTCACCGACGACGAGGGTGAGCTCACCGACGCCACGGAGCGTTGCGGCGGCGACGCCCCGATCCAGATCCCCAACTACGTCTCGCCGATCGCGGTCATCTTCAACGTCGACGGTGTCGACGAGCTCAACCTGACCCCCGAGACCCTGGGCGCGATCTTCGCCGGTGACATCACCGAGTGGAACGACCCGGCCATCGCGGAGACCAACGCCGACGCCGACCTGCCGGACGCCCCGATCAACGCGGTGCACCGCTCCGACGAGTCCGGCACCACCGGCAACTTCACCAACTACCTCTCGGTGCGCACCCCGGACACCTGGACCGCCGGCGAGGTCGAGACCTGGCCGAGCGAGTTCGGCGGCGAGGGCGCGCAGGGCACCTCCGGCGTCGTCTCGGCCGTGACCGACGGCCAGAACGCCATCGGCTACGCCGACGCCTCGCAGGCCGGCGACCTGGCCGTGGCCAACATCGGTGTCGGTGACGAGTTCGTCGGCCCCACCCCGGAGGCGGCCGCCAACATCCTCGAGGTCTCCCCGCAGGCCGACAACGCCGGGGAGCAGCAGCTCATCTTCGACCTCGACTACAACACCGAGGAGTCCGGCACCTACCCGATCGTGCTGACCAGCTACATGCTGGCCTGCCCGTCGTACGAGGACCAGGCCGAGGCCGACGTCGCCAAGGCGTACCTCTCCTACATCCTCAGCGACGAGGGTCAGGACTTCGCCGCCAGCGAGGCCGGCTCCGCGCCGCTGGCCGACAGCCTCCAGGAGGAGGCGCTGGCCATCGTCGAGACGATCTCGGCCGGCTGACGAAAGAGCGGCCGAGCCGCTAGCGTCGGAGGCCCCGGCCGCCCAGGTAGACACCTGGGACGGTCCGGGGCCTTCACCGCGACCACTGCACCGAGCACACCGCACCACATCCCCCACGGCAGCAGAGGGAGAACCCTTGTCCACGATCCAGGCCGACCCGGCCCCGCCGAGCGACCCGTTGCAGGAGGAGGGATCCACCGGCCGCGCCGGTGACTCGATCTTCCGCGGCCTCGCCACGGGCGCGGGGATGATCATCATGCTGGCGCTGGCCGGCGTCGCGATCTTCCTGGTGCTGCAGTCGATCCCGGCTCTCGGTGCGAGCGGCGAGCAGGCGTACGGCGCGGACAACATCGTCGTCTACATCTGGCCGCTGCTGTTCGGCACCGTCCTGGCGGCCGTCATCGCCCTGGTCATCGCCGCGCCGCTGTCCATCGGTGTGGCGCTGGTGATCAGCCACTACGCCCCGCGGCGCATCGCCCGGCTCCTGGGCTACCTCATCGACCTGCTCGCGGCCGTGCCCAGCGTCGTCTACGGCCTCTGGGGCCGCGAGACGTTGCAGGGCTGGGTCTTCCCGATCTACGACTGGTTGCACGACAACCTGGGCTTCCTGCCGTTCTTCGAGGGTCCGGTCACCACCGGCCGCACGATCCTCACCGCCGGTGTCGTCCTCGCGGTGATGGCGCTGCCGATCATCACGGCGCTGTGCCGCGAGGTCTTCCTGCAGACCCCCGTGATGCACCAGGAGGCCGCCCTCGCGCTCGGCGCCACCCGGTGGGAGATGATCCGGATGGCGGTCTTCCCCTACGCCCGCTCCGGCATCACGTCGGCGGTCATGCTCGGCCTGGGCAGGGCGCTCGGCGAGACGATGGCCGTGGCGCTGGTGCTCTCCGCGTCGGGGATCGTGACCTTCAACCTCATCTCCTCGCAGAACCCCTCGACCATCGCTGCCAACATCGCCCTCAACTACGCCAACGCCTCCGGCACCAAGGTCAACGTCCTGATCGCCGGCGGTCTGGTGCTGTTCCTGGTGACCTTCGCCGTCAACTTCCTGGGCCGCTACCTCGCGGCCCGGGGCCGGGCGAAGGCCTGAGGAGGAGTCATGACCGACACGTTGCACGAGCCCTTCCACACCGACCCCAGCACCGACCTCAGCACCCACGTCCCGCTGACCAAGCCGCAGCTGCCGTCGATCGCGACCACCCTGGCCGCGGCGGTCTCCTGGGGCCTGGCCGGGCTGCCGGCCCTCCTGCTGTCCTGGCCGATCGCAGGCTGGGTGGTGGTCGGCTGGATCCTGTTCGTCCTCGCGCTGCCCACCTGGTCCGGCCTCATCGAGGGCGGTCGCAAGGCGGTGGACCGCCTGGTCACGATCCTGGTGTGGAGCACCTTCGCGCTGGCGATGCTGCCGCTCGTCGCCGTCATCTACACCGTCGTCGAGCGGGGCGCCGGGGCGCTGTCGGTGGAGTTCTTCACCGCCTCCCAGCAGGGCGTCCTCGGTGAGGGCGGCGGCATCTACCACGCGATCATGGGCACCCTGATCATCACGGTGATCGCGTCGGTGATCTCGATCCCCATCGGGATCATGGCGGCGGTCTACCTCGTGGAGTACGGGAAGAACAACCGGCTCTCGCGGACGCTGACCTTCCTGGTCGACGTCATGACCGGTATCCCCTCGATCGTGGCCGGCCTCTTCGCGCTCGCGCTCTTCACGCTGCTGCTCGGGCCCCTGCCGCGCATCGCCATCGGCGGTTCGATCGCCCTGTCGGTGCTGATGATCCCGATCGTGGTGCGCTCCACCGAGGAGATGCTGAAGCTGGTGCCGGAGGAGCTGCGCGAGGGCGCGCTCGCGCTCGGCGTACCCAAGTGGCGCACCATCACCAAGGTCGTGCTGCCCACCGCGCTCGGCGGCATCGTCACCGGCGCCACCCTGGCGGTGGCACGGGTCGCGGGCGAGACCGCGCCGCTGCTGCTCATCGCCGGCACCCTGCGCGGCACGAACTTCAACCCCTTCGACGGCGCCATGCAGACCCTGCCGGTGCTGATCTTCGGCGAGGCGACCCGCGGCGGGCTCGCCGAGTACGTCCCGTTCCAGATCGAGCGTGCCTGGGGTGCCGCGCTCGTCCTGATCATGATCGTGATGCTGCTGAACCTGCTGGCCCGCGTGGTCGGCAGCCTCTTCAGCCCCAAGACCGGTCGCTGAGACCGCACCGACCACCAGCGACCAGACAGCGCAAGGAGCTACCACCCATGGCGAAGAGCATCGACGTCTCCGACCTGAACATCTACTACGGCGACTTCCTGGCCGTCTCCGGGGTCAACATGACCGTGAAGGCACGCCAGGTCACCGCGTTCATCGGACCGTCGGGCTGCGGCAAGTCCACGGTGCTGCGGACCCTGAACCGCATGCACGAGGTCATCCCCGGGGCCCGGGTCGAGGGCAAGGTCGTCGTCGACGGCCAGTCGCTCTACGACCCCTCGGTCGACCCGGTGGCGGTGCGCCGGCAGATCGGCATGGTCTTCCAGCGGCCCAACCCGTTCCCGACGATGTCGATCTACGACAACGTCCTGGCCGGCAACAAGCTCAACGCCCGCAAGATGAAGAAGTCCGAGGCCGACGACATCGTCGAGCGCTCCCTCAAGGGCGCCAACCTGTGGAACGAGGTCAAGGACCGCCTCTCCAAGCCGGGCATGGGCCTCTCCGGCGGCCAGCAGCAGCGCCTCTGCATCGCCCGCGCCATCGCCGTGCGCCCGCAGGTCCTGCTCATGGACGAGCCGTGCTCCGCGCTCGACCCGATCTCGACCTCCGCGATCGAGGACCTCATCCACGAGCTGAAGTCCGAGTACACGATCGTCATCGTCACCCACAACATGCAGCAGGCCGCCCGGGTCTCCGACGACACGGGCTTCTTCAACCTCAAGGCCACCGGCGAGCCGGGGCAGCTGGTGGAGTTCAACCCCACCAAGAAGATGTTCACCAACCCCGACAACGAGGCGACCGAGGCGTACATCTCGGGTCGGTTCGGCTGAGGCTGGGCGCGAGCCGGGATAGTCCGACTGCCATTCCAGGTTTGCCGCGGGCATAACCTGCAATTGCAGTCGGACTATCCCGGCTTCCTTTCGTGACGGGCCCCCATCCGTCCACAGCCGCCTTGGATGGGTGGTTCGTCCCCAGACGGCCCTCGTGCTCACCGCTGAGAGCACGCCGCGGGCCAAGGTCGGTCCATGCGAACCAGGACTCCTCTTCCCGAACCGGTGATGTGGCACCCCGCTCGGCCGATGCTCGAGCGGGCCTACCGCGTGGACCCGCGGGGTGACAGGGGACCCACCAAGGGTCAGGTGGACGGCAGGTACTGGCGCGCTGTCGGCCCCGGGTGGTTCCGCCCCGTCGAGCCGCCCGCATCCGTGGAGCAGCGCATCGTCGAGGCGTCCTACCGAGTCCCGGAGGACGGAGCGGTGACGGGATGGGCGGCCCTGAGGTGGCTCGGGGGGCGGTGGTTCACCGGCACCGATGTCGGGGGCTCGCCGCTGGACATCCCGATCACGGTGCTCTGCACCCACCGCAACCACACGGCGGGCATCCGGCAGTCCAAGGAGCGGCTGCGGCCCTCGGACCTCCAGCGGGTGGACGGGCTGAGCGTCACCACAGCGGTGCGTGCCGTGACCTTCGAGATGCGCCACGCGGATTCCGTGGTCGCCGCCGTCACCTCGCTCGACATGGCCTGCTTCAACGACCTGGTGTCCCTGGCCGAGGTCAGGTCGTGGGTGGATGAAGGCAAGGGGTGGACCGGCATCCAGCAGGCCCGCGACGCTCTGTCGCTCGCCGACGAGAACGTCTGGTCGCCGGCGGAGGTGCGCTTCCGGATGCTCTGGACCCAGACCGGCGAGTTGGGTCCCGTGCGGTGCAACGTGCCGATCTTCGACCTCCATGGCCGTCACCTCATCACCCCGGACCTCTTCGACCCGGCCGCCGGGGTCGTCGGTGAGTACCAGGGCGGGCACCACTTCGAGCGGGATCAGCGACGGCGTGACATCGCCCGCGAGGCGCTGCTGCGCGACCACGGGCTGGAGTACGTCGAGCGGGTCGCCGGCGAGGAGCCGACCCGGTTCTTGATCCGGCTGCGCTCCGCGTACGCCCGCGCGGCCCGTCAGCCCGCTTCCGAACGGCGGTGGACGCTCGACGACCCGCCGAGCTGGACGTCGACGGAGACCGTCGCCCAGCGCCGCGGGCTCTCGCCGCACCAACGGAGGATCCTGCTGGCACATCGCCAACTCGACCCGGCCGCCTGACCACTCCCACCCGGTGCGACCCGAGCGCGGAGTCGGCGTGGGTGCGCCGTCGAGGTGGGGTAGTCCGACTGCGATTGCAGGTTGTGCGGGCGTGAAACCGGCTCTTCCCAGATGAGGGTGTAGCGGAGGTCGCGGTCGGGCCGGCGCGTCGCTGCGGTGAGAAGGGTCGAGGTCTTTCGAAGATGGCGGTTCCTACGCCAGCCACCCGAAAGACCTCGACGTGCACGACGCTACCCGTGC
>NZ_JASBRN010000014.1 GCF_030149505.1 Nocardioides sp.
CGGGTGCGGTGCGCGGCGCCCCGGCGCTGCGGCGCGGCCGGGACGGGGGTCGTCCTAACTCTTTTTCACCCTCCGCGCGAGCGGCGGTGTAAAATGTTTTCGGACTACCCCCGCTCGCGGCCGCTACCGGCTGACGCCCGAGAGCAGCTCCTCGACCCACTCGGGCACGAGCTCTCCGGCCCGGCCGTGACGCGCCTCGTGGAACCACACGGTCCCCTCGGAGGGCTCGAGGTTGAGCTCGAGGGTGCGGGCGCCGTACCTCATCGCCTGTCGCACGAAGCCGGCTGCCGGGTAGACCGCACCCGAGGTGCCGATGGAGACGAAGAGGTCGGCGCGGGCGAGCTCGACGGCGATCCGGTCCATCTCGTAGGGGATCTCGCCGAACCACACGACGTCCGGGCGCAGCTCGGTCACCCCGCAGCCCGGGCACGGGGGCAGGTCGACCAGGTCGTGGTCCCACCGGTGCCGGCCGTGGCAGGCGCGGCACAGCGCGGAGCGCAGCTCGCCGTGCATGTGCAGGACGCGTTCGGAGCCGGCCCGCTCGTGCAGGTCGTCGATGTTCTGGGTGACGACGAGCAGGTCGTCGCCCAGCTCCCGCTCGAGCGGGGCGAGCGCGGTGTGCGCCGGGTTGGGGTCCACCGCGAGCAGCGCGGCGCGGCGGGCGTCGTAGAAGCGGTGCACCGTGATGGGCGAGAGCTCGTAGGCCTCCGGCGTCGCGACGTCCTCGACCCGGTGGCCCTCCCACAGCCCGTCGGCGTCGCGGAAGGTCGGCACCCCGCTCTCGGCGGAGATGCCGGCGCCGGTGAGGACGACGACCTTCACGCCCGACACGGTAGTGGACCCCGGGGGTCAGCCTCGGCTCAGCCGACGACGTTGAGGTCGTAGGCGATGTCCGGCCCGTCCGCGGACGTCGTGACGGTCTCGATGGTGGCGTCACCGTCGACCGCCGAGGTGACCTCGCAGCTCGCCGTGGCACCCACCTCGCCCAGCAGCTCGCCGTCGCACGTCACGCTGTCGACCGACACGCCCTGGCCGACGTAGGTCTCCTCGACCGTGGCCTCCAGCTCCTCGACCGTCACGTAGAAGACCGGGGAGTAGTCGACCTGGTCGCCCTCGACCTGGTCGACGGTCAGCCGCACCCCGATGTCGGCGCCGTCGAAGGTGGCCAGGCAGTCCTGCGTGGCGTCCTCCTCGGCCGCGAGGTCGCCCTCGCACGCGACCTCCACCGTGTCCGCCCCGTCGCCGGTGAAGGCCTCGGCCACCTGCTCCTCGAGGCTGGTCTGCTCGACACTGGGGTCACTGCCGACCGAGACCTCGCCGCTGCAGCCCACCAGCCCGAGGGTGGCGGCCGCAGCAAGGGCGGCCAGGGTGGATCGGGACGTACGACGCATGGTGGTGCCTCTCGGTGGGCGGACACCGGCGGCCCGTCGCGAGGAGTCTCCTCCTGGGTCGGCGCCGCGGTGGCAGATCCCGACCCCCGGACCGACTGGTCCGGACCACCCGCGCCCCGCCCGGCTCAGCCGACGTGCCAGTAGCGGCGGACGAGCTCCTCCCGGGCCGAGGCGTCCTTGCGGGTCCGCCTCCCCCGGGTGGCCGCATGCCGCTCCCGGAGCTGCTCGATCGTCTCGTCGACCAGCCGTCCCGGGAAGACTCCGTCGGCCTCGAACAGCGCCCTGTCCTCCTCCAGCGCGTCGGCCGACTCCGCGCACGAGGTGGGCAGCTGCTCGGGGTCCCCGGCCACGTCCCCGTCGTCCCCGTCCGCCCGTAGCCGCTCGGCCTGCGCCAGGCTGTCGGGATCGGTCAGGCCGCGCCGCGCGGCCAGCGCCATCCCGGCGAGCAGCAGGTGCACGTCGGCCGAGCCGTCGCCGAGCCGCAGCTCGACGGTCTGCGGGTGGACGCCGAGGTCCGGCAGCGCCCCGCCGGTGCCGGGGTTGGCGTGCGCGACCATCCCGGGCAGCACGTCGCCGACCCAGGCCAGGGGCACACGGACGAGGCCGGTCCGGTCGGTCTCGCCCCAGCAGATCCCCTCGGGCGACTCGTCGCCCTCCTCGAGCCGGAGGTACGACGTCGGCACGGTGTTCCCGAAGGCCGACAGCGCCCGGGCGGCCCCGAGGTAGCCGGCCACCAGCCGCTTGCCGGTGTCGGTGAGGCCCTCGTTGTCGACGATGACGTTGACCGGCTCTCCCCCGCTGCGTCCGTCGGCCGGCCGCACCAGCCGGCTGTGCACGTGCAGCCCGTTGCCCGCGCCATCGGCGGTGACCGAGGGCGCGAAGGTCGCCTCGAGCCCGTGCGCGTGCGCGACCTCCCGGACCAGCCACTTCGTGATCACCAGCGCGTCGGCCGCCTCCGGCACCGGCACGGGGAGCAGCTCGATCTCGTGCTGCACCAGCTGGCGGCCGCCCTCCACCGCACTGCCGACCTCGCCGTGGACGTACTTCGTGGCGATCCCGAAGGAGGCGAGGTGGCGCAGCACCTCCTCGCGCACCTGTCGGTACTTGGAGAACGGAGGCGACTCCTGGTAGCCGCGCTCGGGCTCGACGGCGTACAGCGGGTCGGGCTCGGAGACCAGGTAGTACTCCAGCTCGCCGAACGCCTCGAGGACCAGCCCGGTCTCGGCGGTCAGCTCCTCGGCCGCCCGCCGGACGACCTGGTCCTGGGCGTGCGCGAGCGGCTCGCCGTCGGAGTCGTAGAAGGAGCAGAGCAGGTCGAGCGAGGGCCGCGTGCCGAACGGGTTGACGAAGGCGGTGCTCCAGCGCGGCACGACGTAGACGTCGCTGTCCTCGGTCGACGCGCCGCCGAAGACGCTGGACCCGTCCACCCGCTCACCCCGCACCAGCACCGCGACCAGCTGCTCGCGCGAGCCGATCGGGAAGGCGATCGACTTCAGGCGACCGTCGCCGCCGACGTACCGAAGGTCGACCTGCTCGAGGCCCAGCCGCTCGACCGCCTCGACCAGGTCCTCCCAGGACAGGTCGGAGCGTGCCTTGCCCAGCACGCGCTCGATCGGGTGGGGGGTCCAGGGCGCCTCGGTCATGGTCCGTTCTAGCAGCGCAGGAGCCCCGGCGCGCTCCCCCCGACGCGTGTAGCCGGGCCCCCGGACCGAGTGCCGCTCAGTAGTACCAGGGGTAGGGCGACCAGTCCGGGTCGCGCTTCTCCAGGAACTGGTCGCGGCCCTCCTGGGCCTCGTCGGTCATGTAGGCCAGGCGCGTCGTCTCGCCGGCGAAGAGCTGCTGGCCGACCAGGCCGTCGTCGGGGAGGTTGAAGGCGTACTTCAGCATCCGGATCGCCGTGGGGCTCTTGCCGTTGATGGTGCGGCCCCACTCCAGCGCGACGCGCTCGAGGTCGGCGTGCGGCACCGCGCGGTTGACCGTGCCCATCCGCACGCCGTCCTCGGCGGAGTACTCCTCGGCGAGGAAGAAGATCTCGCGGGCGTGCTTCTGCCCGACCTGCCGAGCGAGGTACGCCGAGCCGTACCCGCCGTCGAAGGAGCCGACGTCGGCGTCGGTCTGCTTGAACCGCGCGTGCTCGAGGCTGGCCAGGGTCAGGTCGGAGACCACGTGCAGGGAGTGGCCGCCGCCGGCGGCCCAGCCGGGGACCACGCAGATGACGACCTTCGGCATGAACCGGATCAGCCGCTGCACCTCCAGGATGTGCAGCCGCGCCAGCTTCGCCCGGTCGATCGGGCTCGGCTCCTCGGCGCCGGTGTCGGCCGCCCCGGCGTCGACCGCCTCGTACTGGTAGCCCGCCTTCCCGCGGATCCGCTGGTCGCCGCCGGTGCAGAAGGAGTGCTTGCCGTTCTTGGGGCTCGGGCCGTTGCCGGTGAGCAGCACGCACCCGACGTCGGCGCTGGTGCGGGCGTGCTCGAGCACCGAGAGCAGCTCGTCGACGGTGTGCGGGCGGAAGGCGTTGAGCACGTCGGGCCGGTCGAAGGCGACCCGGACCGTCCCGTGCGCCTTGGCCCGGTGGTAGGTCAGGTCGGTCAGCGACTCGAAGCCGGGGACCTCGTCCCAGGCCTCGGGGTCGAAGGTGTCGGACACTCCCTGGATCGCGCTCATGGGTCGCAACCTACGAGGTCGTCTCAGCAGGCTGGAACAGCGGTCCGACCCGTGGTGTTGTGTGCGACATGGCTCTGACAGGTGAGTACGTCCCCAGCTCCTCGCAGTGGGTCCGCGACCAGGTCGCGGAGTTCGAGGCCTCCGACGGCCAGCGCGCCAACACGCTGCCCGACCACCCTGAGTGGCCGATCGTCGTCATCACCTCGGTGGGCCACAAGTCCGGCAAGCTGCGCAAGAACCCCGTCATGCGGGTCGAGCACGACGGGGCGTACGCCGCTGTCGCCTCGAAGGGCGGTCACCCCGAGCACCCCGAGTGGTTCCACAACTTCGTCGCCCACCCCGAGGTCGACCTCCAGGACGGGGCGGAGAAGCACCCCTACCGGGCCCGGATCGCCGAGGGCGAGGAGCGTGCGGTGTGGTGGGAGCGTTCGGTCGCGGTCTTCCCGCGGTACGACGAGTACCAGGCCAGCACCGAGCGCGAGATCCCGGTCTTCGTGCTGGAGCGAGGACGCGCCAGCGGACTCGCTGATGGCGGTCGAGCGAGCGGCACGGCTGAGCCTGCGAAGCCGTGACCCGCGTGTCGAGACCCGGTGACGAGCGCGCCGAGCGCGACTGACGCGAGTCACTCACCCACTGGTCGGGGTGGAGTCAGTCCCTCTGGATCGACATCGCCAGGCCCGCGAGGTGCCCGACCCTCGCGACCTCGGAGTCCAGGAACTCCGGGCCGCCGCGGCGCCCGACGACCACGATCTCGTTGCCGCCCAGGCGCGCGGCCACCATGACGTTGACGTCGTCGCCCTCGGCCTCGATCCGCTCGGTGCGCACCAGGTCGTGGAACGGCAGCTCCGACGGCGCTGCCTCGGTGGCGTAGCGCGTGCCCTGCACGCGGTGGACGCGCGCGGCCCAGTCGGCGCGGAAGGTCACCGGAAGCAGGTCGACCAGCCGGTCCAGCGCCTCCTCCGGGTTGGCGGTCAGCTCCTCCACGGCCTCGAGGTCGAGGAAGAGGTTGCCGCCGGCGCCGTACCTGCTGATCCACACCACGCGCACGCCCGGCAGCAGGTTGCACGCCGAGACGATGGTGTCCGGCATCGCGCCGGGCGGCAGCTCGAGCAGCACGTCGTCGACGGCCGTGCCGGCGTCGTGGCGCTTCTCGACGATCTCGATCGCCTCGATGTCGCCGCCGGCCTCACCGATCGCGCTCGCGAGACGACCCAGGGATCCGGGTACGTCGGGGAGCTCGACTCGCAGCAGGAACGGCACGCCGCGAGGGTAACGGCCGCAGGTTGCGGGGTCATTTCGGCCGCGCCTGCCGCTCAGCCGGCGGCGAGGCGCTGACGCAGGCCGCTGGCCCGCTGGACCCGTCGCTCGACGGCGGCGCGCACGGCCGCCTCGGTCGCCACGACCAGGACGCTGTCGGTGGCCCGGGTGACCGCGGTGTAGAGCAGCTCCCGGGTCAGCAGCGGCGACTCCTCGGGCGACAGCAGCACGGTGACGTGCCGCGCCTGGCTGCCCTGGCTCTTGTGCACCGTCATGGCGTGCAGGGTCTCGACGTCGGCCAGCCTCGAGGTCGCGTACGCCGTCGCCGACCCGCCCACGACGACCCGGAGGTCCTCCGCACCGGTCGGTCGGACCGTCACGCCGGTGTCGCCGTTGAAGAGCCCGAGCCCGTAGTCGTTGCTGGTCACGAGGACCGGTCGACCGGCGTACCACTCCTGACCCTGCGCGCCGAGGTAGAGGCCGAGCTCCTCCCCGAGCAGCCGCTCGACCTGGGCGTTCCAGTGGCGTGCCCCGTGCGGGCCGTCGCGGTGGGCGCAGAGCAGCCGGTGCTGCTCGGCCAGCGCAAGCGCCTCCTCGGCGCGACCGGCACCCGCCAGCGCGTGCAGCTCGCGGGCCTGGGCCACCAGCCGCTCGCGCAGGGCGGCCAGGGTGGCGGGCTCCTCCGGGTCGGCGCGAGCGACCTCGGGGTCGCCGGCGTCGAGACGACGCAGGACCTCGTCGGCATCGCCGTCGCGCAAGGCCTGGGCGAGGCCGCCGATGGAAGCGCCGTAACGGTGGGTCGTCGTGAGCCCGGTGACCGCGGCCGGGGCCCGGAGCGCCAGCCCGCCCACCAGGTCGGCGAGGACCGCGCCGGCCTCGACCGAGGCGAGCTGGTCGGGGTCGCCGACGAGGACGAGGCGGGTGTCGGCGCGCACCGACTCCAGGAGCCGGGCCATCATCGTGAGCGAGACCATGGAGGTCTCGTCGACCACGACCACGTCGTGGGGCAGCGTGTTGCCACGGTGGTGGCGGAAGCGGGTGCCGGAGTCGGGCCGCCACCCCAGCAGCCGGTGCATGGTGGTCGCGGTGAGCGAGCCGAGCCGCTCCCGGTCCGCGGCGTCGAAGGGGCTGCCCTCGCGCTGCTGGGCCTCGCGCACCGACTCCAGGAGCCGGGCCGCGGCCTTGCCGGTGGGAGCGGTGAGGGCGATCCGGAGCTCGCGGGGGTCGGGTCCTGCCGCCGCCTCGGCGGTGAGCAGCGCCAGCAGGCCGGCGACGGTGGTCGTCTTGCCGGTGCCAGGACCGCCCGTGAGGACGGTCGTCCACTGCCGGGCCGCGGCCAGGGCGACCGCGCGCTGGTCGGCCGAGCCCACGCCGGGAAAGAGCCGTGCGGCCTCGGCGGCGAGCAGCGCCTCGTCGACGACGGGCGGGGCGGCCCCGGCCCGGCGGACCAGGTCGTCGCGCACCTGGCCCTCCTCACGCCAGTAGCGGTCGAGGTAGAGCAGGTCGTGCTCGACCCGGACCACCGAGGCGGCGGCGTACCTGCTGGAGGCGACGTCCTGCACCCAGCCGGCGGGGTCGGGCCAGGGCAGGTCGTCGCCGTCGGCGAGGGCGGACAGGTCGACGCAGACCGAGCCGTGCCGGGCCGCGCGCACCGCCAGCGCCACGGCCAGGCGCAGCCGCTCGTCGTCCTCACCGGAGAGCTCCCCGAGGCGGTTCGCGGTGTGCACGTCGGCAGCGGTGAGGACGCCGGCGGCGTTGAAGGTGCCGAGCAGCCCACCCAGCCCCGGGACCAGCCGGTGGTCGTGCGGGTCGTCGGTCTCGAAGCGCTCGATCACCGTGCACCCCCTGCCGTGGCTGTGACGGTGGCGGGCGAGCCGTCGAGCAGGTCGGAGAGCTCGAGCACCAGCGCCGTCGGGGGCCGCCAGGAGAAGACGCCGGCGGGGACGCCGTCCTCCGTCGGGGTCTCCGGTCCGCACATGCCGCGGAGGTAGAGGTAGAGCACGCCGCCGAGGTGCCGGTCGGGGTCGTAGCCGGCCAGCCGCCAGCGCAGGTAGCGGTGGGCCACGACGCTGTAGAGCAGTGCCTGGAGCGGGTAGTGGCTGTGCAGCATCGCCTCGGCGAGCCGGGCGGGCGCGTAGTCGGCCGCGGTCGGCGCCCGACCCTGCTCCCCGAGCAGGTTGGTCTTGTAGTCCACGACGAGGAACCGCTGGTCGGCCCCGGCCCCCACCCGCAACACCGCGTCGACCGAGCCGCCGAGGTAGCCGGTGAGCGCCTGGTCGGCCAGAGGCGGTCGCGCCAGCCGGGCAGCGTAGGGGCGCATCGGGTCGTCGGCCGGCAGGTGCCGCTCGAGGAGGGTGGCGAGGTCGCCGACCCGACCGGGCGCAGGGTAGGACCCGGCCCCACCGCTGCCGTCGCGGTCGCCGCCCGCGAGCGGAAGCTCGAAGTCGAGCTCGCGCAACCGGTCACGCAGCGGGATCTCGGCCAGGGTCACGTCGCCGGCCAACGGGCCGAGCGGCGTGTGGTGTAGCGGCACCAGCGCCGCGGCGAGGGCGTCGGTGTCGACCTCGACCGGCCACCAGCGGCGCTCCTCGGCGACGCGGGCGCGCAGCTCCTCCAGCAGGTCGGGGGCGTCGGGGTCGGCGTGCTCGAGCACCGCATGGACGAGCGAGCCGAAGGCCGCGCCCGCCGGCTGGTCGGCCATCGGGGAGACCGGCGCCTCCGCAGGATCCTCCGCGGCGACCCGCCCATCGAGGACCTCGGGGGCGTCCGGCTCGTCGCTGAGCCCGGCGCGGTCCGGCTCGCTGCCGACGGAGGGGCCGGCTTGCTCCTCCACGCGGACCAGCCCGGAGTACGACGTACGCCGCCACGAGCCGTCGACGGCGCGCTCGAACCTGCGCGCCGACAGCGCACTCCCCTGCGCGCGGGGCTGCTCCGGCCGGGCGTCGACCGGCTCCACCACCTCCGCGGCCGGGCCGCCCATCTGCTCGAGCAGGTCGAGGACGCGCGCGGCGTAGACGTCGTCGCGCGGCTCGACCTCGTCGGGGACGTGCGCGTCGCCGGGGCGGCGACCGAAGAGCAGCCGGTGCAGCCCCCCGTGGCGGGTGTTGGCGGTGGGGGCCCACCAGGCCACGACCTGCGACTGCGCGCGGGTGAGCGCGACGTAGAGGTCGCGTAGCTCCTCGCCTGCCTCCTCGGTGCGGTGCGCGGCGAGCCGCGTGGACCACTCCGTGCCGCCGCCGCTGACGTCGAGCACCCGCTCGCCGTCGTGGTGGTAGCGCGCAACCGAGGTCGGGAACGGGAAGTGCTGGTAGGCGAAGGGGAGGTAGGTGACGGGGTACTCCAGGCCCTTGGAGCCGTGGACCGTGACGATCTGGACCGCGGCGGCGTCGGAGTCGAGACGACGCGGACGCTCCCCGGATCCGCGCTGCTCCTCGCGGAGCCACGCGAGTACGCCGGTGAGCCCGAGCTGCTCGCGCACGGCCGTCTCGTGCAGCAGCTGCCCGAGGTGGCGCAGGTCGGTCAGCAGCCGCTCGCCGCCCTCGCGCGCGAGCACCCGGGCACCGAGACCGCGTTCGTCGGCGGCCTCGAGGAGCGCTGCCACCCCGCGGCCCCGGACCACCAGGGCCCAGCCGCGCAGCAGGTCGGCGACCTCGCCGGTGAGCTGCTCGCCCCGGGCGTCCAGCGTGGCCGCGTCGTGGCCGAGGAAGCTGGTCAGCGCGGCCGCACGGACCAGTCCGGAGCGGTGCGGCTGCACCATCGCCTCGAGCAGGGCGGTCCACTCGGCCGCGGCCGGGGTGCGCAGGAGGTGCCCCCCGCCGGCGAGCACGGCGGGGACCCCGCGCGCCTCCAGCTCACGCTGGACCAGCAGCCCGTGGTCGCGCACGGCGACGATGACCGCGACCTGCTCGGCCCGCAGCGGCTCGCCGTCCCAGGTCGGGCGGGCGGCGAGCAGGGCGGCGATGTCGTCGGCGCAGTCCTCGGCGATCCGCGCGCGAGCCTCGGGGGCGGCGACCAGGTCGCGCTTAAGCCGGAACCCGTCGCGCGGGAGTCGGCGCAGCCGGAAGGGAGGGGGGTGGGGGGCACCCTGGAGTCGGGAGCGCTGCTCGTGCGCGTCGACCGGGTGCACGACGATCCGGGGGTCGCCCAGGGCCGCGCCGTGCAGGACCGTCTGGACGCTGCTGACCAGGGCGGCGTCGGAGCGCCGGTTGGTGCCCAGGGTGGCGTGGGTGGTGGCCTTCTCGGCGGCGGCGAGGTAGGTGACGACATCGCCGCCGCGGAAGGCGTAGATCGCCTGCTTGGGATCACCGATGAGCACCATCCGGGCGTGACCGTGGAAGGCACGCTCCAGCACGCTCCACTGGACCGGGTCGGTGTCCTGGAACTCGTCGACCAGGACGATCCGCCACCGCCCGCGCATCCGCTGGCGCGCGGGGGCGGTCGGGTCGGCCAGCGCCGCATCGAGCCGGCTGAGCAGGTCGTCGTAGCCGAGCAGGCCGAGACGGCGCTTGCGTCGGTCGAGCTCCTCGCGGACGGCGCGCGCGAAGGCGACGCGCTCCGCCGCGGCCGGCGCGGCCCCGGGGGCCTCGGGGAGCGTGGCCTGCGGGTCGCCGACGACGGCGCGTGCCACCTCCAGCGCGCCGGCGCGGTCGAAGGGCGGGCGGTCGCGGGCGGCGGCGTACCGGGCGAGGTAGAGGTCGTCGACGACCTCCACGAGCAGGTCGTCGAGGTCCTCGACCAGACGCGCCCCGACCTCGGTGTCGCCGGCGACGCCGAGCGAGCGCAGCACCAGCTGGCAGAACTGGTGGGTCGTGGCGATCGTGGCGCTGTCGATGTCGGCCAGCGCGTCGCGCAGGCGCTCGCGCATGACCGGGTGCTCGGCCGGGTCGCGGGCCAGCAGCCACGCCACCACGGTGTCGTCGGGGTCGGCGCGGTCAGGCGCGGCCAGCGCCCGCTCCGCGGTGACGAGCGCGCGCCGGACCCGCTCGCGCAGCTCCTGGCTGGCGGCCCGCCCGAAGGTGATGACGAGCATCTCGCCGAGCTCGGCGATGCCCTCGGCGACGTAGCGGGTGACGAGGGCGCCGACGGTGTAGGTCTTGCCGGTGCCGGCGCTGGCCTCGAGCAGCGTGGTGCCGGGCCCGGGGAGCGGCCCGGTGACGTCGAAGGGTGCGGGGGCGCTCATCACCAGCTCCCCTGCTCGCTGGTCAGCAGCGGGCCCCACAGCCGCATCGCCAGCGCGCCGAACCGGGTGGTCTCGCCAGACGATTCCTCGCCGGGACCGGGGGCACGGTCGAGACCGGGGAGGGCGGCGCCGCGGCCCCACGCCGCGACGTGGGCCGGGTCGGAGCACTCGCCGGGGTAGCGCCCGTCGTCCCAGTCCCAGCCGGCCTTGCGCAGCGCCTCGTCGACGCTGCCCTGGGTACGCCGGACCCGGGCGTAGGACAGCGAAGCCTTCAACGGGACCGGCAGCGGCTCGCACAGCCCGGCGTCGCGGAGCGCCACCAGGTCGCGGACCAGGTCGACCGCCCGGTGGTCGACGGGGCCGAGCAGCGAGGTGGCCCAGGCCCCGGGCGCCCGGGTGGAGGTGGGGCGACCGACGGTGTGGGCGGTCCAGCTGCGCTCCTCGTCGGAGGCGGCCAGGGCGAGCAGCCGGATCCAGGACGTCAGCCGATGGGTGGCCCCCAGCCGGGAGAAGGAGACGGGGACCAGCCGGTCGCCGAAGACCTCCGGCACGGTGCCGCGCAGGCGGCGACCACCTCCGAGGTCGACGTCGACATCGACCTGGGTGGCCGGGCGCGTGCGGAGCCGGGCCACCTCCTCGGCGATCGGCACCACCTGGGAGACGAGCTCGGTGAGCAGCCGCCAGCCGAGCTGGCCGGGCGGGAGCTCGCCGCGGCGCCACTCCTGCTGCCGCGCCTGCTCGGGGTCGGCTCCCGCCAGGAGGTCGTGGAGCAGCCGGTCGCCGACCTGCCAGCGCTGCAGCTGGTCGAGCTCGACCGGGAGGGCGTCGAGCAGCGGGTCGTCGTCGCGGGGCAGCGCCAGGTCGAGCCGCTGCGCGGACAGGAAGCCGGCGACCGGGCCGCCGCGCTTGGTGAAGAAGGTGACCAGGTCGTCGAGCTGGACGTCGGCGGCCGGGACCGGCGGCAGGGGGCCGACCAGCAACGGGGGCACCGGCTCGCGATCGCCACGCGCGGCACCGGCGGCCGTCAGGGCGACGGCGTCGAAGGAGAACGGGGTCGGTGACCCGAGCGCTCCGGCGGTGAAGTTGCGCTCGTCGAAGGGCTGGAGCGGGTGCTCCACCGACACCGCGTCGGCCACCGTGTCCGCTCCGACCGGCGGGGTGGCGGTGAGGTCGAGGGCGTCGAGCAGCTCACCGACCGGCACCGCAGGCGGTCGCGGCTGGCCGGAGAACTCGTTGGCACCCGTACAGGTGACCACCAGCGTCTCGGTGGCCGCGAGCACCGCGTCGAGGAAGAGCTGGCGGTCCTCGCTGCGCGGGTCGCGCTCGCCCGTGACGGGGTCGCGGGCGAGGACGTCGTCGCCGTCGAGCGTCCCCACGCGGGGGAAGACCCCGTCGTCGAGACCGACCAGGCAGATCACCCGGTGCGGGACCGAGCGCATGGGCACCAGAGTCGAGACCGTCAGGGTGCCGGTGCGGAAGTTGGCGCGCGTGGGGCGGCCGCCGAGCCGGTCGGAGAGCAGCGCGCGCACGTCGGGCAGCCGCAGGTCGACCGCACCCCGCTCGGCTGCTGCCTCGCGCACCCGCGCCAGCTCGCGCTGCACCTGGCCGGACTGCCAGGAGTCGGCGGGCGCGACCGAGGTCAGGGCGGCCAGTCCCTCGGCCAACGTGGCCAGCCAGTGCTCGAGCGGGTGGGTGCCGACGAGGCGGTCGGTCACCTCGCGCAGCCGCCGGACCATCTCCACGACCCGCCCGGCGAGGTCGACCTGGCCGGAACCGACGTCGTCGAGCGGGAGCGTGCGGTCGAGCCAGGCGCCGGTGTCGTCGCTCATCGCGACCCCCGCGAGCAGCCGGTCCAGCCCGAACTCCCACGTGTGGCTGACCACCGACCCCAGTCCGAACGCGGTGCGGTGGTCGGCGTCGAACGCCCAGCGCACGCCGGTGGCCCGCACCCAGGACGTGAGCTGCTGGAGGTCGTCGTCGCGCAGGCCGAAGCGCCGGCGCACGGCCGGCTCGTGGGCGAGGTCGACGACCTCGCTGGCGGTCGCGCGACCGCCGGCCAGGTCGAGCAGACGGGCCGCGACGGCCAGCAGCGGGTTGGTCGAGGACAGCGCCCGGTCGGCCAGCCGCACGCGCAGCCGGTGGGCGGGGTGCGTCGGGTCCCCGACGACGTCGCCGAGGCCGAAGGCCGCCTGCACCAGCGGCGCGTAGGCCTCGATGTCGGGGCACATCACCAGCACGTCGCGCGGCTCGAGGGTGGGGTCGTCGGCGAGCAGGCCGAGCAGCACCTCCCGCAGCACCTCGACCTGGCGGGCGGGTCCGTGGCAGCGGTGGACCTGGACGGAGCGGTCGCCCGCGCCGACCGTGCGCGCGGCACGGAGGGCTGCGTCGGGCACCCGGTCGGCGCGCAGGTCGGACTGCAGCCAGCCCAGCAGCGTGCCCGGCGTGGCCGGGTCCGGCTCGACGCCCCGGTCGATGAGGGGGATGGTCGCCAGGGTGCGCTGGAGCTCGCGCACGTCGCGCCCCAGCGAGGAGAGCAGCGGGTGCGAGACCGCGCGGTGGCCGAGGTCCTCGCGCCGGGTGACCGGCCCCGCGGCCGCCTCCTGCTCCAGGGCAGACCAGAGCGCGGCCGAGGGGTGCGGCAGCCACAGGTGGACGTCGCGGTGGGCGCCCAGCGCCCCGAGCAGCGCCGCCTCGGTGCCGGGCAGGCGGGTGTGGCCGAACAGCGAGAGCCGGGGTGGGAGGTCGAACGAGCCGGGGTCCTCGCGGAGCCGAGCGAGGGTCTGCTCGTGGCGCAGGTGCGGCGGGGGTGCCTCGACCCGTTCGGCGACGCGGCGCCACAGGTGCGGCTGCCAGGCGAGGTCCTCGGGCAGCGCCCGCCCGCAACCGTCACCCGGGCCGCCCGCGTGCCAGTCGGCCAGCAGGGCCGGCCGCTGGACGGCGTACGACGCGAAGAGGCCGGCGAGGCGACGCGCGACCGCGAACCGGCGACCGCGGCGCAGGTCGAGCTCCTCGCCGTCGCGCCCGGCGCCGAGGTGGAGGGCCAGCGGGACCGCCCACTCCTCCTCCAGGCAGGCGTCGAGGGTCTCGATGAGGGGCCAGGTCAGGGTCTCGGGCGACCACGGATCCTCGTCGCGGGTGCCGAGCAGCTCGGCGACCAGCGACCAGGGGCTGCGCAGGGCGACCCCCGCGCAGACGCCGTCCTCCCGCCCGTCGGCGGCACCGAGACGGTGGGAGAGCCGCTGGGTGAGCCACCGCTCCACCCCGCGCGCGGGCACGACCACCAGCTCCTCGGCGAACGGGTCCGCCGAGGGCTCGGCCAGCAGCGCGGCGAGCCCGTCGACCAGCTGGTCGGTGCGGGCGGCGCGGTGCAGGACGAGGGGCATCGGGCAGCACGCTAGACGGCCGCTCCGACAGCACGAGCGGGCGCGCGCCGATCAGCGCGGACAGGCGCGCAGCCGGGACGCCGGCTCAGGCGGCGTCGTCGGCGTGCGCGATCTCGCGCTCGAGCTCGGCGACGGCCTCGGTGTCGCCGTGGAACTTCCGGTAGGACCAGATGATGAGCGCCAGCGCCAGGAAGCCCGAGGCCACGAGGGAGACGCCCGCGGCGAACCCGCCGGGCAGCCAGAACCGGTCGGGCAGGCTCCACCACGACGGCTGCGCGGGCTCGAGCATCCACACCGCGCCCCAGCCCCACATCCACACCACGCCCAGGAGCGAGGCAGCCAACCGGTGCGGCTTCGCGACGCCGTACGCCGCGGCGCGCATCGCCCGCAGGCGCAGCGGCTCGACGCGGCGCTCGGCCCAGTCGTACTGCTGGGAGAGCACGGCCATGCCCGCGAACACCATGAGCAGCCCGGGACCCGGGAGGACCAGCGCGGCGACGCCGGCGACGAGCAGCGTCCAGCCCACGACCTCGAGGGTCACGCGGCGCGCGGCGGCCTTCATGCCCCGAGGATGCCAGTCGGACGGTAACCGGACCAGACACCTACGGAGGGTTCTAGGGTCGAGGGGTGCCACTGCGCATCGAACGCGACGACCTCACCGACCCCGCCGTGGTCGCGCTGCTCGAGGAGCACGTGGCCGAGCTGCGGTCGATCAGCCCGCCCGAGAGCACGCACGCACTGGACCTCGCGGCGCTGCGGGCAGAGGGGGTGGACGTGTGGGTGGCGCGGGAGTCCGGGCCGTCCGCCCCTCCCCTCGGCTGCGTCGCCCTGACCCTCGTCGAGCCGGGGCACGGCGAGCTGAAGTCGATGCGCACGGCGGCAGGGGCGACGGGTCGCGGCGTGGGTACGGCGCTGCTGGAGCACGTGCTCGACCAAGCGGGTGCGCGCGGGCTGTCGCGGGTCTCCCTGGAGACCGGAGCCGAGGACTTCTTCGCCCCTGCACGACGGCTCTACCTGCGGCACGGCTTCGAGGTCTGCGCGCCGTTCGGGCGCTACCGGCCGGACCCGCTGAGCGTCTTCATGACCCGCTCGCTGCCCTGAGCTCCGAGTCGGGAGTGCCGGTCCCCGGGCCCAGTCGCACGCGTGCCCACGCCACGATGGCCAGGCCCACCAGCCCCGAGCCGACCTGACCGACCCCCGTCCACGTGCCGCCCGGCAGCCAGGTCCACGCAGGGAGCGGCCACCACGTCGGCTGTGCGGGGTCCGCGAGCCAGAGCAGACCGCTCGCGCCGAGGCCCACGGTGAGCGCGCCGGTGACCAGGGTGCGCGGCCAGGTCGCCACGGAGCGCCGGGTCTCCACCAGGGCCCGGTGCCGCAGCGGGGCGAGTCGCTGGGCAGCCCACGGGTCGTGGCGGCCCAGCAGCGCCAGACCGAGCACCAGCACGAGGAGCCCGGGGCCGGGCAGCGGGTAGAGCACGATCCCGAGGAGCACCAGCAGCCAGCCCGTCGAGCTGAGCAGGAGGCGGCGCATCCGCGCAGGGTGGCAGTCGCTGACGTCGTACGGGTGACGGGGCGGGGGTGTGGTCGTGACCATCCGGAGGACGTGGCGTGCGCCCGGCCCACCTGGTGGGCAGCGAGTCCCGTCATCGTCGTCAAGCAGCAGACCGAAGTCGCCTCATCCAGGCCATCCGGACCGCTGGCAGGCGGGGCAACCGGGTTCGCCTCGAACTTCGGTACGTCCTTTGACGAAGCTTCAGTCGCGGACGAGGCCGCCGTACTTCTCCAGGTAGCCCGCGCCCTCCTCGTCGAGCCGCCCGTGGGCCTGGGCGACCCGAGCCCACCGCACGGTCATGGCGGCGAACCGCATCGGGTTGTAGACGTCCTCCTCGCGGCTGAACATGCCGTCCCCGGCGTAGGTCATGATCGTGATGTTCGACTCCTCGTGCAGCGAGCCGTCGCCGGGGTCGGGCATCAGGTTGCGCACCTCGCACACCAGCCGCCCGGCGTCAGGGTCGACGACCTGCCAAGCGAGCGGGAAGCCGGTCATGGTGCCGCCGGGGAAGCTCGTCATCGTCCGGACGGACCAGGCGCGGATCTCGTCGCGGCCGTGGAAGGTCCCGAAGGCGTGCTCGACGTACGTCGCGTCCTCGGTGAAGAGGTCGGCGAACCGCTCCCACCGGCCGGTCTCGGTGAACTCCTGGACGTGGCCGTGGAAGACCTCGTAGGCGCGGGTGATCTCGGCGGCGCTCCATCTGCTCACGACGGGCATCCAAGCGGTTCCGGCTGGACTGCGCCACGGCTCATGCGTGGGCAGCCGGCCGCGCAGGCTCCCGCGGCGTGCAGCTGGGCCGGCAGCTCGGGCGCTGCCTCGACCGGTCTAGACGCCGCGCAGTGGCCTCGTCATCGTGACCGGACTCACTCGTTGTCCGACCCACACATCGCGCCGCGCGTTGTTCGGGAGGGTCTTCGCCATGGTTCGTGCGCCGTTGTCCATCGCTGCCACTGCACTGGCAGCCGTCCTCGCGACGACGGGCACCGCCTCCGTGGCGGCCATCGCGCTCACGGCTGGCGACGCCGCCGACGCGCCGGCCACCGCGCAGCGTGCCGACTGCGTCCCGGAGCAGCAGGCCCTGGCGGCAGCGGAGGCCGAGTTCGCGGACGCTCGCGCGGCGAAGCGCGCCGCCCGAGCCGACGCCCGCAACGCCGAGACCAAGAAGGAGCGCCGAGAGGCCAAGCAGCGGGCCCGTGACGCCAAGCAGCGCCAGCGGGACGCGTCCGACGCCGTCGTGCAGCGGCGGATCAAGCTCGAGGCCTGCCGCGCCTCGGCGTCCGCCTCCCCCACGGAGTCGACCGGGACCGCCTCCCCCACCGAGTCCCCGACCGCGACGGCCACGGTGACCGAGACGGCCACCGCCACCGCGACGGCGACCGCCACGGCCACTGCGACCGCGACCGCCACGACGACGGTCACCGTCACGCCGACCCCGTCGCCCACGGCCACCACCACCGCTCCGGCCACGACGCCGACCCCCTCGCCCTCGCCGACGACCGACCCGAACCCCATCTGCGTCCTGCCGCTGCCGCTGCTTTGCGGCCCGGCGCCGGCTCCGCCTGCCCTTCCCGGTCTCGACGACCTGCCCCTGGACCCCAGCGCCTTCCCCATCCCCACCGACCCCAGCGACCTGCCCCTGCCGATCCCCGGTCTTCCCGGCGGCGAGGACCCCGGCGACGGCGACGGCGACGGTGACGGTGACGGCGAGCAGCCCGTGCCCACGCCCCTGGACCCCGTCATCGACGGCGTCGAGATGATCCCCGTCCTCGGCGAGCAGCTCGCCCCCGTCGTCCAGACCGTCGCAGAGGCCCTCTTCGGCAACATCCCCGCACCCGACGGCCTGCCCGCACCCGACGGCCTGCCCGGACTCGACCAGCTCCCCGAGCTCGACCCCAGCGCCCTGCCGATCCCCACCGACCCCAGCGACCTGCCCCTGCCGATCCCCGGTCTTCCCGACGGCGAGGACCCCGGCGATGGCGACGGCGACGGCGACGGCGACGGCGACGGCGAGCAGCCCGTGCCCACGCCCCTGGACCCCGTCATCGACGGCGTCCAGATGATCCCCGTCCTCGGCGAGCAGCTCGCCCCCGTCGTCCAGACCGTCGCCGAGGCCCTCTTCGGCAACATCCCCGCACCCGACGGCCTGCCCAGCCCCGACGGCCTGCCCGGACTCGACGAGCTGCCCGGGCTCGACAACCTCCCGGACCTTCCCGGCACTCCTGGCGCCCCGGCTCCGCAGGATGTTCCGCAGGAGCTGCAGGAAGCCGTCATGACGGCCCTTCAGGATGCTGCGGAGCAGCTGCCTCCAGCGCCAGCGACCCCTCAGGAGGTCACCGAGCAGGTCCAGGCGGCACTGATCACCGTCGTGGGAATGCTGCCCCTGCAGCCGCCTTCTCTTCCGTCGCCTGGCGATCCCGGCACCCCCGCGCCTGACCTCCAGGCCCTTCCGCAGGCGATTCAGTCCGCAGTGGCACCCATCGCTCCGAGTCCCGAGGCGCTGACGTCGCTCATCCCGTCGACGGGTGCAACGCCGTCACTCCCGCTGCCCACTCCGGCGCTCGCGTCGGCGACGGCTGCGGCGAGTCCCGTGCTCTCCCCGGCGTGCAGTGCGGCCAACGGAAACGCCCAGCTGCCGGCAGGGCTGTGCCCGAGCACGGGCACCACGCCGAGCCCGGTCGCTCTCCCGACCGCCCTCGAGACCGCGCTCGCGCCGGTGACCTCGATGCTGCCGTCGATCATCCCGGCGCCTGTCCAGTCGGTCCTGCCGGTCGTCTGCGTGAAGCCGCTCGCGAAGCTCTGCGGGAAGTAGCCCAGACCCACGAACGCGGGGGCGGGTCAGGTCATGCGTGACCGACCCGCCCCCGCGTCGTTGGACCGACGGTAAAGGAGTTTCGCCACCACTTCGGAAGGCCCACCCATGGTTCGCACCCAGCTCAAGGTCGTCATCACGGCCCTGCTCGGCGTCCTGCTGCTGACCGGCTCGACGGCCCTCGCGACCGTCGGCTGGGCCGGCGCCGGCTCGCCCACGATCGACGCGGCTGCCCAGGCCGCGCAGCGCAGCAACCACTGCACCGACGAGGAGCGCGCCGTCGAGCGCGCCGAGGACGAGCTGCAGGCCGCGCAGAAGCAGAAGCGCAACGCCAAGAAGCAGCTCAAGCAGGCCGACACCAAGGCCGAGAAGCGCAAGGCGAAGCGGAAGGTCCGCGCGGCCAAGGCCCGCGTCGCCGACGCGCGCGAGGAGCTCGACCGCGCGGAGCGCGAGCTCGAGGAGTGCGAATCCTCCCCGTCCACCACCGCCACGACCAGCCCGACCGGTACGGCGACCGCGACCACCAGCCCCACTGGCACGGCCACGGCCACGGCCACGACGAGCCCGACGGCGACGACCTCCCCCACGACCGACCCGGAGAACCCGCTCTGCGAGTTCCTCCCGCTGCCCGGGCTCTGCGACGCCGAGGAGCCGACCGCCACAGCCTCCCCGAGCGGCACGGCGACCGCCACCACCTCCCCGACGGGCACCGCGACCGCTACGACCAGCCCGACCGGCACCGCCACCGCCACGACCAGCCCGACCGGGACGGCGACGCCCAGCGACGAGCCGACCTGCCTCATCCCGGGCACGCCGCTCTGCCTTCCCTGAGCCACAGCAGCACGGAGGCCCCGCGACCGTCCGGTCGCGGGGCCTCGGCATCTCCTGCCCTCGTCACGCGCTGACGACCGGAGTGCGTGCGTCGCACCAGGTACGTCGCAGACCCTCCGGTCGAGTCGTCTGAGTCGCCATCCGACGTACGACGCCTGCCTCGCCCTCAGGTCGGCCCGGTCGGCTGCCGATAATCCTGACGCCCGTCACGGCTGCTCGACACCGCCCTCCCACGATCGGCTCGAACCACGTGCCCGAAGGTCCTAGGACCATCGCCTTCGGTCCCCTCGGGGCATACCGTGATCGGGCTCACCCGCTGCCGGCCCCCGGCCAGCCCCCCATCAAGAAGTCTCACGTGAAGCACACCCGCACCGTCCTGGCCTCGCTTGCCGGCCTCACCCTGACCGTCGGCATGGTGACCGGCGCCGCGTCCCTGTCCGCCGCCCACCCCGACGACCACCAGGGCCACGGCCCCGACAAGGTGGCCTGCGCCAAGGAGCAGAAGCAGTACGACAAGGCGGTCGCGAAGTTCGAGGCCCTCCAGGCGAAGTTCGCGGAGGCCAAGGACGAGGCCGAGGACGCGGAAGGCACCGAGGACGAGGCCGAGGCGACCGAGGAGGTCCAGGAGACCAAGAAGGCCAAGAAGGCGCAGGCCAAGCGGGTCGAGAAGAAGCTCGCCAAGCTCGAGAAGTGCCAGGGCGAGCAGCCGACGGAGACCGCCGAGCCCACCGAGACCGCCGAGCCCACGGAGACCCCGGAGCCGACCGAGGCGACGGAGACCCCTGCTCCCTGAGCGTCTCCCCCCAGTCCCTGACCCCCGCGCCCGCCCCCCGGCTGCGGGGGTCAGGTCTTTTCCAGCCTCCCCCCGTCCCACGAGCGTCGGGGCCGGGGCGGCGCGCTCTCCGAGGTCTGGAACCCTGGGCCCATGAGCACCCCCGGCCCCCTGCCGACCGCGCAGGACGTGGACGCGGCGACCGCGAGGCTGGCCGCGGTGCTCGAGCCGACCCCGCTGCAGCGCAGCGCCCGCCTCTCGGACGCGACCGGGCTCGAGGTGTGGCTCAAGCGCGAGGACCTCCAGCCGGTCCGCTCCTACAAGGTGCGCGGCGCCTCCGCGCTCATCGGATCCCTCGACGAGGGGACCCGCGCCCGTGGCGTGACCTGCGCGTCGGCGGGCAACCACGCCCAGGGCGTCGCGCTGGCCTGCGCGCAGGCCGGAGTCCGCGCGCGGGTGCACCTCCCCCGCACGACGCCCCGCCAGAAGCGCGAGCGGATCGCGGTGCTCGGCGGCTCGCTGGTCGACGTCGTCATCGTCGGCGACACCTACGACGACGCGGCCGCAGCCAGCGCGGCGTGGGCTCGCGAGTCCGGCGCCACCCCGGTGCCCGCCTTCGACGACCCCCGCACGATCACGGGCCAGGGCACGGTGGCGAGCGAGGTCGCCGCGCAGGCCGAGGCGGCGGGCCTGGACCTCGCCACCCTCGTCGTCCCGGTCGGGGGCGGCGGGCTGATCGCCGGCTCCCTGACCTGGCTGGCCGAGCGGCGCCCCCACGTGACCGTCGTCGGCGCCGAGCCCGCCGGCGCTGCCAGCATGGCCGCCGCCCTCGCGGCAGGGGCGCCGGTGGACCTGCAGTCGTTGGACGGCTTCGTCGACGGTGCCGCCGTACGCCGGGTCGGTGACTGGACCCACGCCGTCGTCGACCGGCACCGGCCCCGGCTCGTGGCGGTGCCCGAGGGCGCGGTCTGCGTGGAGATGCTGGCGCTCTACCAGTCCGACGGCATCATCGCCGAGCCCGCCGGCGCCCTGGCGAGCGCAGCGCTCGACCAGCTGCGCCCCCACGAGCGGCCGGCCGACGGCCGCGCCGTCGTCGTGATCCTCTCCGGGGGCAACAACGACGTCAGCCGCTACGCCGAGGTCGTCGAGCGAGCGCTCGTCCACGAGGGCCTCAAGCACTACTTCCTGGTGGAGTTCCCCCAGGAGCCGGGGGCACTGCGCCGCTTCCTCGACGAGGTGCTCGGCCCCGATGACGACATCACGCTCTTCGAGTACGTCAAGCGCAACAACCGCGAGACCGGGCCGGCCCTGGTGGGGGTCGAGCTGCAGGATGCCGCGGACCACGCACCCCTCCTGGCGCGGATGGCCGCCTCGCCCCTGCGGGTCGAGCCGGTCCCGCCCGAGAGCCCCCTGTTCCGCTTCGTCCATTAGCACGGAGCGATCCGGGGCGGGGGGACCGGCCCCGGCCCCGACACGGTCCACGCCCGGGCGCCGCGTTTCACACGCTCACGAGCGGGCAGTACGGTGACAGCGACGTGGCCCACCCATCAGCCCCGTCGTTCACGCCTGCTGTCCCGCACAGGAAACCGGCGCGAGGCCGTGACCCGGCCCCGGTTCCCGCGTTGCACCTGACAGGGGGACTGTCCGGCTGCTCCTGCGGTCGGCGTACAACACGAGAACCACCTGGGAGGGTGCCCGACATGGGGAACACGACACGACGACTCGCACGCGGCGGCGCGGTGCTCACCACTGCCGCCGTGCTCACGGTCAGCGCCGGTCCGGCGTTGGCTGCCGAGCCGGTCGCACGGGCCAGCGCCACGGGGCTGCGCCTCACGCTGGTCGGCACGCCCACGGACAGCGGCACCTACAGCGTCACCAACGACGGGAAGCGCGAGACCGCCACCGGCTCCAACGAGCCTGCGATCTCCGCCCTCGGCGGCCAGAACTTCATCCAGTTGGGCACGCTCGCGCAGGACGCCGGCACGGTCATCCGTGACGGGCGCGGCTTCTCCGCGGCCTGCGCCGGCCTGGCCGGTGACGGGGCCATCCTCGTCGAGGTGGCCGACGGCGCCTGCATCGAACCCGGTGAGAACGTCGCCCTCAGTGCCGGCACGATCGACCTCACCGACCTGCAGCTTCTCGGCGACCCGTTCCCGCAGGAGTTGCAGGATGCACTGGCACCCGTTCTGGAGCCGCTTCTGGCAGGCCTCACCCGTGCCTTGGAGGCAGTTCTGGGGGCCACCGGGCTGGAGGTCGGTCTCGATGTCGGTGCGGTGCAGAGCTTCTGCACCGCACAGCCCGGGTCGGCCACGGGGGATGCAGACCTCACCGATGTCTCACTGTTCGCCTCGCTGGCCGGACAGCGCATCGATCTCGTCGAACTGCCGACCAACGCTCCCCCCAACACGAAGTTGCTCACCGACCTGGGCGTGGTGGTGGACACCATCCTTGAAGGTCTGCGCACGCAGCTGGAGACTGCCCTCGGCGGCCTGCTGGCGCCGGTGGCCGCTGTGGTGGATGCTGCCGACGTACTGACGGAGGTGCTCAACCAAGTGGGATCTCAACTTGCCCCACTCGAAGAGAACCTTCTGGAACTCACGCTCAACAAGCAGGAGTTCCCCAGCGACGACTCCATCGAGGTCACCGCGCTGGACCTCAACCTGCTGCCTGCGGCCGAGACCGCCGGCTTCCAGGTGCTGAGCGCCCAGATCGGCGAGTCCGCCTGCGGCCCCAACAACCGCGTCGCGGCCGACCCGGACCCCGACCCGGACCCCGACCCGAACCCGCAGCCCCAGCCGGTCCCGACCGCGGTGCCCGCGGGCGTCGAGAGCGCGGGCCCCGGTGACGACGGCCTCGGTGCCGGCGGCAACCTGGCGCTGCTGGCCCTGGTCGCCCTGTCGGCCGGTGCGGGCGTGGCGAGCTACCGCCGCAGCCTGCGCGCCTGATCAGCGCAGCCTGAGGGACACCGCATGAACGACCAGCCGGCCACCGGTGGGAGCACCCGCTCCCCCGGTGTCCGGCTGGACTCGTTCCTGGGCCGACTCAGCGGCGCGCTGGCAAGCGTGAGCACCGCCCTGCTGCTGCTCAGCGGCGGCCTGGTGGTCGGCGGGCTGGTCATCCCCTCGGAGGAGCCGCCGCCGAGGTCGGCGTACCGCTCGCTCGACCCGGCCGATCCCGTCCTGCTCCTGGTCCCGTCGCTCGACATCGAGGCGCCCGTCGTGCCGATCGCGCTCAGCGAGGACCTCGTGCTCGACCCGCCCCGCGACGTGGTCGACGTGGGCTGGTGGGACGCCAGCGCGCAGCCCGGCTCGGCGACCGGCTCGACGGTCATCGCCGGCCACACCGTGAAGACCGGCGGCGGCGCGCTCGACCCGCTCCGCGACGTACGCCGGGGGGCGGTCGTCGACGTGCGTACCGCCGAGGGCACGATGCGCTACCTCGTCCAGCGCAAGAAGGTCTACGACAAGGACGAGCTGGCCGTGAACGCGGTCGACGTCTTCGGCCAGGAGGCCGGCGACGGGCGCCTGGTCCTGGTCTCGTGCACCGACTGGGACGGCACGGGCTACGCCTCCAACGTGGTCGTCTTCGCCGTCGCGCTCGGCGAGCCCCGCGAGCAAGGCACCACGAGCGCCGCCCCCGTGCGCTGAGCCGGGCTCAGGCGCGCGCAGCGACCCCGAGCACCCAGGGCAGCGCCCGCATGCCCGAGGTGGGGTACTCCGCCGCGCGGCGGCGCACCTCGACGTACACCCGGCACAACAGCTGCTCCGCCGAGACCCGGTCACCCCGGGTGCGGGCGAGCGCGAGGCGCAGCGCAGGCTCCGCGGTGCCGTCGTAGACCTGCGCCAGCGCCTCGCGCCGACCCCGGGCCAGGTCGACCAGCGAGGCGTGGAGGTCGTCGAAGGTCTCCGCGCGCAGGGGAATGGCCGAGGTCATGCCCTCACGGTGTCCCGATACCGCTTGCTTCCGCTCACCCCTAGGAGTGGTGCGAGGTCACGAATGCGTGAACACGCGCGCCACGGCGCGCAGGCCGCACCGACACGTCACCACTCCGTCACCCCTCCGGGGTCGACACCGCCGGTGGCGTGCGCGACGGTGGAGACCCGTCTCGGAGAGGACTCCGCCATGCCAGGACCGGCCACACCCGGCGCGACCGCCGGGTGGGACCCCAGCACCGTCGTCGCCCGCTTCGAGCAGGTGCGCTCGCACACCGAGCTCCTGGCGGCCCCGCTGTCCCCGGAGGACCAGACGGTCCAGTCCATGCCCGACGTCTCGCCCACCAAGTGGCACCGCGCGCACGTCACGTGGTTCTTCGAGACCTTCCTGCTCGCCGAGCACGAGGACGGTTTCACGCCGTTCCAGGAGCAGTACTGGTTCCTCTTCAACAGCTACTACGAGTCCCTCGGTCCGCGCTACGCCCGACCCGACCGCGGACTGGTGACCCGGCCCGGTGCCCACGAGGTCGGTGACTACCGCCGCAACGTCGACGCCCGCGTGCGCGAGCTGGTCGAGCGGCTCGACGACGGCGCCCTCGGCAAGCTCGCCCCGGTGCTCGAGCTCGGCTTCCACCACGAGCAGCAGCACCAGGAGCTGCTGCTCATGGACATCAAGCACGTCCTGTCCCGCAACCCCCTCCAGCCGTCGTACGCCGGTGGGAGGCGGGCGCCCGGGGAGCCGGACCGCCTGGGGTGGCTGGAGGTGGAGGGCGGCCTGG
The DNA here is from genome assembly GCF_030149505.1 of Nocardioides sp. Classification (GTDB taxonomy): domain Bacteria; phylum Actinomycetota; class Actinomycetes; order Propionibacteriales; family Nocardioidaceae; genus Nocardioides. The sequence continues at coordinate 24,550 of NZ_JASBRN010000014.1, forward strand.
TCGAGGTCGGTCACGGTGGCGACGGCTTCTGCTTCGACAACGAGCTGCCCCGGCACCGCGAGTGGCTGGAGCCCTACCGGATCGCCGACCGGCTGGTGACCAACGGGGAGTGGCTGGCGTTCATGGCCGACGGCGGCTACGAGCGGCCGCAGCTGTGGCTGTCGGAGGGCTGGGCCCGGGTGCAGGCGGAGGGCTGGCGCGCCCCGTTCTACTGGTCCGAGCACGACGGGGTCTGGCTGGAGCACACGCTGCACGGCACCTGGCCGGTCGACCCGGCGAGCCCGGCCACGCACGTCTCGTTCTTCGAGGCCGAGGCCTACGCGACGTGGGCGGGCAAGCGGCTGCCGACCGAGGCCGAGTGGGAGCACGCGGCGGTCATCGACGGCCAGCGCGACCCAGGCGCGCCGACGCCGCAGGGAGCCAACCTGGCCGACCTGGAGTCCTTCCACCCGCGCGCAGCGGCCGCGCCGGGCACAGGCGGCCCGCGGCTGCGCCAGCTCTACGGCGACTGCTGGGAGTGGACCTCCTCGGCGTACCACCCCTACCCCGGCTTCCGCGCCCCTGATGGCGCGATCGGGGAGTACAACGGCAAGTTCATGTCCAACCAGATGGTGCTGCGGGGCGGCTGTGCACTCACGCCGCCCGACCACGCACGACTGACCTACCGCAACTTCTTCCCGCACGCTGCCCGCTGGGCGATGTCGGGGGTGCGGCTGGCCGACGGCGGCGCCCCCGTGCGCCAGGAGGAGCGCTCATGAGCCACCCGGTCCGACCCACCGTGCAGGTGCTGCTCGACGCCGACTGGGCGGCCGGCTCGCTGGTCGAGGACGTGCGCCGCGGCCTCGGCTCGCGCCCACTCACGCTGCCGCCGAAGTGGCTCTACGACGACGAGGGCTCGCGGCTCTTCGACGAGATCACCCGGCTGCCGGAGTACTACCCGACCGAGACCGAGCGGGCGATCCTGGCCCGGCACGCCGCCGACATCGTCGCCGCGAGCGACGCGACCACGCTCGTCGAGCTCGGCAGCGGCACCTCGGACAAGACCAGGATGCTGCTGGACGCGTTCACCGCCGCCGGGCGGCTGGAGCGCTTCGTGCCCGTCGACGTGGCCGAGCAGACCCTGCGCGACGCCGCCGACCTGCTCAGCCGCACCTACCCCGGCCTCGCGGTCGAGGCCTTGGTCGGTGACTTCACCCTGCACCTCGCCCACCTGCCGCCACGCAGGGCGAGCGGGTCGCGGATGGTCGCCTTCCTCGGGAGCACGATCGGCAACCTCTACCTCGAGGAGCGCCGCGCCTTCCTGGGTGCCCTGGCCGACTCGCTGGAGCCCGGCGACTGGTTGCTGCTGGGCACCGACCTGGTCAAGCCCGTGGACCGCCTGGTCGAGGCCTACCACGACGCCGCGGGGGTGACCGAGGCCTTCGTCCGCAACAGCCTGCACGTGCTCAACCGCGAGCTCGGGGCCGACTTCGACCCCGGCGCGTTCAGCTACGTGCCGTTCTGGGACGGGCAGATGGAGCGGATGGACCTGCGGCTGCGCGCCGAGGCGCCGCAGACCGTGCGAGTGCCGGGCGCCGACCTGGTGCTCGAGCTGGGCCTGGGCGAGGAGATCCGGGTGGAGATCTCCACCAAGTTCCGCCCGCACCTCGTGGCCGAGGAGCTCGCGGAGGCCGGCTTCGAGGTGGAGGGGGTCTGGGACGACGGCGAAGGCGTCACCGCGGGCGACTTCGCCCTCACGCTCGCCCGTCGGCGCTGACGTCGGGGTCCTCGCCCTCGGCCGCCCGGACCAGCGCGGCGCGCGCGCCGTCGAGGTAGCGCGCGACCACGTCGCGCTCCTCGGGGCTGAACCGCGCGTCGAGCTCGGCCAGCGCCCGGAACATCGGCAGCAGGTGGCCCAGCACCTCCTCGCGGCCGGACTGGGTGACGTGCAGCTCGACGCGACGCCGGTCCGAGGGGTGCGCCCGGCGCACGGCGTGGCCGTGCCCTTCCAGGCGATCGCCGACCCCGGTCGCCGCGGCGGTGGAGACCTCGAGCAGCCGGGCGAGCTCGGCGAACCCCACCGGGCCCTCGACGAGCCGCTCGAGCGTGACCAGCTCGGTCTCGGTGAGCCCGCTGCGGCGGGCGACGGCCGGGCGCACGCGCGAGCCGGCCCGCACGAGGCTGCGCAGCGCCGCGAGGGAGGGCGTCTGCTCCCAGGCGTCGGCGAACGCGGTCGCCGGACCGACCGGGTGACCCGGCTGCTTGGTGGTGTCGCTAATATCGCTCACTGAGTTAGCAATCAGTTGACTGAGAGAACAAGTGCAAGTCTGCCATGGCCCCCCACACCCCGCCCCGCTGGTCGACCTGGACGACCCGGGCCCGCGTCGCCCCGATCGCCGCGCTGGTGCCGCTGCTGCTCGGCGCGTGGCTGATCGTGGCCCTCGGCACCGCCGACCGCACGATCGGCGTGACCGACAACCTGCCCGAGGGCAGCGGCGCCGCGGAGGCGGCCCTGCTCGCCGAGCAGCTGCCCGAGGAGTCCAGCCGCACCGCGATCGTGCTGTGGACCGCGGAGTCCGGCGAGCTCACCGGCCCGGACCTGCAGGCGCTCGCCGGGGTCGTCGCCGACCTGGAGGGCACCGCCCCCGACGCAGCACCCATCCCCTCGGAGGACGGCACCGCCGCCCTGCTGCCGCTGGAGATCCAGGCCGAGGGCAACGTCGAGAACGCCGACGCCGTGGAGGAGCTGCGCGAGTCGCTCGCGGAGTCCGCGCCCGACGGCATCGAGGTCCAGGTCACCGGACCGGCCGCCGTCCAGGCCGACCTCGCGAAGGTCTTCGAGGGTGCGGACCTGACCCTGCTGGCCACCACCGCCGCCGTCGTCACGATCCTGCTCGTCCTCACCTACCGCAGCCCGATCCTCTGGGTGATCCCGCTGCTCGTCGTCGGCGTGGCCGACCGGCTCGCCGTCGTGCTGGCCACCCACGCGCTCGAGGCGACCGGCATCGCCTGGGACGAGTCGACCACCGGCATCCTGTCCGTGCTCGTCTTCGGAGCCGGCACCGACTACGCCCTGCTGCTCATCTCCCGCTACCGCGACGAGCTGCGGCAGGAGGAGTCGCGCCACGTCGCCATGGCTCGCGCCCTGCACCGCACCTCCGAGGCGGTCCTCAGCTCCTCGCTCACCGTCGTGGTCGGCGTGCTGACCCTGCTGCTCTCCCTCACCCCGGCCACGCGGGGGCTCGGCCTGGCCAGCGCCGTCGGCATCGTCGTGGCCGCGACCATGGTCCTCGTGGTCCTGCCCGCCGCGCTGGTGGTCTTCGGTCGCTGGATCTTCTGGCCGCGCGTGCCGAAGATCGGCTCGCAGGGCACCGTCGACACCGCCCGCCTGTGGCGCCGCGTGGGTCGCAGCGTGGCCGCCCGACCGGCGACCGTCGCCGTCGCCTCCGGGCTGCTGCTGGTGCTGGTGGCCCTGCCCGCCCTGGGCATCAAGACCGGCCTGGGTCTCTCGGACCAGTTCCTCGACGAGCCCGAGGCGATCACCGCCGCCGAGCGGCTGGGCGAGTCCTTCCCCTCCGGCACCACCGAGCCCGCCCGTGTCCTCTCGACCGCCGCACCGCAGGAGGTCCTCGCCGCGGTGGAGTCCTCCGGCTCCGTGGCCTCGGCTCGGATCAGCGCCGAGGGAGGCGGGGTCGTGCAGGTCGACGCCGTCCTGGCCGCCGACCCCGGGACCGAGGAGGCCCAGGACGCGGTGCTGCAGCTGCGCGACGACCTCGACGCGGCCGACCTACCCGGGGAGACCCACGTCGCCGGCAGCGACGCCTCGCGGATCGACGAGCGCGACGCGGCCAACCGCGACCGCGTGCGGATCCTGCCGCTGATCCTGGGCCTGGTGCTGCTCGCCCTCGTCGGCCTGCTCCGGTCGCTGGTCGCGCCGATCATCCTGGTGGGCACGGTCGTGGCGACGTACGCCGCCGCGCTCGGCATCTCCTGGATCCTCTTCACCCAGGTGCTCGGCTTCGAGCGGCTCGACGTGGGCACGCCGCTCCTGGCGTTCCTCTTCCTGGTGGCCCTCGGCGTGGACTACAACATCTTCCTCGTCACCCGGGCCCGCGAGGAGGCCGAGACCCACGGGACCGAGGAGGGCGTGCTGCGGGCGCTCGCCGCGACCGGTGGCGTGATCACCAGCGCGGGCGTGCTGCTGGCGGCCGTCTTCGCCACCCTCGGCGTGCTGCCGCTGGTGGTGCTGGCCCAGCTGGGCGTGGTGATCTGCGTCGGCGTCCTGCTCGACACGCTGCTCGTGCGCACCGTGCTGGTGCCCGCGATCGCGGTGCGGCTGGGCGAGCGCTTCTGGTGGCCGAGGCGGGTGGGCGGCTCCGTAAGGGACGCGGAGGTCACCACGCGCTGAGCGTGCGGTGACGCGCGGCACGGTGACCGTCGTCGCACCAACGTGCACACTGTCGGTATGTCGGCCCAGCCCTCCCTCGCGCCCGCACCTCCCGCCCCGACCCGCGCCCGGCAGAGCCTGCGCGAACGCGCCGTCGGCGGGGTCAAGCAGCGGGTCCGCTGGGGGCTCGGCCACGGCCTGCCCAGCCGACTGATGCACCGCGCGGCCAAGCGCGGGGACCTGCAGGGGCAGCTGGTGACGCGCACCGGCTCCGGCGACAGCAGCGCCCTGTGGCCGATCGTCGAGCAGGTCCGTGCGAGCGGGCCGATCCACAAGTCCTCGTTCGCCTACGTCACGGTCTCCCTGCCCGTGGTGCGCGAGGTGCTGACCAGCAACGACTTCCACGCCGGGGTCTTCCTGCCCGGCGAGGGCCCGCTCGGCAAGCTCGCGCTGTGGGCCGAGGAGCCCGAACGGATCGGTCCGCTCAACCCGCCCTCGCTGCTGGTGGTCGAGCCGCCCGAGCACACCCGCTACCGCAAGCTCGTCACGCGGGTCTTTACCGTCAAGGCCGTCGAGGAGCTGCGCCAGCGCACCCAGGAGATCGCCGACCGGCTGCTCGACGACCTCGAGGCCCGGGCCGCGGCCGGCGAGCCGGTCGACATCGTGCCGACGTACTGCGCCGCCCTCCCCGTCACCGTCATCGCGGAGATCCTGGGGGTGCCCGAGGCGGACCGCCAGCGCGTCCTGGACTTCGGTACGGCGGCAGCCCCCTCGCTCGACCTGGGGCTCTCCTTCGGCGAGATGCGCGCGGTCGAGGCGGCGCTCGACGACTTCCGGACGTGGCTGATCGCCCACCTGGACCACCTGCGCGAGAACCGCGGCGACGACCTGCTCTCCCGCCTCGTCGCGATCCAGGACGAGGACGGCGGCCTGAGCCAGGCCGAGCTGCTCGCGACCGCGGGCCTCGTGCTGGCCGCGGGCTTCGAGACGACCGTCAACCTGCTCTCCAACGGCACCGCCCTGCTCCACGAGCACCCGGAGCAGCGTGCGCTGCTGCGCGAGGACCCCTCGCTGTGGGGCAACGCCGTCGACGAGGTCCTGCGCTACGACCCGCCGGTGCTGCTGACCGGTCGCACCGCCCTGCGCGACACCACCGTCGCGGGCAAGCAGGTCACGGCCGGCTCGGTCGTCACGACGCTGCTCGCCGGGGCCAACCGCGACCCCGAGGTCTTCACCGACCCGCACACCTTCGACGTCACCCGCGAGAACGCCCGCGACCACGTGGCCTTCTCCGCCGGCCGGCACTACTGCCTGGGAGCCGCCCTGGCCCGGATGGAGGGCGGGGTCGGCCTCAAGGCGCTGCACGACCGGTTCCCCGACCTGGCCGTCGTGCCCGGCGGCACCCGGCGTCCGACCCGCATCCTCCGCGGCTGGGAGACCCTCCCCGTCCGGCTCTCCTGAAACCCGCCGAACCGTCACTTCCGCACCGCCGAACCGTCAGGAAAGAACCCCCGACCCGTCACCTCCGCACACGGGACGGTGCGGAAGTGACGGGTCGAGGGTTCAGAACTGACGGTTCGGCGGTCCAGGTCAGCCCAGGTCGGAGGCGACCCGGCGGTGGGCCTCCCAGATCTCCTCGGGCAGCCGGTCGAACTGCTTGAGGTGCTCCTCGCGGAAGCCCATCTCCTGGCGCCACCGGTCGGTGTCGATCGTCAGCAGCCGGTGGAGGTCCTCGGCGGGCACCTCGAGACCGTCCATGACCAGCTCGGACTCGGCGGGGATGACGCCGACGGGGGTCTGCACGCCCTTGACCTCCCCGTCCTTGAACTGCATCAGCCACAGCAGCGGGCGGAGGTTCTCGCGGTAGCCGGGCCACAAGTAGTGGCCGTCCCCTCCGTCTGACATGTCGCGCTGGAACCAGTTGACGTGGGCGAAGATCGGCGGGTTGCTGGCCTCGCCGATGATCGTGAGCCAGTGCGCGGCGTAGTCGCCCTCGCCGTAGGCCATGAAGGGCCGCATCGACATCGGGTCGTAGCGCAGCTGGCCGTCGAGACCGTCGGCGGCGAAGGTCGCCTCGGCACCGAGCGTGAGGCCGTCGTACACGCCCTCGGCGAGGTCGGTGATCGCGCGGATCAGCGGCTCGCGGTCACGGGTGCGGCCGCCGAAGATGATCGCGTCGACCGGGACGCCCTGCGGTGCCTCGAAGTCGGCGGCGACGTTGGGGACGTTGGCGAGCGTGGTGGTGAAGCGGCTGTTGGGGTGCGCCCACGGGGAGTCGTCGCCGTTCTCCCGGTCGGCGATCCGCTCGCCCTTCCAGTCCAGCCAGCCGTCGAGGTCGGCGGGCGGGTTCTTCGTCTTGCCCTCCCACCACACCTCCTGCGTCTTCTCGTTGTAGGCGACGTTGGTGAAGATCGCACCGCTGCCGGGCTGGATGGAGTCCAGCGCGCCGGGGTTGGTGGAGGCGTTGGTGTCCTTGGCGACGCCGAAGACGCCGTACTCCGGGTTCATGGCGTAGACGCGGCCGTCGTCGCCGACCCACAGCCAGGCGATGTCGTCGCCGTAGAAGTCGACGCGGTAGCGCGAGCCGAGCGCGTCGGGGGCCAGGGTCATGGCGAGGTTGGTCTTGCCCGAGGCGCTGGGGAAGCCGCCGGCGATGTGCCAGCGCTTGCCGGTCTCGAGGTCGGAGATGCCCAGGAGCATGAACTGCTCGGCGAGGAAGCGGCCCGACGCGCGGCCGTCGTAGCAGGCCTGGCGCAGGCCGTGCGCGATCTTGCCCAGCAGTGCGTTGCCGCCGTAGGAGGAGCCGAAGTGCAGGATCGTGCGCTGGTCGGCGACGGTCACGAAGTAGCGCTGGTCGTCGGGGGTGCCCTGGCCGAGGTTCTCCAGGTCGCCGGTGACGTGCACGGCGCGGACGAAGTGCGCGGGGTCCGCGAGCTGGTCGAGGTAGGAGACGCCCACACGCGCCATCCGGATCATCTGCAGCACGACCGGGCGGTTGTCGGTGAGCTCGACGCCGGCGGCGTACGCCTCGAGGGGCGAGCCCTGCGGCGCCATGAGGTAGGGGACGACGTACATCGTCTTGCCGGCCGACTGGCCGCGCATCCGCTCCAGCTGGGCGGCGCTCATCTCCTCGCCGTCACGCCAGTTGTTGTAGACGCCGCGGTCCTCGGGCTTCGAGGTCGCCACGATGGTGCGCTCCTCCGAGCGCGCGGTGTCCTTGAAGTAGGAGCGCGAGTAGTAGAGCCCCTCGCCGGCGGGCTGGAGCTCGCCGGCCTCGAGGGCCTCGGCGATGAGGCGGGCGTCGTCGGAGGCGTTGACCACCTCGACGCGGGCGGGCTGGGTGATCCCGGCCCAGTGGGTGACGTACTCCCGCACGTGCGGGTTGGAGACACCCGCCTCGTCGAGGACCTTCTCAACGTCGTTGCTGCTCACCGCGGTGGTGTCGACCATCGTTCGCCTTCCGGAGTCCGCCAGGTTCACGTCACGCTAGTCCGGAGCCGCGGCCCCGACCGGGCGGGGTGGGTTGGATCGTTCCAGTTGAGACGTACGACGGTGGGCGGGATCGGCCGGGTCGGCTCGACTCCGCCGGGGGTTGGGCCCACGGGGGCGAGGGGGAGGACACCGCCCCTTCGTCGGAACCAGTCCTCCCGCTCGTTCCTCACGGGAGGACGGCCAGGCCCATCCACCCTCCTCCGGGGCAGCGTCCTCCCCCTCGCCCCCGCGTGCCCCGGGTCGCCGGAGCCGACCGGTCCGGCTCGATGGAGCCGGGGACGTCAGCTCGCGCGGTCGGTGAGGCGCAGGACGTCGAGCAGGTAGCCCGCGGCGTCCCCGCCGACGCCGAGCGCGACCTCGACCGCGGCCGCGACGTCGAGGCCGTCGAGCAGGGCGGCGAGCACCCGGGCCCGACCCTCGGCGTCCTCGGTGCGGCTGCTCGGCGGACCGGCCGCCTCGTGCAGCCGGTCGAGGAGCGCGCCGGCGTCGGCGAAGACCTGCTCGTCGCACTCCCACGGCGCGTCGACCGGGCGGTGCAGCAGGCCGAGCCGCAGCACGGGGCCCGGGAAGCGCTGGAGCAGGTCGGCGACGAGGACGAGGTTGCCGGTGGACTTGGCCATCTTCTCCCCACCGAGCCGCACCTCCCCGACGTGCAGGGTGGCGCGGGCGAAGGGGACGACGCCGGTGGCGGCCTCGACCATCGCGGCCTGGTAGGCGTGGTGCGGGAAGGCGAGGTCGACGCCCCCGACCAGCACGTCGATGGCGTGACCGAGGCTGCTGATCGCCATCGCCGCGCACTCGGCGTGCCACCCGGGGCGGCCCCAGCCCCAGGGGCTGGGCCAGGCCGGCTGGTCGTCGGTCGAGGGACGCCACAGCGCGACGTCGAAGGGCGAGCGGCGTCCGGGGACGCCCTCCTGGTCGCCGTACTCCGTGGAGAGGCGCAGCGCGGTCTCCTCGTCGAGCCCGGCGCGGGCGGGGACGGCGGAGCCGTCGAAGTAGACGTGGCCGTCGTGCTCGTAGGCGGCGCCGGCGTCGAGCAGCGCGGCGGCCAGCCGCACGACCGCGGGCACGTGGCCACGGGCATGGGGCGTGAGGGCCGGTCGGGCGACGGCCAGGGCGGTCATGTCCCGGTCGAACTGGAACTCCTGCACCACCGCGAGCTCGTCGTAGTGGCGACCGGCCCGGGCCGCGGCCGCGGTCAGCACGTCGTCGACGTCGGTGACGTTGCGGGCCAGCACCGGCTGGGCTCCCGCCGCCCGCGCGACCGAGGCGAGGAGGTCGGCCCACACGAAGGTCGCCGCGTGGCCGACGTGGGTGACGTCGTACGGCGTGATGCCGCAGGTGTAGACGCGCAGCGGCGCCACCGGGAGCACCCGTGCACCGCCGAGCACCAGGGGGGCGGCGGGGGCGAGGGTCACGGGGTAGCGCCCCGACGGGCCGGGGTCGGACGCGGTGGCGGACATGCCCCGATCTTGCCCCACGGGCCGCCGGCGCGTGCGGGGACGCGGGCGGTCAGGCGGGGCGCAGGTGGGCGCGCCGGCGCAGGGCGTCGGCGTGGACGCGCTCCTGCTGCTCGCGCAGCCCCTCGAGCATCCGGGCCACGTCGCTGCCACGCAGGAAGGGCCTGCTGCGCGGGCGGTCGTCGTAAGCGCCGACCTCGACCGCGCGCTCCGCGGGCATCGGGTGGCCGAGCTGGATCTCGTAGATCGTCTCGGTCTCGGTGAAGCGCAGCCGGTCGACCGCGGCCCAGCGGTGCCGACCGTCGAGGTCGCGCACGACCACGACCTGACCGGCCTCGAGCGGCCGTCGCGCGCCGATGAGGCGGTGCGGCACGTCGAGGTGCTCGTGCTGGTCGAGCTGCTGCGTGCTGGCAGGAACGTCGACGAGGTCCATCAGGACCCTCCCCTGGTGCTGGTACCGACCGGCGTCCACCCCCATGGAACCGGCCGTCTCTCAGTAGACACCCCCCGGGGTGTCGGTCTCAACGAGCCGCGCCGGCCGGTCCAGACCGCGATCTGGACCCCGCTTGCATAGTTTAGGGCACCCTCACTTAGGTTTGCCTTACCTATTCTGATCCCGCTCGAGGAGAACCCATGCGCACCACCCGCGCCCTGCGACCGCTCGCCGCCGCCTGCGCCGTGTCCCTGCTGCTCGCCGCCTGCGGCACCGACGACGGCTCGTCCGCCGACGACCCCGCCGGTCCAACCGCCGGGAGCGGAGCCGACGGGGCCGACGCCTTCCCCGTCACGATCGAGCACGCCTTCGGCGAGACCGTGATCGAGGAGCGGCCCGAGCGGATCGCCTCGGTCGCCTGGATGAACCACGAGGTCCCTCTCGCGCTCGGCGTGGTCCCGGTGGGGATGAGCAAGGCCACGTGGGGCGACGACGACGGCGACGGCGTGCTCCCCTGGGTCGAGGCCGAGCTCGAGGAGCTGGGGGCCGAGACCCCGGTCCTCTTCGACGAGACCGAGGGGATCGACTTCGAGGCGGTGGCCGACACGGCGCCGGACGTGATCCTGGCGTCGTACTCCGGCCTCACGCAGGAGGAGTACGACACCCTCTCCAAGATCGCGCCCGTCGTCGCCTACCCCGAGGTGGCGTGGGGCACGTCCTTCCAGGACATGATCCGCCTCAACTCCGCTGCCCTCGGGCTCGCCGCGGAAGGCGACCAGCTCATCGCCGACCTCGATGCCGAAGTGGATGCCGCGCTCGCGAACTACCCCGAACTCGACGGCAAGCGCATCCTCTTCTCCTACATCGACCCCACCGACTTCAGCCAGATCGGGTTCTACACGAGCCACGACACGCGGCCGGGCTTCATCGAGAGCATCGGCCTCCCGGCGCCCGCGGTCGTCGAGGAGGAGTCGGCGAGCACGTCCGACTTCTACGTGACCGTGAGCTCCGAAGCCTCCGACCGCTTCGCCGACGTCGACGTGTTCGTGACCTACGGCGAGGCCGACGGGGCCATCATCGGTCAGCTGCAGTCCGACCCGCTCCTGGCCACGATCCCCGCGATCGCGAACGGGTCGATTGCCGTGCTGCAGAACTCGACCCCCCTCGCCGCCTCCGCCAACCCGTCGCCGCTGTCGATCAGCTGGGGCAT
>NZ_JASBRN010000015.1 GCF_030149505.1 Nocardioides sp.
CGCGGCCCACCGCCCTCTGCGCCGCCCCCCCCCCCCCCTCCCCGCCGCACCCTCCCGCCTGGATGCGCCGGCTCGGCGATGAGGAGGTGGGGCCCCGGAGTGGCCGGGCCGGACGCACCGGCCACCCCGGGGAGTCGGGGGTGGGCCCGCTCAGCTGCGGGGCGCGCTCAGGGGAGCGGGAGGTCCGGCAGGCCCGGGATCTCGGGGAGGCCCGGGATGCCGGGGAGACCGGGGATCAGCCCGCCGTCGTCGCCACCGTCGGGGTTGTCCGAGGGCACCGCCTCGCCGTCGCGCGTGAAGGTGCCGCCGTCGTTGTAGACGTTGGCACCCTCGGGGGCGGTGTTGCCCCGGATCGTGACGTCGGTGACGGTGAGGGTGCCGGTGGCCGAGTTCCACAGACCGCCGCCCTGGGCGGCGGCGTCGTTGCCGCGCACCGTGCCGCCGTCGTACGTCACCTGGGCCTCGGCCGTGAGGTGCAGACCACCGCCGTTGCCGGGGGCGTCGCCGGTGCGGTTGCGCAGCATGTCGACGTCGACGAGGGTCAGGGTGCCGAGGTTGGTCTCGATGGCGCCACCCGCGCGGGTGGCGGTGTTCTCGGTGAACACCGAGTCACGGACGGTCACGGTGCCCTGGTCGTTGAGCAGGCCACCGCCGGAACCGGCGGCGCCGGGGGCCTTGTTGCCGGTGGCGCTCACACCGCGCACGGTCATCCGGCCACCGTCGTTGAACAGCGCGCCGCCGCCGTTGGTGGCCTCCGCGCCCGAACCGACGTTGCGGTTCAGCACGGTGTCGGTCACGGTCATCTCGCCCGTGGCGGAGTTCCAGAGCCCGCCACCCTCGGCCGACGCGCGGTTGCCGATGACCCGGCTGTCCTCGACGCGGACGGTGCCGGCGCCGGTGAGGTGCAGGCCGCCACCGTTGCCGGGCGCGGCGCCGGTGCGGTTGCCCTTGAGCAGGGTGTCGTCCACGCGGGTGGTGCCCTCGTTGGCCTCGATCCCGCCACCGGCGCGCTCGGCGCGGTTCCCCCGGATCCGCGAGCCGACGACGACCAGCGTGCCGCGGTCGTTCATGATCGCGCCGCCGCTGGCGCCCTCGCCCTCGGCCCGGTTGCCGACCAGGCGCGCGTCCACGACCCGCACGGTCGCCTCGGTGCCGCGGATGGCGCCACCGGACTCCCCCTCGGGTGCGCGGCCGCCGCGGAGCGTGACGTCCTCGACCCGCAGCGTGGTGCCGGGACGCACGTCGAGGATCCGGTCGCGCGAGGTGGCGCGCAGGGTGTGGCCGTTGCCGTCGAGCACGAGGTCGTCGCTGACGACCAGCTGACGACGCAGGTCGATGCTGTCGCCCAGGCGGATCACGTCCTGGCCGTCGGCGCGGTTGGCGCGGGCCACGGCGGAGCGCAGCTCGGCCTCGGTGTCCACGGTCGTGGTGGCCGCGGTGGCCGGGGAGACGGCCGCCAGCGAGAGGAGGCCGGGGCCGACCAGCACGGTGGCCAGGGCGGCCAGGGAGGTACGTCGCAGGGAGGTCATGCGCGTGGTTCGTAGCCGCTCCTCATCCGGTCGGGTGGAGGGCTGGCGGTCGGCGTGTCGGCCGTGCTCCGTCGAGCACGGTGCGATCCCGGGAAGACACAGCAGAGCCCGGTCCTGGTGGACCGGGCTCTGCTGTTCAGTGAGTACCCCGTACGGGATTCGAACCCGTGCTTCCGGCGTGAGAGGCCAGCGTCCTGGGCCGCTAGACGAACGGGGCATGAGTCTTCACTTGTTGGCCGGAACGGCGTCTCCACCGCTCCGAGCGACCTCCGGAACTCTAGCCTCAGGGCTTCGTCCCGGCCAAATCGGACCCTCTCTCGCGAGGTGGTCGACCCGGTGGTCACTTGCTGGGGTACTAGGACTCGAACCTAGAACAACTGAACCAGAATCAGCCGTGTTGCCAATTACACCATACCCCAAGGGGGTACCTCCGCAGCCGCTTCCGCGGCCCGAGGACCGAGCAGGAACCTTACACGCGGGGGTCCGGGCCGACCAATTCGGGAGGGGGGCCGTACGGCGGTCCCGGCGGACCCTGCCAGCCCTGGCCCGGGCCGGGAGGCGGTCCCTGCGGCGGCCGGTGCGGGCCGAGCGGGAGCGGGTGCCCGAGGACGGCGATCCCTCGGCGTCGAGCGACCCACAGCACCACGCCGAGGTAGACCAGGCTCTGGGTGAGCGTGACCGGCAGGCTCCACCAGCTGCCGCCGGAGGGGTCCAGCGCCGAGGCCATGTCGCCGAAGGCCAGCGTCAGGCCGAAGGCGAGCAGGTTGTTGAGGACGTGCATGGCGATGGCGGCCTCGAGCCCCCCGGTCGCCACGACCAGGAAGCCCGCCACCAGGCCGAAGGCGAGGCGGTCGACGAAGACCGGCGGGTCCTGGGCCCCGTGGGCCAGGGCGAAGAGCACCGCCGGCACGACCACGACCACGATGCGTGAGGCGAGGACGGTGCCCACCGCCTGGGCGAGGTAGCCGCGGAAGGCGTACTCCTCCCCCGCCGCCTGCAGGGGGGTCAGCACGAGCACGACCAGCAGGAAGTCGCGGGTGGTGCTTGTCCACTCGTTGAGGCCGCCGCCGAGCTCGGCGCCGGCCTCCGCGGGCACGAGCGCGGACACGACCAGCGTCGCCACGAGCGCGACGACCGACAGTCCCAGGCAGGTGAGCAGCCAGCCCCACCGCAGCCGGCGCACCACCGAGGAGGCCCAGCCGGGGTGCAGGCCGTGGACCAGCCAGACCGTCAGCAGCACCGCGGGGATGGCCGAGGCCCAGCCGACGTTGACCAGCGCCAGGAAGGAGGGGGTGATCTCCGACTGGCCGGAGAGCCGGTCCAGGGCGTCGTCCATGGACAGACCGCCGAGCACCAGCCCCGCGGCGAGCACCACGGCGGCGACGGTCTGGGCGACGAGGAAGATGACGCCGACCATCACGACGCCCAGCAGCGCCCACCACCGCGAGGGGCGGCCGGCGGTGAGCAGCAGGTGGAACGGCAGGCCGGGCGGCGTACCGGGACCGGTGGGCCCGGCCGGACCGACCGGTGCCTGCTCGTGCCGAGGGGTGCTCACGACGACCTCAGAGGGCGGAGGCCAGCCGCGCCAGCGAGCGCTCGCGGCCCAGCAGCTCCATCGACTCGAACAGCGGCGGGCTCACCCGGCGCCCGGTGATCGCGACCCGTACCGGACCGAACGCGACGCGGGGCTTGAGGCCCAGCTCCTCGACCAGCGTGGTCTGCAGGGCCTCCTGGATGGCGGCGGTCGACCAGGTGCCGAGCGCGGCGACGGCATCGTGCGCCGCCTGCACCACACGACGACCCTCCTCGTCGAGCAGCTTCTCGACGTCGGCCTGGTCGCGGGTGAACTCCTCCTCGGGCACGAAGAGGAAGCCCAGCATCTGCGGGACCTCGGCGAGCTTGTTGACCCGCTCGGCCACCAGCGGCATCGCGAGCTCGAGCAGCTGGGCGTCGGCGTCGCGCACCGGGTCGCCGACCACGCCGGCGGCCTTGAGGAACGGCAGCGCCCGGTGCTGGATCTCCTCGACCGGGAGCCGGCGCATGTGGGCGGTGTTGATCGCCTCGGCCTTCTTCAGGTCGAAGCGCGCCGGGTTGGCGTTGACGTCCTTGATGTCGAAGGCCTCGACCATCTCCTCGAGGTCGAAGACGTCACGGTCGGCGGCGATCGACCAGCCCAGCAGCGCGACGTAGTTGAGCAGGCCCTCGGGCAGGAAGCCCTGGTCGCGGTAGGCCAGCGCGTGCGCCTGCGGGTCGCGCTTGGACAGCTTCTTGTTGCCCTCGCCCATGACGTAGGGCAGGTGGCCGTAGAGCGGGGTGACCTCGGCGACGCCGATCTCCTTCATCGCGTCGAACAGCGCGATCTGGCGTGGCGTGGAGGAGAGCAGGTCCTCCCCGCGCAGCACGTGGGTGATCCTCATGGTGGCGTCGTCGACCGGCGCGGTGAGGGTGTAGAGCGGGTCGCCGTTGGCGCGGCACAGTGCGAAGTCCGGGACGAACTCGGTCTCGAAGGTGACCTCGCCGCGGACCAGGTCGTCCCAGGAGATCGAGCCCTCCGGCATCCGGAACCGGACCAGCGGCTCGCGCCCCTCGGCCCGGAACGCCTCGACCTGCTCGGAGGTCAGGTCGCGGCAGAAGCCGTCGTACCCCATGACCTTGGAGCCGGAGGCCTTGCGGCGCGCCTCGACCTCGTCGTTGCGGCAGTAGCAGTCGTAGGTGTAGGACGAGGCGCGCAGCCGCTCGAGCACGTCGCGGTAGAGGTCGCTGCGCTCGGACTGGCGGTAGGGGCCGTACGGCCCGCCGACCTCGACGCCCTCGTCCCAGTCCAGGCCCAGCCAGCGGAAGAGCTCGAGGATCGAGGTGTAGGACTCCTCGGTGGAGCGCTCCTTGTCGGTGTCCTCCACCCGCAGGACGAAGGTGCCGCCCTGGCCGCTGAGCTGGGCGTGCTTGGCGAAGGCGTAGTTGAACAGCGCCGTGCGGACCAGGCCGACGTGCGGCGAGCCGGTCGGGCTCGGGGCCATCCGCACGCGGACGGGCGTGCTGGGGGTGCTCACTTCATCGCTCCTTGATGGTGTTGGTCAGCGCGCCGAGACCGTCGATGGCGACCTCGACCTCGTCGCCGACCTGCATGGGGCCCACGCCCGCGGGGGTGCCGGTGAGGATCACGTCGCCGGGCAGCAGGGTCATGACGCTGCTGACGTGGGCGATGAGGCTGGGGATGTCGAAGACCATGTCGGCGGTCGAGCCGTCCTGGACGACGTCGCCGTTGAGGAAGGTGCGCAGGCGGACGCCGTCGGCGAAGGCCTGCGGGTCCAGGTCGGTCTCGATCCAGGGGCCGAGCGGGCAGAAGGAGTCGAAGCCCTTCGCCCGGGTCCACTGGTCGTCGCTGCGCTGGAGGTCGCGGGCGGTGACGTCGTTGCCGATGGTGTAGCCGTGGATGACGTCGGTGGCCTTCTCGGCCGGGACGTCGCGGCAGATCCGCCCGATGACCACGGCCAGCTCGCCCTCGTAGTGCAGGTCGCTGGTCTGCGGCGGGTAGAAGACCGGGTCGCCCGGGCCGACGACGGAGGTGTTGGGCTTGAGGAAGAACAGCGGCTCGGCGGGCACGTCGTTGCCGAGCTCCTTGGCGTGGTCGGCGTAGTTGCGACCGATCCCGACCACCTTGCTGCGCGGCAGCACCGGCGCCAGCAGCCGGACGTCCTCCAACCGGTGCTGCTGCTCGAGGAGCTTGAGCCCGACGTACATCGGGTCCCCGGCCAGCGCGACGACCACGGCGTCCTCGCCGAGCTGGCCGTGCTCGTCGAGGTCGCCGGTCACGACGCCGTACTGGGGGTCCTCGCCCGTGGTGAATCTCGCGATGCGCACACGACCGACCCTATCCACCGGTCGCGGCAGGCCCCGAACCCTCAGCCCCGATCCAGGGCTCAGTCGCCCAGGACCTGGCGCAGGTGGTCGTTGGCGAAGCGGCGATCGGGGTCGAGCTCGTCGCGCACGGCCAGCCAGTCGGTGAAGCGCGGGCACTGCTCGGCGAAGTACGCCGACGTCAGCGTGTGCCGCTTGCCCCAGTGCGGCCGACCCTGGTGGGCGGTGAAGAGGTCCTGTGCGGCCGCGAAGTACGCCGTGGGGTCCTGGCGGTGGTAGGCGTGGACGGCGACGTAGCAGCTGTCGCGGCCGTGCGCGGTGGAGAGCCAGACGTCGTCGGCGGCGGCGAAGCGCACCTCGATCGGGAACGAGACCCGGTGCTCGCCGGAGGCGAAGAGCCGTTGCAGGCCCGCGATGACGTCGGGCAGCGCCTCGCGCGGCATCGCGAACTCCGACTCCTGGAAGCGCACCCGGCGCGGGGAGACGAAGACGTCGTGGGAGGGCGCGGTGTACTCCCGGGCCGAGAGCACCGACCCGGACAGCGCGTTGATCCGCGGGACCAGGGCGGGGGCCGCGTGCGCGAGCCGGTTGAGCGCCTCGAACGCGCCGTTGCTGAGGACCTCGTCCTCGACCAGGTGCCGCAACCGGCCGAGCGGCGCGGCGGGGGTGCCGTCGGGGACCCGGTTGTTGCGCTTGAGCAGCGCCTTCTCGGTGTGGGGGAACCAGTAGAACTCGACGTGGTCGTTGTCCTCGACGAGCTCGGGCAGCCGCTCGAGCACCTCCGGCAGGGCCATCGGCTCCTCGCGGGCGTGGAGCAGGAAGGCCGGCACGCACTGCAGCGTGACCTCGGTGAGGACGCCGAGCGCACCGAGCGAGAGCTGCGCCGCTCCCAGCCACGGGTGGTCCTCGCCGACCTCCAGCACCTCGCCGGCGGCGGTCACGAGCTGGACGCCGACGACGGCGGCGGCGATGCCGGGCAACCGCGCCCCGGTGCCGTGCGTGCCCGTGCCGATCGCCCCGGCCACCGCCTGCGGGTCGACGTCGCCGAGGTTGGGCAGCGCCAGGCCGAGCGCGGCGAGCTCGCGGTTGAGCACGTGCAGGGAGATGCCGGCCTCGACGCGCACCCGGCCGGTCGTGGGGTCGTGGTGCAGGACGCGGGTCATCCGGTCCAGCCGCACCATCACGCCGTCGGTGGCGGCCAGGGGCGTGAAGGAGTGACCGGCGCCGACCGGGCGGACGGCCAGGCCGTCGCGGGCCGCGGCCGTGACCACGTCGACGACCTCGGCGGTCGAGGCCGGGCTCTCGATCCGGGTCGGGGTGCAGCGGACGCCGCCGCTCCAGTTACGCCACTCCTGGGCTCGCGTCGTGCTCATCCGAAGCAGCACCCCTCCCCGCGGTAGGTCGGCACCACCGTGACCGTGCCGTCGGCGGCCACCCTGGCCATCCGGTCCACGCGCTCCATCGGCTCCCCCGCCTTCGCCGGGCGCAGCAGCACCCGGTCACCGATCCGCAGGCGCCGTGCGGCCTCCCCCTGGACGGGGGTCTGCACCTCGCCGGCGCCCTCGTTGCGGGTCAGCGAGAGCCCCTCGGGCCACACCGGCGTCGGCGCGCGGGAGGCACCGGTCGGCCCGGAGGCGATGAAGCCGCCGGAGAACAGGGTCACCACGTCGTCGGCCGCGCGCCGCGCCACCGGCAGGGCGAGGTACGCCGCCGGGCGCGGGTCGAAGGCGGCGTAGCCGTCGAACAGGGTCGGTGCGAACAGGCCCGACCCGGCCGCGAGCTCGGTGACGACCGGGTCCTGCCCGGTGACGTGGAGGCTGCCCGTACCGCCCGCGTTGACCACCTGCAGCCCGGCGTGGCGCGAGACCGCCTCCACGACGGCCGCCCTGCGGCGTACGAGCTCGGCGGCGGAGCCGCGCTTCATCAGCCGGACCGCGGGCGAGGAGTCGGGGACGCCGGCGATCTGGGCGTCGTAGAACATCACCCCGACCAGGTCGAACCCGGGGCGCGCGGCGACCGCGCGGGCCAGCGCCTCGGCCTCCTCGGCGGTGTGCACCGGCGAGCGGCGGGCACCGAGGTGCAGCGGTCCCAGTCGCAGCGAGGCGTCGACGTCGAGGCAGACCCGGATGCTCGGGTGGTCGGCGCCGAGCACCCCGTCGACGAGGTCGAGGTGCTCGACGCAGTCGACCATGACGGTGATCGCGGCGCGACGGTGCTCGGCGGCGACCAGGTCGGCGAAGCCCTGCGCGGAGGTGCTGGGGTAGGCCAACAGCACGTCGTCGTGGCCCTGGTCGGCCAACCAGACCGACTCCGCCAGCGAGAAGGACATCACCCCACGGAAGCCCGGGCGGGCCAGCACGTCCTCAAGCACGGCGCGCACCCGCAGCGACTTCGAGGCGACCCGGATCGGCACCCCGGCGGCGCGGGCCACGAGGTCGGCGGCGTTGGCGTCCAGCGCCACGTCGTCGAGCACGGCCAGCGGTGCCTCGAGGTGGGCGGTGGCCTCCAGGAGCTGGTCGCGACGGTCGGGCACGCGGCCATCCAACACCAGGCGCGGAGGGCCCGTCGCCGGTTCTCGCGTGCGCTGCCCTCCCGCCTACCGTGGTGCCCATGCAGGTGCTGGCCCGGGAGGAGTGGGAGCCGCGCGCGCTCGCCCACGCCGAGCGGGTCGAGCGGTGGATAGCCCCCCACCTCGAGCGGCGCGGGGCGCGGGTGCCGCACCCCGTGCACGACTTCCTCTTCACCTACTACTCCCAACGACCGGCGCAGCTGCGGCGCTGGCACCCGGGCTTCGGCGTGGCGCTCGAGGACGCGCCCGAGCACGCGGGGTGGAAGGGCTACGCGGTCTCGACGACGCTCGCTGGCGCTGGCTGCTCGACCAGCGGGGGGACGGCTGGCGCTGGCTGCTCGACCAGCGGGGGGACGGGTGTGGTCGCGGTGGACCCGGCGTACGTCGCCGCGCAGCGCCCGCTCGTCGACTCGATCCGGCGGCTGCTGGTCGCGACCGCCTCGCGGCCTGCCCAGCTGGGCTGCTTCGGGTTGCACGAGTGGGCGATGGTGCACCGCGCCCCCGAGGCGGGTGGGACCCGGCATCCGTGGCCGCTCCGCCTGGGTCAGGACGGCACCGACGCGGTGGTGGAGAGCCACCGGATCAGCTGCACCCACTTCGACGCCTTCCGGTTCTTCACGCCCTCGGCGCGTCCGCTCAACACCCTCTCCCCCGGGTCGCGCGACCGCGAGGCGTTCGAGCAGCCGGGCTGCCTGCACGCGGGGATGGACCTCTACAAGCACGCCTTCCGGCTCAGCCCGCTGGTGCCCTCGGAGCTGGTCGCCGACTGCTTCGACCTGGCGTGGGACATCCGGGTCCTCGACATGCGCGCGGCGCCGTACGACCTGGCCGACCTGGGGCTGGAACCGGTGCGGATCGAGACCACCGAGGGCAAGCGGGAGTACGCCGCTGCGCAGGCTGCCTTTGCCGAGCGTGGTGCCCCGTTGCGGGACCGGCTGGTCGAGTGGTGCGAGCGGCTGCTGGGCGAGCCGGTCTCGTCGCCGCGCCCCGCGCAGGACCGCGTCACGGAGGACGTGGTCGGTCAGCCGGGCAACGACTTGTAGAGCCGGGCGAAGGCGGAGGACTGCTTGCGTCGGAAGTGCAGCAGGTAGGACCGACCGTCGGTCGTGCGGATCGTCAGGTGCCCGTTCGTGAGGGTGCCCGGCGGCTTCAGCTCGGTGGAGGCGATCTGCTCGGCGGGGAGCACCAGGGGACCGGACGCGTGCTCGGGGCCCCTCAGCGCGATCCGCGCCGCCGCGTTGTCGGCCGAGACCGTCAGGTGACGCCCATCCCAGGTGACGTCGATGAGGTGCCCGCGCACCCCCATGCCTGGCGAGCCCTCGAGCGGCTGCACCGCCGGCGGTGCCTGGGGTGCGGTCCCGCCCGCAGGTTCCCCGCTCACCTCGACCTCGTCCGCGGGAGGATGCGGGTCACGCCGGGACGGCTGCGGGGGCGTCGGCTGCGGGGGCGTCAGCCGCGGGAAGGCCCTCCCGTGCGTCTCCGGCTCCTCCTTGAGACCCAGCACGTTGCGCTCGGTCCAGGTCAGCCTGCGCAGCGGCTGGCCGGACTGCGCGGCCAGGTGCTTCTCCATCTCGCGCATCTGCCGCGCCTGCTGCTGCTGGAAGTACAGGTTCGAACCCTTGCCCATGGGAGCTCCCTCCGTCGGATGGCCCGGGCGCTCGTCGTCATCCCGGGCACACGTGGCCCGCACGTCCCGAGCAGGAACCGCAGCGGACGGCTGTGGCCACAACACTGAGCCGACGCCCGACGCCGGTGCCCGAGATCGCTGGAACCTCGACCGTACGCCGTTGTGGACTCCCGCGCGAGGTCTCCGTCTGCCCGCCGACGGCTGGGTCGCCACGGCGGTGCGCGCGAGACGTCGTCTTCGGCTCAGGTGCGGCCAACGCCAGCCGATCCCTGTGGCATGGACCACACACTGCGAATCGACCCGGTGGCCCACCGTGACGAGTTCGCGGTGCGCCTGGACGACAACCTGCTCGGCCACGTCGTGCGCGACCCCGAGGCGATCACCGAGGTCTGGACCTGGTGGCGCGACGGCGGCGGGGTGCCCCAGCACCACGAGGACACCCGGGAGATGGCGGTCTACCGGCTGCTCGTCGGCGCCGGCGTCGACTTCGGCACGGCGCGCTCGCTGGTGCAGCGCGGCTCGGTGCTCGCCGCGGCCTGAGTCGCTGGGGCAGCACCGCTGCGTGAAGAAGCGCGCCAGCGCCACACACACGCACACACACCGCCGGACGACTAGCCGCGCCAGCGGCCTCGCCGGTTGAGGAGGTGCGCCAGCGCCGTCTCGAGACCCGTACGTCCTTGAACAGCCTGTGTCCGACACTTCGGTCGCCCAGGTCTACGTCCGGAGCCGGCCCGAGCGCTTCGGGTCGTGGGCCATGGCGTGGTGGGCGGAGCAGTAGAGCCGCCCGTCCTCCACGCTGGTGGGTCCGCCCTGGGACCACGGGATGACGTGGTGGACCTGGCAGCGACCGGGCGAGGCGTCGCACCCGGGTGCGGTGCAGTGCTTGTCGCGCTGGGCGATGGCGAGGCGCTGGGCCCTGGTGTGGAAGCGGCGACGCCTGCCGACGTCGAGGACCTGAGACTGGCCGCCGAGGACCATCGGGATGATCCCGGCCTCGCAGGCCAGCCGTCGCGCTGTGCCAGCGGAGATGACCTCGCCGGTGTCGAGTGAAGCCTTGCCCAGTCCGCCCATCAGTGTCTCGAGGGTCATCGTCACCACGACCGTGGCGCCGACCCCACCCACGCTCGGGAGGTCCTTCTCGCTGATCCGCTCCAGCAACTCGGTGAACGCCTGCCCGTTGCTCTGCGGGGTCGAGCGGACCTGCCGGACCTGCGCCGGCTCCTGCCTGGCCCAGGTCAGCGCATGCAGGGCCTTGGCCAGCATGGCGCCGTGGAGCTCGGGGACGGAGAACCGGCCGTGGACCATCCCGTGCCCATCACCGCTCATCGTCAACCGCGTCCGCTCGGCGGCGCGGCGCTCCTCGTCCTCCAGCAGCTTCGCCTCGTGCGCCTCCCCGACCTCCGGCGCCACGACGTGCAGCACATGGCGTCCGAGGATCTTCAGCTGCTTGGCATCGAAGGTGTCCGCGCAGACGATGAGGTGCTTCTCGGCCTGCTCGAGCACCGACGGGTCCAGGTCCTCGGGCCCGTCGTCCTCCAGGTCGGCCAGCGCCCGGGCAATCACCTGGGCCTGCTCGCAGTTGATCCGCCCCGCAGCGAGCGCCTCGGCGAGGGCGGTGTGCCTGCCCAGGGCTGCGGCGAGCGTGACGTCGCGGTGCGCAGCGGCCCGGGTGCGGTGGGTCGCCTGCGACCACCAGGCCGCGGTCGTCGTGGCGCCGCCGGTCTCCTCGACCCGCACCTCGGCCGCGTGCCGCAGCACCGTCGCGGTCAACGCATCCAACCGCGCATGGATCTGCGCCAGCGCCCGCAGGGCATCGGCCGTCGCGGCCTGCTCCAGCCCGATCAGCGAGGCAGCGTGACCCTCGTCGAGAGCAGCAGACAGAGCCTCGACCACCTGGTCGAGAGGGTGCTGCTGCCCGAGAACTGCCATACCTCAGTACAGCCGCCACCACCGACATTCCTGGCGCTCGGATAGACCTCTTCACAGGTCCGACCAAGGTCGTTATCGGACCGTGATCTTGCCTCATATGCCGGTCACGACGAGCGGCACTTTGCCCAGGACGACGCGACTGAAGTGCCCATGGCGCACCAGGCGCGTCACCAGCACTCCAGTCGGCGACCGCACCCATCGCCTCCCCTCGGTGCCAGGGACATCAGGCCCATGGCAGGCAGCGAGAGGCCGAGCTACCCGGGTCAGCGCGTGAGCGGAAGACCGGGCCGAGTCGCGGCCACCCGCAGCCCGTCGACCACGATGCCCAGCCCGGCGGCGAAGTCCGAGGGCCGGGGATCGTCCTCGATGGCCCCGGCGGAGCCCGCCTGCAGGTGGGTCTGCTCCTCCAGGGTGTGGCCGAGCACGAAGTGCAGCACCGTGCGGGCGGCGGTCGGCACGAGGTCGGCGGGCAGGCCGGCGCCGGCCAGCGCGGCGGTGAGGTCCTCCAGCGGCTGGGAGGCCCCGAGCCCGAAGGCGATGACGGTCGAGACCAGCTCGGCACCGTCGCGGTAGGCCAGCATCGCGTCGCGCAGCTCGTGGGCGATCTCGGCGACCCGGTCGTCCCAGGCGGTGGCACGTCGCGGTCGGGCCCCGAGCCGGAGCACCTCGTCGGCCACCTGGCCGAGCAGCACCTGCTTGGACGGCACGTGGTGGTAGAGCGCGCTGGCCTGCAGCCCGAGCTCCGCGGCGAGCCGGCGCATGGTGACGTCGGCCAGCCCGTGGGCGTCCAGCAGGCGCAGGGCGACCCGGACGAGGTCCTCCCGCGTGCGGCTCACGGCGGCGACCCTACCGGTGCGCCGGAGCGGCGGCCCGCAGGTCCCCGACCCGCGGACAGCGACCCTGTGCACCGGATCGCGGACACGACGCGAGCCCAGGACGAGCACACCCCTAGAGTGTGCGATCGTCCTCCTGAACACCGTTCAGGTCGGTCGCCCCACTCCCCGACGTACCCCCTGGAACCACCGTGAGAGGCCCCCGATGAGCGCTGCCGCCACCAACCCCACCGACACCGCCGCCGAGACGCCGGGCCGCCCGAGCCGCCGCCTCGGCACGACCGACCTCGCTCTCGTCGCCTCCTTCGCCGCGCTCATCTCCGCGCTGGCCTACGTCGGGGCCATCCCGGTCGGTGGTGCGGGTGTGCCGATCACCCTGCAGACCCTCGGCGTGATGCTCGCCGGCTGCCTGCTCGGTCCGGTCCGCGGCTTCCTCGCCGTCGCGCTCTACCTCGCGCTGGGTGCCGCGGGCCTGCCGGTCTTCGCCGAGCACAGCTCGGGCCTGGGCACCTTCACCCAGCCCAGCGCCGGCTACCTGCTGTCCTTCCCGGTCGCCGCGCTCGTCGGCGGCCTGATGGTGAAGTACGTCGCGGGCGAGCGCGGCAAGACCCGTGCCCTGGTCGTCTTCGTCTGCTCCCTGGCCGGCAGCGTGCTGGTGATCCACCCGGCCGGCATCGTCGGCCTCATGCTGACCCTCGACATGTCGCTGGCTGAGGCCTTCAAGATCGACGTCATCTACTGGGTCGGCGACCTGCTCAAGACCACCGTGGTGGCGCTGATCGCCGCCGAGGTGCACCGCGCCTTCCCCCGGCTCCTGAGCGCCCGGGGCTGACCCGGCCGCCGCGCCGCCGTACCGTCCAGCCGTGCCCGCCCTCACCCTCGACGCCGCCGGCGTCACCGTCGCGACCGCCGACGGTGAGCGGGTGCTGCTGGAGCCGACGACGCTGAGCCTCACCGAGCGCCGCGTCGGGGTGATCGGCGCCAACGGGTCGGGGAAGTCGACGATGGCGCGGCTGCTCAACGGCCTAGTCACCCCGACCACCGGCCGGGTGCTGGTCGACGGCCTGGACGTGGCCGAGCACGGCGCCGAGGTACGCCGCCGCGTGGGGTTCTGCTTCACCGACCCCGCCGCGCAGCTGGTGATGCCGACCTGCGTGGAGGACGTCGAGCTGTCGCTGCGCCGCTTCGAGCGCGACCCGGCGGCCAGGCGTCGGCGCGCCCTGGAGGTGCTGGAGCGGCACGGCCTCGCCGAGCACGCGCACCAGAGCGTGCACGACCTCTCCGGCGGTCAGCGCCAGCTGCTGGCGCTGGCTGGGGTGCTCGCCACCGACCCGGAGGTCGTGGTCGCCGACGAGCCGACCACGCTGCTGGACCTCGCGAACTCCCGCCGCGTCGGCGACCTGCTGCTCTCGCTGCCCCAGCAGCTGGTCCTGCTCACCCACGACCTCGACCTGGCCGCCCGCTGCGACCGGGTCCTGGTCGTCGAGCACGGACGGGTCGTCGCCGACGGTCCCGGGCCGGAGTCGGTGGCGGCGTACGTCGATGCCGTGGACCGGGCCCACAGGTGAGCTCGCCGTTCCTGGTCGGGGTCCACCAGCCCGGCGACTCGTGGGTGCACCGGTGCCCCACCGGACCCAAGCTCTCGCTGCTCGCGCTCTTCAGCCTCGCCGTGGTGCTGACCCGCTCGGCGGCGGCCGCCCCGGTGTTCCTGGCGGTCGCGCTCTTGCTGGCCGCGGTCGCGGGCGTGCGGCTCGGGACGCTGGTGCGCGCCACCCGCGCGATCCTGGTGCTGGCGCTGCTGGCCTCGGCGCTGCAGTGGTGGATCGACGGGCCCGCCAAGGCCGCGGAGACCCTCGTGGACCTGGTCGCGCTCGCGCTGGCGGCGATCACCGTCTCGGCCACCACCCCGGTCAACGACGTGCTGGACACCCTCGTGCGGGCCGTCGGACCGCTGCGCCGCGTCGGCGTCGACCCCGAGCGGGTCGCGCTGGCCTTCTCGCTCGCCATCGGCGCCCTGCCCGGCACCGTGGCGCTGGCCCTGGAGACCCGCGACGCGGCCCGCGCCCGCGGGCTGGGCCGGCACCCCCGGGCCTACCTCACGCCGTTCGTCGTCCGGGTGGTCGCCCGCGCGCACGAGCAGGGTGACGCGCTGGCCGCACGCGGCCTCAGCGACTGAGCCCGGACCCGGGCCAGGCCCCGCTCACCACACGTCTCCATCGCGCCAGTCGCACGCGAGCGGGGCGTCGAGGTCCAGCGTGTCGAGGGGGACGCCGCCGGGCCGGACGAGCACGTGGCCCTCCTCGTCCGCGGTGCGCTCGACCCCGCGCGGACCGAGCACCGACAACGGTCCGCGCCACGGGACCCAGCCGCGGGCGTCGTACATCGCCCGGCCCTCGTCGGAGGCGCCGAGCGCGAGCAGGTCGTGGGCCGGGGCCAGGCCCTCGAGCGCGGCCATGACGGCGGTGCCCAGGCCGCGGCGCTGGTGGGCAGGGTGGACCGCGACCGCCTCGACGTAGCCCAACCGCAGGGGTCGCAGCTCCGCGCCGAGGTAGCAGTGACGGCGCACCAGGGAGCCGTGGGCGACGACCTGCCCGTCGACGAGCACGTAGGCGTGCTCGCCGCCCAGCGCGTGGGACCAGTCCTCGTCCTCGAAGTCGTCGAAGGCCGCGTCCATCAGCGCCCGGGCCGAGGCCAGGACGTCGGCCGGCAGCCGGGCGGTGTGCGCGGTCAGCACGGTCACCACCCCGGCGGCCTCCGGTCCTGCCACGGGGCGGCCGCCTCGACCTGCGCGGCGAGCGACAGCAGCAGCGCGTCCTCGGCCGGGCGGGCGGCGAGCATCACCCCGACCGGCAGTCCGTCCGGGGTCTGGTGCAGCGGCAGCGAGACCGCCGGCATGCCCGTGACGTTCCACGCCGAGGTCCAGGGCGTGAAGGCCTTCTGCGCCTCGAAGTCGCCCTCGGGGTGCTCGTCGTCGCGCAGCGCCCCGACCGGCACCGGCGGCACCGCGAGGGTGGGCGTCAGCACCGCGTCGTACGCCGCCAGCTGCTCCAGCGCAGCGGCGGCGTGCCGCCGCACCGCGCCGATCGCGAGGCCGAACTCGGGTGCGCTGATCGCGCGGCCACGCTCGCCGAGCCAGCGGGTCAGCGGTCGCAGCAGGTGCTCGCGGCCCGGGGGCGCGGGCGAGAGCGCGGTGAGGACGGCCCAGCAGACCTCGAAGAACGGCACCGCGTCGCGGCCCAGCGGGACCGGGACGTCCTCCACCTCGTGGCCGAGCGACTCCAGCAGCCGCGAGGCGTCCTCCCAGGCGCGGCGCACCTCGGGGTCGACGGGGGTGTCGGTGATGACCGGCTCGACGAAGCGGGCGATGCGCAGCCGGCCGGGGTCCCGCTCGGCCGCGGCGAGGAAGGTGCCGGGCTCCGGCGGCGCGAAGTACGGGTCGCCGGGGCGGCGCACGGCCAGCACGTCGAGCATCGCGGCGGCGTCGCGGACGGTCCGCGTGATCGGGCCGGAGGTCGCCAGACCGACGGGGTCGCCGTACATCGGGGACCCGCTGACCCGGCCGCGCGACGGCTTGAACCCCACCAGCCCGCAGCACGAGGCGGGGATGCGGATCGACCCACCGCCGTCGGAGCCCTGCGCGAGCGGCACCAGCCCGGCCGCCACGGCTGCTGCCGCGCCGCCCGAGGAGCCTCCGGCGGTGCGGGTGCGGTCCCACGGCGTGACGCTCGGCGGGCGGCCGTCGGGCTCGGTGTAGCAGGGCGACCCGAACTCCGGGGTCGCCGTCTTCCCAAGGCTCACCAGCCCGGCGTCCTCCATCGCGAGCACCACGCCGTCGGAGACCTCGGGCACGAAGTCGTCGTAGGCCGCCGACCCGAAGGTCGTGCGCACCCCCGCCGTGGTGTTCAGGTCCTTGACCGCGGTGGGCACCCCGCTGAGCGGCCCGGCCCCGGGCCTCGTCGACCTGGCGCGCTCACGGGCCTGGTCGGCGGTGACGGTGACGAAGGCGCCGACGTCGTCGCGCGTGGCGATCCGCTCCAGGTAGTGCTCGACCAGCTCGGCGCTGCTCACCTCGCCCGCGGCGATCGCCGCGCCCTGCTCGACGGCGGTCAGGTCGTGCAGCTCGGCCATGGAGCGAACCTAGTCCGATCGACCGGGGACGTCATGCGTCGTGCGTCGGCGGACCTCCCACCCGCATGACATCCGCTCCATCACGTCCGCGCGGAGAGGATCGACCGGGTCAGGAGGCGCCGTTGAAGGCCAGCGCCGCCCCCAGCGCGAAGACCAGGCAGGCCACCGGGACGGTCGCCAGGGGGACCCACCAGGCGCTGCGACCGCGCACCATCCGCACCACCGCCCAACCCCCCAGGCCCAAGATCGGGACCCAGGGTCCACCCGCCGCCACGGCCACCCCGAGCGCGATGAGCCCGGTCGAGCAGTCGGTGGTGCCGGACCCGCACGAGTCGGAGGCGAAGACCAGGAACAACCCGGCGAAGGAGAGCAGCAGACCGCCGGCGAAGAGCAGGAGCAGCTCGATGATCGTGACGACGACGTCGGCCGTGCGGTCCTTGGTCGGAGCCTGCGCGCCGGGACCGCCGCCCTCGAGGCTGCTCGTGCTCATGGCACGACGCTAGCGGCGCACGGGCCGCGCTGCGGGCGATCCCGGCCGCTGGTCGGTCCGCGGGAGGAGGTCGCAGGACCTCAGCCGCCGGCGACGACCACCACCAGGACACCCACCACGAAGAGCAGCACCCCGAGGGGCAGCGCCAGGAGGGCGACCCACCAGGCGCTGCGCCTCCGCACCAGCCGGACCACCGCCCACGCACCGAGCGGGAGCAGCGCCAACCAGGGCGAGGCGACGACGACCGCGGTGCCGAGGAACGCGACCGAGCGCGTGCAGTCCTCGGGCCTGCAGTTCTGGTCGACGTCGACGACGCCGGCCACGCCCACGAGGGACGCGAACAGGCCGACCAGCGCCAGGAGCAGCAGGACCAGGACGGTGGCCACCAGGTCGCCGGTCCGCACCGGCCCCCGAGCGTGCGGCTGGTGCGGGGCACCGGCGTACGCCGGGGGCTGCTGGTACGGCTGCCGGTTCAGGGGCGGGGGTCCGAGAGGGCTGGTCACGCCCTCAGGCTAGGGCGAGCCCCCCGCCTCTCGGCCGTCCCGACGGTCGTCCTGTGGACAACGGCGGAGGGCGGCGCCCCGTGGACGGGTCCACGGGGGGGCAGGCCCGCCCCGCCGCGACCAGCCGTCAGGCGGCCGCGGTGGCCGGCTCGGCGTCCACGAGCAGCCGCAGGGCGTCCAGCAGACGGGTGCGCACCTCGTCGTCGGCGAGGACGTCGACGTTCACCCCGGGCTGGGAGACCACGACGGTCTCGACGACCTTCGCGCCGGCGATGCCCGCGGAGCGCGCGGCGTCGGCGTGCGCCCACTTGCCGCCGTACGGCGTCGGGGTGGTGCCCACGACACCGAAGGGCTTGCCGACGATGGCGCCCTGGCCGTAGGGCCGCGAGAGCCAGTCGAGGGCGTTGTTGAGGACGGCGGGCATCGTCCCGTTGTACTCCGGCGTGACGGCGAGGACACGGTCGGCGGCGGCGACGGCCTCGCGGACGCGGCGCACGGCGGCGGGCGCGTCGGCGGTGTCGACCTCCTCGTTGTAGAACGGCAGGTCGCCGAGGCCCTCGACGATCTCGACCTCGACGCCGGCCGGCGCCTGCTCGCGGAGCAGCTCGGCGAGGCGACGGTTGACGGAGGCCTGGCGCAGGCTGCCGAGCAGCACGGCGACGCGGACGGGTGCGACGGCGGGGTGGGCGGTGGTGCTCATGGGGGCTCCTCGGGTGGATGTCGTGCGATCGAGGAGCCAAACGGACCGCGGTCCGTTTTCATTCCCGGCGTACGTCGTTCCACCCCTCACTAGGGTGGAGGACATGCCCGATCCGCTCCTGCTGCCGTTGGCCGACCAGCCGACGGCCGAGCGCGCGGACGCCGCCCGCAACCGCGAGGCGCTGCTGTGCGCGGCGCGGCGGCTGGTCGAGGAGCAGGGCGTGGCCGCGGTGACGATGGAGGCCGTGGCGGCGGCGGCCGGCGTCGGCAAGGGCACGGTGTTCCGGCGCTTCGACTCCCGCGAGGGGCTGATGGCCGCGGTCCTGGACTTCTCCGAGACCGCGTGGCAGGCCTCGGTCATCTCCGGCCCTCCCCCGTTGGGCCCGGGCGCCGACCCCTGGGACCGGCTGCTCGCCTTCGGGCGCTCGCGGCTGGAGTCCACGCTCGTGCACGCCGACCTGATCCGGGCGGCCGGCGCCAGCGGCAGCCGGGCGGCCGGGGCGTACTCCTTCGCCGCGATGCACGTCCGCCACCTGCTCGCCGCCCTGGGTGTGGACGGCGACCTGCCGATCCTCGCCACCGCGCTGCTGGCACCCCTGGAGATCCCCATCCTCGATCAGCAGCTGCACAGCGACGGCTTCGACGTCGAGCGGCTGCTGGCCGGCTGGGAGGACCTGGCCCGGCGCATCACCGGGCAGGTCCGAGCCGGCCGCTAGCCTCGCGGCATGGGACGGCGCGAGGAGGAATGGAGCGACCGCCTGGCGGCCGGCGGGCCGGTCGAGCTCGGCGTGGGCGGGCAGGTGCTGGCGAGCGCCGACGCCGTGGGGTTGCGGCTGCCGACGGTGGACCTCACGGTGCCCTGGGTCCACCTCGGCTGGGCCCTCGGGGAGTCACGGCCCGCAGGGATCGCGCGGCACCGTGCACGGCTGCTCGTCGTGGTCTCGCGGACCTGGTGGAGCGAGCACCTGGCCGACCGGGTCGGACGGGCCGTGCCCTCCGTCCTGGGGAGCGGCTGGAACGCCGAGGTCGAGGTGGAGGCCACCGGGCGACGGTCCCCGGTGGAGGAGTTCGCCGACTGGCTCGGTGAGGAGGCCGTGACCCGCGCACCGCTCCCGGCCCGCCTCTGCCTCACGCCCTCGCCGCAGCACCCGGTCTCCGACCGCGACACCAACCGTCCCGTGCCGCTCGAGCGGCTCCCCGCCAGCCACACCCTCCGTGCCGACGTCGCCGCGTGGGGGGCCGGGGCCGACGAGGTCGAGGACCCTGCGGCTGCAGGCGTCTGGGACCGCTTCTGGCCGCCGGGCCGCGAGCTGGCCGCACGGCTGGAGCAGGAGACGGGGCTGCCGACCGCGGTCTGGCCCGACTGCCCCGAGGTGCCCTGAGCCTGGATCCACGCTGAGCCGACGCGGGGGCGCGACTCAGGACCGGTGCGGCGCCGAGGCGGACGGCGAGCGCTGCGCCGCGTCGTCGGGCGACCGGTCGTCGTCGGGCCCCACGAGCCCGCCGCCGCTGACGACCCAGTTGGCCTCCTGGTCGGCGCCGGGAGGGGACTCGTCGAGCAGCTGGCTGGGGGTGCCGAGCGTGCCGCCGCGGCCGCTGCCTCCGGTGGGCGGCTCGGCGAGCTTGCGGGCGGTGCGGCGCAGGATGGTGAAGACGTCGGTCATGGGGGGCCTCCGGGTAGTGGTCGGGGAGCCCCGCAGGTACCCGGGCGGCCGCGGACCTCCCCATGAGGTGCGCCACAGCCCGCCCGCGCGGGTGGATCGCCGCGGGAGCCGCGCTGCCTAGCGTGGCGCCGTGGCAGGGACGATCCGGGTCGGCTGCTCGGGGTGGAGCTACCGCGGGTGGCGCGGCGACTTCTACCCGCAGGGCCTGCGCCAGCGCGACGAGCTGGCCTACCTCGCCGAGCGCACCACCGCGGTCGAGGTGAACGGGTCGTTCTACTCGCTGCAGCGGCCGACGTCGTACGCCGCCTGGCGGGACGCGACGCCCGAGGGCCACCGGATCTGCGTGAAGGGCGGCCGCTACCTCACCCACCTCAAGCGGCTGGGCGACCCGCAGCAGGCACTGGCCAACTTCCTCGCCTCGGGCGTGCTCGCGCTGGGCGACCGCACCGGTCCGCTGCTGTGGCAGCTGCCCGCCGACATGGCGTACGACGGCGAGCTGGTCGGCGCCTTCCTCGCCCTGCTCCCCCGCACCACCCGCGCTGCCGCGCGACTCGCGCAGCAGCACGACGAGAAGCTCCCCGCTGACCGGGCGCTGACCGAGGTCGAGCAGGACCGGCCCCTCCAGCACGTGCTCGAGCCTCGGCACCCCTCCTTCGGCCAGTCCCGCGCTCTCGAGCTGCTGCGCGAGCAGGACGTCGGGCTGGTGGTCAGCGACGGCGCGGGCCGGTGGCCGATGTTCACCGACACGACCAGCGACGTGGTCTACGTGCGGCTGCACGGGCACACCGAGCTCTACACCTCGCGCTACGGCGACGATGCGCTCGACCGCTGGGCCGCGCGGTGCACCGGGTGGGCGGCCGAGGGGCGCGACGTCTACGTCTTCCTCGACAACGACGCCCAGGGCCACGCACCGCACGACGCGGTGCGGCTGCTCGCGCGGGTCAGCGGTGGTGTCGGCGCAGCCCGAAGGTGACCGCGTCGAGCAGCGCCTCCCACGAGGCCTCGACGACGTTGTGGCCCACGCCCACGGTCCACCACGACGAGACCCCGTCGGAGGTCTCGATGAGCACGCGGGTGATCGCGTCGGTGCCGTGGCCCTGGTCGAGGATGCGCACCTTGTAGTCGATCAGCTCGAGCTTGGCGACCTCCGGGTAGGCCTGGCCGATGGCCTGGCGCAGCGCCTGGTCGAGCGCGTTGACCGGGCCGTTGCCCTCGCCGGTCACGACGTAGCGCACGCCCGCCGCAGTGAGCTTCACCGTCGCCTCCGACAGGGCCTCCTTGCCGGGCCCCGGCTGGGTCTCGGTGATGACTCGCCACGACTCCACGTCGACGTACGACGGGCGGTGCCCCTCGACCTCCTCGACCAGCAGCAGCTCGAAGGAGGCGTCGGCCGCCTCGAAGGTGTAGCCGCGGCTCTCCAGCACCTTGACCCGCTCGGTGATCCGGGTGACGAGGTCCCTGTCGCCGGAGAGGTCGAAGCCGAGCTCGCGGCCCTTGAGCTCGATCGAGGCGCGGCCGGCCATGTCGGAGACGAGGAGCCTCATGTCGTTGCCGACACCGGCGGGGTCCATGTGCTGGTAGAGGTCCGGATCGACCTTGATCGCGCTCGCGTGCAGGCCGGCCTTGTGCGCGAAGGCCGAGGTGCCGACGTACGGCTGGCGCGAGGCGGGCGGGACGTTGGTGACCTCGGCGACGGCGTGGGCGATGCGGGTGGCGTCGCTCAGCAGGCCGGGCGGCAGCACCTGGCGGTCCAGCTTGAGCTCGAGGTTCGCGACCACGGAGACGAGGTCGGCGTTGCCGGTGCGCTCCCCGTAGCCGTTGAGGGTCCCCTGCACGTGGGAGGCGCCGGCGTCGACCGCGGCGAGGGTGTTCGCGACCGCGCAGCCGGTGTCGTTGTGGCAGTGGATGCCGACCCGGACCCCGGTGCTGGCGATCACGTCGCCGACCACGTCGGCGACCCACGGGGGCAGCATCCCGCCGTTGGTGTCGCAGAGGGCGGCGACCTCGGCCCCTGCCTCTGCCGCCACCCGCAGCACCTCGAGCGCGTAGTCGCGGTTGGCGCGGTAGCCGTCGAAGAAGTGCTCGGCGTCGAGGAAGACCCGCTGCCCCTCCGCGCGCAGGTGGCTCACCGTGTCGCGCACCATCGCGAGGTTCTCCTCCAGCGTGGTGCGCAGCGCGAGCTCGACGTGGCGGTCGTGAGCCTTCGCCACCAGGGTGACGACCCCGGCGCCGCTGTCGCGCAGGGCGGCGACGAGCGGGTCGTCGGCTGCCTTCATGCCCGC
>NZ_JASBRN010000021.1 GCF_030149505.1 Nocardioides sp.
TCGACGTGCTGGCCCGCGCCCAAGCCGTCGACACCATCGTCGAGGAGGTGACCACCGAACCCGACCTCCAGGCCCTCACAGCCTGACTGACACCCCCAACCGAGGGATCAACCTCGTACACCACCCCAGCGGACTTGACCTGGCTAAAGCCTCACTACTGTCCTGTCTGCCCACCCGGCTGGGGCCTCCCTTCAGCGAGTGGAAGGCACCATCCAGCATGACATCAGCAGAAGCGCCCGAGCAGGTCTACGGCGGCATCGACACCCACGAAGACACCATCCACGTCGCCGTGGTCAACGACCGCGGCCACGACCTCGAGGACCGCGAGTTCCCCACCAGCCCGGCCGGCTACAAGCGGGCGCTCGCGTTCATCGCCAGCCACGGCGAGCCGATCGCGATCGGCATCGAGGGGACCTCCTCCTACGGCGTCAGAATCACGACTGCGGCCGTCGCCGAGGGTCTGGTCGTGGTCGAGGTGATCCGGCCGGAACGGGCAGAGCGTCGCCGACTGGGGAAGTCGGACCCGATCGATGCCTACCAGGCGGCGCGGGCCGCGATGGGCAGCCACCGGGTCGCGCCGGTGAAGAACACCGCCGCGATCGAAGGTATCCGCGGTTGCACAACGCACGCCGCTCGGCGATGAAGGCCCGCACGTCGGCGATGCGGCAGATCCATCAGCAACTCGTCACCGCCCCGAGCGCGATTCGGGAGAAGTACCGCGACCTGTCCAGCGACAAACGGCTCGTCGTGTTGGCCCGTATGCAGGTGCCAGCGAACCGGACTCCGGTCGAGCGGGCCGTGCTGTTGGCGCTCAAGACGCTGGCGCAACGCTGCAACGAGCTGCTGCGTGAGCACGAGCGCCTCGGGGCCGAGCTCGACAAGCTGGTCACCGAAGCCAACCCCACCCTGCGCGCGGCCTACGGCGTCGGACCGGACACCGCCGCCCAGTTGCTCCTCACCGCTGGCGGCAACCCTGAGAGGCTCAGGTCCGAGGCGGCGTTCGCGGCACTCTGCGGCGCGAGTCCGATCCCGGCGTCCTCGGGCAAGGTGACCCGACACCGTCTCTCACGCGGTGGGGACCGGGCGGCGAACAACGCGCTGTACCGGATCGCGATGGTTCGGTTGGCCAGCGACCAGCGAACCAAGGACTACGTCGCACGGCAGCGCGAGGCCGGGTTCAGCAATAAGGAGATTCTGCGCAAGCTCAAGCGCGCCATCGCCCGCGAGGTCTTCCGGCTCCTGACCACGCCGGTCGCCGTGCCGGGCGTTGATGACCTACGACCGCTGCGGCAGTCCAAGAACATCACACTCACCGCCGCGGCGAACAATCTCGGCGTCTGGCCGGCCACCATCAGCGAGCTGGAGCGCGGCATCAGGCGCAACGACACACTCGCGAAGAGCTACCGCGACTGGCTCCTCGCTGCTTGAACTGAGTGGGACTCTGCCGACTTGCGCTGTAGAACCGAAATTGCGCCCGCAACCGGGCGAATGTCAGCCCACTCGGTACGGTGCCGTGGCATCGATCGCTCACAGCCAGCCGACAGCGAAGGGAAGTGCGGATGCAGATCCTCGTGGCGGGTGGAACCAACTTCATCGGTCGCTCCATCGTGTCCACCCTAAGTCGTCACCACACCGTGAGCGTTCTCAACAGAGGTAGTCGTCCGGTCGCCGACGGTCGAATCCGGCACCTAATCGCAGATCGAAACGAGCCCGACGTCCTGCGCGAGCTCTTCGCGGACAGCGATGCGTTTGACGTCGTGGTCGATGTATCCGCCACGGATCCGAATCACGTTCGCGGACTCCTCGGCGGGCTCGGGGAGCAACTGCCGCGTGCGTACGTGCTGATCAGTTCAGCGGCGGTCTACACGCCTGGAGCTGCCTATCCAATCCGTGAGGACTCGCACGTTGGCGGCGACCCTGTCTGGGGCGGCTACGGCGAGGACAAGGCCGCATGTGAGGAACTGGTCCGGGCCTCCGGAATTGAGGAGGTAACAATCCTCCGCCCGCCCTACGTCTACGGACCCGAAAACAATGAGGACCGCGAGAAGTGGCTCTGGGCGCGAATGGCGGCGGGTGAGCCGATCTTCGTTCCGAGTGACGGACGCGCATTGATCCAGTTCTGCCATGTCGACCACCTCGCCAGCGTCGTAGAGGAGGTCGTGGACCGAAGGGCAACGCCAGGAACGTACAACGTCGGCACTGCCACTTCTTACACGTTCAACGACTATCTCGCGCTGCTCGCCGAGGTCAGCGGGCATCCTGCCCACCTCCTTCACACCGGGGAAGCAGCCGTCGCGGCTAGGAGCTACTTCCCGTTCCGGGACATGGACCTCGTGCTCGACATGGATCGACTCACGCGCGTGGGATTAGCTACCGGCCCGGACCTTCGGACGGGACTCCAACAGACGTGGGAATGGCTGAAGAGGTCAGGCGTCCCAGACTACGTGCCTACCAAGCAGGAGTCGGAATGGGCAAAAGCACTCCTTGACGGCCAATAGGAGCATCACTTCGCTGTCGGACCGGCGAAGGGCGACGGGGGCAATGTCGTCAGGAGTCGGCTGGCCGGACAGGGTCTCTGGTCCGCCTGGTCGACTCGGGGTAGGAGCTCAGGAGCCATTGCACGCGGGAGAGCGCTGCGCGGAGGGCGCGCTCCTCGCGGTAGGTCACTGCGGATTCATCCAACCGTCCCTTGAGTTGGTCGACCTGGCGCTCAAGGTGCCCGGCGGCACTGATCGCGCGCTTCCGGCATGCGGCGGAGCAGAAGAGTTGGGGCCTCCCACGCTGGCCCGACCAGTGGATGCGAGCGGGGCAGTCAGGGTTGTCGCAAGCTCGGCCAGCGGCCATCTCCACCTCGGCGTGCACATTTGTAACTCCGTCTGCCATGGGCGACTCCATTCTGGCTTGGGTGCTCTGCATGGTTTGGTCCCCTGCGTCGGCGGCGCCAGACGGCTAGGACGAGCGAGACCGGGCGTTAATTGTGCACCCCAGGCGCACATTTGGCGACCAAGGAACAGTAAGAATAGAACTCATAGAGCCTGACGCATGCCAGTAAATGGGCGGTCGATCCCTTGCCGCAATGCCATTGCCGGGCCTACTCTCAAGCGAGTCGACAGAGGTGAGAAGCGCCCTCCCCAGAGATGGGATGGGGCGCACCCGCAGCAACGGGCACGCCCCTGAACGACTCCCGATGCACGCTTGAAAGCGAGGGAATCGCCTTGCGTGATTCTAGTGGCGACGACTGGCGATGGTCAGCCCCCAGGCCAACCGGTACGGCGTGGACCTTCCGGACCGCGGGAAACGCCGGAGTGTGGAGCTGGGACGACGGCGCGCCGGATCCCCGGTTGCTCCTCCCAGTGCGGAGACCTCGCTCGGGTGCCTTGAGCCGACACATCCCGGTTCGGGCATTCAGCATGACCACCGGCGCCCACATCGCTCTGGAGTCCGGTCTCGAGCACGACCTACTTCGCCTGCTTGACCGCGACGGGGACGCCTCGTGGCTGGTGCCCCAGCCATGTCGAGTCGAGTGGCCATTGGATGGGCGAACGAAGGGGCACGTCCCCGATCTGCTCACTGCAGACCGGGCGGGGGCCGTGACAGTGTGGGACGTCAAGTCCCCCGATCGAGCTCACTCGCCTGCGTTCGCCGCCGTTGCGGAGCTCAGCTCCGACGCCTGCCGGGAGGTCGGTTGGGCCTACCGGGTCTTCACCGGGCTGACGCCGGTCCATCGGCACAATCTGTTGTGGCTGCACGGTCACAGACACAACCCGGCGGGCAACCCTCACCTCGAGGCGGAAGTCCTCCAAGAATGCGCATCGGGGGCGGTCCTGGGAGCCGTCCTTGGCGCGTCGTCCCCGGAGCGTCGTGCGGTCGTGTGGCATCACGTCTGGACGGGCAAGATCCGGGTCGATCTGAGCCAACCGTTGACCGCGGCGACGTTGGTCGTGGCATGACCAACATGCATGGTCTTCTGCAGCTGGCGGTTGGTGCCCGCATCCTTGGCGATGACCGGTATCTCCTGGTCGTTGCCGTTGGACGTCACGCCGTCACGGTACCCACCCGAGTCACATTTCCGAATCTCCTGCGCGGCCGCAGCGACGCATGCTCTACTGCATCCCGAGCCCCAGGTGACCCGAGACGCCTGGGGCTTTCCCCTAGGGTCAGGCACCCCACCGGGCCGGCTATCGCCCAGCCGTCCCGGCCTTGATCCGCCCGGAGCGAGAACAGGTCCCCGTCCTGCTCGAGGCCGGGGACCTGTCTCTGGGCGCTCAGCGCTTCGCGCCGACGATCACTGCGTCAGCACCTGGGCCTCACCGATGCGGATCGGCAGCGGCTCGGTGGTGATGTCGAACTCGATGGTTCCGGACTGGCCACCACCGCTCCACTCGACGACCCAATGGCTCGTGGCGGTGACCTGGTAGGCGTCGTCTGGCTGGTCGTCGCTCATCTGCTCGTAGCGGTGCCCGCACGTCGGGGAGTCCTGTTTGCCGTAGCGGTCCTCGTACGGGGTGCCGGGGCCGGTGCAGGTCTTCTTGGTGCCGTCGCCCATGTCCCACACGATGCTCGACACCTTCGCCGTGGCGGTGACCGAGACCGGGCCTTGGCTGGCTGAGGCCGTGATCGGCCCGTAGGTGTTCGGCGCCTGGTCCTCGACCCACATCCACACCGGCAGGCCGACCAGGCCGACGCGATCGGGCCCGGGCTCCGGGACGATCCCGATCGTGATCGGGTCCAGGTTCATGGAGGCGATAGCACGTTGGGCGAGGACCGCGGGGTCGATCAGTGTCTCGCCGGCCTCCACCCATACC
This sequence comes from Nocardioides sp., assembly GCF_030149505.1. Lineage (GTDB taxonomy): Bacteria > Actinomycetota > Actinomycetes > Propionibacteriales > Nocardioidaceae > Nocardioides. The sequence goes on from NZ_JASBRN010000021.1 coordinate 4,806, forward strand.
GGTTGATTCGATCCCAGGTAGCCAGCCGGCTGGATGCAGTTATGCCAGTCCCCGTCCTGGTCAGTCTGTCCCGGCGGCGGAGCCGGCTGAGGCGACACGGGCGTCGGAATGACGTAGCAGGCGTTCTTGCTACTCCACTGCCCGCCACCCAATGAGCACGGGATCTCACTGCCTGCGTACGTGCACGTCGACGAGCCGCCGCCGGGGTTCTGGCCGCCGCCGCCAGGATCGCCGCCGCCGTTCTCGCACACCCACTTCACCTCGTTGGTGATGGGGTCTACCACCTGAGTGCACTGGCCATCGCCCTCGGCCGCCGCCAACGGCACGGGAGCGACCACGAGCCCGACCAGGGCCACGATCGCGGCCGCCACGACTCGCGCTAGCACGATTCCTCCAGGAGGCCGTTCTGCTCGCTGACGAGCCAGCGGCCCTTCTCCTTCACGAGCGTGTACTCGATCGGGAGCGGGTTCGGCACCGGCTTGCCGTCGGGGCCGGTCGGCTCTGGGACGAGCTGGCCAGCCTTGTTGGTGCGCTCGACCCCCGACCGGTCCTCACAGTCGATGATGAGGATGTACGCGCCTCGGTCGCGCGGCTCCCCGAGCGTGTGGACGTACTCCCCGGTGACCTTGCCGCCGGAGCGCTCGATCGCTGAGACGTGCTGCTGGACGTTCAGGAACTCGCTGCCGGTGGCCACCTTGTTGAGGCGCTTGAAGTCGATTGTCGCCTGTCGGTAGAAGTCGTCCCGCACGTCGAGGTAGGCCGTCAGCTGCGCGGCCGCCTTCTCCTCATCCGTCTTCGGAGTCGGCGAGGCGGCGGGCGTCGTCGGTGATGGGGACTGGCTCGGGGTCTCCTGGACCGTGGGCTCGTTGTCGTCGCCGCCGCAGCCCGTGAGAGCCAGGGCGAGGGCGAGGGCCACTCCCCCGAGTGCGGAGTGGTGCTTCCTCATGCGGTGTCTCCTCCTGTGGTGGGCGGGGCCATGACGGATCGCTGGCTGACGTCGTTGGCGATGTGCTCGAGGTGTTCTTCGGCGGCGTCGACGAGCTCGGCGAGCGAGCCGTTGTCGGCCGGGTCGAACCCGAACTTCTTGTCGGCGTTGTAGAGCGTGCGGATGGTGTCGCGCACGAACACGGCCCGGGCGATGCGGCGGGCGTCGAGGTCGGCGTGGTCGGCGCCGGCCGCGGCGTAGCGGCCGGTGAGCTCTTGGTCGAACGTTGCCATGTGCTGGTGCTCCCTTCCCCGAGTCAGCTCGCGAGCCAGCCGTGCGTACGGATGATTGTCTTCGTGCGCTCCGACAGTTCCATGGGGGCGTCGCCGTCGTCGGACCGGTTGCAGATCTCCTCGCGCAGGATCCGGTCGGCCCCGAGCTCGTCGCCCTCGGCCTTCATGACGGCGGCCAGGCACAGGCGGGTGCTCTCCCCGTCGGGATCGGCATGGTTGGCGACGTAGGCGGCCGAGCGGGCCTTGACGAGGTCGCCGGCGGCGAGGGCCTCGGTGACCACGATGAGCGCGACGTCGGCGATCCAGCCGGGGACCATCAGGTCGAGGCGGTTCGGCAGGGTGGCGAGCCACTCCCAGCCCTCCTCACGCAGCTGGCTGAACGGCTGGGCCTCTCCGACCAGCTCGAGCGCGGTGCACAGGTCGGCGAGACCCTCCGCGCCACCGCGGGCTCGGCCGCGCTTACACAGCCGCTTGAACAGGTCGAGGTCGACGAGCAGGCCGTCGTCGACCTGGTAGACGTTGACCCCGGTGACCTTGGCCGCCGGCGCCTTGTCTGCGTACGGCAGGTGGTCCTCGCCGGTGCGGGGGTTGGTGCCGAGCCAGTCGCGCACGATGTTGGTGTAGTCGCGCACCTTGCCGTCGGAGATCGAGAACGCCTCACGGATCTGCTCGCGGGTGGCGCCCTGCTTGCGGTGCAGGGCCAGGAATGCCAGCAGCTCGGTGAAGTAGGGCTTGCGCTTGGCCAGCGCCTTGCCGTGGGTGCGGGCGGTGACCGGGCCGAGCAGGATGAGCCGCGGACGGTCGCAGTCGGTCGAGAACCAGTCGGCGATGTCCTGGTCGAGGGTGGGGTCCTTCTCCTCGACCTCGGCGCGGACGTGGGCGGGCACCTTGGGTGCGAGGACCTCGAGGTCCTCCTGGAGGATCGCGCTCTCCCGGATGTACTCCTCGTCCTCACCCTCGAGCAGGGAGGACATCGGCTCGTCGACGGCGTCCTCGGGGGTGTTGCGCGGCAGGGTGTACTCCCGGCGCAGCGCGCCGGCCTCGTCGGTGTAGGCCTCCCAGCCGTCGGTGGCGGTCTCGTCCACCGGGGTGTCGACGTACTCCGGGGTCTCGCTCTGGGCGTAGACCAGGGCGCATCCGCGAGCCTCGTCGCTGGTGAGCCCGACCGCGATCAGGTTGAGGCCGGCGTGCTCGAGGATGACGCGGCCGGTGTTGGTCATGTGCAGCACGGCGCCAGGAGTGTTGGGGCGCTCGCCGGCGACCACGATGGAGGTCGCGGACTGACCGACGTGATCGTTGACCAGCTGCAGCAGCTGCTCGAGGTCGGCGGGGTCTCCGGCCGCGGCGTCCAGCAGCAGCATCCGCGCGGGCCAGGTGTCGTCGTCGACGCTGCCGGTGCGGGCCGTGGACACGTCGGTGTCGTGTCGCTTCGCCCGGTCGACGGTGGTCACCGCCGCGGCGAGGATCTCCGCGGTTGCGGGCGTCCCGGCCGCGCCGGTCGGGTAGTAGGTGATCCGCTCGTCCATGGCCACGGTCTCCTCGGCCACGCCGATGCAGTCGACCTGGACGCGGCGCGACCACGGGTTGACGGCCAGCTGGGCGGCGAGGTGGCGGGCGAAGTCGCGGCCGTAGGTGGGGTCGCCGCTGATGGTCAGCGTGGAGAGCTCCTCGCAGTTCAGCAGCCAGGTCTCGCCGGTGTCGCTCATGCCTATGGTGGCCAGCAGCGGGTAGGGCGGTTCGACGTTGCCGGTGTCGGGACCGAGGTCCTCGAACGCGGTGTCGGTGGTGACGTGCCAGTGGGTCTGGTCGGGGCTGCCCACCCAGGGAGCGGGGACGTCGGCCGGAGCGCTGAGGTGCAGCGTCAGCTTGCCGTGCCCGAGCTCCACCGCGGCGAGCGGCGGCATCGTGGTGCCCTGGGCTCCGACCGCGGCCGCGAGGCGGCGCAGGGCCTCGTCGGCGAACTCCACGGTGGCGGCCGCGGCGGCGCCGGTCGCGTTCAGGGTCATCTCCACCGGCGCGAGCTCGGGCGGCGGGGCGGCGATCGCGCGGCCCGGCGGTCGGTTCCGGAAGGCGGAGCGCCGGCGCGACCGCAGGGCCATGAGCAGGGCTCCGGACAGCAGGACGCCCCCGCCGGTGAGACCGGCGAGGACCCAGGGTGCCTCGAGGATCGAGTCGTCGGTGTCGTCGACCTGGTCGACGGCGGCGGCCGGCGCCGCCGGCTCCTCGGCCTGCGGGACCTCGGGTGCGGCGGTCTCCGGCGCCGGGGTCTCTTCGGCGGCCGGCGGGGTCTCCTCGCCCGGCGGGTCGACCGGCGGCTGCTCGTCCTTGGGCTCCGCTGGGGTCTGCGGCTTGTCCTCGCGCGGCTGCGGCTGGTCCTGCCGGTCGTCGACCGGCGTCTCGGCGCCGGGGATGTTGAGCTTCCAGCCCACGTCGATCACGTCGGGGTCGGTCAGCTGGACTCCGCCTGGCTGGGTGATCGCGGTGGAGGCCTTGTAGATCTCCGGCCACCGGTCAGCGTCGCCGAGCTTGTCCTGCGCAATGTCGCTGAGGGTGTCGTTGGGCTGCACGGTGTAGCCGTGCGCCGGTGCTGCGTCGGCGGGCGCCGGCAGCTTGAGCACCCATCCGGGCTCGAGGAAGCTCGGCTGGGTGCCGAGCAGGTCGCGGTTGAGCTCGGCGATCTCCTTGTAGCGGGCTCCGTCGCCGAAGTGGTCCTCGGCGATCGACCAGAGGCTCTCCCCCGGCTTCACAGCGTGGTCGACGGTCTGAGGTCCCTGGCGCTCCTGCGTCGTCTCAGCCTTGACGTCCTGCCGGGCGGGTGCCTGCTGCGCAGCATGGTCGGCGCCGGCGGTGACGTGCCCCACCGTCGCCGGGGCCGCGGCGACCGAGCTGATCGTGGTTGCCTGCGCGGCGATGGGGGCGGCGATGAACAACAGGGCGGCCAGGCCGATCAGGCCGCGCGCTGCTGCCTGGGGCCGACCCAGGCCCGGCAGTTGGGGTGCCTGGACCTTGCGGAGCGCCGCGATGGCCTCCACGACGAGGCTGAGAGCCATGAAGGCCCACGCGACCCAGCCGATCACCTTGAACAGGCCGAGAACGAGCGTGCCGTCATCGGGCGCCAGAAGAGCGTTCTTGACGCTGTCCAGGGTTGGCATCTGCTCGGGGATCGGGCTGGCGCCGATCGCGAGGAAGAGGGCGGGCAGGCCGAGGACGATGCCCAGCACGGCGAGCGAGGCGGCAAGGCCCGTGAGTCGCTGGCCGATGGTGGGGTGGGGCGTGGTCATCGTTCGATGCCTCCTTCGGCGCGGATGAGCCGCGCGGACGCCTCCCCGGTGACCTGCATGGAGTCCAGGCCGATGATCCCGAGGAACTTGCTGGTGTAGGTGTCGGTGGTGGTGACGATCAGGGTGTCGCCGTTGACGACGCGCGCGGTCCCTTCCACGCCGGCGGCGTGGAGGTAGTCCTGGGCGGCGGCCTTGGCCGCGGCGATGTCGACCCGGAGGTCCTCACCGCGCACCGCGGTCGAACCCTGGACCTCCTGGGCGCCGGTGCGGGCGGCCTGGGCGGCGGCGCTGCGGGCCTGCTGCTGGGTGTGGACCTTGCCGCCGAGGTCGACGGCCATCCCCACGAGGATGATCATCGCGAAGGACGCGGTGGCGAACCAGACGCTGATGGAGCCGCGCTCATCGCGCGCACGGCGCGTTCCGAGGCGCCGCAGGTGGCTGATCATCGGCGCTCCCGGTAGGCGTCGACGGGGCTGCTGGCGGTCGCGGTGATCGTCCTGGTGCCGGGCAGACCGGGGATGGCCAGGTCGGCCACGTCGACCTTGCAGGTCACCGTGGCGGTCACCTGGGCGGTGGTGCCCAGCGGGGCGTTGAACCCCGCGGCGTTGACCGTGACGTTGGTGGTCGCGCACTGCAGACCCTGGTCGTTCAGGCTGCTGTTGGCCGCGGACTTGCCCGAGCTGATCGCCTCGCTCTGGGTCCGCTCGATGGACGCTGCTCGAGCTGCCTCGTAGGCGGCGGCCTCCACCGACTGCTTGGCGATCTCGACGCGTCCGCCGAGGATGATCATCGCGATGAACAGGCCGAAGGCCGGGACGCCGATCGCTGCCTCGATGGCCACGGATCCGCGCTCGTCCTGGCTGCGGTTGAAGGCGCGTGCCCAGATGCTCTGCCCCCTCATTCGGTGAGCCTTTCGACCGGGACGCTGGCGCTCTGCCTGACGGTCACCTGCCAGCCGGGGATCACGCTCAGCGACTTGCCGGTGACGATGATCGTTGCCGTTGTCGTGGTCCGTGACCCGGAGACGCTGGTCGACGTCATCACGTCAGAGCCGCCGGCGTCCTGGAGGAAGCCGTTCGCGGTCGCCACTCCGGACTCGCGGGTGCCGTTCTCGCTGCCCGCCTCGCGGGCGCCCTCCTGCGCGGCCGCGAGCGCTACCTGCTTCGCGTGGTAGTACAGGGCTCCCTGGACACCGAGGAACATCACCGCGAACAGCGCCGGCATCAGGAAGACCATCTGGATGGCCACTGAGCCGCGCTCGTCCCGGCGTCGGCGGCGAGAGCTGGAGAACATGGACGGGTCCTACTTGATCTTTCCGGCCTCGTTGGTCACGAACGCCCTGATCGCGGCGACGACGATGCCGACGATGAGGATGACCGCGCCGGCCCAGATGACCTGCTCGATCGTGACCGAGCCGCGCTCGTCGCGTCGGTGCTTGACGGTGCGGTCCTCCATGCTGGCGATCACGGCGAGGGCCGTCACCTGGAGGGTGATGAAGAGCTTCAACATCGGGTTGTTCCTTTCTGGGTGGTGGAGTAGGGGGTGTCCCGGGATTGACGTCGGTGTTAGGTCGCGAATCGGAGCATCGACGGGGTGACGAGGATCGCCATGAAGACGATGCCGAGCAGGCTGGCCGGGATGTACATGCGCTCGGAGGCGGCGTTGGCCTTGCCGAGCTCGGCGCTGAGCATCGCCGAGCGAAGCCCCGCGGCGCGGGCCCGGAGGTTGTTGTAGATCTGGGCTCCGTCCTGGCCGGACTGCTGCATGATGTCGGCGAGGTCGTCGAGCTCGGGGACGCCGAGCTCGTCGGCCAGGCTGTGCAGGGAGTCCCATGGTGCGCGGGTCATGTAGCGGGCGCGGCGCAGCTCGCTCTCGATGCGCTTGAACACCCACTTGTCGCCGACCTCGGCTGCGGAGCGCAGCGCCTGCTGGCCGCTGGATCCGTCGCGGACGCCGGTGGCGACCATGTCGATGTAGGCGCCGAGGGCCCGGTTGAACTCGATGCGGGCCTTCTTGGCGTCGTCGGTGGCGTTGTAGTTGGGCATGAACCAGAACAAGGCAGCCAGGGCCAGCGATCCGAGCGTGGGGATCGCGAACGGCAGCGGCAGGCCGATCAGCGAGAAGAAGGTGGCCAGCAGCGGCGGCATGATGAGGCCGAGCAGGGCCCAGACGACCTTCTCGCCGTAGAACCGGGTCTCACTGATCTGCAGGATGGCCAAGTCCTTGCGGGGCGTGTGTGCCCACGCGCCGCCGGGCAGGTTCTTCATCGCCCACAGGCCGATCCGGTCGACGGCCGAGCCGGTGTCGGTGCCGGCGTCGTCGACGACGGGGGTGCCGCGGCGGGGCACGACGCGGTCGGGCGAGAGCCGGTCCAGGGCGTCGACCAGGTCCGGGTCAGAGGGCGCGAGGCGCCACACGAGCAGGGCGAGGGCCAGTCCGAGGAGGGTGCCGCTGGCGAGCGCGAGCTGCAGGCCGGTCATGCCAGTGCTCCTTCCTTCTCGCTGTGCGCTGTGCGCTGGGCGGCGCGGTGGGCGTTGCGGGCCTCGAGGTCGAGGAACCGCGGGAGCGGCTTGGCAACCGCCATCCGGCGCATCCAGAGCAGGGTGGCCACGTACGCGGTGAGCAGAACGGCGAGGACCACCTGACCCAGCGGAGTGCCGTAGGGCTCGATGTAGTCGCCGGTGAAGGCGAGGATGCCGAGCACACCGAGGGTGATTACAGTGACGGTGCGGGCGGTGGTGCGGGGCTTGGCCTGGTCGGCGGCGATCTGGCGTCGGGCACGGACGTCGGCCGCGACGGTCTCGGCGAGGGCGTCGAGTGCCTTCGACAGTCCAGCCTGCCCGCGGCCCCTGGCGGCCAGGATCAGCTGGCTGGCCACGACGTCGCCGGTGGAGTCGTTGAGGTCCTCGGCGAAGGCGCGCAGGACGTCCTCGGTGGAGGAGGTGTTGTTCCACAGCCGGGAGACCATCAGCCCGACCTCGCGCTCGATCGGCTCCGGTGTCGACTGCAGCGACTTGATGAGCGCCGAGCGCAGGGACTGGCCGGCGGTCAGCTTGCCGGACAGGGACCGGGTCCACTCCTCGAGCGCCTCGAGCTTCTCGATGCTCGCGGCCGCCGGCGGGGGTGTGAGCAGCAGCGGGATGCCGACGATCGCGGCCGGGACGAGGACGATGGCGATCACCCAGCCGGTCACCAGCGCGACCAGGAGGCCGGCCGCGGCGCCGCCGATCATCAGCATCCGGGTACGATCGTCGAGCCGGACGAACCAGCTGCCGAGCCGTCCGAACGGGGTGGTGGTCCGGGCCGGCTTCGGCGGCTTGGGCGGCGCCGGGATCATCGCGTAGACCATGCCGATCAGGCCGATGACGATGAGGGCGCCGAGCACGGCGGGCAGGAACCCCGATGACATTGGGCTCATGAGGTGGCCACCCCCGGGTTGGCCTGGGACTCGGCCTTGTACGCCTCGAGGTCGAATCCGTGGCGTGCCAGCTCCTGGGCGAGGAAGTTGTCGAGCTTGCCGGTCGCGACGGCCTGGCCGAGCTGGTTGGGCGCGAAGATCGGGGTGGTGGCGTACCCGCGGGCCGCGTCGATGCTGGGCTGGACGACCAGGACCTCCTCGACCCAGCGCTGCTTGCGGAAGGTGCCGTCGCCGTTGGAGACGACCTCGGAGCGCAGGTACATCACGATGTCGATCGCGGCGGCGAGCTTGCTGATCGCGAGCTCGCGGGTGACCTGCGGGCCCTTCTCCATGGCGCAGGAGACGAGCTTCTCGATGGTGTGCTCGGCGCTGCGGGCGTGGGTGGTGCTGATCGAGCCGGGGCCGGACTCCATGGCCTTGAGCATGTTCCAGACCTCGGGGCCGCGGACCTCGCCGACGATCTGGCGGGCGAGGTTGAACCGGAAGGAGTGGTGGATGGCCTCCTCGAGGCTGAACTCACCGGCCTGGCGGCCGTCGATGCCGACCTCGCCGGATCCGGGGCGGTGCTCCCAGGCGTGGACGATCTTGTGCCGGTCGGCCAGCTCGTGCAGGTGCAGCTCGAACTCGGTCTCGAAGGTGCCGATCATTTCCCAGGGCGGGATGCACGAGCACAGGGCGCGGACCCAGGTGGTCTTGCCGGAGCCCTGGACGCCGGAGACGACGATGCTCTTGCCGGCCCGCACGCAGGCGGCGAGGAAGTCGGCCAGGACCACGGTGCAGGCCTTGCGGTCGTAGACCATCTCGTCCATGGAGACCTCGCGCATGCCGTGGCGGCGGATCACGACCGAGGTGTAGGCCATCACCCAGGAGCCGGCCGCGAGGCGCGCTCCCCCGGGCAGCCGGAGGTCCAGGTGCGGGCGGGCCTCGGTGAAGGGCCGGTTCTGCCGGGCGCCGAGGTCGGCGAGGAACTCGCGCAGCTCGTCCTCGGAGTCGGCGATCGGGTCGGCCTCGACCAGGGTGCCGTCGACCAGCTCCAGCCACACCACGCATTCGGGGCCGCGGGCGATGACGATGATGTTCTCGACGTCCTCGCGCTCGACCAGGGGCTGCAGGCGGCCCAGACCGAACAGGGCGGCGTGGAGGGCGGACTTGAGCGCCTTCTCCTGGTCCTTGGTCCACGGGGGCCGGCCGGTGGAGACCAGCGTCTCGGCCTCGGACTTGATGAGCTCCTCGATGACGTCGAGGCCCATCTGCTCGCGGTCCTCGTCGGTGACCCGGCCACCTTCCTTGTCGAGCCGGGCGGTCAGCCGCGAGGAGATCTCCGCGCGGTACTGCGCGATCAGCTCCCAGTCCAGCTCGACCCGGCCCTCCGCGCCGGGCACGTTGTGGTGGTGCTCCTCCGGTGCGGGCGCCACGAGCGGGCGCAGGCTGAACTCCGAGCGAGCACGGCCCGGAAGCTCCTGCTCGCTGGTCCAGGCGCCGGCGAAGATCGGCAGGGAGGTCGGGTCGTGGTCCTCGACGACCGGCGGCGGGGGCGGCGGGGTGCCGTTGGTGCTGCGGCCTCGGGCGAAGGGCGAGGTCTGCTCCCGGTTCGCGGCGTGACGGGCCTCGAGCCACTCGTCGGCGCGCAGCGGGTCGCGGCCGTTGGTGTCGGAGTGGTGTCCGTTGGTGCTCATGCGTGGCCTCCGTTCGTGGGAGCGAGGGCGGCCTGGTTGGCGCCGAGGATGGACTGGATGGCCGCGGCGCTGGCCCGGTAGCCGCGCAGCAGCCCGGAGGACTCGAACTTGCGGGGCTTGCGGGCGCCGTGGGAGTAGACCTCGGCGACCTCGGGCTCCCATTCCACGGAGGCGACGACGGGGAGCTGCAGGGCCTTGGCAATGTGTCGGGCGCTGTAGGGCCGGACTCGGGCGCCGGTGGGCATCGCGGGCCAGCGTCGCTCCTCGTCGACGAGGAGGACCCCGAGCCGTGACAGGCCACCGACGCCGGCGAACTGGGCGCGCAGGGTCTTGGCCCAGCTGGTGGCGCCGGCCAGGGCCGGCAGCGAGCTGCGGGTGACGAGCAGGGTGAGGTCGGAGGCGGCGATGAGCGGCTGGGGCCAGCCGGCGAGGCCGAGCCGTCCGGCGTCGACGATGACGTCTTGGCCGTTGCGCTCCAGGGCGCGCAGCTGCTCGGTGAGCGGCTCCCATAGGGGCAGCAGGCTGGGGGCCTGCTCGTGGGCCCGGATGCCGGGCAGGAACCACGCCGAGCGCTCGGCCGGCGCCTCGGGGTCCAGCAGCAGCGTCTCGCGCGGCAGCGCCTCGGCCAGCGTTCCCTCGCGCAGGGAGAGGGCGAGGTTGATCAGGCCGCCGGTGGGCTCCTGGGTGCCGTGGAAGTAGCCGGCGAAGACCGAGGAGGAGCCGGTGGGGTCGGCGTCGACCAGGAGCACCGGTCGGTGCCAGTTGAGGGTGAGCCCGAGCGCCGTGGTGGAGACGCCGGGCGACCCGCTGGCCGAGGCGAGGACGATCAGCGCCATCGCTCAGCGCTCCCGAGTGTCCAGGACCAGTGCGACCCGCCCTGTCGCGGCGCGGGCTGCCAGGTCGGCGGCGTCGCCTTCGGGGACAGAGACGTCGACGACGGTCTCCCCCGTCTCCTCGACGCGGCTAACACCAACCACGACTGCCTCGACCGTCACCGGCTCCTCGTCGGTCACCTCGCCCTGGTCGCCGGGCGTAGTGACGATCCGGACGGCGTCACCGGAGTAGAGCGGCTCCGAGGGCATCTGGGCAGGAGTGAGGCTGATGCCCACCAGGGACTCCCCCTCCCCCGGCACCAGGCTGTCGGTGACGGCCTGCTCGCTGAGCAGCGTGCCGGCCCACAGGTCGACCGCCGCGCGGCTGCCCTCGAGCTCGGCCCTCTGGCTTCCGGGGACCGGGGTCAGCGCGGGGTCGACGCTGACTCGGACGACGGTGAGGTCACCGGCGTCGATGGTCTCGCCGCGCTTGATGTCGTTGGCGACGACGAGGACCTCTTGGGTGTCGTTGACCGAGGTGAAGGCGAACGCGGTGCCCAGGGCGCCGGCGGCGACCAGGGCGGCCATCAGGGCGAACACCCACGGCCGGCGGCGTGCCTTGACCCGCGCGGTCGCGGCGGGCCCAGCCTGCGTCTGGGTGGGCGAAGGCGGGGGCGGTCCCCCTGCGTTGGTCTGTGCGGTGTCCAGCGACATCAGTCCGAGTCCTCTCGTCTCTCGATCACCTATGTGTCGAGACGGGCCGGGGCGATCAATACGACCCATCTTCGTAGCGAGACACTAGTGCATTGCTATGGCGTCCTGTAGGTTCTCCACAGGTCGCGGGAAGTCGAGGTGCCATCGCCCGAGTCCTCTGCGGGAGATGGGTCGCGGCCCACTCCCCCGATGGAATTGAGCGACATCGCGTCCAGGCGAACTGCCGAAGGGCCGTCCTGCCCGGTTTCTCCCGGTGCCGATTGTGCCCTGCCTGTCCAGCGGGCAACTCCGGTAGAGGTACTCAGTTGCCCCGGTGCGCTACTGGCCCTTGCGGCGGCGGTGCAGGCGTTGTGCCTCGTTGAAGGCTGCGGCGACCACGTCGGCCGGCTGTTGGAAGACCTTGGCGAGGGTCTCCAGGGTTGCGGCGCTGGGGAGTCGGGTGGCCCGGCCCTGTTCCCACCAGGAGTAGGTGGGCGCGGAGAGGCTGGCGCGGGCGGCCAGCTCGGGCACGGTCAGCCCTACTTGGAGCCGCAGCGCCCGCAGGTCGGGGATCTCTCCGTCGAGGTGGATCAGGCGCAGGGTGGGGATGTCGAGGGCGCGGGCGAGCTTGACCAGGAAGTCGGGCCTGGGCACCGAGGTGCCGAGCTCCCAGCGGGAGACGCGCTCTCCCCCGGCCGCCCCGACGAGTCGCGCGAGCTCGTGCTGGGTCAGGCCCGCGCGCTCGCGGGCAGCCCGCAACTCTGAGGGGTCAACACCGGAAACCATCAGCGACGAACCCTAGCGGCCGGCGGCGCTAGGGGCGTACGCCTGACGGTCGGCACGCCGGTGTCAACAGCGGCCGCGTCGCCACCGCGGCTCTAGGCCTGCGGGCTCAGCTGGCTCCGAGTACCTCACCCAAGACAACCCTGACCAACTGGCTGCGCGAGACGGCTCCACTGTCAGCCACGAGGGTGTCCACCACCTTCATGTTCTCCTCGGCCGTGTCGAACGAGATCGTCGTCAGCTTGCCGACGTTGACTCGCGGCGCAGTGGTAACTGGGAACAGCTCGTTACCGACACTCGCGCCGTTTTCCGCCGCGACCAGCTCCTTATGCCGAGGGGCAGTCTGCGCCAAGGCGTTGAGAATGAACTGCACCTGGCCGACCTTGGGCGAGGACTCTCGCCGCTCGGTCATCAAGTCGACCAGGTTCTGCGGGAGGCTCAGCGTCGTGCGCTTCGTGCCACCGGTTGACTCGCTCACCTTGGCCGGCCTGGCCTTCGCCTTGCCCTTGGTCTTCGGCTCCTCGGGCGTCGCCGTCACCGTCGGTTCGGCGACGGTCTTGGCGAAGGCTTCTTCCTTCGCACGTTCGGCAGCGCGAGCTTCCTCGACGCTGACGGCGGGCTTGGCCTGAGGTGCCGCAGACGCAGCGGGCGCAGCAGGCTTACGGGAGGGCAGCGTGCTTACTCGGTCGCGGACGAGACCGAGAGCCGGCTTCATCGGTACTCGCTCCTCGCTCATGCCGTCACCGCCTCGAGGTCAGCACCCTCAGCCTCTTCGGCGGCGCCGATGCGCTTGATGAGCTCGTCAGCGAACAGCACGTAGTCATCACACAGTGCCAGGGAGGATCCAGCCGGGCGCTCGGGACGACGCCCCGCCTTCAGCGCGACGTACCAAGGCTCAGCGTTGTGCACGACCTCGGCTAGCTCGTGGATCAGCTTGCCCTTCTCGCGTGCATCGCCGGCGGCCGCCTCGGCGTGGCGAATGATCGACTCGAACAGCAGCGCGGAGTCACCGAGGACACTGCGGACGTCGTCTGCGGCGAAGCGACGCCGGACGGTCGCGGCGCTGCCCATGCCGAACAGGATGGCGCCGAGGACGTCGATGGTCGGGTTGACCTCACGGATCCGCACCACCTGGTCGGCTAGGACGCTGAGGCCCTTGATGCTGGCGCGGTCGGACTTGGTGGGGATGACGATCCAACGAGCTGCCGCCAGAGCCAGCATGACCAGAGCGGACCGCTTCGACGGCGGGGTGTCAATGATGATCAAATCGTAGTCAGGGGCCAGAGGCTTCAGAGCGTTGGCCAAAAGGATGCTGCCGTCCTCACCTCGACGCTCGCGGCCCAGGACCAGGTCCTCGAGCTCATCGAGCTTGCCGCCACCAGGGATGACGTCGAGGTTCGGCCGCACGTTCTTCAGGACGGGCTCGAGGACACCGTCGGTGAGGAGGGTGCTGACGAGGTGCTTGCCCTCGTCTCCCTTGTCGACGTAGCCAAGGTCGAACTCAAGGTTGCCCTGGGAGTCCAGGTCGACCAGAAGAACCTTCATGCCCGCCTGCGCAGCGAGACCGGCGACGTTGGCCGCACAGCTGGTCTTGCCGGTTCCACCCTTGCCGGTGGCGAAGACGATCACTCGGGACAGTTCGTTCATGGCCGAGAGTCTGCTCTACGTGACGGCTACGGGTCCGTTACGACACGCCTAGGGGGTAAATATGTTTGCGCTAGGGCTTCCTTAGCGGCGCCGGTAGCGGCAGCGGTAGGTGGTCCATATTCGCTTGCTAGGCCCCCGTTAGGTGTTCTCTAGGGTTCGCGTTACCGGCTCCCTTACCGGCTTACTACCGTCCCGCTAGCCTTACGCTAACGGCCCCACTATGTGCTTCCTAGCGGAAGCGGTGCCGGGGGTGTACCGAACAAACTATGCCCTCTGCTAGCGGCGCAGTAGCGGAACTTGAGCCCCACCCCACTGCCAGACCCTCCGAGCCCAGCAGGAACGGGGCGCAGGAGGCCCGTAGAAGGCATTCTGAGCGCCCAATAGCCGGGGAGCGGGGGAGTGGGGCGTCTCGCCGGCCGTTGGGGCGTCTGGTGCGAATGTGGTGGGAGTCGATTAACTGACGGCACGATCGGTTCCCTCGCCCGAGAGAGGCAACGAGAGCTGGCGTTCGAGGAAGATCCGGTCGCGTTCGTCGGGTCCATTCGGCAGCACGGATCGCCCGTCGATGGGCGTTGTGGTGGCAGAGGGGAGGCCGAACACAGCTCGGTGTCGGGCCCAGGACGCCACAGCCAGCCCGCGTTCGCTCTGGCTCAGCATCTTGAAGCGAGCCTTTCGGTCATTCGAACGTCGGGCGAACTCATCGGGCGTCAGGCTCTCCAGCCACGATCGGTACTGCTCGAGCTCTTCGACACCAGCGTTTGCACGTGCCGCAGCCAGCCTGGCCTTCCTTGTTGCCTGCTCGGTGATCGAGAGCTCGTCGAACGCGTTGCGCCACTGGTCCCTGCGGGCGGCTCGTTCGCTATCGGAGAGGCCCGCCCACCAGGCGGCTTCCTTTTCCTTCTGGGCCTTCAACGCTCGTGCTCGATCCAAAGACCAGCTCGACGACATGCTCTCCCGGTACGCCACCCGCTCAGCCTCGACCCGGGCGTCCAGTACGACGTACGCCTGCGCAGCTCGTTCTTCGACCCTTATCGAGCGAGGACCGGTGGCTGCGAACCAGCGGCCCTCCTCGTCCACCCGAGCAAGCCCTGCATGCGCCAGCGCGGTTGCAGCCTTCTTCACCGCCGCAAGGTGGCTACGAGTCGGAGCGGCGGCTCGTGTCTCCACCAGGCCGGCCTTCACAGCCAGATCACTGGGGGACAGCGGACCTTCAGAGCTCAGCAGGGTGCGCCAGAGGCCGTGGGCGGCACGGGGGAGCGTGGCCCAGAGGCCGCGGGGCGCGTGGGGCGGGTGAAAACTTAGTGGGGGGATTTCACTGCAGTCCTCAGATGGCGCTACCTCGAACTCGAAGCTCGTCGAGTCTGGCTTGAGAGGAGAGAAGCAGTCGGTGTGCAGGCTGCCGACAGACCCGTCGAGCAGCCTCAGAGCGGCTCTGATGGTTTTGCGGTCCCCAAGGCCCGTGCTCTTGACCAGGTCGCGCTCCGGGCATGGAACACGCAGTGAGCCGGCGGTCAACATGCGATCGAGCAGGTGGTGACCGACGAGGAGCAGCGAGGCGCGCGACCGGGCCGACTGGGTCCACATGAGGTCCTCGAGGCGGACGCGGGCGGCCTGGACCGCAGCGGCAACGCCGGGGGCGGTGTGCGGACGCGGCGAGGACTCGGCCGTGGGGGAGAAGGCCCTGGCGTCTTCGACGCACCGGTTCCACACGTACTTCAGCCACCAATCGGGGCGCTGGTGCTTCGCCTTCTGCATCGCGGTGGGGTGGGACTCCCGGATAAGGCTCCAGGCGATCTTGGGGTCGCCGACCGCCCACACCAGCTCGCGGGTAAGGCCGAGCTCGGGGAGCGAGCGGTCACCTCTGGTGGGCTTGTAGGAACCCAGGGCCGAGGTGTTACCGGTGGCGAGGTACCGACGCCACTGCGGGGCGATCTCGCGCTTGTAGCGCTGCAGTTCCAGCGGCGTGACGGCACCAGACCAGACGCCGCCGGCGGCCGCCTGCTTCTTGGGGGAGCGGAGCGGCTGCAGCGCTGGGGCATCGGGGAGGATCTTCTTCAGATTCCGCAGCGCGTCACGAAGGTCCCCACGGGGACGAGTGACCGTGCCCCAGCGGTGAGGCGAGGAGAGAGGGCGCACCGAGTCACGGAGGTCGAGTTCGGTGCGGTCGATGTTGACGTCGGCGGCGAGGGCGTCGAGGTACTTGCTGATTTCCAGAGCGACCCCGGAGCGATGCTCAGCGGAGGCGTAACGGAAGTCGGCGCGCGCGAAGAAGATGTGAGAGCGCCCGGGAGCGCCACCGGAGGGCCGCTCGAGCACCCAGCAGCCACGTCGACGTAGCCAGTCCGCGATCTCGGGAGCGAGGTACTCGCCCATGTTGGCGTTCTTGGTGTCGAGGTCGATGACGCCCGCGCCTGCGCGGAGCCGGCCGAAGATCGCGGTCACTCTCCCCTTGCCGATCAGGGCCAGGCCCTGGTGGAGGGAGGGGACCGTAATGGGGAGTCGACCATTGCTGGCAGCACCGAGCGCATGCCAGCCCGTGGGGGAGAAGAGCCACTCGTCGAGAGCGAGGAGGTTCTGGGCAGGAGACAGCGCGGCGTGGTCATCGCCACGCGACACGGCGAAATCGACAGGGCCGATTTCCGGTTCGTCTGGGTTGGGCGCTGTTAAGGTGGGCAGCACGAAGCCATCCCAATCATCTCCTGGTACGAGTGAGTCGGGTCTTTGCTTCTTGGAAGGGCGACCGTTGGCGCGGTCGCCCTTCAAGCATTCAGGGCACTGCCCTGATCGGCGTCAGACGGCTACAGGCAACATCTCCTGCTGGCGAGCGGCACGCTCGGCCGCGATGGCCCGACGCATCTCGTCGGCGTCGTAGGGCTTGACGCCCTCGCCGAGGAGATACTCGAGGATGTTCTGGTACGTCAGACCGGTCTCTTCCTTGATGGCGAAGACGATCCTGGCCTGAGCCATGGGCAGGTGGAACTTGATCTGCTCACGCCGGCCCTTGTACGGCTTGAACGCCGTGACCGCCGTGACCAGCTCGGCGAAGTCAGAGCCGAGGGCATCAGAGGTGACGGCCTCAGCGACCTCCGCCTGAGGGCGGTTGTCGGTAACCTCAGCGATGAGCTGAATGTGCTCGATCGTCTCGGGGGAGAGCTTGATGAGGAAACCGTGGCGCTCGCCCTTGGAAGGACGACCTGCTCGGCTCTCCTTACGCGGCTTCTGCTCCTGGTCCATGCCGGCGATCCTGCCGCAGGCTGAGTTTTCGTCAACGAAGGCGCGCCGAAAACATTTCTGGAAATATCCTTTACCCTTCAACGCTCTGGGGCTTCCGCACGCACCTGTTAGGGGCTCCGAAGCCGGCTCATCGAGTTGGCGTGTCACTCGGGGGGTGTCTGGCGCGGTCACCGCCGAGGTCCTGCGCTGAGCCTCACCGGCTCGAACTGCGGCGCGTCGGGCCGCGGGCCAGCTGGCTGCCGCTTAGCGTCGCTGGCGGTACTCGCGAGAGCGCGCTCTACCAGGTGCAAGGAGGCCATCGACGACGCTGTGCTCGCCGCGTCCATCGTGGCGTCGCTGGCCGCTCGTAGCGTTTCTGTGACCGGCGGGGGGAGCGGAACCAAGCGCTTGGCGAGGATGTCGGCCGGGGAGACCCACACGACGTCGCCCTCCGCGGGCGGGGTGGCCAGCCCGGACTCGACGTCGTTGTGAGCTCGCCGGGACAGGGCCCGGGCGGGGCCGGTGAGACTGGGGTTGTCGGCTCTCTCGGCGACCACGACCGCGAGCTCCGAGCCGGCGCCGACGGCGCGCAGCGTCGCGGTCACGGCCTGCGAGAGCCCTGGGCGCCCGGCAATGACCTCGGGGCCGGCGAGGGTGGTGGTGTCGTGGGTGATCTGGCGGTAGGAGGCGCGGACCTCCGCGGCCGCGCGAGCCAGCGGCTCCTGGATCCGGGCGCCCGGGGGAGCGAGGTCGCCCCAGCGGCTGGCCAGGTTGCTCCAGGAGCGGCCGGCGTCGGCGATCGCGGGGACGAGCCGGTCGGAGGGTTCGAGGATGCCGGCAGTGGCGGCGGCGTCGACGAGCACCATGCTCGCGCCGGCGATGAGGCCCTGGGTGCGGGTGATGAGGAGGATGTTGGAGGGCTCGAGCTGACGGGCCAGGGCGCGGTGGGACTGGATGTCCCAGTTGGCCAGCGCGTGGGTCAGTCGACTGGGGTCGGCGACAGGTCGGATCGCTTCGCCGGCGAGGGCTTGGGCGAACCGGTCGCTGAGGTAGCTGCGCGCGGTGTTCTCGCACGCAGTCATGCGGTCGATCCAGGCTCCGGTGGGGGCGACGGCGTAGGGGGAGTGGTGCTGGGCGAGGTGGACGCGGCGGCCGGACTGGCGGGCGTCGTTGACGCGGTCGCGGCCGTTGTCGTGCAGGGCGACGTTGACGGCGTGAGCGGTCAGGTACAGCCCGTGCATGATCCTGGTGCGGGCTGCCTCGAGGTCGCGGTGGGCCTCGGTCTGCTCGTGGGGGATCTCGGCGCCGTAGCGGCGCACGAGGGCCGCGGCGTTGAGGAGGGTCTGGGTCATTTGGTCGAGATGCGGGTTGGTCGGGCCCTGACCTGGCCAGGCCTTCCGGCCGGTCAGGCTGGCCTCGATGGTGGCGGCCTGCGCCGAGAGGCTGGTGATCGGGCGGTCGCGCTCGTCGACGCCCGGGCGGCGGCCGGGCAGGGAGGCCCACAGGTCCTCCGCGGCCGCGACCATCGTGGGCCAGCTGCGCAGCAGGGCGCCGGCGTCGTCGCCTCCGACGTCCATGAGCAGCTGGCGGGCTAGGTAGTCGACGTCGAAGAGCATCTCGCCGACGCTGCGCACGTCGCGCGTGGTCATCGGGATCTGGTCGACGTCGAAGAGCTTCTGGTCGATGTCGGCGTACGCCGGGCGCAGGTCAGTAGCCAAGGCCGCGGGCTTCCCGGATGAGGTCACACAGGTCGACGACCAGCTGCGAGCCGTGGATCAGGTCCGGCTGGTGCAGCGGCAGCGGCCGGGTCAGCTCCTCGGCCTCGGTGAGCAGCTGCAGTGGCGTGCGTTCCTCGAGTTCGTCGGCGTCGACGTCGGGGAGCTCGTAGTCCTCAGGCAGCAGGGCGCTGGCCTGGGAGTGCGCGAGGTAGACGCCGAGCCCGAGGTCGTGCAGCGGCGAGTCGGCGGTGGCCCTGTCGGCGTCGCTCCACACCTGGGTGGCGGCCTGGTGCAGCAGGTGCGCGATCGAGCCGAGGCGGTCCCAGGTGCTGTCCGGGTTGAGGGTGTCCACGGGTGTTCCTTTCGGTTGGAGGTCGGTCTGGCCCATGAACCCACGTCCGCGTCGGTCCTCGCTCCGCTGAGCGGCGGGCTGTGGATAACTCGGGGTGGTGTCGGCGGCTGGGCACAAACTGGTCTCGTTCGCCTATGTCATGCGGCGGTCGCCGAACGATCACCGCGAGCAAAGTCAAGAGATTCGCACTAGTGCTGATAGATGAAGGAGGGTCGTGATGATGAGGTTCCCGATGACCGTGCTCAGGGTGGTGACGCTGGCGCCGGCGCTGCTGGTGAGCTTCGTCCTCACCGTGGTGGTGTGCGCCCTGCTCCCTCCGGCACTGGGCTTGGTGGCGTTCATGGCTGCCGGCGGGGTCCTGGTCGCTCTGGCGATGGGGCGGCTGCAGCAGCCGGCGATGGCGGTGCTGACGAGCTCTCGACCGGCGACCGAGGCCGAGTTCGGGGTGATGGCGCCGGTGCTGGCAGAGCTGGGCGGCCGCGGCGTCGACATCGCGACGCTGTTCGTACGCCGGGCTCAGCGTCCAAGCACCCCGGTGGCGGTGGCGATCGGGCGGCGCACCGTGGTGGTCAGCCCTGGCCTGGTCGACGCGACGTACCGCGGCGGCGTGACCGGGGCGGAGGCGGCCGCGGCGCTGGCCCATGCGGTCGGCCGACACCGGGCTGCGCGGCCGCGGCTGGAGCTGGCGGTGCTCGCGGCGACGACGCCCTGGCGGCTGATCATGGCTACGTTCCGCGGCATCGGCCGGGCCTTCGCCTGGCTGCCGTTCATGCGGCTGGCCTGGACGCTGCGCGGCGTCGTGGGCGTGATCTGCGTGGTGCAGTCCATGGTCGAGGGCCGGGCCTGGGCGGGGCTCCTCGGGAGCGTGGTCATCGCGCTGACCTACCTGGTGCCGGCGGCCGGCCGGCGGATCGACCTGCGCACCGAGGCGGCGGCCGACCAGTTCGTGCTCGGACTCGGGCTCGGGCCCCTCCTTGCGGGGCTGCTGCGGCGTTACAGCCACCCGGTGACGCTCGAGCGGATGCAGCGCCTGGAGACAGCCGCCGAGCAGCCTCAGCGGCCGCGGCTGCACTTGGTGCACGGCTGAGGCTGTTCTCGGACGGTTTCAGCTGCTGACGTCGGGCTACTCGTCGTCCTGGAAGCCGGACGTGGAGTGGTGCACGCAGCCGCGCCCGTTGCCCTCGTGGGGCTTGTGGTTCATGCACGGCAGCGATCCCAGCTTGTGTGAGCAGTCGACCCAACGGACGTTCGAGACGTTCGAGGAGCTCACGGCCGGCGCGAGTGCGGTTGCCATGGCTGCCTCTTACCGGCGCGGGCCGCGGCGGCCGAGCTGGGGCCGCTGGTAGGCGGCCGTGTCGGTGTGGTCGTGCTGGCGGCCGGACCGGTGCACCTGCGCGATCTCGGCGTCAGGGGAGGGGCCGGTTGCGGCCGCGGCCTGGGCAGCGGCCGCCTCGGTGGCACTGATCTCCTGGGCGCGCTGGCGGGCCTCTTCCTCGAGCGCGGCTTCCTCGCGAGCGGCTTCACTCATGTGAACTCCTGGATCCCGTGGACCGGCACCGGCTGCGCCAGTCCTCCTTGGTCTCCTAAGTGCGGGCCGGGGTCCGGAGCGATCACCTCGGCCGATCCGTGTTGTCGCCCGGCGGGTCAGGCCGACTGCGCCAGCAGCGTGGCTCCCAGCAGCTGCGCGGTGTGCTCGAGGACCGGCCGGGATCCGCTCGTACCGGGCCGGTCACACGAAGGGTGGGTGTCGAAGCCCTCCTCGACGACGATCCGGTGCAGCTGGCCACCGCAGGTACGACAGCGCCGGTCAGTGTGAGTGGGGCACTCCTCGACCGACACGGCGCACGGCAGGCATGCCGCGGTCGGCGGAGGGCTCACCTGGTGGTCGCGGTCCCAGTCGCGCCGCTGGCGCAGCAGCGTGGCGGTCTGTTGCCACAGCGCGTGCTCGAGGTGGGCCGGGGCCGGGGCGCCGAGCGCCTGGTCGACCGCGGCCTTGCGCAGCTGCTCACCGCACCCGAGTACGCGTTCGTCGACGCCGCGGCGGTAGCACCATCGGGCCAGTGTCTTCGCCGCGGTGGCCAGCTGCTCGTCCATGTCGGTCTCCCGGCTCCTAGCAGCTGCCCCACAGGCCGCGGCCAGCGTCCTGGGCATCGTCGACGGCCGTGGAGTAGGACTCCTCGCGGGCGAGTGCTGGTCCGGCTTCGTAGCGACGGGCGGCGCCGCTGGCCAGGAGCTCGCCGGCTACGTCGACGTCGCCGGCGTTTGTCGAGCGGTCGACGTAGCGCAGCAGCCGGTCATAGCGATCACGGTTGGGCTGGCCGGTGTCGGTGACGAGCTCGACGGTGCTGCCGACCGGAGCAAGCTGCTCGAGGAGCCTGGTGGCGTCGTCGGCGTAGCACTCGGCCGGCTCGGGCGGGTGGGCGTCTTCGGGGGCGTCGATCCCAAGCAGCCGGACTCGGGCGAGCTGGCGGCCGCCGAGCGTCTCGGCGCGGATCGTGTCGCCGTCGACGACGTGGGTCATGCGCACCTGGGTGGTCGCGCCCTCGGTCGGCTCGGGGCCCGTCTGGGTGCCGGGTAGCGCGGCCTTGATCCCGCCGGCGGTCAGCGCGACGATCACGGCCGCGACCAGGCCGATCAGGGCCTTCACCGGGCGACCCTCAGCTGGGAACGCTCAGCGGCGACAGGGACCGCTCGCTGCTGCTCGCGCAGGCCGGGGGAGCGGTGACCGGGCTCGGGAACATGCTCGACGACGTCGCCGATGCTGCTGGCTGGCTGCTCGGGGAGATCCGCAGCGATCTTCGCGGCCAGGTCCCGCAGCGGCGGGGTCTTCTCGATGCGCCGGGTCGCGGACAGCACGGTGGTGTGGTCGCGGTCGAAGTGACGCGCGATCGCCGGCAGGCTGTGGCCGTGGATGCGGGCCGCGGTCATGGCCACGGCACGAGCGTCCGCGGCCGCCCGGCTGCGGTCGGCCCCCAGGAGGACCTCCGGGGTAGTGCCGAAGGCCTCAGCGGCCGCCACAACCGCATGCTCGACCGGGCCGTCAGGCTCGAACGTCGACGCCGGCGGGTGCAGGGGGACCACCGTGGCTTCGGGGCGGGGGAGTTGGGCGGTGTAGCGGTCGTTGACGTGCGCGGTGATGCGCGCCGCGGCGTCGGCCAGGCGCGGTCGCTCGGCCGTGCGGCGTACGGCGTGGATCACCGAGCCGTGGTCCTTGTCGAAGTGCTCTGCAATCACCGGCAGGGACAGACCGACCTCGCGTGCGGCGGTCATGGCCACCGCCCGGGCGTCGCTGACCGGTCGGCTGCGCTCGGCGCTGCGGATCGCCTCCGCAGTGGTGCCGAACATCGGGGCGGCAGCGTTGATCGCCAGCTCGCACACCGCGGCGGGGCCGGTCGCGGAGGAGGTGGGTGCGCTCTGGTCGACCTGGACGGCCAGCACCGTCACCAGGGACCGCAGCTGCTCGGCGTCGAGCGGTGCGATCAGCTCGGCGACCTGGTCGTGCTCGCCGTTGCTGGCGGCATCGAGGATGAGGCCCGCCAGCTGGCGGCCGCCCTGGTCGAGGTCCATGACGCGCCTCCCGCCTACCGCGCCGGGGATCCGACGCTCGGTGCGGCCTGACGCGGGATCTGGACGCGGCCCTGCTCGGCCATGCGCCGGCGGGCGTTGTCGGTGATCTCGGTCGCGATGCCGGCCGACTGGCGGGCGCTGGCTGCAGCGTGGTCGACGACGTTCTCGAGCAGGCGCACGTCCTCGTCGGCGCGGCCCAGCTCCTTGCCGGCGGTCGCGATGCTCCGCTCGAGGGTGACCGGCTCCAACAGGGACGGCGGAGTCGCCTGCTGAGCGGCCAGGTGCGCGCTCTCGACATGCTGCGCGGCCAGCCGGGCCATCGGCTTGGCCAGGTCGATCATCTCGCCGACAACCGCAAGCCGCGGCTTCAGTTGCGCGACGTCGCGGGCGAGCACCGGGTCGGTGGTGTCGGCGTCCCGGAGAACGTCGTGGGCGTCGGCGACCGCCTGCGAGGCGCGTTCCAGGTGCCCGGTGAGCTCGTCGGTCAGCTCGGCGTTGTCGCTGCAGCGGCGCTGCAGGCGGCTCAGGTGCTCGCCGGCGGCCTCGAGGTAGTAGTCGCCGCGGTCGGAGAGCCGGGCCTTGGCAGAGTCGAGCTCGGCGTCGTCGAGCACCCCCAGCGCGGAGTTGATCGTGGTGTGCAGCTCCTCGACGACATGGCGGGCCCGTCCCACCGCCTGCTCGGCCATGAAGACGGCGTCGGCGGCGTGGAGGGCGGTGTCGGTGGTGGTCATGCCGGGTCACCGCCTCGCGCCTCGGGCGGGGGAGTGCTGCCCGCTGGGGGCAGGACCTCGCGGAGCCGATCGAGCGCGGCTAGCGCCTGCTCGAGGTGGTCGCGGGCCTCCTGGACCGGGTCACGGTCGGCCGCGGCGGACGTGGATTCGGTGGGCGTGCTCACGGACAGCTCCTTGGTGGACCGGGGTCATCTCTCAGTCACCAATGGAAGGTCGACCCGTCGGGGCGATCACCGACGCGAAGAAATCTCGCGGGCCGCTCGGCGGGGGCCTGGGTCAGGGCTGGTCCCAGGGCATCGACTCCTGCCCGTCATCGACGCCCTGGCTGATGACGTGGGCCGTGGCGTTGCGCGCGGCGTCGAGGTGCTTGTGGAGGTCGACCGCGAGGCTCCGGGCCTCCTCCAGGTGAAGGCGCGCCACGCCGATGGCCATGGCCGGGTCGGACTCGTCGGTCATCGTGTCCATGCTGAGCACCTGGTGGGCCTGGGCCTGCTCGAGCGTGCTGGACAGCTGCGAGAACGCCTGGGGGAGCGCGGCCGCGAGGTCGGCGAACTCCGCGAGCTGGTCGGAGGTCTCGGACGGGATCTGGTCCTGCTCCCACATGGTGGCGCGGTTGAAGCCGTAGACGTTCTCGCGGGCCGCCTGCGCGTGCCCGCCGGCGCCGAGCTGGTCGTTGTCGTCCACCGTGGTGCCCTTCCTGCCGTGAGGTAGGGCTTGAGTCTCTCGGATCTCGTCGCACGGTGCGCGCGGCCGGCGCCGAGGCTGTGGACAACTGCAGGGGTTCGCTCTGGGCGCGCGGGGCGGAAGACTGATCGGCCATGGGTGACCAGGCGGCCCTGATCGCACGGCGGGTCGCGCTCGCCGCGGCGGCCTGGTTCCACGAGCCCGCCGACGTCGAGGCCTACCGTCGGCTCGCCGCGGCGGTGGGGGAGTGGAACGCCTACACCTCACCGCAGATCGAGGCCGGCGACGTCGACGAGTTGCTCGACGACCTTGCCGACCTCGCCCCGCCAACTCCGCTGGGGCAGGGCGTTGCCGAGCTGGAGGCAGTCCTGCGCCGACAGGCCCGGCGCGAGCTCTGAACTCAGCTGACCGCGAGGCAGGCCGAGGCCCTGCTTGAGCTGCAAGCCGAGGGAGCGCCGATGGAGTGGATCGGCGCCTGGGGCGAGCAAGCGGGAGAGGTCGCATGAGCACGGCTGCCTCGGCCTCGATGCACGCAGTTCACGACAGCTGCGACGCGGCCCGCAACGTCTGCACCGGTCAGGGTCGGCCGCGCAGCTACC
Source organism: Nocardioides sp. (assembly GCF_030149505.1). Lineage (GTDB taxonomy): Bacteria > Actinomycetota > Actinomycetes > Propionibacteriales > Nocardioidaceae > Nocardioides. Next base: position 29,198 of record NZ_JASBRN010000021.1, read on the forward strand.
GGTGGATCGACCGGGTCGGCGGCTTCGATGACGTCCACGACGCCACGACCGGTGGCTACGAGGAGTACTGCTACGCCTGCGGCGAGACCTACGAGCTGGCACGGAGCGGACCCGACGACCTCATCTTGCCCTCCGAGTACACGCCGCCCGGCTACGCAGTTCATTGCCGGGAGTGCGGCGCGGGCGACGACCCGGACGTCACGTGGGCCTCATGATGCCCGCTCAGACTCACCGCCTGCTCATCGGGTTTCGGCCCGATCAGGTCACGGCTTTGCAGGCGGCTTCAAATCACGAGGGAGCTTCGGCCGCCGCCGTCGTACGAGACGCCGTGGACGCGCACCTCGGCATCACCGGCGAGCCTGTCCGGGTTGGCGGCCGGCAGCCGGTTGCCAGGAACCGCCGAAGCCGAGCGGATCACTCTTCGTAGTGCAGTCACGAATGGTTCCCGGCCATAGACGAGCGGCCTAGACAAACGGCGGTCGAGGCGGCCGAACCCGGATAGCCTCGCCCCACACCCTCAAGGAGCTCCCTCATGCGTCACCGCCTCATCGGCTTGTTCACTGCTGCCCTCTTGGCAGTCGCCGGCATGACTGCTGTTCTGGCGACGCAGACCGCCGAGGCCTCCGATCCGCCGCGCTACGGCGACGCGATCATGCCGTCCGGCTTCCAGCCCATCCCAGCGCAGTGGATGTACCTGGAGTTCTGGATGTCGCGTTTCCCCGACAAGCCGATCCTGAAGGTCGACACCGAGCACGCCACCTCAGAGGGGTTCTACTACGCCGTTCGCTCTGGTGGCGTTGGTAGCCGCGACGTCATCTGGGTATACCAGCGCTACGGGGTCGGTTGTGACAACGAGGAGTATTTCAACCTCGTCTTCAACCCGTGGATGAACTCCTACTGGTGCGCAGAGGACGGCCGCGCTATTCAGGCCGTTAAGCCCGAGTACGACCAGAAGACAGAGGTTTGCCGTGTTGAGCAGGGCCAGCCGTGGAAGTCTGCCCGTCTGGACGGCAGCTGGGAATGTTGGAACCGAGAGCTGTACCGCAATACCTCTTCCGCTCTTATGATCCAGCACAGCACCCAGTCCTCCCACCTGGCTCCGTGGGAGACTGGGGCAGAACTGAACGACACCAGCTGGAATGCCCTTCCCGCACTGAACTACTGGGTTCCCGCGCCGGACGGCTGCACCGGCGTTCCGACGAATGGCAATCGACTCAACATCGACCCGGCTGAGCCCGTCGGCAACACCAACGTGCCCAACTGCCTCGGCCAGGACCTCGCTCCGAACTGCACCGCAGCCACGGCGACTGACCCGGCTTGCGGCGGCCCGATCTGGCCCAACGGCGCTGCTTCGCCGACGCCTCCCACGCCGACTGCTACGCCGACGCAGCCGACCACCACTCCTACGGCTACCCCGACACAGCCGACCACGTCGCCCAGCACGCCCGGTTCGGTCACGTCCACGCAGTCCGTCACCGACTCGTTCTCCGTCACCGGCGTGGCGACGCGCACCGAGCAGGCCACCGTGCGGCTGAAGCGCAAGACGGTCCGAGTATCGGTCACCAAGACGATCAACGGTCGCCAGGTGACCAAGACCGGCGAGGCGTCGATCTACGTCAAGCGCAGCGCGCAGGCTACGGCCGAGGCGATGCTCACCGAGCAGTTCAGCTCCACCGGCACTGCGACCTGCACGCTGCCCACCCAGCAGGAAGCTGACAACTGCGCCCTGGCAGCGGCGCGGGAGAACGCTGCTGCTATCGCAGCCGACACGTACACGTCGGAGATGTACTCCCGCGCCGCAGCGGAGGCATCAGCAGATGCGCTGGCCGAGGCCCGGAGTCGAGCCACCACCGCGGCTCAGGACACCGTCATCACTAAGAAGATGATCCGCAAGGCCAAGCGGCAGGCGCGCCAACGGGCACTGGCGCAGTTCTGAGTTTTGCCTTCACCGCATTGAGCATTGCGGCAATCTTGCCTGCGTGACAGATGCCCGTGGCGATCAGGTGAGCAGCGACGCCGACCGGTTAGTCCAACTGCATAACGCACTGACGGTTTTGGCGACGGCGAGGAGAAAGCGTCCGGCAGTTCTTCGTGAGTTGGACCGTATGCCGCTGGGAAGAATGGCCGCACTGCTCAGCAATGGAGGCGCGGGTCTGCCTGGCGGGATGATGGGGCGAGTCCTCGCTAAGCATCATCTGATGATCGCGGTCCTGGCCGGTGACCTGGACGCGAGCCTCAGCTGAATCAGCGGGCATTGCCCGGGCTCCGGCTACCGGGGGTGTCGCCGGCGTGCGGCGCCCTCGGCGAGAGCCGCCGGCGTGCCGCCTCGTCGGGGCTCTCGGCCGGCGGCCCGACCTCCTCGACGTCGAGACCGACCAGGGATGCGCGGCCAGCTGGTTGGGCTGCCTCGCTCAACGATTCGGCCAGGTCCTTGATGTCGGCCTCCAGGACCCGCTCAAGGATGTCGGCGATGCTCGTGGGGGAGCCGTCGCAGTCGGCCGCCAGGGCCTCGGCCAGCTGGTCGAGGGCGGCGTTGCCGCGGGCGGTGAAGGTGACGACTCCGGGGACCGGGTTCTCGGCTGGGGAAGTGCTCATGATCCGCCTCGCTTTCCTGGTCACCTACGTGCACAGAAGGGCCGGGAGCGATCAGCCGCAGGGGACGGGGTCACCCTCGACCCGCAGGGCGATGATCCGCCAGCCCTCGGGGACGCGCCGGCGGGCGGCCTTGAGCGCCTGGTCGTAGTCGACGTCCTCGACGATCAGCTCGTCTCGGCCGAGGGTGTAGCCGCCACGATGGTCGGGCGGGATCTCCTGCACCGTGGCGTAGAGCGTCAGCGCGGTCCCGCCAGCTGTGGCTGTCACTGCTGCTCCTGGCTGGCCATGGTGCGCAGCAGGTCGACATCGCGGCGGAACGCCGAGGGGAGTCCGGCGCTTTCCTGAGGGTCCGCCTCGTAGCCGATCAGGCCCGCTTCCACCAGGTCGGCTGCGGTCTCGAGGACGCGCGCCAGGCGCAGCAGTAGTGCCGGGGGCATTTGGACCGACGGCTCGTCGTCATAGAAGCCGGTGGTGCCGACCTGGTCGCGGATCAGCAGGCCGAGGTAGCTCTGGGCGTGGGCGACCTGCGCCACCCGGTCACGGGTGTGCTCGAGGTCGTCGCGTTCAACGAGGAGGATGCGGATGACCTCGCCGAGGCCGGCGAACACCGTGCCTGCGAACCTCACGGGAACGGCGGCGGTGCGCGGTGCGGCCATCAGGTCCGCTCCCGGGGTCTCGTCGGCGAACCCGAAGACGATCTCCCTGGCCATGCCGGTCAGTGCCTCATCGGTGAGGTAGGTGCGGGCGGTGGCGGGGGTGACGCGCATCTGCTCGGCGACGAGCTGGACCCGCGCGTCGAGGAGGTCACCGGCGGCCGCGCGGGACATCGTCATGCCGAGGTCGGAGACAGCAGCGAGGAGGTCGTCGATGCGCTTCTCGCGCCAAGGTCGAGCTGCCAACCTCGTCAGCTGGCCTCGGGCGAGTGGGGGCGCAGCTCCTGGTGGTCGCGCCAGACCTGCTCGCCGTCATCGAACTCGACAGTCCACTCGTCGACGGCGGTGCGTTCCACGATGGTGCCGGGCACCCAGCTGTCGGCGTCATGGCGGCCTTGGACGTCGACGCGGAGCCCGTCGGGGAAGGGGTTGTGGCCACCGAGGTACTCGCTGATGGTGTCCCCGAGCGGCCCGGGCCCATCGGGGGCCGCGTTGACCCAGCGCTCGAGCGGATCACTGGCGGCCCACTCAATGGGGCTCTACTTACCTGCGGTGGGGGCAGTGAGCGACACGACCTGAGTGCCTGACCCGGAACGGGGTCGAGGCCTTCCAAAGTTTGGTGCGACCAAGCAACCAACCGGAAGGCCTCGACGGTGCTCGAGCCTACGGCGTGCGACCGCGCGCGCCCACGTTCTCAACGTCCTTGCTACTGCGAGCGGTGCGACCTCCTCGTCGGCCTTGAGGGGTTCCACGTCATCGATGTCGCCGATCAGGCCGGCGTGGTCCGCGTCGTGGTCGAGACACCACCCGAAGCCACCGGCTGCCGCACGTGCGGGGTGATCGCGCACAGCCACGGACGGCGCGAGGTGCGGTTGATCGACGTGCCCTGCTTCGGGCGTCCGGTCCGCCTGATCTGGCGCAAGCGGACCTGGCGCTGTGCCGAGGAGAAGTGTCCGACCAAGAAGTTCACCGAGCAGCGCGACGACCTCGCCGGCCCGCGAGCGTTGCTGACGGCGCGGGCGTGCTGGTGGGCCATCAACCAGCTGCGTCGCGAGCACGCCTCCGTGGCTGGCCTTGCGCGCCAACTCGGCACGACCTGGCGCACGGTGTGGCGCTCGATCCAGCCGCTGCTCGAGGCCATGGCAGCCGACCCGACCCGGTTCGAGCACGTCTCCTCCCTCGGGGTCGATGAACACATCTGGCACCACGTGAACACCAAGCCCATCGCCGAAGGCGGACGCGGACCCAAGGAGCTCACCGGGATGGTCGACCTGTCCCGTGACCAGCAAGGACGCGTCCGTGCCCGACTGCTGGACCTGGTGCCGGGCCGATCCGGGAAGGCCTACGCCGACTGGCTGGCCGAGCGCGGCGAGGGATTCCGATCCGGGGTGAAGATCGCGGCCCTGGACCCGTTCCAGGGCTACAAGACCGCGATCGCCGACCAGCTCGAAGACGCCGTCGCGGTCCTCGACGCCTTCCACGTCGTCAAGCTCGGCACCGCCGCGGTCGATGAGTGCCGCCGCCGAGTCCAGCAACAGACCACCGGCCACCGCGGCCGCACGGGCGACCCGCTCTACGGCATCCAGAAGCTGCTGCGCGCGGGTGCGGAGAAGCTCACCGACAAGCAGTGGGCCCGCCTGGAGAAGGCGATCGCGGCCAGACCAGAGGAGCACCTGCAGGTCTGGATCGCGTGGTCGTGTGCCCAGCAGCTCCGCTCGGCCTACCGCCACCGCGACCCCGTCGAGGGCCGCAAGATCGCACTCAAGGTCCTCGCTGCCTTCCCGACCTGCCCGGTGCCCGAGATCGCCCGCCTCGGGCGAACGCTGAAGCGCTGGAAGGAAGCGTTCTTGGCCTACTTCGACACCAACAGGTCGAACAACGGCGGCACCGAGGCCATCAACGGCCTCATCGAGCTGCACCGCCGCGTCGCCCGCGGATTCCGCAACCGCGACAACTACCGCCTACGCATGCTGCTGATCGGTGGCGGACTCGCTCACCCCCACCTCAAGTAAGAGGAGCCGAGAAAGCTCCACGGTTCATTGGACACCGTGCCAGCATGTGCCGGTGCACGATATCTCCGCCGTAGGCGACCGCCGTCGCCCCCAGGGACCGTACAGGCCAGCGGAGATCACTCGATGAGCCACTCACCCGTCCGCACGGTCGCTGGGGTGCTGGAAGGATTCGAGCACGGCTTCTCTGAGTTCGCCGCCTCCTTCACGGCTGGGGACTACGTCCTGTGGCTCGGATCGGGCATCTCGCGCGACGTGGTGCCCAACGTTCAAGAGCTTCTCGTCCGCGTACTTGAGATGCTCCGCACCAATATCGACTATGCCAACCCTGCATGCCCCTACTCGGCAGCGCTCAAGGAGGCGCTGGTCCTCGCCGGCCTGTCTCAGGGCGATATCGACGCGATCGACCTCGCCGTGCCGGTTGAATCGTGGGCAGACCGCGGCGGGATCACTTGGCGATTGACCTCCAGGTATGCCGAGGTTCTCGACATCCCCGTGTCAGGGCAGCCCTCGGACTATCTTGTCTGGTCCGGTTTGGATGTCCCTGGCACCTACGGCGATCCTGCGCTCGAACCGGATGTCGAGCACCTCTGCATCGCACTGCTGATCTTGGAGGGCGTCGTCGGCTCTGCCGTCACTGCGAACTGGGACGGGCTCATCGAACAGGCACTCGCAGCCTTGACCAATGAACCAGACGCGATCATCCGTGTCATCGTCCGCGGAGAGGACTTCCGGCAGCGCAATCGACGTGCGGAGCTGATCAAGTTCCACGGATGCGCGGTCCGTGCGCGCGACGACGAGGCAACGTACAGAGCCCTTCTCATCGCTCGGCAGCAGCAGATCTCCGGCTGGACCGAGCGGAACGAGAACGGGGTCATGCGTAAGCACCTTGAGCTCCTCTACACGGACTCTCCCTCCCTCGTGGTGGGCCTCTCGGTCCAGGACGCGAACATGCACACAATGATCGCTCGGTCAATCGAGGACCTCCCGCGGCCATGGCCACACGCGCCGCCAGCGGTTGTGCTGTCCGAGGAACAACTACAGGCCCACCACCGCCATCTCCTTCAGATGACCTATGGGTCCGCCGAGTACGAGACTCACGCGGCCGAGATCAACGACTCGGCAGTTCTCGGCTCGTACGCGAAGCCGACCTTGCTGGCGCTCCTGTTCTGGACCCTGACCGACAAGCTCCTCGCGGTCCTCTCGTGCCTGCCAGGCAACTCGTCCTGGAGCGGGACCGAGACTGAGCGTCTGCGCCTCGACCTCCGACAACTCCGCGACAACGTGGCCGAGCACGCGGAGCCCGCCAATCGCGCATTCCTCTTTCAACTGGTCGATCTGAGCATCCTCATGCTTGGCATCTTCCGGACTGGACGCGCTCCAGCCAGTGGTGCTGCCTACGAACCGCTCTCCGACCGCCCCATCCGCGATGCCTTGCAGAGCCCCGACTTTCCGGGCGCAGCGTTCGGGCGCCTGGCGGTGGCGATCTCACTACTCGGCCGCGGCCATTCCGATGGCGACTGGACGCTCCTTCCGGGGACGACCGGGGCAGCCGAAGAGGGGGTCCTCAGACTCGTCGCGCCGCCGAGCGCCCCAACACCACGCGAGGTACGCGTCTTCCTCGTCAAGGACACCCACGCTGCGATCGCACTTACGATGGATGGCCTCGCCGACGAGGACGACCCCAGCACGCTCATCGTGCTAACCGAACGAGAGCCGACCCCCGTCGTACGTTCGCCGCGGCCCAGGTACGGGCGCGTGGGCTCAACTGGCGCGGGCCGGGTCAGTATTGAGGATCTGTACGAAGCGGCTGATTCGGCGGACGATCTCTACGCCACCTTCAAACTTGCTGGAGGCCTCTAGTGACCGACCCACAGACCACGCCGCTCGAGCTGGTAATGACCGTCCTCGAGCGCGGCGGCTACCAGCGGCTCCCCAAGCCATTGACCGTCGCCGGTATGAAATTCGACTTCGAAGCGGCCGCGCGCGGCACACAGCGTTCCCACGACCTCGTCCTGGTCACCACCGACCGGCTGCCAACGCTTCGTCTCCAGCGTCTCCTCGCGGGACTGGCGCGTTCTCTGGATCTGGCGCAGTCCAGGCGGCCAGTTACTCTGGTGATCGTCGGTGATCTCTCCGCAATCGACAGAAACGAGCTCGAACGCCACGCCCGTGTGCTGCACGTCGAGTCCGCCGATCCCAGCCAAGCGGAGGTCGAACGCGCGATCGCCATTCTCCTCCCGCTCGACCTTCCCGCTGCCGCAATCATGCATGGAAGCGACCCCGTCAACGAGGTCCTGGCAACTCTGGGACCCGGGCCGGACACCACCGAGCACATCACGCTGGTGCGCGCGGCCACCGGGGGTGCCGACGAAGTTCGGGAGGCCCTCCGCAACTACGTCAACGCCGGTGTCGTCGAGACTTCACCCGGGGGCGCCCTCGATGACTGACGTCCCCATCCGCAGCATCACGATCTCCGACTTCCGACGGCTCGCCGGCACCCGGACGCTGCCACTCGACGCACCCATCGTGCTGATACACGGATCCAATGGCGCAGGCAAAACCAGCGTGCTCTCGGCCCTCGAACTTGGCTTGACCGGACAGATCCGAAGTTTGCAACGACAAGACCCTCGCTACACCGCTCACCTGCCCACTCTGGGACAGGACTTCGCCACCGTCCGCGTCGAGGTCGATTCCTCCTTCACCATCAACCAAGGCGCCGCGGCACCTCTCACCGCCGGCGGAAGCAGAATCGAAGGCAACCCCGCTCTCACACCTGAGGCCGCCAACTTCTACGGCGAACGCTGCTACCTCGACCAAGCCTCCCTGGGTCGCCTCCTTGAGCTCTACCAGCACCGAGAGGGCAAGCAGGAATCAGCCCTTGCCCAGTTCGTCAACGAACTCCTCGGTCTCGAACAGCTCGATGCCCTCCGCACCGGCTTGAGCGCCGCCAACGACCTTCGATCCCTTAAGAAGCTCGCCGATCGCCTCGATGACGCCGCCACTCGAGCCGACCATGCCGAAGCGGCGCTCACCGAGACCACCCGCGACCTCACGGACGCCAGAGCCGAGATCGACCAGGCCCGTGCCGCAGCCCGCGCCGCTGCCCGATCCCTCGGCCTCGACCCGCCTGAAAGTCCAAAGGCTGAGAGGACCGCCGGTCATATCGATGAGGACGCGGACGACCGCCTCATCGGTGCCATCCGCCGTGCGGTAGCCGACCAGGACCTCGACACCGAACGTACCCAGCTACTGGCTCTCCAGCGGGACCTCATCGCCCTCGGAGGACGCCTCGATGCAGCTGCTGCACGACCCTCGACCCTTGACCTCACGCAAGCTCGTGACGAGCTGAACGAAGCCACGCAGCAGCTCGAGCTCTGGGAAGGCGGAGTCGGGCCTGACATCGAGGCTTGGCAGCGTGCAGCTCGCGCGGCCGGAGTCGCCCTCGACACTGATCATGGAGCGGACATCCACCGGGCGCTGAATGAGGTGCAGCGCCTCCTTGACTCCCAAACGGCGTTGCAGACCGAGCAGCAGGCCATCCAGTCACGCCTTGACTCTGATCAACAACACCTGGATTCGCTGCAGGAGCGCCTTCTCGACGCTCAGGAACACGCGACGGCGCTGGTCGAAGGCCTTGCGTCCATCCGCACGGCCGTCACGAGCGACATCTGCCCCGTCTGTGATCGCGACTATGCCGAACTCGGGTTAGGGCACCTGGGTGCTCATGTCGACGCCAAGATCACTCAACTCAGCCAGCGGGGACAACGTCTTCTCGATCTGCGGCAGGAACGCGATGCCCTCCGGGTCACGATCGCGCGGACCCAAACCGAGCTGGAAGCGACCACGGCCGCTCTGCTCGAGCCCGTGCAGGCAGGAGAGCTGGAGGTGCGTGCCGCCGAGCTCGCACGCCTTCGCGACGCATGGCAGCTCTTGGGTCCGGCAGCCGAGACCGGGCGCACCATGCGTACGGCCGAGGCCCAAGCACGGCGCCGTGTTGAAGAGTTCGAAACGGCCTCGATCGAGGATCAGTTCGCCCGAGCCGAACTCGCACGATGCGCTGCGATCCTGGGGCGCCCGATACCCGACGGAGACACGATCCGAGCGATCTGGGAGATCCTGTCCGGCGCCGTGAGATCCCGTCTCGAAGAGATCGGCAAGCGGGCGGCCACGCAGCGCGACGGGACTTCGGCTGCAGAGCGGATGGAGCAAGCTCTCCGGCGCCAAGCCGATGCCGTGGCACGAGTGGCCGACGCGGCACAGCACAAGGGCGAATGGGATGCCTGCCTCAAGGAGGGGCGCCGGCGTCAGGCGGTAGCCCGCGCTGTCTTCGATGCGGCCACCGAGGTCAGAACCAACGTCGTCCAGCGGGTCTTCACTCAATCGCTCAACCGCGTCTGGATGAGCCTCTTCTCCCGCCTCGCCCCAAATGAGGGGTTCATCCCGTCGTTTGGCATCCCGACGTCGTCAAAAAGCGGCCTGGAACTGACGCTTCGCACGGTTCACCGCGAGGGGCGGGAAGGGGGTTCTCCGCAGATGATGCTCAGCGCGGGCAACCTCAACACCGCTGCCCTATCGCTCTTTCTCGCTCTTCACCTCGCCGTGGATCCCGTGATCCCCTGTCTCGTCTTCGATGATCCGGTCCAGGCGATGGACGAGGTGCATGTCGCTCAGTTCGCCGGACTTATCCGCGTGCTGGCCAGACAGCACGAGCGTCAAGTAATCATCGCGGTCCACGAACGCGAGCTTTTCGACTACCTCGCCCTTGAACTCAGCCCGGCCTACGAGGGGGACGAACTGCTCACCATCGAGCTCGGCGAACGATCCCTTGAGCAAGATCGCGGGATTACTCGACACATCTGGACCCCCGATCCAGCGATCGCGGGCTAACCGGGACAGCGCAGAAGAGCCGGGCCCCATGTCCGGTGGCTATGGGGCGGGCTCATCTTGTGCTTCCTGCGTAGGTGGTCCATCGGGCGCCGGCAGCAGCGCTCCAGGCTTCAGCGGTGCTGATATGGATGCCGAGCAGATCGGCGAGCACGATGCTGGGGAGTTCGGCACCGAGTTGCAGGAGTGCGGTGTTGCGGGCGGCGCGTAGTGGGATGCCGAGGTCGCGTAGGCGCTTGGCGAGTCCGGTGGCGTCCATCGGGTGGCCGGGCCGGCGTCCGGGGAAGAGCCATTGATCGGCGTCGGCGAGGTGGCCGGCCATCCCGGCGGGGACTTGTTCGGGGAGCTGCTGGGCCAGCTCATCAAGTGGTGGCGGGAGCCGGACAGCGTCCGCTCCGAGCCGGAGAAACACCTGCCCCTCCTCGTGTTGGATGTCGGCACTGGTCAACCGCGTGATGCGGGCGGTGGTTTGGCGGCTCTTCGTACTTCAGGTGGGGATGAGGGTGTCGAGTCCTCCGCCGATGAGCAGCATGCGTAGCCGGTAGTTGTTGTAGTTGCGGAAGCCGCGGGCGACGCGGCGGTGGAGTTCGATGAGTCCGTTGATGGCTTCGGTGCCGCGGTTGTTGGAGCGGTCGGTGTCGAAGTAGGCCAAGAAGGCCTGGGATCACCGCTTCAGGGTGCGGCCGAGCCGGGCGATCTCGGGGACGGGGCAGGTCGGGAACGAGGCCAGGATCTTCTCGGCGATCTTGCGGCCGGCGGCGGGGTCGCGGTGGCGGTAGGCGGCTCGGAGCTGCTGGGCGCACGACCAGGCGATCCAGACCTGCAGGTGCTCCTCGGGTCGCGCGGCGATGGCCTTCTCCAGTCGGGTCCACTGCTTGTCGGTGAGCTTCTCAGCCCCTGCCCGTAGCAGCTTCTGGATGCCGTAGAGCGGGTCACCCTTGCGGCCGCGGTGACCGAGGGTCTCTTGCTGGACCCGGCGTCGGCACTCATCGACCGCGGCGGTGCCGAGCTTGACGACGTGGAAGGCATCAAGGACCGCGACGGCGTCCTCGAGCTGGTCGGCGATCGCGGTCTTGTAGCCGTGGAAGGGGTCCAGGGCGGCGACCTTGATGCCACCTCGGAACTCCTCGCCGCGGGCGGTGAGCCAGTCGGCGTAGGCCTTGCCGGACCGG
>NZ_JASBRN010000026.1 GCF_030149505.1 Nocardioides sp.
CGTAGACGCGGACCAGATCGTTGACCCCGGGGGCCAGATCGTCGCCGTCGTCGCGGCTGAAGGTCAGCACGTCGATGACGACGCCGCCTTCACCGTGCGGAACCTTGAGCGAGGTGTCGCGGACTTCGCGAGCCTTCTCCTTGAAGATCGCCCGGATGAGCTTCTCTTCAGCGGTGAGCTCGGTCTCGCCCTTCGGCGTGACCTTGCCGACGAGCACGTCGCCGGGGCCGACCTCGGCGCCGACGCGGATGATGCCGCGGTCGTCGAGGTCGGCGAGCATGTCCTCGCCGACGTTCGGGATGTCGCGGGTGATCTCCTCCGGACCCAGCTTGGTGTCGCGGGCGTCGACCTCGTGCTCCTCGATGTGGATCGAGGTGAGCACGTCCTCCTGCACGAGGCGCTGCGACAGGATGATCGCGTCCTCGTAGTTGTGGCCCTGCCACGGCATGAAGGCGACCAGCAGGTTGGTGCCCAGCGCCATCTCGGCGTCGTCGGTGCACGGGCCGTCGGCGATCGGCGAGCCGACCTCGACCCGGTCGCCCTCGGCGACCAGCGGGCGCTGGTTGATGCAGGTGCCCTGGTTGGAGCGCTTGAACTTGGCCAGGCGGTAGGAGGAGTAGGTGCCGTCGTCGTTCATCGTCTCGATGAGGTCGGCGGACACCTCCTTGACCACACCGGCGGCCTCGGCGACGACCACGTCACCCGCGTCGACCGCGGCGCGGTACTCGATGCCGGTGCCGACCAGCGGGCTGTCGCTGCGGATCAGCGGCACGGCCTGGCGCTGCATGTTGGCGCCCATGAGCGCACGGTTGGCGTCGTCGTGCTCGAGGAAGGGGATCAGGGCCGTCGCGACCGACACCATCTGGCGCGGCGAGACGTCCATGTAGTCGACCTCGTCGGCGAGGAGCTCGGAGACCTCCCCGTCGCGCTGGCGCACGAGCACGCGCTCGTCCACGAAGCGGCCGTCGGCGTCGAGCGCCGCGTTGGCCTGCGCGATGACGACCCGGTCCTCGTCGTCGGCGGTGAGGTAGTCGATCTGGTCGGTGACCCGACCGTTCTCCACCTTGCGGTAGGGCGTCTCCACGAAGCCGAACGGGTTGATCCGCCCGTAGGACGCGAGCGAGCCGATCAGGCCGATGTTCGGGCCCTCAGGGGTCTCGATCGGGCACATGCGGCCGTAGTGCGAGGGGTGGACGTCGCGGACCTCCATGCCGGCGCGGTCGCGGGAGAGACCACCCGGGCCGAGCGCGGAGAGACGGCGCTTGTGGGTCAGACCGGCGATCGGGTTGGTCTGGTCCATGAACTGGCTCAGCTGCGAGGTGCCGAAGAACTCCTTCAGCGCCGCGACGACGGGCCGGATGTTGATCAGCGACTGCGGCGTGATCGCCTCGACGTCCTGGGTCGTCATCCGCTCGCGGACCACGCGCTCCATGCGCGCCAGGCCGGTGCGCAGCTGGTTCTGGATCAGCTCGCCCACGGTGCGCATGCGGCGGTTGCCGAAGTGGTCGATGTCGTCGGCGGAGATGTCGAGGGTGCCCTGGGGCGCCTCGATCTGCTCGCGGCCGTCGTGCAGCGCGACGATGTACTTGATCGCGGCGACGACGTCGTCCACGGTCAGCGTCTGCTGGTCGAAGGCCTCGGTCAGGCCGAGCTTCTTGTTGATCTTGTAGCGACCGACCTTGGCCAGGTCGTAGCGCTTGGGGTTGAAGTAGTAGTTGTTCAGCAGCGTCTGCGCGGCCTCACGCGTCGGCGGCTCGCCCGGGCGCAGCTTGCGGTAGATGTCGAGCAGCGCGTCGTCCTGACCCTGGGTGTGGTCCTTCTCCAGGGTCAGCATCATCGACGCGTACTCGCCGAACTCCTCGCGGATCTGCTCGTTGGTCCAGCCGAGGGCCTTGAGCAGCACGGTGACGTTCTGCTTGCGCTTGCGGTCGAGGCGGACGCCGACCATGTCGCGCTTGTCGATCTCGAACTCCAGCCACGCGCCACGGCTCGGGATGAGCTTGGCGGTGTAGATGTCCTTGTCGGAGGTCTTGTCGGCGGTGCGCTCGAAGTAGACACCCGGGCTGCGGACCAGCTGGGAGACCACGACGCGCTCGGTGCCGTTGATGACGAAGGTGCCCTTGGGCGTCATGAGCGGGAAGTCGCCCATGAAGACCGTCTGGCCCTTGATCTCACCGGTGTCGTTGTTGGTGAACTCGGCGGAGACGTAGAGCGGCGCGGAGTAGGTGAAGTCCTTCTCCTTGCACTCGTCCACGGAGTACTTCGGGTCGTAGAAGACCGGGTTCTCGAACGAGAGCGACATGGTCTCGGAGAAGTCCTCGATCGGGGAGATCTCCTCGAAGATCTCCTGGAGACCGGACTTCTCGGAGACGTCCTCGCCCTCGGCCCGCCGACGCTCGACCTCGGCGGTCCACTTGTCGTTGCCGACGAGCCAGTCGAAGCTGTCGGTCTGCAGGGAGAGGAGCTGGGGAACCTCGAGAGGTTCGGCGATCTTCGCGAACGAGGTGCGGCGGGAGCCGGAGGGGTTGAGCGGGGTGGAGGCAGGCGCAGCCAAGAGGGATCCTTCGACGGGTCAACTCATCGATGGCGCACGGCCCCCCACTTCGACAGCCACCGGACAGGCTGAAGAGCATTTGAGGGCAGGCGCAAAGCGCCACATTACCTGAACGTCGGGCACGCCACAAGAACGGCGTCCACTCAGATCGACGTCCCGACGAGTGTGCGGCTCCGGGGCGCCGAGGTCAAGCACCCCGGGGGCACCGATGTGGACGGCCGCACCCGCCCCCGCACGCCCGAGAGCGAGCCTGCCCGGGCCGCGCTCAGTCCGCGATGGGGGTCGTGGCCAGGTCGTCGATGAGCCATTGTCCTTCGCTGGGGACCATCGTCACAGTGACTTGATCCTTGAAGACATCGGGCTCCTCGACCTGAGCATTCGTGCGCGCCCTGTCGACGAAGAGGAGGATCTGGACGCGGTCATTCCCGGCACGCGATACAGCGCTGTCCACCACCTGTACCGGACCCACCACTGTCTCGGTCCTGGGAGCGTTCTCGGCGATCACCTCGAACAGCGGGTCGTACTTCTCCTCCTGGTAGGCCGACGTCATGTAGGAGCGCGCCGCCGCGGCGTCCTCCTCCAGGGTGCGGTAGTCGTAGGAGAGCACCGGGACGATGGCGCGCACGGCCGCGGCCCTCGCCTCCTCGGCCGACTGCTCGACCAGCGCCCCACCCTCGTCGCTGACCGGCTCGCCCGCCTGGACGGAGGCGAGGGTGGCGGTCACCACCCCCAGGGTGGCCAGGACCGCGGCGAGGACGAGCAGCCAGGCCGGCACCAGCGGGAGGCGGGACGGCGCGGTCGACCCAGGGGTCTCGTGACTCGCTGCGCTCGCACCTCGACCAGCAGCCGAGGTGGCGGTCTTCTCCCGGCGCTGGAGGCGGGGTCGCTTCCCGGCCGCAGGGGTCTCGTGGCTCGCTCCGCTCGCACCTCGACCAGCGGAAGGGGTGCTCGCACCTCGACCAGCGGAGGGGGCTCCCCCACCCGCCAGCTCGGCGTCGTACGCCGCTCGCGACTGCTCGTCGAGCAGCACCTCCGCGGCCTGGTTCAGCGAGCGGAACCGTCGCTCGGTCGGGTCGAGGTCGGCGATGCCGGCCCGCCACGCGGCGCGGATCTCCTCGGGCGAGGCGTCGGGCTCGACGTCGAGGACGTCGTACCAGCTCGGTCCGGCGCTCACTGCTGCTCCTCCGGGGCCTCGTCGGTCGGCGGGACCGCCGGGTCGTCACCGGGCGCACCGGAGGCGGCGGGATCCTCGAGGGACACGCCGGCACCCGTGACCGGGGCGAAGTCGTCGACCAGCCACTCCCCCGCAACCTTGACCAGGGTGACCCGGACCCGGAACGAAGCGGGCTCGGACTCGACCCGCTCGTCGGCCTGACGGCCGTTGCCGGGGTAGGTGTTGGTGAAGGCGCCGGCCACCAGTGCGGTCGCGGAGTCGGCGTCCATCGTCGAGACGCCGGTGCCGTAAACCTCGGCCTCACGACCGAGCTGGGCCTGCACGACGGTCTGCTCGGCCGTGCCGACCTGCGTGTCGAAATCGGCTCGGAAAGCCGGGGTGATCAGCTCGGCGACGCTCTCGCGGTACTCCGGCATGGTGCCGTCCTCGGCGAGGTCGTCGGGGCCGTAGGAGTTGACCCGGAGCATGAACTGCGAGGCGACGTCCATGACCCGCTCGCGCTCCGCGGCGACCACGTTGTCACCGGTCAGGACCGTGCCGACGCGCTCGGCCAGGTTGCCGGTCGCGCCGGAGGTGCGGGTGGCGACGAGGTAGCCGGTCCAGGCGAGCGAGCCCACGAGCACCAGGACCAGCGCGACCGTCAGCCCGAGACGGAACCCCCGCGACGCCGACGCGGCGCTGGGGGTCCCGTCCTCGGGAGAGCTTTGCTCCACGGTCACCGACCCGACGTGAGGGGCTGGAGGTACAGCCACTTCCAGGACTCCTTCCCCAGGGTGCGAGGAGCCACCGTACCGGGGGAGGACTGGGACCCAGGGACCCGGTCGCCCCAGGTGAGGCGGCCGCTGTCCGGGTCGTAGGACGCCACCACGGGGGCGTCGTAGTCGGCCGGCGCGCGGAACCGGTCGTAGACGGTGTGCGCACCACGGGCGTTGGTGACCGTCGGCGGCTCGTCGCAGCGGGCCTGCTCGTTCATCGGCCGGTTCTCGCCGTTCTGCGGCGGGCGCCGGTCGGTGCCCTCGTAACCCTCCCTGCAGATCGGTTGCGTGGTGAGGATCAGGCCGAAGTGCGCGTCGTAGAGTCCGGTCTCGGGTGTCTTGGAGACGACGGTGAAGCCGCCCTCCACCACGTAGGGGTAGATCACCAGGATCTGCTCGAGGCCGGGCAGACGGCGGCTCACGATCTCGCCCGTCGTGACGAGGTTGTTGACCAGGTCGCCCAGCTCCACCTCGTTGTCCTCGATCAGCTGCCGCAGCGCCACCGCCGCGGTCGAGCCGTTGTCGAGCAGCCGGTTGACCGCCGGGTCGGCATCGGCCAGAGCGCCGGTGAACAGTGACAGGTCCCGTGCGAAGGAGCGGATCGAGCTCTCGGAGTCGATCTGGCCTGTCAGCACGGTGTTGGCATCGCGGATCAGCGCCGTGGTGGTGTCGAAGTTGTCGTTGGCGGCGTTGATGAAGCCGTCTCCGGCATCCAGGATCTTCTGCAGGTCCTTGCCGGTGCCGGCGAAAGCCGAGCCCAGCTCGGAGACCGTGGTGCGCAGGGCGTCGAGCTCGACCGAGCCCACCGTGGTGGCCAGGTTGGTCAGCAGCCTCTCGACCTGGATCGGGGTGCGGGTGTCCTCGACGGCGATCTCCGAGCCGTCCTCGAGGTAGGGCGCCTCGTCGGAGGTCGGCTGGAGCTCGACGTACTGCTCGCCGACGGCCGACTTGTTGCCCACCAGCGCCAGGGTCTCGGCGGGGATGTCGTCGAACTCGTTGTCGATCGCGAGGTCGACGTCGACCCCCTCGTCGGTCAGCGTCATCCGCTCCACGGTGCCGATCTTGACGCCGCGGTAGGTGACCTCACCGCCGGCGAAGATCCCACCCGAGGAGGCGAAGTGCGCGGTCACGGTGTAGCTGCTGTCGTATAAGAGTCGGTCGAGCTTGGCGTAGCGCGCGCCCGTGAAGCTGACTCCGACCAGCGTGATCACCACGAAGACCAGCAGCTGCACCTTGGTGCGACGGGTGATCACGACACCACCATCCCCGGGACCATCAGGCCGACCAGGTCGGCGTCGTAGAGCTCGGTCAGCTGGGCGACGGTCGGGCCCTGCGGGGCCTTTCCGGCCGAGCCCGGCGCCGGACGGGGCAGCGGCAGGCCCGCGCCACTGTCTCCGCCGGACGTCCCGCCGAAGATGTCACCGAGCAGAGGGAGCTCGATACCACCGAGACCGGGCAGGTCGGGGAGACCCGGCACCAGGTTGAGCAAGGTGCACACCACGACGTCGGCGTTCTTGGGTCTGGCGCACTCCTCTCGGAGCTCGAGCAGGAGCGTGACGCTGTTGAGCACCTTCTGGCAAGCCTCGGACTCCAGGTTGACGCTGGCGAGGCACTCGGCCACCGCGCCGACCACGGCTGTCGGGTTGAGCTCGGTCGGCAGGATCGTGGGCAGGCTCGTGGGCACGCCGTCCAGTCCCAGGGAGAGATCCACCTCCAGCTGGACCGAGAGGTTGGTGTAGTCGCCCATGTGCAGGTTCCGGGCCACCTGCGGATCGCGGCCGACCACCTCGTCCACGAAGGGGAAGGTGAGCGCCACGTTGAAAGCCTTGACGAAGGAGTCGCCGGAGTTGGCCAGCTCGGTGAGCACCGGCTGCAGCTGCCGGATGGTCTCGATGGTGGTGTCCTTGGACTGCTGGATCACCCGGACACCCACGTCACCGAGCTCGTTGAGGGCCTGGAGCATCCGCACCAGGTCCTCGCGCTGGCTGTCCAGCGATCGCAGCGCACTGGGCAGCTCGTCGAGCGCGTCGTCGATGGTGTCCTGTTGCTGACGCACCGAGATCGCCAGCTGGTTGAGTCGCTGGATCGCCTCCACGACGTCGTCCTTGTTCTCGTCGAGCGTGCCAACCAGGGTGTCGACCTGCTGGAGCACCGAGCGGGCGGAGTCCTCGCGACCCTCCAGGGCGTTGTTGAGCTCGGAGGAGATGGTCTTCAGCTGCGCCACGCCGCCGCCATTGAGGACCAGGGACAGCGCCCCCAACACCTCCTCGACCTCGGGATTGCGACCGGTGCTCTCGATCTCGATGACGTCGCCGTCGCCGAGGCGCTCCTCGCTGCCACCAGAGGGCGGCACGTCGAGCTCGACGAACTTCTCACCGAGCAGGGAGGTCTGGCGCAGGCGCGCGACCGCGTCATCGGGCAGGTCGACGTCGCTGCGCAGCTCCATGGTCACCGTGGCGGTGTAGCCCTCGAGGTCCACGTCGGTCACCTTGCCGACCGTGATGTCGTTGACCTTCACCGTGGACTTGGGGACCAGGTCGAGCACGTCGGCGAACTGCGCGGTGATCGTGATCGGGTCCTCGCCGGTGTCGGGACCACCCGGCAGCGGAAGGGAGTAAATGTCGAACTCGCAGGCCGACAGGGTCACCGAGGCGATCATCATGCCCAGCACGAACCGGGTGCGGCGCAGCGTCGTAGAGCGCGTCATCGGGTCACCTCCACGAGACCGCCCAGCGTCGGGTCCGAGACCGGCGGGGCGAGCAGCGGCGCCGCCCCTGCGAGGGCCCCGGCGCGCGGCGTCTGGGACTGCAGCAGGTCGCACAGCGCTCGGGTCGGATCGATCTGGTTGACGGCCGTACACAGGATCAGGGCTGGATCGCTGGAGAGCTGGCCCGCGATGTTGGCGATGTTGGCGTTCGCGTCGAGGGTGCCGGCCTGCGGGTTGTAGGTCAGCGCGAGGTTGTTCAGCGCCAGCGGGGCGACCGCGAGGACCTCCTCGAGGTTGGCGCGCTGCTTGACCAGCACGCGGGCGACCCGGTTGAGCTTGGCGATGTCACGACCCAGGACGGCCTCGTTGGTGTCCACGAAGTCCTTCACTCGACCCAGAGCGGTGCCGAGGTTGTCGAGGGAGGCCACGAGCTCGTCCCGTTCACCGGCCAGCAGGTCGCTCACCGAGGCGAGCGAGGTGTTGAACTGCCGCACGGTCTCGTCGTTCTCCGCCAGCGTGCCGACGAAGGCCTGCACCTCGGTCAGGGAGGAGAAGAGCTCCTCCTTGTTCTCGTCCAGGGTCACGCTGAGGTCGCTGAAGTCGGAGATGGTCTGGTTGAACCGGGCACCCTGACCCCCGAAGTTCTCCGCGGTGACCTCGAGCAGGTCGGTGAGCGCCCCGTCCTGGTTGGCGCCGTTGGGGCCCAGGGCAACGGTGAGGTCGTCGAGGCTGTCGTAGATGTCGTCGAGCTCGAGCGGGGTGGCGGTGCGGTCTACTCCCAGGACCTCGCCGGTCTCCAGCACCTCTCCACCGGCGTAGGCCGGGGTGAGCTGGATGAACCGGTCGCCCACGATCGAGGGAGCGATGATCACCGCGGACGCGTCGGCGGGCAGCTGCACGTCGGCGTCGTAGCTCATGGTGACCAGGACCTCGGTGCCCGAGGGCGTCACCGAGTCGACGGTGCCGACGGGGACACCCAGGACGCGCACGTCGGAACCTTCGTAGACCGAGACGGTCCGAGGGAAGGATGCGGTGAGGGTCTTGCGCTCCTCGCCGCCGAAGATCGTCAGGGCGGCCGTGACGACCAGTGCGAGCACCACGAGGGGCACCGCGATCGTGCGCACGACCGACAGCACGCTACTCATCCGAGGCCACCACCATTCAGCAGGTCGGGGACCGGGGGCAGGTTCTGGATGTAGATGTCGAACCAGGGACCGGTGCCCAGGGTGTTGGCGAAGACGCGGTAGAAGGGCGCCATCAACCGCAGCGAGTCGTCGATGTTGTCCTCGTTCTTGTTGAGCACGTCGAGCGTCTCCTCGAGACTCTCCAGCGCAGGCTGGAGATCGGCCTCGGTGTCCTGCACCAGGGCAGTCAGCTCGCGGGACAGCTGGGAGGTGGAGACCAGGAGCCGGTTGACGGCGTCGCGCCGGGCCACGAGCGCCTGGAAGAGCACGTCCGCATCCCGCATGAGCTCGATGATGTCCTCGTCGCGATCGTCGAGGACCGTCGAGACCCGGTCGAGGTTCTGCAACAGGCTGTTGATCTGGTCGTTCTTCTCCGCCACGTTGGCCGACAGGGCCGAGACGCCCTCGAGGGCCCCCTGGAACTCCTCGGGAGTGTTGCGGGTCAGGTCGGCTAGCACGGTCAGCGACTGGGCCAGCTGGTCGGTGTCGATGTCGCCCGCGGTCTCGGCGAGGCCCTCGAAGGCCTCCACGACGTCGTAGGGGGAGCTGGTGCGCTCGCGCGGGATCGTCGCACCCTCCTCCATCTGGCCGGAGCCGGCGGGCTCGATGGCCAGGAACATGTCCCCGAGCAGCGTCTTGACCTTGAGGTCGGCGCGCGAGGTCGGGCCGAACTGGGACTCGGTCTTGATGCGGAAGCCGACGCGCACCTGGTTGCCGTCGAGCTCGATGCTCTCCACGGCACCCACGCGGACTCCGGCGATGCGGACCTCGTCGCCGACCTTGACGCCGCCGGCCTCGGAGAAGTTGGCGTAGTAGGTGTCCCCGCCGCCGATCAGCGGCAGGTCCTGGGCCCGGAAGCCGCCCACGAGGAGCAGCGCCAGCACGGCGATGCTGATAGCGCCGATGACGACCGGGTTGCGCTCACGGAAGGGCTTCATCCGAGGTCACACCTCGCTCCACCCACGTTGTAGTCGACCGGGACCGGCGTGCCACCGGGGAGCCGGACCCGTCCCTCGAAGTTGCAGAGGTAGAAGTTGAAGTAGGAGCCGTAGATCGCGGTCCGACCCACCTTCTCCAGCTTGATCGGGAGCACCTGCAGCGCACGGTCGAGCTCACCCTTGTTGCGGTTGATGTTGTCGGTGAAGCGGCGCAGCTGCTTGATGTCGTTGGTGAAGGGCTTGCGGATGCCGGTGACCAGCGAGGCGGTCTCCTCCGACAGCGCCGAGATCTGCTCGAGCGAGTCCAGGATCGGGCCGCGGTCCTGCTTGAGACCCTTGACCAGCTGCTTGAAGGTGAGGATCAGGTCGCTCAGCTCCTCGTCCCGGTCGGCCACCCGGTCCAGCACGTCGTCGAGGTTGACGATCAGGTCGGTGATGACCTCGTCGCGGTCCGCGAGCGTCTGGGTGACCGAGGCGGTCGAGGCCAGCAGGCTCTCGAGCGTGCCGCCCTCGCCTTGGAAGACCTGCACGATCTCGAAGGAGAGCTGGTTGAGGTCGTCGGGTGAGAGCGCCTGGAACAGCGGCTTGAAGCCGTTGAAGAGCACCGTGAGGTCGAGGGCGGGGCTGGTGTTGCGGACGTCGATGACCGCGTCCTCCTCCAGCGGCGTGGTGTCGCCCACCTGCTGGGTCAGCGAGATGTAGCGCTGCCCGACCAGGTTGCGGTAGCGGATGGCGGCGTTGGTGGCAAGGGTCACCGGCACGTCGGCGTCCACGTCGAAGCTGACCAGCGCCCGGGTGCGATCGACGATCTCGACGTCGGTGACACTGCCGACCTTCACACCCGC
The DNA here is from genome assembly GCF_030149505.1 of Nocardioides sp. Classification (GTDB taxonomy): domain Bacteria; phylum Actinomycetota; class Actinomycetes; order Propionibacteriales; family Nocardioidaceae; genus Nocardioides. The sequence continues at coordinate 10,158 of NZ_JASBRN010000026.1, forward strand.
GACCCGCACGTCGTCGCCGGTGACCACGCCGGTGGCGTCGACGAACTCGGCCTTGTAGCTCTTGGACTCACCGAAGGTGAGGTTGCCGACCATGACCACCAGCAGGCTGGTGGCCAGGGTCGTGACCACGATGAAGACCAGCAGCCGGACGAGGTCGCCGGTGGTCTTGGCGTCGAGGAGCTTCATCGCATGCTCACCTCCGCCCCACGGGCGAGGGGACCGAGCAGCAGCGGACCGAGGTCGGGGACCTCGTCGGTGCCCACGCCCAGGCCGGGGGCGAGCAGGGACTTCAGCAGGGCGGACTCACCGGGCGTGCCGGCGTACCCCTCGCTGCTGCGGAACCACGGGCCAGGCGCGACGCGGCTCGTGCCCTTGCCGGTGGGCTCGTCGACACCGTCGTCGAAGTTGGGTTGGGCACGCACGGGGTTGTCCTGGTTCCAGGGCGGGTTCGGCAGGTTGAGGCAGGTCGGGCCACGACTCTCGCCGAAGCGCGCCTTGTCGTTGACGTTGTAGGGCCTGGGTTGGTTGCGCAACGTTTCCAGCACGATGTGCAGAGTGAAGTCGCGGAACGCTTCAGCCAGGTTGGCGCCGGCGTTCACCAGGCCCTTGAGCAAGCAGGGGTACTGGGGCGCGTACTTGGCCAGCAACGTGACGGGGTCCCGACTGACATCTCCCAGGCGGATGAGGTTGTCCCCGTTGGTCTCGAGAAAGTCCTCCGCACTCCCGGAGAAGGCCGAGACGTCGTTGAACAGCGCGTTCAGGGTGTCCTCGCGACGCTCGAGAGTGCCGAGGGTGAGGATCTGATCGCGCAGGATCTGCCCGACTTCGGGCAGCACGTCGGCGTAGATGTCGGAGAACTCCGAGGTCAGGCGCAGGTCCTCGACCAGGGCCGGCAGCTGGGGGTTGAAGCGCTTGAGATAGCTGTCGAGGGTCTCGAGGTTGTCACCGAGCTGGTCACCTCGACCCTCCAGCGCCGTCGCCAGGGCGTTCAGGGTCATGTTGAGCTCGGCGGGCTGGACCGCGCGCAGCAGCGGGAACAAGTCGTTCAGCACCGCCTCGACCTCGGTCGCAATCTGGGTCTGCTCGATGACGTCACCGGCCTGGATGGACTCCCCGCTGGAGTTCTCGGGGATCTCCAGGGAGACGTACTTCTCGCCGAAGAGCGTTTTGGGGATGATCTGACCAGTGACGTCGGCCGGGATCTGCTCCCGCTCGTCGGGGTAGAGACCCAGCGTGATCTCAGCTCCGTCACCGACGGGCTTGAAGTCGAGGACCTCACCGACGATGACGCCCCGGATCTTGACGTCGCCGCGCTCGGGCAACTGGAGGCCGAGGGTCGACGACTGCAGCGTCACCTCGTCGTACTCGGCGAACTGCTTGGTGAACACGGCGTAGGTGAGGTAGACGCCGGTGACCAGGAGCGCCAGGAAGACGACCCCGAGGATCTTGAACTGCTTCAGCATCGCCCTATCCCGCCAGTCTCACGGTCGTGGTGGTGCCCCAGATCGCCATCGACAGGAACAGGTCGATCACGTTGACGGCCACGATGGACGTCCGGACCGCCCGGCCCACGGCCACGCCCACGCCGGCTGGTCCACCGGAGGCGGTGTAGCCGTAGTAGCAGTGGATCAGGATGACGACGACGGCGAAGACCAGCACCTTGCCGAAGGACCACAGCACGTCGCCGGGCGGCAGGAACTGGTTGAAGTAGTGGTCGTAGGTGCCGGCGCTCTGGCCGTAGAACTGCGTGACCGTCAGCCGGGTCGCGAAGTACGACGACAGCAGGCCCACGACGTAGAGCGGGATGATCGCGATCAGGCCGCCGACGATGCGGGTGGAGACGAGGTACTGCATCGAGGGGATGGCCATCACCTCGACGGCGTCGATCTCCTCGGAGATGCGCATGGCGCCCAGCTGGGCGGTGAAGCCGCAGCCGACCGTGGCCGCGAGCGCGATGCCCGCGACCAGCGGGGCGATCTCGCGGGTGTTGAAGTAGGCCGAGACGAAGCCCGCGAAGGGCGCCGTGCCGATCTGGTCGAGCGCGGCGTAGCCGGAGAGACCGACCTGGCCGCCGGTGAAGAAGGTCATCGAGAGGATGACGCCCACGGTGCCGCCGATGACGGCGAGCGAGCCCGAGCCGAGGGTGACCTCGGCGAGGATCCGCAGGACCTCCTTCTGGTAGCGCACGGCGGCCTGCGGGGCCGCGGCGAGCGCACGGAGGTAGAAGGAGAGCTGCTTGCCCAGGTCGTCGAGCGACGACAGGGGGCGCGTGTAGACCGACTTGAGGTTCGCCATCGTCATCAACCCGTCTTCGGGGGGACGACCTGGAGGTAGATCGCACTGATGACGAAGTTGACGATGAACAGCAGGACGAACGTGATGACGACCGACTCGTTGACCGCGTCACCCACGCCCTTGGGTCCTCCCCCTGCGTTCATGCCCTTGTAGGCCGCCACGACCGCGGCGATGAGACCGAAGATCGCGGCCTTGACCAGGCCGACCCATAGGTCGGGCAGCTGGGCCAGCGCGGTGAAGCTGGCGATGTAGGCGCCTGGTGTGCCGTCCTGGAGCACCACGTTGAAGACGTAGCCGCCGGCCACGCCGACCACGGAGACGAGGCCGTTGAGGAAGACCGCGACCAGGATGGCGGCGAGCACGCGGGGGACGACCAGGCGCTGGATCGGGTCGATGCCCAGCACCATCATGGCGTCGAGCTCCTCGCGGATCTTGCGGGCGCCGAGGTCGGCGGCGATCGCGGAGCCGCCGGCACCGGCGATGAGCAGCGCCGTCGCGATGGGAGCGGCCTGCTGGACCACGGCGAGCACCGAGGCCGAGCCGGTGAAGGACTGGGCACCGAACTGCTTGATCAGTCCGCCGACCTGCAGCGCGATGACCGCGCCGAAGGGGATGGCCACCAGCGCGGTGGGAACGATCGTGACCGACGCGATGAACCAGGCCTGCTGGATGAACTCCCGCAGCTGGAAGGGGCGACGGAACAGGCCTCGCAGCACGTCGAGGGCGAAGGCGAAGAGCTTGCCTGCCGCTCCGACGGGGGCGAGCGCCCTGGTCGCGGTGATGGACGCCACTGGTGTCTCGTGCTCCTCAGGCGCCCGTGGTCATGGTCATGTTCTCCTCGAACGAGCCCGGCGGCGGGGTCACGCCGTGCTCGCGGCACCAGGCGCCGGGCTCCCGCTGGGAGCGGCGCGGGATGCCGTTGGAGGGCTCGAGCTGCAGCGGGATCGGCGGCAGCGGGGGCAGCTCCTGGTCGGCCTCGGCGGCGAGCTCGTCGGCGTCCTTCTCCTCGGACATGCCGATCGGGCCGACGCGCTGGGCGTTGAGGAACTGGCGCACCACGGGCTCCTCGGAGGAGAGCAGCATCTCGCGCGGGCCGAACATCGCCAGGTGCTTGTGGTAGAGCAGCCCGATGTTGTCGGGCACCGTGCGTGCGGTGTTGATGTCGTGGGTGACGATGAGGAACGTCGCGTCGATCTGGGCGTTGAGGTCGACGATGAGCTGGTTCAGGAACGCGGTGCGCACCGGGTCCAGGCCGGAGTCGGGCTCGTCGAACAGGACGATCTCGGGGTCCAGCACCAGCGCGCGGGCCAGGCCGGCGCGCTTGCGCATGCCGCCGGAGATCTCGCCGGGCCGCTTGTCCTCGGCGCCGAGGAGACCGACGAGGTCCATCTTCTCCATCACGATGGAGCGGATCTCGGACTCGGACTTCTTGGTGTGCTCGCGCAGCGGGAAGGCGACGTTGTCGTAGAGGTTCATCGAGCCGAACATCGCGCCGTCCTGGAACAGCACGCCGAACAGCTTGCGGATCTCGTAGAGCTCCTTCTCCGAGCAGGAGGCGATGTCGGTGCCCTCGATGATGATCGAGCCCTGGTCGGGCTTGAGCAGCCCGATGAGGGTCTTGAGGAAGACCGACTTGCCGGTGCCGGAGGGACCGAGCATCACGCAGATCTCGCCCGCGGGGACGGTCAGGGTGACATCACCCCAGATGAGCTGCTTGCCGAAGGACTTGCTCAGGTGCTCGACCTTGATCTCCACGCCCATGTACGTGTGCTCCTTCGTCCTGCTGCTCCCGGCGCTGCCTCCCTCGTGGCTGCGCACACCCACGAGTAACAACGCCGTTGTCGCCGCGAGGTTACGGCACTTTGTCACGCTCGTCACTGTGACTCCGTGGTTTGGGACACAACCTTGACCGACGTCCCACGGCACGTCGATGACCTGCGCAAATGCACCTCGGCCCCGCCCCCACGAGGGGGACGGGGCCGAGGTGGTGGCCGGCGCCCGAGGAGCCGGGCTACGGCCGGTGGGTCACTTGACCGAGACGGTGGCGCCGGCGGCCTCGAGGGCCTCCTTCGCCTTGTCGGCAGCGTCCTTGGTGACCTTCTCGAGGATCGGCTTGGGGGCGGCCTCGACGAGCTCCTTGGCCTCCTTCAGGCCGAGGGAGGTGAGGGCGCGCACCTCCTTGATGACGTTGATCTTCTTGTCACCAGCGGCCTCGAGGACCACGTCGAACTCGTCCTGCTCGGCAGCGGCGTCGTCGCCACCGCCGGCACCGCCGGCGGCGGGGGCGGCGGCCACGGCGACCGGGGCAGCGGCGGTGACGCCGAAGGTCTCCTCGAACTGCTTCACGAACTCGGAGAGCTCGATGAGGGTCATCTCCTTGAACGCGTCGAGGAGCTCGTCAGTGCTCAGCTTCGCCATGGTGGCGTTCCTTCCGTGTGGTGGTCGCGACCTCGTGGTCGCCACCGGGTTTCAGGTGGTGGTGTGCCGGGGTGAGCGGGTGCTCAGGCCTCGGCGGTGTCGCCCTCGTCGGAGGTCTCGGCGGCGTCGGCGGCCGGGGCCTCGTCAGCGGGGGCCTCGTCCGCGGCGTCCGCGGCAGGGGCCTCCTCGGCGGCGGCCGGGCTGTCCACATCGGACGTGGCGGCACCACCTGCGAGGATCGAGGGGTCCTGCTCGGCCTTGGCCTGGAGCGCACCCGCGAGACGGGCGGCCTGGGCCAAGGGCGCGTTGAGCAGGTAGACGGCCTGGCTGAGCGACGCGAGCATCGCACCAGCCATCTTGCCCAGGAGCACCTCACGCGACTCGAGGCTCGCCAGCTTGGCGATCTCGTCCGCGTCGAGGGGCTTGCCGTCCAGGACACCACCCTTGATCACGAGGGTGGGGTTGGCCTTGGCAAAGTCACGCAGGCCCTTGGCGGCCTCGACCACGTCGCCGTTGATGAAGGCGATCGCGGTGGGGCCGGTCAGCAGGTCGTCGAAGCCGGAGATGCCGACCTCGTTGGCGGCCAGCTTGGCCAGCGTGTTCTTGACCACGGCGTACGTGGCGTTCTCGCCGAGGGAGCGGCGGAGGTCCTGCAGCTCCTTCACGGTGAGACCGCGGTACTCGGTCAGCACGGCACCAGCGGAGGCGTTGAACGACTCAACGATCTCCGCGACGGCCGCCTGCTTGTCTGCCCGCGCCATGGGTCTCCTCACTTCTGCTGGATAGACCGCGCCAAGCACCCGTGCAAATCACGAACGCCCCGAGCGCGGGCGCTCAGGGCGTGGAACCGGCGGACCGGGACTGGCTCTGCTCACCTGCGCAGGTCGCCCGCTCTCGCGGGGCCTTCGGACCGGCTGCCGGAGCAGCCCGCCGACCGGCGGTCTCTGGTTACGAGCGTGAACTGTACGGCGGTCCACGCTCGCCCACCAAATCCGTCGGCCCTCCCCCGGGCTGGCAGGATCGGCACCATGACCGACCGCGCCCCGCTGTCCTCGCTGTCCGCCGACGAGCTCGCCGCCTTCCTGGCCGAGAAGCAGGCGGCGTACGCCGCCCTCAAGGAGCGCGGGCTGACGCTGGACCTCACCCGCGGCAAGCCGGCCAGCGACCAGCTCGACCTCTCCGAGGCACTGCTCTCGCTGCCCACCGGCCACACCGACCGCTCCGGCGCGGACGTCCGCAACTACGGCGGCCTCGAGGGCCTGCTCGAGCTGCGCGAGATGTTCGCCGAGCTGCTCGGGGTCGAGACCGCCCAGGTCATCTGCGGCGGCAACTCCAGCCTCACGATGATGCACCAGGCGCTCGTCGACCTCCTGCTCTGGGGCGGCCCCGGCTCCGAGCGCCCCTGGAAGGACGAGCCGGTCGTCAAGTTCGTCTGCCCGGTCCCCGGCTACGACCGCCACTTCTCCATGCTGGCCGACTTCGGCATCGAGATGGTCACGGTCCCCATGGACGAGGACGGGCCCGACGTCGACGCCGTCCGCGCCCTCGTCGCCGACGACCCCGCCGTCAAGGGGCTGTGGATCGTCCCGACCTACGCCAACCCCACCGGCGCGGTCTGCTCGGTCGAGGTCGCCACCGCCCTCATGTCCATGCCCACCGCCGCCCCGGACTTCCGGGTCTTCTGGGACAACGCCTACGCGCTGCACCACCTGACCGACACCGAGGTCAAGAGCGCCGACGCCCTGTCCATCGCCGCCGCCAACGGTCACCCCGACCGCCCGATCATGTTCGCCTCGACCTCGAAGATCACCTTCGCCGGCGCCGGCGTGGCCGTGATGGCCATGTCGGAGACCAACAAGGCCTGGTTCCTGAAGCACCTCGGCATGGCCTCCATCGGCCCCGACAAGGTCAACCACCTGCGCCACGTCGAGTTCTTCGGCGACGCCGACGGTGTCCGCGCCCACATGCGCAAGCACCGCGAGCTCATCGCCCCGAAGTTCGCCGCCGTCCAGGACGCCCTGGCCAGCGAGCTCGAGGGCCTCGAGGTCGCCGAGTGGACCCAGCCCACCGGCGGCTACTTCGTCAACCTCGACGTCATGGACGGCACCGCCACCCGGGTCGTGCAGCTGGCCAAGGAGGCCGGCATCGCCCTCACCCCCGCCGGCGCCTCCTTCCCCCACGGCCAGGACCCCCGCGACCGCAACATCCGCCTCGCTCCGACCTTCCCGCCCCTGGACCAGGTCGAGACCGCCATGGCCGGCGTCGCCACCTGTGTGGCCCTCGCCGCCGCCGAGGCGCTCACCAAGCGGTAGACGACAGCCACCCCGCGACACAGCCCACCCGGCCCCGACCACCGCGCACAGCGGGGGTCGGGGCCGGTGCGTCGCCCCCGGCGCCGACGGGCGGGCGCACGGACGTGGGGCAGGCCCGAGCGCGCCCCCGGAGGAGCGTGGATGGGACTGGCCCCCTTCTCGTGAGGGACGAACGAGAAGGGTGGGTGCGACGAAGGGGGTGGGCTCGGGCCTGCCCCACGTCCGCCGGGGCCCGCCCGACGGCGCCGCGCCGCGGCGCACCGGCCCCGACCCCCGCCCCACCGACCCCCGCCCCACCGACAACTCCCACCACCCCGTCGAGCGACACGAAGGCCCGGCCCCCGCGAGGGGGCCGGGCCTTCGGCGTACTGCTGTGTCCGGGTGGACTCAGGCGCTGGGCGCCTCGTCCTCGACGGCGACGTTCTTCACGCGGTTGGGGTCGACCTGGATGCCGGGGCCCATCGTCGTGGAGACGGTGATCTTCTTGATGTAGCGGCCCTTGGAGCTGGCCGGCTTGAGCCGCAGCACCTCCTCGAGGGCGGCGGCGTAGTTCTCGGCGAGGTTGACCTCGGAGAAGGACGCCTTGCCGATGATGAAGTGCAGGTTGGCGTGGCGGTCGACACGGAACTCGATCTTGCCGCCCTTGATGTCCGTCACGGCCTTGGCCGGGTCGGGGGTGACCGTGCCGGTCTTGGGGTTCGGCATGAGGCCACGGGGACCGAGCACGCGGCCGAGGCGGCCGACCTTGCCCATGAGGTCCGGGGTCGCGACCACGGCGTCGAAGTCGAGGTAGCCGCCGGCCACCTTCTCGATCAGCTCGTCGCCACCGACCTCGTCCGCACCGGCGTCGAGGGCGGCCTGCGCCTTGTCACCGACGGCGAAGACGAGGACCTTGGCGGTCTTGCCGGTGCCGTGGGGCAGGTTGACGGTGCCGCGCACCATCTGGTCGGCCTTGCGGGGGTCGACGCCGAGACGCATGACGACGTCGACGGTCTCGTCGAACTTCTTCTTCGAGGAGGTCTTGGCGATCTTGATCGCGGCGAGCGGGGCGAAGACCTCGTTCTTGTCGAACGAGGCGGCCGCTGCGCGGTAGGTCTTGCTGCGCTGCATGTCTGGGTTCCTTCTTCTGTGATCCAGGTGTGGTCGCTCGGGCCAGCGCGGCCCTGCCACAGGGGTACGACGTCGGCTGACGTCGGTGTCCGACCGGGCGGAGCCCGGGGACGTCAGTCGGTCGTGATGCCCATCGAGCGGGCGGTGCCCTCGACGATCTTCATGGCGGCCTCGACGTCGTTGGCGTTGAGGTCGGGCAGCTTGGTCTGGGCGATCTCGCGCACCTGGTCCTTGGTCAGCGAGCCGACCTTGTCCTTGTGCGGGACCGAGGAACCCTTCTGCAGGCCGGCGGCCTTCTTGATCAGCTCGGAGGCCGGCGGCGTCTTCGTGATGAAGTCGAAGGTCCGGTCCTCGTAGATCGTGATCTCGACCGGGATGACGTTGCCGCGCAGGGACTCGGTCTGGGCGTTGTACGCCTTGCAGAAGTCCATGATGTTGACGCCGTGGGGACCGAGGGCGGTACCGACCGGCGGGGCCGGCGAGGCGGCGCCGGCCTGGAGCTGCACCTTGACCAGGGCAGCGATCTTCTTCTTCGGAGGCATGCTGCTTCTCTTTCCTACTCGTGGTCATGTCGAGGACGCCGTGTGCGTCCTCTGCCACCTGCGCCCCGCGGGGCGCAGCGAACAGTGTGGGACGGGAGGGTTCCCCGACCCAAATCCGGGCGGGGCCGGCTCAGACCTTCTGCACCTGGCTGAAGGAGAGCTCGACGGGGGTCTCGCGACCGAAGATCTCCACGAGCGCCTTGACGCGCTGGCTCTCGGCATTGATCTCGGTGATCGTGGCGTGGAGCGTGGCGAAGGGCCCGTCGACGACCATGACGGAGTCGGAGACGGCGAAGTCGGCCACCTCGACCGGCTTCTTGGCGGTGGTGGCGCTGCCGGCGGGGGCGGTGCCAGCGGCGACGGCCTCGGCCTGGGCACGGGCCACGACCGCGGGGGCGAGCATGTCCTCGACCTCACCCATGGTCAGCGGCACCGGCTGGTGGGAGTTGCCGACGAAGCCGGTGACCGAGGGCGTGTGGCGCACCGCGGACCAGGACTCGTCGGTGAGGTCCATGCGGACCAGCACGTAGCCGGGGAGGACGGTGCGCTTGACCATCTTGCGCTGGCCGTTCTTGATCTCCGCGACCTCCTCGGTGGGGACCACGATCTCGTGGATGTAGTCCTCCATGTTGAGGGAGATGGCGCGGTTCTCCAGGTTCTGCTTCACCCGGTTCTCCATGCCGGAGTAGGTGTGCACGACGAACCAGTCGCCCGGCTTGGCCCACAGCTCGCGGCGGAAGCGCTCGAGCGGGTCGTCCTCGTCGGGCTCGTCCGCGGCGTCCTCGTCGTCGGCGTCGGCGTCGTCGGCCTGGTCCTCGGCGTCGGAGGCCTCGACGTCGAGGTCGGCGTCCGCCCCGTCGCCGTCGACCTCGTCGGCCTGGGCGGTCGCGTCGTCGGCGCCCTCGGGGGCGTCGGTGTCGGCGGCGCCCGCGTCCAGGGACTCGTCGGTCTCGGCGGGGTCGAACTGCTCAGTCACGTCCTGCTCCATCACGTCGTACGTCGCTCCCGGCGCTGCGGCCGGGGACGGTGCGGGCGGCTGCCCGCGGGTGGTCGGTGGGGCCCTACTCGGCGTTGCCGCCGAAGACGGCGAAGGCCAGGCGACCCAGACCGAGGTCCAGGGAGGCGATGATGGCCATCATCACCAGCACGAAGACCATCACCACGAAGAAGTAGGTGACCAGCTGCTCCTGCGTCGGGTAGACGACCTTGCGCAGCTCGGCGACGACCTGCCGGTAGAAGGTCACCGGGCTGGTGCGCGCGGGCTTCTCGTCGCGGACCGCGTTCTGTTCGCTCACGCCGGTCACCTCTCCCTGTCCTCGTGCTGCTGGCTGGTGCTGCCTGGTCCTGCTCGATCGGTGCTGCTGGTGCTGCTGCGCCACCGGCCGGGACCGGTGACGTGGAGCAGGGCACGAGGGACTTGAACCCCCAACCTTCGGTTTTGGAGACCGATGCTCTGCCAGTTGAGCTAGTGCCCTCCGACGACCTCCCCGGGGGCATGCCGAAGCATGCGGGGAGACCACCAAGCGGGGAGTCTACGGGTCGGCTCCGCGCGCCGTCCAAACGCCTCGCGCCGGGAGCCGTCGGGCAGGTGGCGTCGGACCGGTGCCGGGGAGGCGGGGCCGGCCGTCGGCGTGCGCCGCCTAGGGTGGCGCCGTGCGCGACCTCCACACCCTGCCCAAGGCGCACCTGCACCTGCACTTCACCGGCTCGATGCGCCACCAGACGTTGCTGGAGCTGGCCGAGCGCGACCGGATCGCGCTGCCGGACTCGCTGGTCGAGGAGTGGCCGCCGCACCTGTCGGCGGCCGACGAGAAGGGCTGGTTCCGCTTCCAGCGGCTCTACGACGTGGCGCGCTCGGTGCTGCGGACCGAGGGGGACGTGCGACGGCTCGTGCTCGAGGCCGCCGAGGACGACGTGCGCGACGGCGGACGCTGGCTGGAGATCCAGGTCGACCCCAGCGGCTACGCGGCACGCTTCGGCGGGATCACCGCGTTCACCGACCTCGTGCTGGACGCGGTCGCCGACGCCTCGCGCACGACCGGGCTGGGGATGGCGGTGGTCATCGCCGCCAACCGCACCCGGCACCCGATGGATGCGCGGACACTGGCGCGGCTGGCGGCGCAGTACGCCGGTCGCGGGGTCGTCGGGTTCGGGCTGTCCAACGACGAGCGGCGTGGCACGACCTCGGAGTTCGGCCCGGCCTTCGCGATCGCTGAGCGGGCCGGGCTGGCGCTGGTCCCCCACGGCGGCGAGCTGCTCGGAGCCGACCACGTGAGCACCTGCCTGGACCACCTGCACGCGGACCGGTTGGGCCACGGGGTGCGCTCGGCCGAGGACCCGGCCGTGCTGGAGCGGGTCGTGGCGGCCGGGGTGGCGCTCGAGGTCTGCCCGGTCTCCAACGTGGCGCTCGGCGTCTACTCCGACCTCACCTCGGTGCCGCTGCCGGACCTGCTGGCGGCGGGCGCGACCGTCGCGCTGGGGGCCGACGACCCGCTGCTCTTCGGGTCCCAGCTGGCCGCGCAGTACGCCACGATGCGTGCCGCCCACGACCTCGACGACGCGACGCTCGCCGAGCTGGCCCGGATGTCGGTGCGGGCCTCGCGGGCACCCTCGGACGTGCGGCAGCGGGTGCTGGCCGAGATCGACGCCTGGCTCGCCGCCGAGGACACCTCGGGCGAGCGGACCTGACGGCTGCCCCGGCGGGTCGGGAGCCGGCCCGGCCCCGGCCCCGGCGGGCAACCCCACGGGCGGACGCCCCGGCGGGGGCGGTGAGAGGATGCCGACGTGAGCGAGTCGGACGACCAGAACACGCCCTGGACCCACCAGCCCTACGGCAGCGGACCGGGCGAGCCCGACCGCAGCCCCCAGGAGCCGCCGCGGCAGCCCGAGCAGGCCCAGCCTCCGGCGTACCCGACCAACCCCTACGGCGACCCGCAGGCGGGTCCCGGCCAGCCGTACCAGCAGCCGTACGCCCAGCCCGGCTACCCGCAGCAGGGCTACGGCCAGGGGTACGCGCAGGGGTACGCGCAGCCGTTCCCCTCGACGCCCAACCACCCCTCCGCCAACACCGCGCTCGTGCTGGGGATCGTCGCGCTCGGCGGCGGCTTTGTGTGCGGCCTGCCGATCCTGGCCGGGCCCTTCGCGTGGTACGTGGGCGCGAAGGTGAAGCGCGAGATCGACGCCGAGCCGATGCGCTACGGCGGCCGCAGCGAGGCGAACGCGGGCATGATCCTCGGGATCGTGGCGACCTCGCTGCTGGCGCTGGCGGTGCTCACCATCGTGGTGGTCATCGCGATCGCGGCCGGCACGTCGGTCTAGCTCATCGACCGGAAGTGACGACTCGGGGGTTCGTTCCTGACGGGTCGGCGGTTCGTTCCTGACTGCTCGGCGGGTCAGAGCTCGCAGCCGAGGAGCACCGGCTCGTTGACGAGTCGTACGCCGAAGCGCTGCTCGACCCGGTCGCGCACCTCGCGGGCGAGGGCCAGCAGGTCGGCGGTCGTGGCACCGCCGCGGTTGGTGAGCGCGAGGGTGTGCTTGGTCGACAGGGTGGCCCGGCCACCGGTGACCTCCGCGCCCCAGCCCTTGCCGAGCCCGGCGTGCTCGATCAGCCACGCGGCGCTGGTCTTGACGGTGCCGTCGGGCTGCGGCCAGACGGGCGCACCCGCGGGCACGTCGGCGGGGTCGAGGACGGGGTTGGTGAAGAAGGAGCCGGCGCTCCACGTGTCGTGGTCGGGCTCGTCGAGGACCATCCCCTTGCCGCGGCGCAGCGCGAGGACCGCGGCGCGCACGTCGGCGAGAGGAGCGCGGGCTCCGGTCTCGACCCCGAGGGCGCGGGCCAGCTCGGCGTACGCGACCGGGGCGCCGAGGGTGCCCAGGCGCAGCTGGAAGGTCACCGAGACCACGACGTACCGGCCGGGCTCGGCCTTGAAGCGGGAGTGGCGGTAGCCGAAGCCGCAGTCGGCGTGGGCGAAGGTGCGCCAGGCGCGCTCGACCCGGTCCCAGGTGCGCACCGACGCGACGGTCTGGGAGACGTCCTGGCCGTAGGCACCGACGTTCTGGACGGGCGTGGCCCCGACGGAGCCCGGGATGCCGGAGAGCGCCTCGACGCCGACCCAGCCCCGCTCGACCGCGGTGGCGACGAAGCCGTCCCAGGACTCCCCCGCGGCGACGGTGACCATCGCACCGCCGCAGGTCGGGGCTGCGTCGGAGGGCCCGTCGACGTCGGAGGCGATCCCGGTGGTGGCGACCTCGACGACCGTGCCGGCGAATCCCTCGTCGGCCACGACCAGGTTGCTGCCGCCGCCGAGCACGAGCAGGGGCTCGCCGGCCTCGTCGGCGGCGCGGACCGCGGCGACGAGCTCGTCGTCGGTGCGGGCGACCACCCAGCGCCGCGCCGGGCCGCCGAGGCGCAGGGTGGTGCGCTCGGCCAGGAGCCGCTCGGTCGCCGGGGCGAGGTCAGGCACGGCGCAGGACCGCCTTCGGCATGCCGAGGACCTTCTGCCCCTCGTGGGTGACGGTGAGCGCGACGGTGGTCAGGCCGTCCTCGCCGCCCTTCTCCTCACCGGCCACGACAACCTCGGCGCCGCCCTCGGCGGGCACGACGACCGGGGAGGTGAACTTGCAGCCGAGGGAGACGACCTCGTGGTCGGGGAACCAGTCGGCGACGGCGCGGGCGGCCAGGGCCAGGGTGTACATCCCGTGGGCGATCACGCCGGGCAGGCCGACGGAGGCGGCGACGGCCTCGTCCTGGTGGATCGGGTTGTGGTCGCCGCTGGCGGCGGCGTACGCCACGAGGTCGGCGCGGGTGATGGTGAAGGTGCGCGGCTCCAGGCTCATGCCCCGCCCCCGTCCGCGCGGTGGACCAGGGTCGCGCCGGTCGTGCAGACCAGGGCCCCGGTGGCGTCGGTGACCTCGCTCGTGGTGCCGATGATGTCGTTGCCACCGATCTGGCGCAGCGAGGTGACGGTGAGGGTCGCGGTCAGCTCGTCGCCCTCGACCACCGGGCGCTCGTAGGCGAAGCGCTGCTCGCCGTGGACGATGCGGTGCAGCGCGACCTGCTCGGCCTCGAGGAAGGCGTTCATCGCCTCGAAGGCCGTCACGATCGGGAAGGTCGCCGGCGCCGGACCGCCGGTCCACGCACCGCCCGTCGCGGCCGCGAAGGCGCGCAGGGCCTCGGCGGTCACGGCATAGGGTCGGGTGGGTGGGAAGCTCCGACCGACGATCGAGGGGTCCACGGGCATGGCTCCAACCTAGGCGATCCCGTGCGGCCGCCCTGCTGCTGGTCGCGGCCCTCGTCGGGTGCAGCGGCGCCACCTCCGGACCGGTCGGCACGGGGCCGGGTGGCACGGGTCCGGGCGACGGCGAGGCCTCGGGCCCGGTGCGGCTCTCCGACTGCCGCCCGCTCGAGGCGGGCGCGGTGCGCGGCCGGCCGCCGGCGTACCTCCCGGACGGGGTGGGGCTGGAGCCCCTGCCGGTCTCCGACGCCGTCTGCGCGGGCGTGTGGGCGCCGCGGGCCGCGGCCGCGCTGGTGCCGCAGGGCGTGGCGGTGCGGGGCGGGACGGCTTGGTTGACGGGGTACGACGAGGGCGAGCCCGGCAGCCTGTGGTGCCGGGTCGTGCGGCTGGACCTGCGCACCGGCGCGCTGCTGGCCGACCGCCGGCGCGTCAGCGGTCGCGTCGGCGCGGGCCCCGAGGTCGGCTGCCGCCACGGCGGGGGCGTCGCGCTGGACCGGCACGGGCTGTGGCTGACCGAGAGCGCGCGGCTGTGGCTGATGGACCCCCGCAGCCTCGAGGTGCTGCGGGGCTGGCGGCTGGCCGACCCCGTGCAGGGGTCCTTCGGGCTGATCGACGACCGGGGCCGGATCGGGCTGGGTCGCTTCCGTCCCAGCCGCGTGCACCCGGGCCGGGCAGCGCTGGACTGGTTCGACCTCTCCCGGGTGCTCGCGCCCGGGGTGGTCGAGCTGGGCCTCGACGACGCGGTCTCGTCGAGGAAGGTGCCTTCGCACGCCCAGGGCGCGGTGTGGGCCCGGATGGGTGGGCGCACGGGCGTGTGGTTCGCCCGCTCGCACACGCGCTGCGGGGTGCTCGAGGGGCCGGGCGGGGTGCGCCGGGCGTTCCTGCCGGGCGCCGAGGGGATGGCCGCCGGTCCCGGGAGCCTGTGGGCGGTCAGCGAGTCCGCGGCGCGGAGCTTCTGGCGGCTGGGCGGGCGGCCGGTCGTGCCGACGCTGAGCCGGCTCGACACCGGGCGGCTGCGGGAGTGGCCCGAGCCGACCTGCGACCCGGGGGACTGAGGCCGCACCGGGCGGCACGGCACGGAGCGGTCGCGACCGGCCGCGGGCCGCTGTCGGCGTACCCCTGGGAACGCCGACGGCCCGCCAGGAGGACCTGGCGGGCCGTGCGGTGCGAGTGCGCTGGGGTCAGCGGGTCTCGCGGTGGTCGGTGTGGGTGCGGCAACGCGGGCAGAACTTCTTCATCTCCATGCGGTCGGGGTTGTTCCGACGGTTCTTCTTGGTGATGTAGTTCCGCTCCTTGCAGTCCACGCAGGCGAGCGTGATCTTGGGGCGAACGTCAGAGCTCTTGCTGGCCACGGGATGTCCTTGCTGATCGGAGGCGGTGCGGGATCTGTGGTAGCGGGGGCGGGACTCGAACCCGCGACACCACGATTATGAGCCGTGTGCTCTAACCACCTGAGCTACCCCGCCACATGGATGAGGGTCGACCCCGGTCTGCACCGGCGACGACCCGACCCAGAGCCCCTTTACGGAATCGAACCGTAGACCTTCTCCTTACCATGGAGACGCTCTGCCGACTGAGCTAAAGGGGCAACGACGCAGAACCATACAGAGTCTTCGGCGTAGGAGAAAATCGGGGCATGGCCCAGCCCTTCTTCGTCCCCGACGGCACCCTCGACGACGGTTCCGAACGGTTCATCACGACCCTCTCCGCAGCCGGTCCGTGGGCCCCCGGCGCCCAGCACGGTGGGCCCCCGGCGGGCCTGCTCACCCGGGCGCTCGAGCGGCTGCCCGAGGCGGCCGACCGGGTGGTGGGGCGGTTCACGATGGAACTGCTCGGGCCGGTCCCGGTGGCGCCGCTGCTGTCCTCGGCCCGGGTCCTGCGGCGGGGCCGGTCGGTGCTGATGGCCGAGTCGGTGCTGCACGACCCGTCCGCCGGGCGCGACGTGGCCTCGGCCCGCGCATGGCTCTTCCCCCGCGGCACCGGCCCCGCCGAGGTCGGGCCCGCTCCCGCGCACGGACCGGCCGACGGCGTGGTCAAGGCCTCCCCCGGGACCTGGCACCCGGGCTACGTCGAGGCGGTCGAGTGGCGGTGGGTCTCCGGGTCCGTCGACACCCTCGGCCCCGGCACCGCCTGGATGCGCGCGCCCGAGCTGGTCGAGGGCGAGACCACCTCGCCGCTGGCGCGGATGATGACGTGCGTCGACTCCGCCTCGGGGGTCAGCGCCGCGCTCGACGTCACCCAGTGGGGCTTCCAGAACACCGAGCTCACCGTGCACGTGCTGCGCGAGCCGGTCGGCGAGTGGGTCTGCCTCGACGCCGAGACCACCCTCGGGCCCGGCTCGGTCGGGGTCGCCACGTCCACCGTGCACGACCGGCTCGGGCCGGTCGCCCGATCGGCGCAGGCGCTCCTCGTCGTACGCCGCTGAGGGCTGGTCCTGGGTCGCCGAGCCGGCGCGTTCTTCCGGAAACGTGCGCCGGCTCGGCGTCGGCGTGGGTCGAACCGGCGCGTTCTTCCGGAAACGTGCGCCGGCTCGGCGCGGTGGGTCAGCGCCGGGCGAGCGTGGGGAACGGGACGGCCTGCTCGAGCTCGTAGGCCAGCTCCAGCAGCAGCGCCTCGCGGCCGGAGCCGGCGCCCAGCATCATCCCCAAGGGCAGCCCGTCCGGGGTGGTCGCCAGCGGCAGGGAGACGGCCGGGTCCCCCGAGGCGTTGTGCCAGGGCGTGAAGACGACCCACTCCAGGAGCCGCTCCATGACCTGGTCGAAGCCGGGCTCGGGAGAGAGGTGGCCGACCGGCGGCGTGGCCGTGGCCAGCGTGGGGCAGAGGGTGACGTCCCACCGCTGGTGGAACTGCGCGGAGATCGCCGTGGTGCGGCGCAGGCGGGCGATGGCGCCGGGCACGCGGTGGGCGTTGCGGCGCGCGTGCCGGGCCAGTCCCAGGGTGAGCGGGTCGAGCCGCTCCTTGTCGAAGGTCCGGCCGTGGTTGCGCCGGCCACCGGCGACCAAGGCCCCGGCGAGCACCGACCAGTAGAGGAGGAAGTCGTCGGGGAAGGTGTCCGGCACCGGGGCCGCGACCTCCTCCACGTGGTGGGCGAGGTCCTCCAGCACCCGCGCGGTGCGCCAGGTCGCCTCGATCGCGTCGGGGCCGGCGGTGCGGCCCGCCCCGGAGGTGGAGACCGCGACCCGCAGCCGCTGGCGTCCGGGGCGGGTGATGTCGCCGATCGGGCGCAGCCGCAGCGGGCGGTAGACCTTCTCGGACTCGCGCAGGAACGCCGCGGTGTCGCGCACCGAGCGGGTCACGACCCCGTCGCTGACGATCCGCACCGGTTGGCCGCGGAGCATGGCGTCCTGGGCGAGCCGGCCGCGGGTCGGCTTGAGGCCGACCAGGCCGTTGACCGCCGCGGGGATCCGGATCGAGCCGCCGCCGTCGTTGGCGTGGGCGATCGGGACGGCACCGGCGGCGACGAGGGCCGCGGCCCCGGCCGAGGAAGCACCGGCGGTGCGGTCGGGGTCCCACGGGTTGCGCACGGGGCCGAGCCGGGGGTGCTCGACGGCGGCATTGAAGCCGTACTCCGAGAGGCGGGTCTTGCCGAGGGTGACCAGCCCCGTGGCGTGGTACATCCGGGCGAAGTCCCCGTCGCGGGACGCCGGCCTGCCGACGTACGCGTCGGTGCCCTGGAGGGTCGGCAGGCCCTCGACGTCGACGTTGTCCTTCAGGAAGCTGGGTACGCCGGCGAAGTAGCCGCCGCGCAGGGCGCGGGCCTCCGCACGGGCCCGGTCGTAGGCGCGCCAGGCGACCGCGCCCAGCGCCGGGTCGACCGCCTCGGTCCGCGCGACGGCGGCCTCGACGACCTCGGGCGCGGAGACCTCGCCGCGGTGGAGGGCCTCGACCAGCCCGACGGCGTCGTGGGTCCCGAGGGCGTCGTCGGTGAAGGCGTGCACGCGTGGCATGCCGCTGCACGCTAGCCGCCGGAACGGGTCGTCGGGGCCGGTGGTCGAGGTGCGAACCGCCGCTCTCGGCGGTCGGGCGTCGTCAGCGCAGGAAGAGCGGGACGAGCAGCGGCAGCAGCAGGCTGGTGGCGAGGGCGGTGAGACCCATGGCCAGGCCGGAGAAGGCGCCCTCGACGGGGTGCTCGTGCAGCATCCGCGAGGTGCCGATGCCGTGGGAGACCGCGCCGGTGGCCAGGCCGCGCGCCCGGTGCTCGCGCACGCGCAGCCACGTGAGGACCGTGGGGGCGGCGACGGCGCCGAGGATGCCGGCGGTGATCCCGATCGCGGCCGTCAGCGGGGCGACCCCCTCGATGGTCCGCGACAGCGCGATCGCCACGGGCGCGGTCGTGGCCTTGGGGGCGACGGTGCGGGCCAGCAGCTCGTCGCCGCCGAGCAGCTGCACGAGCAGCATCGCCGAGCCGACGGAGACGACGACCCCGACCAGGAGGCCGGCGACCAGCGGCAACGCGTAGCCGCGCAGGCGGCCGAGCTGGCGGTGAAGCGGCACGGCTAGGGCGACCGTCGCGGGGCCGAGCAGGAAGGTCACGATCGTGGTGCCCTCGGCGTACGTCGCGTAGTCGACGTCGAGCAGCACCAGTGCGGCGGCGAGCAGGACGACGCCGACCAGCACGGGCTGGGCCACGGGGTGCCCGGTGCGGTCGCGCAGGTGCACGCCGAGGCGGTAGGCCAGCAGCGTGGCAACCAGCCAGGTCAGCGGGTGGGCGAGGAACCAGCTCACCGGGCCCGCTCCCGGGTCAGCAGCTGGGCGGTCCAGCCGACCGCAGCCAGCCCGAGCAGCCACGAGACGACCAGGGCGACCACGATCGCCGGGCCGTCCTGGCGCAGGACCGCGCCGTAGACCACCACCCCGACCCCGGCGGGCACGAAGAGCAGCTGCAGGTGCGGCAGGAGCGCGTCGGCCGCCTGGTGGACCGAGCTGCCCTCGGGCGGACGGCGCACGAGCAGGACGAGCAGGAGCACGACCATGCCGACGACCGGGCCCGGCACGGGCGCGTCGAGCGCGTGGACGACGACCTCGCCGACCAGCTGGCACCCCAGGAGCCAGGTCAGGCCGGACACGACGCGCACGCCCGCGAGTGTGGCAGCCGGGCGGCCCGCCGGCGCAACCGTCGCCGCCCCGTGGCGCTCAGCCGCGCCGGTGGCAGCCGAGCAGGTGCGGGTCGAAGACCCCGGTCGCCTCCATCAGCGCGAACATCGTGGTCGGCCCGACGAAGGTGAAGCCGCGACGCTTGAGCTCCTTCGACAGCGCCGATGACTCCGCCGAGGTCGTCTGCTGCTCGGAGGTGTCCTGCGGCGCGGGCGCGGTCGAGGGCGCGTGCGCACGCACGAGCCGCTCCAGCGCACCCCCGCCCTCGGCCTCGACGAGGTCGAGCGTCGCCCGGGCGTTGGTGATCGCCGCCCGCACCTTCGCGCGGTTGCGCACGATCCCGGCGTCGGCCATGAGCCGGGCGACGTCGCCGCCGTCGTACGCCGCCACGCGCGCCGACTCGAAGCCGTCGAAGGCCGCGCGGAAGGCCGGCCGCTTGCGCAGGATCGTCGCCCACGACAGCCCGGACTGGAACGCCTCGAGCGTCAGCCGCTCGAACCAGGCCGCGTCACCCTCGATCGCCCGGCCCCACTCCTGGTCGTGGTAGTCCCGCATCAGACCGGGCTCCGCCCCGGCCCAGGGGCAGCGGGGCAGGCCGTCCTCGCCGGTCAGGGGTCCCATGGGCGGTCAGCGTGCCACGCGTCGCCGACGGCCGGGCTCTTGGTGGTCGAACCGGCGCACATTTCCGGAAGGACGCGCCGGCTCGGCACAGAGCACACCGGCCACGGGAGCCGAGTCATGCTCGAACCAGTGCCGAGTCACGGTCGAACCAGCGCCGAGTGAACGCGCCAGCCGGGCCGGGTCCGCTGGCGCAGTCGCGCGGTCTCGTCAGGAGCGGGGGCGCAGGCGGGCGTTGGGGAGGGCCGGGGAGGGGATGGGGGCGAGGTGGTCGCCGGGGACGATGCCGAAGCGGCCGTCGGCGACCTCCTGGGAGTCGCCGACGCGGCTGCCGTCGCGGGTGATCTGCGCCTGCCACTCCTCGCGGTAGCCCGCGACCTCCTCGTGGGTGGCGCCGATGAAGTTCCAGAACATCACGATCGACTCTCCGAGCGGCTCGCCGCCGAGCAGCAGGGCCCGGACCGGCTCCTCGCCAGCCCGCAGCCGCACGGTCGCGCAGCCGGTCGGCACGTGGACCAGGTCCGAGGGCGTGCCCGGGACCCCCTCGACCTCGACCTGGCCGGCGTCGACGAGCACCCCGTGCTCGTGGGCCGGGTCGACCGCGACAACCAGGGAGGTGCCGGGCTCCAGCAGCAGCTCCGCGCCGACGAGCGGCGAGAACGTCTCCACCGGCGACGTGTCGCCGAGCAGGGAGCCGAGGAAGACGCGCGCCTCCCAGTTCTCCCCCGCGACCGGCTCGGGCGCGTAGTGGCGGAAGGTGGGCTCGGTGCCCCGCGCCTCGGCGGGCAGCGCCACCCACAGCTGGGCGCCGTGCAGCACGCTGGTGGCCGCCGTCGAGACCTCGGAGTGCGAGATCCCGCGGCCCGCGGTCATGAGGTTGAGCTCGCCGGGGCGCACCATCGCGTGGTGGCCGGCGGAGTCGCGGTGCTCGATCTCGCCGGTGAAGAGCCAGGAGACCGTCTGCAGGCCGGTGTGCGGGTGCGGGGCGACGACCATCCCCCCGGTCTCGGCGACGTCATCGGGTCCGTAGTGGTCCACGAAGCACCAGGCGCCGATCATCGTGCGGCCGCGCTGGGGCAGCGTGCGCCGCACGGTCATCGCCCGCGGCCCGCCGAGCGGGACCTCGCGCGCGGTCATGACGCTCACACCGGACTCGTCACCACTCGCGCACTCCACCTCCTCGCTGGGTCGGTCCAACCGGGTCACGACAGCTGCTCCGGCGAGACCGTGCGCTTGTCCTCGTCGCCGCGACCCGAGGGCACCACGTGGCCGGCATCGCTGGCCAACAGCGTCGTGGAGTCGTGGGTGGCCGGGTCGAGCCGGACCACGATCGACTTCGAGGTCGGGGTGTTGCTGCCCAGGGCCGTGCTGGCCAGCGGCACGAGCGGGTTGGTCTCGGGGTAGTAGGCCGCCGCGCAGCCGCGCGGCTGGTCGTAGGAGACGACCCGGAAGGCCGGGGCCTGCCGCTCGACGAGCGACGCGGTCTCGTCGTCGGGGTCGCGCCACTCGCTGACCAGGTCGACGAGCTGGCCGTCCTCGAGCCCGAGCGCAGCGATGTCCTCGGGGTGGACGAACACGACCCGGCGCCCGCCCTTGACGCCGCGGTAGCGGTCGTCGAGGCCGTAGATCGTGGTGTTGAACTGGTCGTGGCTGCGCATCGTCTGCAGCAGCAGCCGCCCCTCCGGCACGTGCAGCACGTCGAGCGGGCTGACGGCGAAGACGGCCTTGCCCTGCGGGGTCGGGAACGTGCGGCTGTCGCGGGGCGGGTGCGGCAGGACGAAGCCGCCGGGCTGGTCGACCTTCTCGGCGTACGCCGCCGCGCCGGGCACCACGCGGGAGATGCGGTGCCGGATCTCGGTGTAGTCCGCGCGCAGCTGCTCCCACGGGACCGGGTGGTCGGCGCCGAGGGCCGCGAGGGCGATCCCGCAGACGATGTCGACCTCCGAGCGCAGGTGCTCCGAGGCCGGCTCGAGCGGCCCGTGGGAGGCGTGGACCGCGGACATGGAGTCCTCGACGGTGACCCGCTGCTTGCGGCCACCGGTGAGGTCGCGCTCGCTGCGACCCAGCGCCGGCAGGATCAGGGCCTCGCGGCCGTGCACCACGTGGGAGCGGTTGAGCTTGGTGGAGACGTGCACCGTCAGCGCCGCGCGGCGGAAGGCCTCCTCGGTGACGGCGGTGTCGGAGACGGCCGAGACGAAGTTGCCCCCCATGCCGATGAAGACCGAGGCGTCACCCTCGTGGAGGGCGGTCACCGAGGCGACGGTGTCCAGGCCGTGCTCCCGCGGCACCGGGATGCCGAACTCCTGCTCCAGGGCGGCGAGGAAGTGCTCCGGCGAGCGCTCCCAGATGCCCATGGTGCGGTCGCCCTGCACGTTGGAGTGGCCGCGCACCGGGCAGAGCCCGGCCCCGGGCTTGCCGATGTTGCCCTGGAGGAAGGCGACGTTGGCGAGCTCCTTGACGGTGGCCACGGAGTTGCGGTGCTGGGTGATCCCCATGGCCCAGCAGGTGACGGTGGCCGAGGAGTCGGCGAACATCCGGGCCGCTTCCTCGATCTGCTCCCAGGTCAGCCCGGTCGCCCGCAGGACGGCGTCGCGGTCGAGGGTGCGCAGGTGCGCGGCGTACTCCTCGAAGCCGACGGTGTGGGTCGCGATGAAGTCGTGGTCCAGGGCGTCCCACTCCAGCAGCAGGGAGCCGATCGCCTGGAAGAGCGCGAGGTCGCCGTTGATCCGCACCGGGAGGTGCAGGTCGGCCAGGGCGGTGCCGTTGCCGACAACGCCGCGGGGCACCTGCGGGTTCTTGAACCGCACCAGCCCGGCCTCGCGCAGCGGGTTGATCGCGAGGATCTTCCCGCCGTTGCGCTTGACCTTCTCGAGCGCGGAGAGCATCCGGGGGTGGTTGGTGCCGGGGTTCTGCCCGGCGATGACGACCAGCTCGGCGGTCTCGACGTCGTGCAGGCTCACCGACCCCTTGCCGATGCCGATCGACTCCGCCAGCGCCACCGAGGTGGACTCGTGGCACATGTTGGAGCAGTCCGGGAGGTTGTTGGTGCCGAAGGAGCGCGCGAGGAGCTGGTAGACGAACGCCGCCTCGTTGGAGGTCTTCCCGGAGGTGTAGAAGATCGCCTCGTCGGGACTCGACAGCGCACGCAGGTGGCGCCCGATCGTCGCGAACGCCTCGTCCCAGGTGACCGGCTCGTAGTGGGTGCCGCCCGGTCGCAGCACCACCGGCTCGGTGATCCGGCCCTGCTGGCCTAGCCAGTAGTCGGTGCGGTGGGCCAGCTCCGCGACCGGGTGCTCGGCGAAGAAGGACCGGTCGACGCGCCGCAGCGTGGCCTCCTCCGTGACCGCCTTGGCGCCGTTCTCGCAGAACTCCGCCGTGTGCCGGTGCCCCGCCTCGGGGTCCGGCCACGCGCATCCCTGGCAGTCGAAGCCGTCGACCTGGTTGAGCCGCAGCAGGGTCCGGGCCGTCCGGATCGGGCCCATCTGCTCCACCGCGCGCTTCATCGCCACGGCCACGGCGGTCGTGCCGGCGGCAGCGTCCTTGGGCTTGGTGACCTCGAGCTCGCGCTCGTCGACGTCGTGGCGGGGTGCGGTGAAGGACCATCCGAGAGGCATGGCCCCATCATGCGCGGCTCGACCCAGGCGGCAGCCCACCCATGGGGTACGGACCAGTCACGGCGGCCTGGTGTCGGACCTTCCCGCCGGGCTCCCCCCGCCGCTAGCGTGCTGGCCACGACCGACCCACCTGCCGAGCCAGCGTGGCCCGGCCCCCACCAGGAGGTCCACCGATGTCGAGCACCCCACCGCCTCCCCCGCCCCCGCCGCCCCCGCCGGGCGAGCCGCCCATGGGCGGAGGCGCCGACGGCCCACCGCCGCCCCCGCCGCCGCCTCCGGGTGGTCCGGGCGGCTACGGGCCGGGCGGGTACGGCCCCGGCGGTGGCGGTCCGGGCTCCGGCGGCCAGCCGGCGTACGGCGGCCCGCCCGCCCCGGCGTACAGCGTCGGCGACGCGCTCTCCTTCGGCTGGGCGAAGTTCCAGGCCAACGTGGGCCCGATCGTGCTGTCGGCGGTGGTCCTGCTGGTGGGTGTCGGCGCGGTCGCCGTGCTCGGCAGCCTGGTCACCGGCGCGCTGGCCGGCGACGTCGAGTGCGGTGTCAACGACGAGGGCCGCTACGTCTGCGACGGCGGCACCGGCTTCGTGGCCGGGCTCGTGATCCAGGCCCTGCTCACCGCGGTGGTGCTGGTGGTCTTCCAGATCATCGCGGCCGGACTGATCCGCGCTGCGCTGAAGGTGACCGACGGCGGCTCCTGGGAGTTCTCCGAGGTGCTGCGCACCGACAAGATCGGCAAGGTCGTCGTGACCGCGCTGATCGTCGGCGCCATCACCTTCGTCGGGACGCTCCTGTGCTACTTCCCCGGGCTCGTGGCGGGCTTCATGCTCTCCTACAGCCTCTACTTCGTCGTCGACCGCGACCTCGAGCCGATGGCGGCGGTCAAGGCCAGCTTCGAGCTCACGAAGAACAACCTCGGCAACACGCTGGTCTGGTACATCGTGGGCGCGATCGTCGCGTTCGCCGGCTTCCTGGCCTGCGGCATCGGCGCGCTGGTCAGCCTGCCGGTGGTGCTGCTGGGCACGGCCTACACGTACCGCACGCTCACGGGCGGCGCGGTGGTGCGCTGAGGGCACCGGGCCTCGAGAGCGGCTGCGCCGCGGGACCGGTCCACCGGCCCGTGCGCAGCCGCTCCCGCGTTCCTCGCCGCTCCGTCGATCGCGTGACCCGTCACACATCAGGGTGAAAGGGGGGTTGGCCGGTGCGACCCCACGGGTAAGGAACGCGGTGAGGCAACAGGTGTCCACCCAGATCACCGCCTCGCCGCACCATCCCCCACCAGAAGGGTCGACATGAGAACGCGACGCACGACACGGATGACCATGGCCCTGGCCACAGCGGTCGCCACCGCCCTGCCACTGATCGCCCTGCAGCCTGCGCCCGGCCAGGCGGCACCGGCACGCAGTGGTGATGGGGTCCAGAAGTACCAGCACCGCGCCAAGGTCGGTGCGCAGATCCTGCGGGTGCTCGTCCTGGACCAGACCCCCGGCATCGAGGGGGGCAAGGTCGTCGACCTCCGTGTGGGTCGCGCGTCGTCGATGCTCAACACCCGCAAGGCCACCCCGTCGGTCTCGACCTCGAAGAGCCTCGGTGGCCGTGGCCTCGCCGACAACGACCTCTCCGGCCTGCTGACCGCGCTGGTCGCCAAGGCCGGCCCGACCAAGGGCACCGACGAAATCCCCAGCCAGACGCTGGTGCCGGTCCCCGCCGAGCCCCTGCTGTCGGTGGGCGCCAGCACCGGCGAGGCCATGGCCCGCTGGGCCGGCAAGCGCTCCTGCGTGCCCGGCGGCCAGGACGCGACCTCGTCGATGTCCTCGACCGCCGACGCGACCGTGCTGCCCGGCGCCATCCCCGGCACCGGCTCGCTGCTGGCGCTCGACGGGACGGCCTCGGCGATGCAGCGCACGCAGTACCTCCCGCGCGGTGACCGGTCCGGCCTGAAGGGGGTGGCCACGACCGGTCTGGCCGACCTCGAGCTCTTCGGCGGCGCTGTGGGCATCGAGGTCAGCTCCGACCCGAAGATGGTCGCGACCGCGACCGGCCGGCCCGGGGGCGCGAGGATCGACTACACCCCGGCGGTCCTGGAGATCACCGGCCCCGACGGCCAGCCCGTTCCGATCCCCACCGACGGTGCGCCGGCCGAGATCTCCTTCCCCGAGAACCCGCTGCTGGGCCTGACCCTGCAGTTCCCGGGCGTCATCAAGGAGAAGGTCACCGAGAACGGCCGGATGGCCAAGGCCAAGTCGGTCACCCTGCGCGCCGTGCTCTCGCTCGGCGGCCAGGTGATCGCCGACGTGGCGGTCGCCCCGCTGCAGACCAAGGTCAAGGTCCCCCGGGGTGGCATCTCCTGCTGACCCGCTGACCCGCAGCACAGCAGCCCTGGAGCAGCGGCTGCCGACGACCCCGCCGCCCTGGCGGGGTCGTCGTGCTTCCGGGCCGGTCCGGCCGACGTCGTACCCGCCTCAGCGCAGGGCGGCCGCCTCGCGTGCGAGGCGCTCGACCCGGGCCCAGTCGCCGGCGGCCAGGGCGTCACGGGGGGTCAGCCAGGACCCGCCGACGCAGCCGACGTTGGGCAGCGCGAGGTAGCCGGGGGCCGAGGCGGCGGTGATGCCGCCGGTGGGGCAGAAGCGGGCAGCGGAGAGCGGCGAGGCCAGCGAGGAGAGGTACGCCGTGCCGCCGGACGCCTCGGCGGGGAAGAACTTCATCTCCGTCACGCCGGCCTCGAGCACGCGAAGCACCTCGGAGACCGTGGCGGTCCCGGGGAGGAACGGCAGCCCGGTGCCGAGCATCGCCTGCAGCAGGTCCGGCGTCGTCCCCGGCGAGACCAGGAAGCCGGCACCGGCCTCGGCCGCCGCCTCGGCCTGGGCCGGGGTGCAGACCGTGCCGACTCCCAAGGTGATCTCCGGGACCTCGGCGGCGATGGCCCGCACGGCGTCGAGTGCGACCGGCGTGCGCAGCGTCAGCTCGACGACCGGCAGGCCTCCGGCCACCAGGGCGCGCGCCAGTGGGACGGCGTGGTCGAGCTCCTCCACGACGACGACCGGCACGACCGGGACGAGGTCGAGCAGCGAGTCAGACATGGGCGGGGACCCCCTGGTCGACCGGGACCGCGGGGAAGACGCTGGCTCCCTGGTCGGCGGGCCCGACGGTGGCGCGGAACATCGCGAAGAGCTCGCGGCCGGTCCCGGCGAACTCCTGCGCCGTCGGGGCCGCGCCCGTGGCCGGGCGCGCGAGCACGGTCTCGACGTCGGCGACGGTGAGCAGCCCCGCGTCGGCGTCGACGGTCACCAGGTCGCCGTCCCGCAGTCGCGCCAGGACGCCGCCGAGCGCAGCCTCGGGCGTGACGTGGATGGCGGCCGGGACCTTGCCCGAGGCCCCGGACATCCGACCGTCGGTGACGACCGCGACCCGCTGGCCGCGGTCCTGGAGCACCCCCAGCGCGGGGGTCAGCTTGTGCAGCTCGGGCATGCCGTTGGCGGCCGGGCCCTGGTAGCGGATGACCGCCACCAGGTCGCGCCCGTCGAGGGCCCCGCCGGCGAAGGCCTGCAGGAAGTCGGCCTGGTCGTCGAAGACCAGCGCCGGGGCCGTGACGACTCGGTGCTCGGGCGCGACGGCCGAGGTCTTGATGACGGCCTGGCCCAGTGGCCCGGTCAGCACCCGCAGGCCGCCGTCGGCGGAGAACGGGTGGTCCGCCGGGCGCAGCACGTCGGTGTCGAGGGAGGTGTTCCGGCCGTCGACCCACTCGACGCCGCCGTCGGCGGTGAGCCGCGGCTCCTGGGTGTAGCGGCGCAGGCCGGGTCCCGCGACGGTCTGCACGTCCTCGTGCAGCAGCCCCGCGTCGAGCAGGGTCCGCACCAGGAAGGCGATGCCGCCGGCGGCTTGGAAGTGGTTCACGTCGGCGGAGCCGTTGGGATAGATCCGGCACAGCAGCGGCACGACGGCGGAGAGGTCGGAGAGGTCCTGCCAGGTCAGCTCCACGCCGGCCGCGCGGGCCATCGCCACCAGGTGCATCGTGTGGTTGGTCGAGCCGCCGGAGGCCAGCAGCGCCACGCAGGCGTTGACCAGGACGCGCTCGTCGACGAGCTCCCCGATCGGCGAGGCCCCCCGCTGCCCGGTCTGCTGGCGGTGGGCCAGCTCCGTGACCCGGGCTGCGGCCGCGTCGGTGAGGGCGGTGCGCAGCGGGGTGCCGGGGTTGACGAAGGAGGCGCCCGGCAGGTGCAGGCCCATGACCTCCATCAGCAGCTGGTTGGAGTTGGCGGTGCCGTAGAAGGTGCAGGTGCCGGCAGAGTGGTACGACGCCGCCTCGGCCTCGAGCAGCTCCTCGCGGGAGGCCAGCCCCTCGGCGTACCGCTGGCGGACCGCGGCCTTCTCCTTGTTGGGCAGGCCCGACTCCATGGGCCCGGCCGGCACGAGCACGGTCGGGAGGTGCCCGAAGGACAGCGCACCCATCACCAGGCCGGGGACGATCTTGTCGCAGACGCCCAGCAGCAGGGCACCGTCGAACATGTCGTGGGAGAGCGCGATGGCGGTCGACATGGCGATGACGTCGCGGGAGTAGAGCGAGAGCTGCATGCCGGCGCGACCCTGCGTGACGCCGTCGCACATGGCTGGGACGCCGCCGGCGACCTGGGCGATGCCGCCGGCGCGGACGACCGACCTCTTGAGGGCGGGTGGGTAGGTCTCGAACGGCTGGTGCGCCGAGAGCATGTCGTTGTAGGAGGTGACGATCGCGAGGTTGGGCTTGACCGTGCCGCGCAACGCCGCCTTGTCGACCGGGCCGGCCGCGGCGAAGCCGTGCGCGAGGTTGGCGCAGGCCAGCCGCCCGCGCGCAGGTCCGGTCTCGGCGGCGGCCCGGGTGCGCTGGAGGTAGGCCCTGCGGGTCGCGGCGCTGCGCTCGACGACGCGCTCGGTGACGGCCGCCACGACGGGGTGGAGGCGCTGGCGGTCCTGGCGTCCGGTGCTCACTGGTCGGTCTCCTGCCAGGCTCGGCCGTCGCGCTCCAGGAGCGCCGCTGCGGCGAAGGGGCCGGGGGTCCCGGCGGGGTAGCGGCGCGGGGCCTCCGGCGACTCCGCCCACCGGTCGAGGACGGGCGCCACCCACTGCCAGGCCGCCTCGACCTCGTCGCGACGCATGAACAACGTCGGGTTGCCGCGCACGACGTCCATGAGCAGCCGCTCGTAGGCGTCGGGGCTGCGCTGGTCGAAGGCGGTGGCGTAGGACAGGTCGAGGGAGACCGGGCGCAGCCGGATGCCGCCGGGGCCGGGCTCCTTGGCCGTCAGGTGCAGGCGCATGCCCTCGTCGGGCTGGACGCAGATGTGCAGCCGGTTGGCCGTCGTGGTGCCTTCCGAGCCCGGGAACATCGCGTGCGGGGGCTCCTTGAAGACCACGACGATCTCCGAGACGCGGCGGTCCATCCGCTTGCCGGTGCGCAGGTAGAACGGGACGCCCGCCCAGCGCCAGTTCTGCACCTCGGCCTTCAGGGCCACGAAGGTCTCGGTGCTGCTCCCGGCCCCGCCGAGCGCGCCCAGGTCGTCCTGGTAGGAGGCGGCCCGCTCCCCCTCGACCAGCCCGGCGACGTACTGGCCCCGGACGGTGTCGCGGTCCACGTCGGCCGGGCCGAGCGGCTTCAGCGCCTGGAGCACCTTGAGCTTCTCGTCGCGGACGTTCTCGCGGCCGACGTACGTCGGCGGCTCCATCGCCACGAGGCACAGCAGCTGCAGGAGGTGGTTCTGCACCATGTCGCGCAGGGCGCCCGCGTGGTCGTAGTAGCCCCCGCGGGTGCCGACCCCGACGGTCTCGGAGACGGTGATCTGCACGTGGTCGACCCACTGGGAGTTCCACAGCGGCTCGAGGAAGGTGTTGGCGAAGCGCGTGACCAGGAGGTTCTGGACGCTCTCCTTGCCGAGGTAGTGGTCGATGCGGAAGACCTGGTGCTCGGCGAACACCCGGCCGACCGCGTCGTTGACCTCGCGGGCCGAGGCGAGGTCGTGCCCGATCGGCTTCTCCAGCACGACGCGTGCCCGCTCGTCGACGACGTCGATCTCGGCGAGGCGCTCGCAGGTCGGGCCGAAGAGGCGCGGCGCGACGGCGAGGTAGAAGACGCGGACCGTCTCGTCCTCGCGGGGCCGGTCCTTGAGCAGGCCGTGCAGCAGGTGCCAGTCGTCGGGGGTGTCGGAGTCCAGGCAGAGGTGGTGCAGGCGGCCGAGCAGACGGGTGATCGCCGCCTCCTCCAGCAGCGCGGGCTCGACGAAGCGCTCGAGCGCGGCGCGGACCTCGCGGCGGTAGCCGGCGTCGTCGATCTCGGAGCGGGAGACGCCGATGATGCGGGTGTCCGCGGGCAGGTGACCCTCGAGGTCGCGGTGGTAGAGCGCGGGCAGCAGCTTGCGCAGCGCGAGGTCACCGGTCCCGCCGAAGACGGTGAAGTCGCAGACCGGCGGGAGGGTCGCGGTCACGGCGGTCGGGTCGGCCGGGGGATGCATGGGTCCTACGGTCGCAGGACTTTTGGATCGATACAAGCACTCTTAGGTCATTTTCTGACTTAAGTGTGTGCTTCACTCGCCGCGTGGTCACCGACGAGACCTGGGTCGACACCTCCCCGGGCGGCCTGCTGCACCTGCTCCGCACCGGGCGCGCCGCCACGCGCGCCGACCTCGTGCGGCTGACCGGGCTCTCCCGTGGCGCCGTGACGGCACGGGTCGGCGCCCTCGCGGCGGCCGGGCTGCTGCTGGAGGGCGCCGACCTCGCCTCGACCGGGGGACGGCCGGCGGCCGCCCTGCGCCTGGACCCCGACGCCGGGGTGGTGCTCGCCGTGGCCGTCGGGCGCTCCCGCAGCCAGGTCGGCGTCTTCGACCTGGCCGGTCGGGAGGTCGCCGGCGACACCCGCGACCACGAGCCCGGCACCGGTGCCCGCGACCTGATGCCCGACGTCGCCGCCCGGCTCGGCTCCCTGCTCGACGGCCTCGTCGCCCCCTCGGCGCCTCGCGCGCGG
This sequence comes from Nocardioides sp., assembly GCF_030149505.1. Classification (GTDB taxonomy): domain Bacteria; phylum Actinomycetota; class Actinomycetes; order Propionibacteriales; family Nocardioidaceae; genus Nocardioides. The sequence continues at coordinate 40,377 of NZ_JASBRN010000026.1, forward strand.
GTGCTCGGCGTCGGGCTGAGCCTGCCGGGCTCCGTCGACCCGGCCACGGCCACCGCCACCGACGCCCCCGTGATGCGCGGCTGGGACGGGGTCGCCCTCGCCCCCTACCTGTCCCCCGTCACCGACGCCCCGGTGCACCTCGACAACGACACGTCGGTCCTGGTGCGCTCGGAGCTCTTCGGCCGGGTCCCGGTGGCCCGGGACATGCTGGTGCTCAAGGCCTCGACCGGCCTGGCGCTGGGCATCGTGGCCGACGGTCGGCTGGTCGGCGAAGGTCGCGGCACCACCGGCGAGCTCGGGCACACCCGGGTCGAGGAGGCCGGCGACCTGCTGTGCCGCTGCGGGGCGACCGGTTGCCTGGAGACGGTGGCCGGCGGCTGGGCGCTGGTGGCGCGGCTGCAGGAGGCGGGTCGCTCCGACGTACGCCACGTGCGCGACCTCGCCGCGCTCGCCCTCGCCGGCGACCCCGAGGCCCGCCAGCTGCTGCGCGAGGCCGGCCGGCACCTCGGCGAGACCCTGGCCGTCGCCGTCAACCTGCTGCACCCCGAGGCGGTCGTCGTCGGCGGGGACATGGCCACCGCCTTCGACCTGCTCACCGCCGGGATCCGCGAGTCCCTCCATGCCCGCGCCCACCCGGCCGCCGCCCGGGCCCTGCGCTTCGTGCCGGCCACCCACGGCGAGGCCGCCGGGTTGCACGGGTGCGCGGCCCTGGCCATCGACCGAGCCCTGGACCCCCGCGCCGTGGACGCGCTCCTGCGGGAGTGAGGGCGCACGCCTGGTCGGCAGAGACAGCGGGCGCGCGGGGACGCGGCCGGCCCGAGGCGCCCCCCGAGGAGCGTGGGTGGGGCTGGCGGGCCGTTCGTGTGGAACGCGCGAACGGCCTGGTAGCGACGAAGGGGGCGCCTCGGGCCGGACGCGGCACCGCGCGCCCCTTCCCCGCCAACCCGCAGCGGCCTCAGCCCCGGTCGCGGGCCCAGGTCCAGGCGTACTCCGGGTCCTCCACCGCCAGGGCGGCCTCGCCGAGCTCGAGCGGGGCGAAGGTGTCGACCATCACGGCGGTCTCCTCGAAGCGCTCGGCACCGAGGCTGGCCTCGATCGCGGAGGGCTGCGGGCCGTGGGCGTGGCCACCGGGGTGCAGTGAGATCGAGCCGAGCCCGATGTCGGAGCCCTTGCGGGCCTCGTAGTCGCCGGCGACGTAGAACATGACCTCGTCGCTGTCGACGTTGGAGTGGTAGTAGGGCACCGGCACGGCGAGCGGGTGGTAGTCGACCTTGCGCGGCAGGAACGCGCAGACCACGAAGTTCCAGCCCTCGAAGACCTGGTGCACCGGCGGCGGCTGGTGGACCTTGCCGGTGATCGGCATGTAGTCCTCGATGTTGAGCGTGTAGGGGTAGAGGCAGCCGTCCCAGCCGACCACGTCGAAGGGGTGGGTCGCGTACGTCATCCGGGTGCCGACGATCCCCTGGCTGGTGCGGTGCTTGACCAGCACCGGCACGTCGGTGCCCTCGCGCAGCAGCGGCTCGGCGGGGCCGTGCAGGTCGCGCTCGCAGTACGGCGCGTGCTCGAGCAGCTGGCCGAACCGGCTCAGGTAGCGCTTGGGCGGCGCGACGTGACTGCTGGCCTCCGTGGCGTAGAGCCGGCTGGGCTCAGCCGGGACCCAGCGGTGGGTAGTGGCGCGCGGGACCACCACGAAGTCGCCGGCTCGGTAGGGGACGGCGCCGAACACCGTCTCGACCACCCCGGAACCGGACTCGACGAAGACACACTCGTCGCCGATCGCGTCGCGGTAGTAGGCGCTCGGCTCGGTGCCGGTCACGACGTAGGTGAGCCGCACGTCGTTGTTGGCCAGCACGGTCCGGCGGTCGGCGACGGCGTCGGTGCCGGTCTCGAGGTCGTGCAGCCGCAGGTGCCGCGGGGCGAGCGGGTGGTTGGGGGTGCGGGACTGGTCCGGCAGCTCCCAGACCTCGCTCGCGGTGAGGGCCGAGGGGACGCCTCGGTGGTAGAGCAGGGAGGAGTCGGAGGAGAACCCCTCCTCCCCCATCAGCTCCTCGCGGTAGAGGCGACCCTCGGCGTCGCGGTGCTGGGTGTGGCGGGTCCGGGGGACGTCGCCGACACTGCGGTAGTAGGCCATGCTGTCTCCCGACGCTTCGAGCGGACGTCCGACTATCGGACGAACCAGGGCGCTATTCGTTCGCTACAGTAGCGCGGTGACCCGTTTCGAGGAACCGTCCACCGACCCCTTCTGGGTCGGCCTCATCGACGACGCCGCCACCTTCCCGCCTGGCGACGCCCCGCTGGAGCAGGCGCTCGCGGCGTACGCCGGACGCTCCGGCCCCGCGGCGCGGCTGGTCCGCTCGCTGGTCGTGCGCGACACCGACCTGCCGGCCGTGCCGAGCGGGACGCCGGTGTCGGTCGTACTGACGGGGGGCGCCGGCCAGGTGCTGGGCCCCGCTCGGTTGTGCGCCCAGCGCGACCTGCCGCTCGCCGGCCTGGAGATCGCCCTGCGCGACGTCGAGGACCCCGCCGGCAACGCCCGCCGCGTGGTGGCCGCCGTCGACGCGGCCCGCGCCGAGGGCGTCCTCGACGAGGACACCCGGGTCTTCGTCGAGCTGCCCGCGACCGACCCCACGCACTCCTGGCTGGCCGCCGCCGACGAGGTCGCCGCAGCCGAGCTGCGGCTCAAGCTGCGCACCGGCGGCCTGGACGCCGAGGCGTTCCCGACGCCGGAGCGGCTGGCCGCCTGGATCGATGCCGCGCTCGACCGGGAGCTGCCGTTCAAGTGCACCGCGGGCCTGCATCGCGCGCTGCCCCACACCTCCCCGGAGGGCTGGCGGCACCACGGGTTCGTGGCGGTGCTCGCCGCGACCCGGGTCGCCTTCGACGGCGCCTCGCGCGCCGAGGTGGTCGAGGTGCTGACCTCCGGGGATGCCCCCGACCTGCTGGCGCTGGAGCTGACCGGTGCGCGCCGGTGGTTCTCCTCCTTCGGCTCGTGCAGCGTCGAGGAGCCCCTGGCCGACCTCCGCGAGATGGTGGACCTGTGAGCACTCCTCCTTCCGACGTCCTCGGCGGCTTCGGCCTCGACCACCTGCCCTACGGGGTCTTCTCCGTCGACGGCGGCCCGCGCCGGGTCGGCGTACGACGGGGCGAGGAGGTCCTCGACCTGGCGCACGCGACCGGTCGACCCGAGCTGGCCGAGCCCTCGCTCAACGCCCTCATGGCGCGCGGGCCCTCGACCTGGCGCCAGCTGCGCGAGCAGGCGCTCGACCTCGCGCCCGACCTGCCGGGCATCCCGCTCTCCGACGTGGTCATGCACCTGCCGTTCGAGGTGGCCGACTACGTCGACTTCTACGCCTCCGAGCACCACGCCACCAACCTCGGCCGGATGTTCCGCCCCGGCTCCGAGCCGCTGCTGCCGAACTGGAAGCACCTGCCGGTCGGCTACCACGGCCGCGCGGGCACCGTCGTGCCGAGCGGCACCCCCGTGGTCCGGCCCTCGGGGCTGCGCCCGGTGGGGCCAGGCGAACCGCCGTCCTTCGGCCCGACCCGGCGCCTGGACATCGAGGCCGAGCTCGGCTTCGTCGTCGGCGCGCCCTCGGCCCTCGGCTCGCGCGTCCCGGCCGCCGCGCTGGCCGACCACGTCTTCGGGGTCGTCGGGCTCAACGACTGGTCCGCACGCGACATCCAGGCCTACGAGTACGTCCCGCTCGGACCGTTCCTGGGCAAGTCGTTCGCGACCTCGATCAGCTGCTGGGTCACGCCGCTGGCCGCGCTCGAGGCGGCGTGGTGCGACCTGCCCGGCCAGGACCCCGAGCCGGCGGCGTACCTCGAGTCGGGGCGCACGCGCGGCCTCGACATCGACGTGGAGGTCGTGCTCGACGGGGAGGTCGTCAGCCGACCGACGTACGCCTCGACCTACTGGTCGCCCGCGCAGATGCTGGCCCACCTCACGGTCAACGGCGCCAGCGTGCGCACCGGCGACCTGTTCGCCAGCGGGACGATCAGCGGTCCCGCGCCGGGCCAGGAGGGCTCCTTCATCGAGCTGTGGCGCGGCGAGCGGTTCCTCGAGGACGGCCAGGAGGTCGTGCTGCGCTACTCCGCGCCGTCGACCTCCGGCGGGCGGCTGTCCCTGGGCGAGGTCGCGGGGCGGGTCGAGCCGGCGCGCTGAGTCGGCCGTTGAGCAGGCCACCGTCGAACCAGCGCCGAGTCACCGTCGAAGTGGTGCCGAGTGGGCGGGCGGACCGGTGGTCGGATCCCTGCGACCCCGGGACGGAACCTGTTCTAGATTTCGGGCCATGGGACTCCTGACCCCGCTGGCCGTGAAGATCGGCGCCATCGAGTGGATGCCGAAGCTGCTCCCCCAGATCGTGTGGGTCGACAAGAACCTGCAGAAGGCCTCGCGCGGGCGGGTCAGCGTGCTCGACCTCGCCGGCCTGCCCAACCTCATGCTCACCGTCGTCGGCCGCAAGAGCGGCATCCCGCGCCAGACCCCGCTGCTGTGCGTGCCCGACGGTGACACCTGGCTGATCGCCGGGTCCTACTTCGGCGGCCCGAAGATGCCGGTGTGGGTCGTCAACCTGCGGGCCGCGCGCACCGCCCACATCCGCTTCGGCAGGGTCGAGACCGACGTGACCGCCGAGGAGCTCTCCGGCGAGGACCGCGCCGCCGCGTGGCGCACGATGCTCGCCACCTGGCCGAACTACGCCAAGTACGAGGAGCGCACCGACCGGCTGATCCCGGTCTTCCGCCTGCGCCGGGCCTGAGGGACGGCGGCGCGCGACCCGCTCCGGGGCTCCAGGGCTCCAGGGCTCCGGGGCTCCGGGGCTCCGACGCCCGAGGGTGACGGACCGGGAGCGGCCGGGGGCCGGAACGCGCCACGCGCTGGGGCGCGTGGCTCTGGCGGCGCCCGGAGCCGGCGGCCTACCGTCGAGCGTGCTCCCGTTCCCTGGTTCCCCACGCGCTCGGCGCCCGCTCCTCGGCCTCGCCTCGGCGACCGCCGGGCTGGTCGCGCTGGCGACGGTCGGCGCCGGCGTCCAGGTAGCCCCCGCGCCTCCCGCAGCCACCGCAGCGACGACGGCCGCGGCCCAGGCGGCCGAGCCCGACCCCCGCCCCAACATCGTGGTGGTCGTCGCCGACGACATGCGCGTCGACGACCTGCGCTGGGCGCCCCGCACGCGCCGGTTGGTGGGGGCCGACGGCATCTCGATGGAGAACTCCTTCGCGCCGTACCCCCTCTGCTGCCCCCAGCGCGCGACCTTCCTGACCGGGCAGCACGCGCACAACCACGGGGTCTACTGGCACGAGCCGCCGTCGGGGTACGCCGCGTTCGACGACTCCCGGACCATCGCCACGTCGCTGCGCGCAGCCGGCTACCGCACGGGCTTCCTCGGCAAGTACCTCAACCGCTACGGCCTCGACCGGTCCAGGGTCAGCGGCCAGCCCTCCCACCGCTACGTGCCCGCCGGGTGGGACGAGTGGCGCGGGGCGGTGGAGAACCCCGGTGACGCGGGGTTCCACGGCGGCACCTACGTCTACACCGACATCGCCTTCAACCACGACGGGAAGATCGACAACCGCTACCGCGGGCGCTACAGCACCCAGGTGATCGGCGACCTCGCCGTCGACATGGTCCGGCGCTCCGACCGGCACCGGCAGCGCACGGGCGAGCCGTTCTTCCTGCTGGTCAACCACGTGGCCCCGCACCACGGCGCTCCCCGCGACCCCGACGACCCGCAGCCGCTGGGCGGGTCCGAGGACTCCACGCAGGACTTCCCCTCGCCGTACGTCCCGCCCGCGGAGCGGGGGCGCTTCGACGACGTCATCGATCGAGCGCCCGGGATCGCCCGCTCCGGCGCTCCGACGGAGAAGGACGTCTCCGACAAGCCTCGCCAGGTCCGCAACCTCCCGCCGCTGAGCCGTGCCGACCTCCGCGCCATGCGCGAGGTGGCCCGCCAGCGGGCCGAGGCGATCCACGTGATGGATCGGCAGGTGGCGCGACTGGTGACCTCGCTCAAGCGGACGGGCGAGTGGGAGCGCACGGTCGTCGTGTTCACCTCCGACAACGGTCTGCTGCAGGGCGAGCACCGCTTCCGCACCGGGAAGGTCTGGTCCTACGAGCCGTCGCTACGGGTGCCGCTGCTCCTCACCGGGCCGGGGCTGCGGGGGAAGGGCCCCCTGGGCGACAAGCGCTACGACCCGGTCGACACCCCGGACCTCACCGCGACCCTGCTCGACCTCGCGGGTGCCGAACCCCCGCGCCGCCCGGACGGTACGTCGGTGCTGCCGACCCTGCTCGAGGGCGACCGTGGCTGGGACGTGCCCGTGCTGACCGAGGCCACGCACACCTCGGGGGGCTCGGAGCGGGGCTTCGGGGAGCGCAGCTCGATCGGGGTCCGGACGGGTCGGTGGAGCATGACCCGCTACCGCGACGGCTTCGTCGAGCTCTACGACCTCGTCCGAGACCCGCTGCAGCACGAGAACCTCGCCCGCTCCCGCGAGCACCGGGACGTCCTGGCCGCGCTCACCACCTCCTGGCGCGAGGTCAAGGACTGCGCGGGCGCCGGCTGCCAGGCGCCGCTGCCCGAGTCCCTCGCCATGACCGCGGACGAGGTCGCGGACGCGACCCGCCGCTACTGGAAGGCGATCGACCGGACCTACGCATACCGCTGACCGTGCGCGCCCCCACACCTAGGCTCGTCCGGTGACGCAGCTCGGCCAGTACCCCGACCCCACCCACGTCGTCGCCCACCTCAGCGACCCCCACCTGCTCGCCGCCGGCCAGCTGCAGTACGGCGTCGTCGACCCCGAGCGCGGGCTGGTCGCGGCCCTGGAGCGCCTCGGCCGGATCGACCCGCCCCCGCAGGCGCTGGTCTTCACCGGGGACCTCGCCGACAAGGCCGAGCCCGAGGCGTACGCCCGGCTGCGCGAGCTGGTCGAGCCCGTGGCGGCAGGCATGGGAGCCGAGGTCGTGTGGACCATGGGCAACCACGACGCCCGCGAGCCCTACGCCCGCGGCCTGTTCGGACCCGACGCCGACCCTACGGTGCCGCAGGACCGGGTGCACGAGGTCGACGGGCTGCGGATCGTCGCGCTGGACACGTCGATCCCCGACTACCACCACGGCGAGCTGCGGCCCGAGCAGCTGGCGTGGCTGGCCGACCTGCTGGCCACCCCCGCCCCGCACGGGACGATCATGGCGATGCACCACCCGCCGATCCCGGTGCCGATGCTGCCGCCGGCGCAGATCATCGAGCTGGCCGACCAGCACCTGCTGGCCGAGGTGGTACGCGGCACCGACGTGCGCGCGATCCTGGGCGGGCACTTCCACTTCACCAGCCACAGCCTCTTCGCCGGCGTACCCGTCTCGGTGGCCTCGGCGACCTGCTACACCTCCGACCTCACCCCGGCGGACCGCTACCTCTCCGGCGTCGACGGGCACCAGTCGGTCAACCTGCTGCACGTCTACGAGGACCGGGTCGTGCACACGGTCGTGCCGACCACCGAGGCCCCCGAGGTCGACGGCTACCCGCTCTCGGTGCGGCCGCAGGTGCTCGCGCTCTCCGACCACGACCGGCGCGAGCTGCTCTCGCGCAAGGGCGTGGACCTGGCCGCGCTCGTCGAGCAGCTGGGTCTCTGAACAGCCGCTGCCCGCGACACCGGTCAGGCGGTACGCCGTCGGCGCGCCCCCGCGCGGTGCAGCAGCAGCCCCGCCAGGGCCGCCGGGGCGAGCAGGGCCAGGCCGGCCGCGCTCCCGGTGCTCTCCGCGCCGGTCGCGAGCCGCGGACGGAGGTCGCGCGGCTTCAGCGGCTTGACCGTGCCGATGGTGCTGCCGTCGTACCGGAAGACGTCGAAGCCGCGCACGAGGTCGTTGGAGTAGCCGAAGAACGACCCGTCGCGCTTGATCCTGTTGGTCTTGAACGACCAGGAGTCGGAGTCGGCCATCACGTAGGAGCCGACCTCGGTCATGCCGGCGCCGTCGCCGAAGGCGAGGTTGAGCGGCCCGGCGAGCGGGTCGGTGGCGGCGTCAGCGAGACCGGAGAGGTCGATGACGCGCACGCCCTGGGCGTACCAGGAGATCGTCATGAGCTGCTGGCGCTCGTAGATGCGGAGCACGTGGGAGGTGCAGGTCGCCCCGTCCTGGAAGGTGAAGGCCGGGATGAACCAGGCGCCGATCTTGACCGGTGCGGCCTCGAGGTCACCGGTGATGTCGTAGAGGTGCAGACCGCCGCCGGGGCACTCCAGCGACGCGGCCGCTCCGGCGCGCTCGTCGGTGACCACGAGGATGGTGCGCTCCACGCCGTCGGAGCCGGTGAGGGTGACGGGGTCGGCCTGGTGGGAGACGTTGACCGCCGGGTCGATGATCTGGCCGATCATCTCCGGGTTCGCCGGGTCGGTGGTGTCGAGGACCAGCGTCTGGCTCAGGGCCGCGGAGTAGGCCCGGGTGCCGTCGGCACTGAAGGTGATGTCGTGGGACTCCGAGCCGAGCGAGGTGGGCACGAACGGGATCGGGAAGTCCTGGACGAAGCGCGGCTTCGCCGGGGCGCTGATGTCGTAGATCGTGATGAAGGGCTCCGTGCCCGAGGTCAGCAGGTCGGAGTTGGAGTTGTAGAGGTACTCCCCGCTCGGGTGGATGGTCATGTTGTGCGAGCCGGCGGCAACGGGCAGGAAGCTCACTGACTGCGGCCGCGTGGGCTGCGTGAGGTCGACGATGACCGTGCCCGCGTCGTCGGCAGTCAGGTCGAGGTCGCGCCCGCACCGGGACGCGGCGCCCGCCTCGCCGACGCTGCCGTCGGCGGTGTAGCTGGCCAGGACCCGGCCGCGGTTGGTCCACACCTGGATGTCGCCCTGGGAGATGTCGCAGTCGTAGACCGCGGCGATCCTCGGCTTGCGCGGCCGGGTGATGTCGACGATCTGCAGCCCCTTCGACAGGGTGCCGGCCAGGGCGTACTCCTTGTCCCCCAGCCGCAGGAACTCGATGTCCGAACCGCCCTGCGCCTCGCCGGTGTCGTCGTACTGCAGGTTGGCGACGAACTCCATCGCCACGCCCTCGCCCTGGGTCTCCACCCGCTCGCCGCGGGTGTTGGTGGGGACGTCGCCGGCCTGGTGGGCCACGGCACCGGGAGCCGCGACCAGCGGGGCCAGGGCGACGAGGGCGACGGCCAGCAGGGAGCGGGCCGAGCGGGCGGTGGGGCGGGCGGCACGAGACATGGGTGGTCCTTGCGGAGTACGTCGCGGGGTCGGTGCCCCCACAACGCAGGACCGCCCCGCGTGGTTACGCGGGGCGGTCCGTGGGTGCTGCGTGCTCGAGCCGGGGCGAGCCGGCTCGAGCGGGTGGCGCTGGGTCAGCCGGTGACGATGACGTAGAAGGCCTTGCGGTTGCCGTCGGTGGTCACCGAGCCGTCCGACAGGCGCGGGGAGACCACGAAGGAGTTGGCGTTCTGGGCGTCGGCCGGGGCGCAGTTGGTCGGGATCGGGACGCCGGTGTTGCCCATGAAGTTGCAGCGGCTGACGCTGATCTCGCCCGAGAACTCGGCGTTGGCGTCGGGGCCCGGCGCGCGACCGTTGGTGTTCATGTTGCCGTCCTGGTCGACGGTGTTCTGCAGGACGATGCTGGCCACGATGCCGTTGTCGGAGAGGTCCTCGCCGGCGTTGATGTAGACGTTGCCGTTGGCGCGCAGGGCGTTCGAGGGCTGGCCGTCGGGCGCGGTGTTGGGCAGGGTCGGGTAGGCGGCCACCATCGTGAAGCCACCGGACTGGGCGAGGATCTCGCCGTTGGCGCCGACGAGCAGCCACCGGCCGACGCCGTCCTCACCCGCGGGACCGGCGGGACCCTGGGGGCCCTCGGGGCCGGCGGGCAGCTGGCCGCCGAAGTCCTTGGCGCGCAGCGAGCCGTCACGGATGTCCTTGCCGCGCAGGGAGTCGTCGCGGACGTCCTTCGTGGTCACCGTGCCGTCGACGATGTCGCTCCCGCTGATCTGCATGGCGGCGTACGACGTGCCGCTCATCGCCACCAGCAGGGCGAAGGAGGAGACGACCATCGAGGCCGAGGGACGGGGGAGGGAGCGCTTCATGGTGCACCTTTCCGAGGCGTGGGTCGGCCGGTCGGCCTGACCTGCATTCGGAGTGGTGCGGGTCACGGATGGGAGCGCTGCTTAACTTTCTTGACGGCCTCCCCGACCGGGCACAGGCGCCGTAGGCGGGCCCGTCCGTGTCACCAGCGGCCACGGGTGCCGATCGCTGCCAGGGCGGTCGTCACCGGGACGGCCGCCACCAGGCCGAGGGTCGCGACGACGGAGCGGACGATCTCCTGCGCGACGATCTGGTCGGTGAGCACGCCGCCGAGCGGCTCGCTGTTGGCCACGATGAGGATGAGCAGGGGCAGCGAGGAGCCGGCGTACGCCAGGACGATGGTGTTGACGACCGAGGCGATGTGCGAGCGGCCGACCCGGGCGCCGGCGCGGTAGAGGTCGCGGCCGCGGTAGTCGGGGTTGGCGCGGGCGATCTCGGCGACGGTGGCCGCCTGGGTGACCGTGACGTCGTCGAGCACGCCGAGCGAGCCGATCACGATGCCGGCGAGCAGCAGGCCCTCGAGGTTGACCGAGTAGCTCTGGCCGAGCGCGGTGGAGAGGTCGTCGGTGACCCCGGTGAGGTGCATGGCCGAGACCGCCAGCGCCGACAGGGCGCCGGTGAGCGCGAGGGCGACGAGGGTCCCGACCACGGCCACCGACGTGGACGGTGAGAACCCGTGGGTGAGGTAGAGGACGGTCAGGGCGATGACCGCGGTGCCCACGATGGCGACGACCAGCGGCGGGTCCCCGCCGAGGATGGCGGGCACGACGAAGAGCACCAGCACCAGGAAGGTGACGGCGAGACCGACCAGCGCGCTGAGCCCGCGCCAGCGGCCGAAGGCGACGAGCGCCACGGCGAACGCGATCCCGAGGATCCACAGCTGGGTGCCGCGCTGGTGGTCCACGACCGCCCAGGTCGTGCCGTCGGGGGTGTCGGTGGCGATCAGCAGGACGTCGTCGCCCTCGTCGAGCTCCGGGGCACCCTGGCCGTTGGGCAGCGGGACCCGCTCCTGCTCGCCCGCGCGGTCACCGTCGGTGAAGCGGACGAGCGCGGTGCCGCAGCCGTTGACCTCGCCGGACAGCTCCTCCACGCAGGACTCGGGGGCGATCGCCTCGACGGTGCCCGCGACCTGGGCCAGGCTGCCGGGCCCGTCCGGGGCCGACACCGGATCCGGCCACATCCACGCCATCGCGACGAGGGAGAGCACCGCCAGCGGGGCGATGGCGCCGAGCATCCAGCGGTGCAGGCGGCGCTCCTGGGGCGACAGCGACTCCGCGCGGTGGGAGTGGTGGGCGCCCATGGGCCCCACCCTAGGGCCTGCCACCGCGCCTCCGCGCCCGCCCGCAGTCGCCGCGTCCTCGCCTCGCGATGCTGTACGGGCACGCATCCTCGGCACTAACGTGATCTCTGTGCCGAAGATGAGGATCAGGGATGCCGCCGCCTACCTCGGCGTCAGCGACGACACGCTGCGCCGGTGGATCGACGCCGGCACGCTGTCCGCCTCGGTGGACGAGGCCGGCCGCAAGGTCGTCGACGGGCACGAGCTGGCCCTGGTCGCCCGCACCCACGCCGCTCCTCCACCGCTGCCCGACGGCCTGGCCAGCTCGGCGCGCAACCGGTTCGTCGGGCTCGTGACCGACATCCGCACCGATCCAGTCATGGCGCAGGTGGAGCTGCAGTGCGGCCCGTTCCGGGTCGTCTCGCTGATGTCCAGCGAGTCCGTGCGCGACCTCGGCCTGGAGCTCGGGTCGGTGGCCGTGGCGGTCATCAAGTCCACCAACGTCGTCGTCGAGACCCCGCCGGTGGCGGCGCCGTGATCCCGCGCCGGGCAGCGGGGCGGGCAGCACTCGCACTCTCACTCACCGCGGTCCTCTCCACCGCCGCGTGCGGAGGCGAGGAGGGGGAGCGGGTGCTCACCGTCTACGCCGCCGCCTCGCTCACCTCCACCTTCACCGAGCTCGCCGAGCGGTTCGAGGCCGACAACCCGGGCGTCACCGTCGCGCTGAGCTTCGCTGGCTCCTCCGACCTGGTCGCGCAGGTCATCAGCGGCGCCCCGGCCGACGTCCTCGCCTCCGCCGACCTGGCGACCATGGACCAGCTCACCGCCGAGGACCTCCAGGGCTCGGAGCCCGAGGTCTTCGCGACCAACACGCTGCAGATCGCCGTCCCGCCGGACAACCCGGGGGAGGTCTCCGGCCTGGCCGACCTGGCCGAGGAGGACCTGGCCGTCGTCGTCTGCGCGCCCGAGGTGCCCTGCGGCGCGGCGGCGGTGGCACTCGCCGGGGAGGCCGGCACCACCCTGGCACCCGACAGCGAGGAGCAGTCGGTGGCCGACGTGCTTGGGAAGGTGCGGGCCGGGGAGGCCGACGCGGGCCTGGTCTACGTCACCGACGTGGTCGCCGCTGCCAGCGACGTGCTGGGCATCGACGTGCCGGAGGCCGCGGCCGTGGTCAACGACTACCCCGTGGCCACGGTCGCGGGCAGCGACGAGGCCGAGCTGGCCCAGGCCTTCGTCGACCTGGTGCTGGGCGAGGAGGGCCGGCAGGTCCTGGCCGACGCGGGGTTCGGCACACCGTGACTCCGATGCCCCCCAGCACCCGACTGCGTACGACGTGGGGCGGCAGCGACGTCGGAGTCCCGCGCTGGATCCTCCTCCCCGCCGCCGCGGGGGCGGCGTTCGTGCTGCTCCCGCTGCTCGCGATCGTGCTGCAGGTCGACTGGCGGGCCTTCCCGTCCCTGGTGACCTCCGAGGCGTCCCGGGCCGCCCTGCTGCTGAGTCTGCGCACCTCGGCGGCCAGCACGGTGCTGTGCGTGCTGCTGGGTGTCCCGATGGCCACGGCCCTGGCCCGCACCCGCTTCCCGGGGCAGTCGCTGCTGCGCGCCCTGGTGCTGCTGCCGCTCGTGCTGCCGCCCGTCGTCGGCGGCATCGCCCTGCTCTACACCTTCGGCCGGCGCGGGCTGCTCGGGGAGACCCTGGAGGTCCTGGGCCTGGAGGTGGCCTTCTCGACCGCGGCCGTGGTGATGGCGCAGACCTTCGTGGCGCTGCCGTTCCTGGTGGTCAGCCTCGAGGGCGCGCTGCGCACGGCCGGGCACCGCTACGAGATCGTGGCCGCGTCGCTGGGCGCCCGCCCGACCACCGTCTTCCGCCGGGTCACGCTGCCGCTCGTGCTGCCCGGGCTGGTGTCCGGGGCGGTGCTGGCCTTCGCCCGGGCGCTCGGGGAGTTCGGCGCGACCATCACCTTCGCCGGCAGTCTCCAGGGCACCACCCGGACGCTGCCGCTGGAGATCTACCTGCGCCGCGAGACCGACGCCGACGCGGCCGTGGCGCTCTCGCTCGTGCTGGTCGTGGTGGCCGTCGTGGTGATCGGGACCGCCGGGCAGGGTCGGGTGCGCCGATGACCTTCGAGCTGGAGGCCGAGGTCCCCGAACGCGGGGTCGAGCTGGCGCTGCGCGTCGCGCCCGGGGAGACCGTCGCGCTCCTCGGACCCAACGGCGCGGGCAAGTCCACGGCCCTCGCGGTCGCGGCCGGCCTGCTCCGACCGGCCCGCGGCCGAGTCGCCCTCGACGGTCGCCCGTTGACAGTCACCGGCGGGGGCGGTCAGCAGGCGTCGTGCGTGCCCCCGCACGCGCGCCGGATCGCCCTGCTCGCCCAGGACCCGCTGCTCTTCCCGCACTTGGACGTGCGCGCCAACGTCGAGTTCGCGCCCCGCGCGCAGGGTGCCGGCAGGGCCGCCGCCCGCGAGGCGGCCCAGCGGTGGCTCGCGACGGTCGGCGTCGCCGACCTCGCCGAGCGTCGACCCGGCGAGCTCTCCGGCGGGCAGGCCCAGCGCGTGGCGCTGGCCCGCGCCCTGGCCGCGGACCCGCTGCTGCTGATGCTCGACGAGCCGATGGCCGCCCTCGACGTGGCCGTGACGCCGGCGGTGCGCCAGGTGCTGCGCACGGTGCTGGCCGGGCGCAGCGCCCTGCTGGTCACCCACGACGTGCTGGACGCGCTGCTGCTCGCCGACCGGGTCGTGGTGCTGGAGGACGGCCGGGTCGTGGAGGAGGGCCCCACCTCCGAGGTGCTGTCCCGCCCCCGCAGCGCCTTCGCGGCCCGGATCGCCGGGCTCAACATCCTCACCGGCACCTGGCGCGAGGGGCGGGTGCACTGCGAGGACGGCTCCGTCGTCGCCGGGATGAGCAGCGACCCCGCGCCGACCACCGGCGCCCGGGCGGTCGCGGTCTTCTCCCCCGGCGCCGTCTCGGTCTACCGAGAGACACCCGGCGGCAGTCCTCGCACGGTGCTGCACGCCCGGGTCACCCAGATCGAGCCGCACGGCGACCGCGTCCGGATCCGCACCACGCGGGCCGCCGCGGACGTGACGCCGCAGGCCGCGGCCGAGCTGGACCTCACCCCCGGCGCCGAGGTGCTGCTGAGCATCAAGGCCACCGAGATCACCGTCTACCCGGCCTGACTGCGAGCAGAGCCCGGCAACCGCGGTGGGAGAGCAGACTGGGCCGGTCGTGCTGCTCCGTGAGCCTCCACCGCTCGGCTCAGCTGACGGTGCGCTCTTGGTCAGGCTCCTTGCGTGACGGCGCAAGCTTGAAGCACAAGGCCGCACCGCCCGTCAGCGCCAGACATGCCACCCACAGCGCGGCGGAGTAGCCGTCGGCGAAGGAGCCGAGAGCGCTCTGGGCAAGATCCGCTCCCTGTGCGCCGAGCTGGTCGGCCACTCCCAACGCCTGGGTGAGACCCTCCTCGGCCGTTTCCGCTGCAGACCCAGGCAGCGGCTGCGTCGCGGGGGCGAGCCGGTCGCTGTACACCGCAAGGAGGATGGACGCGGCGACAGCACTCCCGAGGGCTCCGCCCACCTCCCGAGTGACGTCGTTGACGGCTGCCGACAGCGTGCGGCGGTCCTCCGGCAGACCCTCGATGATGAGGCTGGTCCCTGGCGTGATGGCCAGCCCGAAGCCGAAGCCGAACACCACGAGAGAGGCTGCGAAGAACCAGAGCGACAGCGAGGCATCTGCCAGTGTCGCGAACGACGCGTAGCAGCCTGCCATCAGCAGCATGCCCACAGTCGACATGGCTCGAGCCCCCCACCGTGTCAGGAGGTAAGGCCCGAACCGGGACGCCGGGGCGATGCCCACGGCCATCGGCAGCAGCCACAGCGCGGACTGCAGAGGAGTCTGCCCCTCGACGTACTGCAACCACTGCGGAGCGAGGAAGAAGAACCCGAAGGCCGCGAAGAACTGCAGGAACACGAGCAGGCTGCCCGCGGCCACTCCTGGGTGCCTGAAGAGCCGGACGTCGAGCATGGGTCGGTCTAAGCGCAGCTCGACGACCACAAAGGCCCCGAGGAGGGCAGTTCCGGCCACGAGGCCGCCCAACGTGAGCGGGTCGGTCCATCCTTGTTCGGGGCCTTCGATGATGCCGTAGACGAGCAGGAAGAGGCCGGCGGCCGACAGCACCCCGCCCGCGATGTCCTGCCGCAGATCTGGGTTGCGTGACTGCGGGACGATGACGCCGCAGGCAAGGGCCGCGAGCACGGCAGCAGCTCCGTAGACCACCTGGATGCTCGACCACCCAGACCCCTCGAGCAACAGCCCTGCGGCGACGATGCCGACCATCGCGCCGGCGCCGGACACCCCGGCCCACACAGAGATGGCCAGCGAACGCTTGTCCTCGGGATAGGCATCGACCAGCACGGACAGGGTGGCAGGCATGACGGCTGCGGCGCCCACGCCGGCCAGGCCCCGCAGGGCGATGATGACAACGGGGTCCGTGGTGAGGGCCGAGCCCAGGCTGGCCAGGCCGAAGAGGAGAAGTCCCACGACCAGAAACGGTCGACGCCCGAACCGATCTGCAGCGAAACCGATGGGCAGCAGAAGAGCCGCGAAGACCAGAGCGTAGGCGTTGACTATCCAGGTGAGCTGGGTCTGGGTTGCCCCGGTGTCCACCGCCAGGTCCGGCAGAGCGAGGGAGAGCGAGGACGTTGCGCCGATCACCAGAGCCAAGGCGATACACATCACGGAGAGAAGGAGCCCGAGCCGGGGGGCCTGCCCCCGTCCGACATCGTTCTGCTCGGCGACAAGACTCATCGGGATCGATTCCTCACTGGCTCGACTACGGGCGGCGCTCGTGGATTCGATCGCGCTTTCCATAGACGTTAGGCAGACGACGACGAACCGACCGGGTGAGGCGCCCGGCTGGACTCCGGTGGCGCCCCGCCACTGGTGTGATCGGACTTCGCGACGTCTGACCTCGGCGTCTGATCAGTGGCCCCGCACGGGCTGCACGGGGAGCGAAGCAAAGCCACGGATCGGCCCTGACTGCAGCCGCTCCGCGGCACCCAGGTCGACCTCCCAGTCGCGGTGTCGCGTCACCAGGGCGGTGAGTGCTACGCGTGCCTCGAGCCGTGCAAGTGAGGCCCCGAGGCAGAAGTGGACACCGTGTCCCAGTGCCAGCTGCCGCTCGGTGCTGCGATAGATGTCGAACTTGTCAGCCTCGGGGAACACCCGATCGTCTCGATTGGCCGAGCCGTACAGGAGCAGTACGACGTCTCCCGCAGCGATCGCCTGGTCGTGCACGACCGTGGGTCGCGTGATCGTCCGTGACAGCCCTTGCACCGGCGAGTCGAAGCGCAGGAGCTCCTCGACGGCACGCGGCATCAGGTCTGGTGCATCCGCAAGCTCATGGCGCGCACCATGCTCGGCCGAGAGCACGACAAGACTGTTGGTCAGGAGGTTGGTCGTCGTCTCGTGCCCAGCCACAAGCAGGAGCAGGCAGAAGCCCAGCAGCTCGTCCTGGGTCAGGCGCTGGCCGTCGACCTCGGCACCGACCAGGGCGCTCATCAGGTCGTCACACGGTCGCGCCTGCCGTTCGGCGAGGAAGGAGCGGAAATAGTCGTAGAGGGAGGCGGCAGCCTCGAGTGCGCCACCCCCCCGACCGTCGTGGGGTGAGGATTGGACGAGCTGGGTCGACCACCGGCGGAAGCTGTCACGGTCCTCTCGCGGAACACCGAGCAGGTCAGCGATGACGATCGCCGGCAGCGGGCCGGCGAAGGCTGCCACGGCATCCCACGTCGGGTGATCGTCAGCGGCGTCGAGCAGGTCCTGCACGAGGTCGTTGACACTGGGCTCGAGCGAAGCGATGCGGCGCGGGGTGAAGGCTCGGCTGACGATGCGGCGCAACGCCGTGTGCCGAGGCGGGTCCGTCATGATGAGCATGGGCAGGAAGAGGTCGGCCATGTCAGGCGCCCCTGCCGTGGGGAAGACTCCCGACGCCGAGGAGTAGGTCAGCGGGTCCTGGAGCGCGGCCGCGACGTCGTCGTACCTGCTGAGGACCCAGCACCCGGACTTCTCGCACCAATAGAGGGGGAACTCCTCCCGCAGAGCCCGGTAGATCGGGTACGGGTCGGCTATCACGGCCGGGTCGAAGGGGTCGTAGTCGACCGACGTCCTGCCCACGGGACACGTCCTCGTCATCGTTGCTCCCTGGAGCAAGTTGGACACCATATTTGGACTTTGAGTACAACATAGGATGGGTCCCGCCGTCGATCCTCACGCCGGCAGGGGATGCCACCGAACACCGCCCGCAGGGAGCGCCCATGGCCAGGAAGCTGCCGTCGAAGATCGCGAGCCAGCTGTATGCTGCGGCGGAGCTGATCGCGGAGCGCGGACTCGAGGCGACGCGCATGGACGACATCTCCGAGGCCACGGGCATCCCCAAGGCGACCTTGTACTACCACCTGGAGGGCAAGAACGCCGTCCTCGAGTTCTTGCTGGCCGACCTGCTCGATCTCATCGGCGGTGCCGTTGCCGTAGCTGCGTCGGGCGGTGGCACCGCATCGGAGCGGCTCCGCGCCGCGATCTCCGCACAGATCTCGGTCATGCTCGAGCACCCGCACCTGTGTCAGGCCCTCGTGGGCGACCTGGGTCGCGCCACTCGCCTGCCGGACCTGGCTCTCGCACTCGAAGCCGCTTTCCTCAGTCCCATCCAGCACCTCCTCGAGCAAGGCGTGTCCGACGGCTCACTACGTCCGGTCGACGACCCAGCCACGGCAGCATCGAGCATCTTCGGGGCGGTCACCATGACCGGCTTGAGCGTCACGGCCAGCGGCCATCGGGTGCGTGCCGCCTCGGATGCGGCATCGCTGTCGGAGTGGGTCTACCGATTGCTGGCGGAAGGAGTCGTTACCAACCCTGGGGTTGACGCAGGCTCGATCGCGTCGAGGCATCTCGGCTCGACGTCACCAGACCCAGGTACCGCAGCCCCACCTCCGTGATCTTCTGCGCCGTCTGGCCCCTGGACATGGTGGGCAGTGCGAGGTGGCTGACCGTGAGCCGGACCAACGCGTCAGCAATGTCTGCGACCTCGTCGCCGTCGACACCGGAGACGTGAACCGAGAGCCAGTTCGCCAGGGACACCGAAGCGAGCTCGAGGAGCTGGGCGGAGGTCGTGAGGAGAGGCAGGATCCCCGTCGAGGCACCTGCCTCGTCATCTCGGCTCGGGATCAAGACGGATCGCAACAAGGGACTCCTCTCGGCCTCGTCCAGGACGTACGCGACAGACGCCCCCAACGCAGCCGCAGGGTCGGTCCCCTGGAGGGCTAGGACACCGTCGATGCCTGCGATGAAGCGCGACGCCTCCCTCAGTACGACAGCCTCGCCCAACCCAGGCTTGTCACCGAACTCCTTGTAGAGCAGAGCGCGCGAGATGCCGACCTGTTCGGCGACCTCACCCATGCGCACACGATCCCATCCCCGTTCCGCGATGAGGTCGTGAGCTACCTCGAGCACCTCCTCGCGCACACGGGCCCTGTAGCGCTGACGCATTGGCGAGGCGGACACCGAGACAGAATAGCGACAATGTCGGATCGAGGATCTCTGTCACTGCACGCAGCCCATGACAAAGCTTGTGCCAATGCCTACGATCTGGACAATTGAGCCCTACTGTCTACCGGGAAGCGCCAACGTGGTCCTGACAAGCAACATCTCCATGCTCGACTACCCTCACCGCCGCGGCGGGCACTGCGGCTCGGGCGCTATGCGTGACCTCCTCGAGTGGGCCGGCCTCGGCTGGGATGGCCCACCGGACGAAGGCCTGGTCTTCGCGCTCAGCGGCTCCCTGGACCTCTCCTACGTCAGGGACACGACACTGATGCCTCCGGTCTACCTGGTCGGTCGCGGCGGCGATCTCGAGACCGACCTGCCCCGCCGACTCGGAGCTCGGGTCTCGGTGCACGCCACCGACGACGCGCACGACGGATGGGCCTTGGTGCGCGAGGCCATCGATGACGGCCGCCCCGCACTGGTGTGGGCGGACATCGCCGAACTTCCCTACCTGCGGGTTCGCCTCCAGATGAGTCGCCACGACATCGTGGTGATCGGCTACGACGACGAGCGGCGAGTGGCGCACGTGGTGGACAACGACCGCGACGACGTCCAGCTAGTGCCGTACGAGGCTCTTGCGCGGGCGCGCGCATCCCAGGGGTTTCCCGTCCCCACGCGCCACACCTACTTCGACATCACCTGGCCCGACCGTCTCCCCGACCTTGCGTCGGCAGCCGCCGAAGCCTTCTCCCAGTCGGCCGCCGCGATGTCCTCCTCGACCGGCCCCTCGATCGTCAGCGACCGCCCGTCCGCCGTCGGATCCACCGGACTGGCCGCTGTGGATCTCTTCGCCGAGGACATCGCCGGATGGTCGGAGGTCTTCGACGACGACGTCCTCGACCTGGTCCTTCATGGCCTGAGCGCATTCATCGAGAAGGCCGGTACGGGTGGCGGGCTCTTTCGTCGACTACTCTCCGCCGGCGCCGCCGACGTAGCACGCCTCACCGGGGACTTGCGAGCCCACGAGGTCGCTACCGCCGCTCATCGCAGCGCCGAGAGGTGGTCGCTCGTGGCGTCGCTGGCGCGCCAGGAGGGCACGGCACAAAGCCGGCTCGACGCGGCTGCCTCTGCGGCTGCCACTCTGCCTGAGCTGGAGCGAGAGCTCGTCAGCGCTCTCGAGGCCGCCGGCACCTCGACTGAACACCGGTCTGGCTCATGAGCGGCGACGCACCGCACGTGGACGAAGCGCTCGCTCCGGGTCACTTCGTGGACAGCGATCACGCGGACGTACGTGCCTTCACGGAGACGGTCCTCGGAGGGGCGCAGGATCCTCACGAGCGCATCCGCCTGCTGTTCGCTGCGGTCCGGGACCACCTGCGCTACGACCCCTACAGCGTGACCGCAGATCCCGCCGACTACCGAGCCAGTGCGATTCTGGCCGGCGGACCAACCTGGTGCGTACCGAAGGCGGTTCTCCTCACGGCGTGCTTGCGCGCCGCCGGCATCCCCGCGATGTTGGGCTTCTCGGACGTGCGCAACCACCTCAACAGCGCGTCCCTCCTGGAGCTGATGGGGACTGATCTCTTCGTCTTCCACGGCTGGACCGCGACCCACGTCGACGGCGAGTGGCGCAAGGGGTCCCCGGCGTTCAACGCCGAGCTGTGTCGTCGCTTCGGGGTGGCACCCCTGGACTTCGACGGCACCCAGGATGCCCTGCTCCACGCCGCCGACGGCGAGGGACGCCGCCACATGGAGTACGTCCGCGAGCGGGGCACGTACCTCGATCTGCCCTTCGACACCGTGATGACGACACTCGTGGAGACCTACGGCCCTGCCATGATGCGCCCGCACCGCGGCAAAGCCCCCGAGGATCCGGCGTTCCGTCCGTAAAGACGGGGTGGCGCACCGGCACGGTCAATGAGACCGAGCCGGCTCACCGCTGAGCTCTCGCACCATGGAGGCGAGCGCCTCCTCGAGCCGACCGAGGCCGATCTGTACGGCGCTGACCGGATCCCGCTGCCTGAGGTCATCGAGGCGAATGGGTTCACCGACGGCGATCACGACGCGGGTCCGGCGACCGAGGTGAAGTCTGCGGCTGTAGGCCGGCAGGATCGCCTGCGCTCCCCACTGCGCCACGGGCACAAGCGGGACCGAAGCCTCCAGGGCGATCCTGACCGCACCGGACTTCATCGACATGGGCATCCCGTCCGGACGCCGCGTGATGGACCCTTCGGGGTAGACAAGGAGCAAACGGCCCTCTCGGGCTGCTCTCACCGCGTCGCCGTACGCTCCCTGCCCTGCGTCGCGGTCGACCTCCACATGCCCGGCGGCACGGAACCACCACCCGACGATCGGCACTCGGAAGAGCGCATTCTTGGCTAAGAAGCGCGGTACGCGGCCGTGCGCCAACAGCATTTCTGCAACGAGCAGCGGATCGATGTGCGAGACATGGTTGGCCGCCATCACGGCGCCGCCGGATCGGGGGATGCGATCAGCGCGACGCCAGTCCGCCTGACGCAAGGCGACGAGCGCTGGCTTGCAGACGATGAGGGCGAGCCACCAGGCGCCACCGAACTTCTCGCGCCTCGCGAAGCGACTTGACAAGGCAGACCGTGAACCCATGACCCGTACGGTAGACATTCTCGACCTCCGCGTCTGCCCCGCAACAAAGATGTCATGATGTCTATCGCACGCCGCATACCGAAAAGGATCCTTTGCCATGACTGACGCATCACGTGAGGTCGACAAGACGCCACACGACGACCCGCGCGCCATGGCGGACCGATCCCGGCACCCGGGTTCGTCGCTCGACATGTGGCTCCGATCGATGGGGCGACCCGAGCCGAAGCCTGGGGGGCGACTGCCCTCGCACTCCCCTACCTGCGCGGGTTGCGGCAGGGACAATCCCGCCGGTCTCGCACTGGAGGTCGACGCGACGGAGGCCGGGGTGAGCGCCGTTCATAGGTTCGACCACCGCCAAGAGGGCGCTCCGGGCATCACCCACGGTGGCCTGGTGGCGGCAGCATTCGACGACCTCTTCGGGTTCCTGCTGTACCGCGTGGGCGAACTCGCGGTCACCAGGACCCTGACCGTGGACTACCTCCGGCCCGTACTGCTCGGCGTGGACTATCACTTCACGGCGACCGTCCGCGAGCGAGCGGGACGACGACTGCACGTGGAGGCCGCAGCGACCCAGATCGACGGACCTCAGGTGGCTGCGGCACACGCCACTTTCATCATCGTGGACGTCGAGCACTTCGCCCAGGGACGCGCCTCTCTTCCTCAGTGACCTACTCCACGACGAACGGCGCCAGCTCGGCGTCCGGATCCAGATCGATACCGCGATCGGCGAGAGCGTCGTGCAGCAAGAGCAGGACGTGCCGCGACAGTCGCTTGGCCATCGACTCCAAGGTCTCGTCGCGCTGGTCGAGCCCCCAGATGATGGTGGCGTCGACCAGGCCCATCACCCCGACAAGGATTCCCTCGGGAAACGTGCTCGGCGCGGCGTTGGTGTAGCCACGCGCCGCCTCTGCGATCTCGTCCAGCAACCGCGAGCGCCCCATGCGGGCCCGGTGCAGGGTCCGGCTCTGCCCACGTGCCGCCAGGAAGCGGTAGAGGTGAGGATGGCCATCGGCCCAGGTGGCGCAGGCAAGGACAAGGCCTTCCACGACATGCGACGGCGTCCCACGCCGGGTCAGGTGCGGCCTCAGGCAAGAGTTGAGGTCGTGGGCAGCCAGTCGCACGACTTCCGCATCGAGGTCATCCCGACTGGAGAAGTATCGGTACACGTGCGGCCGCGGTATCCCGGCCCGCTCCGCGATCGTCGCTGTACCCGCATGTGGACCCACCTCGTCGACGACCTCGAGTGCGGCCTCAGCCACCGCCAGCCGCCGAAGGGCACGGTTGGCGTCGCCGCTCGAGGAGGACCGCCGCCGGGACGTGGAGTCCACCCATCGTCCCACCTCGACCATGGGCGCAGCCTAGGCCGACGTGCGACAGAGGTCGACCACGATGCGGACGCATGCATGGAACACCTTGTACCCCCAGAAAGGAGGTGGTGATATTGGTACATCCTGTACCCAAGCACTGAGAGCCTTCGTGATGACCCGACGCCCGCCCTGGATGAACGCCGACCTCGACGACCTGCGCGACCTGGCACGCACGTTCTGCGAGAAAGAGATCAAGCCGCACATCGAGACGTTCATCGCTGACAAGCATGTCGATCGGCAGCTGTGGAACCGCGCCGGCGAGGTCGGTCTGCTATGCCTGTCCATCCCCGAGGAGTACGGCGGCGGCGGCGGAACCTTCGCCCATGAGGCCATCCTCATCGAGGAGCAGGCACGAGTGGGCGACAGCTCCTGGGGCGCATCGCTCCACAACGGCATCGTGGCGCACTACCTGCTCGCCTACGGCACGGAGGAGCAGAAGCTGGAGTGGCTGCCCAAGATGGCGTCCGGCGAGGTCGTCGGAGCTATCGCCATGACCGAGCCCGGAACCGGGTCGGACCTGCAGAACATCAAGACCAAGGCGCTGCGCGAGGGCGACGAGTACGTCGTCAGCGGTTCGAAGACCTTCATCACCAACGGTTCGCAGGCCGACCTCGTGCTGACCGTCGTGAAGACCGACCCCGACGACCGCGCAGGCGGCATCTCCCTGATGCTGATCCCTACCGACACTCCGGGCTTTTCGCGAGGGCGGGTCCTGGACAAGATCGGGATGAAGGGACAGGACACCTCCGAGCTGTTCTTCGACAACGTCCGTGTGCCGACCACCCACCTTCTGGGCTTGACGGAGGGCCAGGGTTTCGTCCAGCTCATGCAGCAGCTCCCGCAGGAACGACTCCTGGTCGCGGTGTCGAACGTCGCGGCGATGGAGTTCTGCTTGGCCGAGACGCTGACCTACGTTCGCGACCGCACAGCCTTCGGTCGACCGATCTGGGGGTTCCAGAACACGAAGTTCAAGTTGGCCGAGGTCGCAACCGAGGCCCGGGTGGCCCGCTCCTTCGTGGAC
Organism: Nocardioides sp.; assembly: GCF_030149505.1. Lineage (GTDB taxonomy): Bacteria > Actinomycetota > Actinomycetes > Propionibacteriales > Nocardioidaceae > Nocardioides. Next base: position 64,266 of record NZ_JASBRN010000026.1, read on the forward strand.
GAGTGCATCCAGCTCCATGTCGGAGAGGGGCTCGACATCCCCACCGCCGCGATGGTGAAGCTGTGGTGCTCCGAACGCGCACAGCGAGTGGCCGACACCTGCCTCCAGCTGCACGGAGGCTACGGCTACATGAACGAGTACCCCATCGCGCGCATGTGGGCCGACATGCGGGTCTCCCAGATCTACGCCGGCAGCTCCGAGATCATGAAAGAGATCATCAGCCGGTCGCTGTGAACGCGGCGGGGCTCGACGTTGTGCGCCGGGCCCCGCGCGGCTCCCGAATGTGGGTCCAGAGCACAAGACCTCGGCGCCTCGGGCGTGTCATCGTCGAGGCTCTCGAAGGACGGGAGTCACATGGGTCAGCCGGTCGGCCTCATCGGTCGCGTCTTCCTTGCCGCCGACAGTCCGCGCACGATGCTGCACGTCGCCGCACTTCTGCGCTTCTCCCCTCCTCCGTCTCCCTCGCCCCGCTACCTCGCCGACCTCGCGGACGAGGTCCGCGCCGAGCTCGCCGTGGCCAGCCCGTGGAACCTCAAGCTCGTGCGCCCTCGCCTGGGGCTCGGCATGGCGCAGCAGTGGGAGGTCGACCACTCCATCGACCTGGACTACCACGTACGCCGATCCGCCCTTCCCTCTCCCGGAGACGAGCGTGAACTGGGCACCCTGGTCTCACGTCTCCACGGCCGACAGGTCGATCTCTCCCGCCCGCCCTGGGAGATGCACCTCATCGAGGGTCTCGATGACGGCGGGTTCGCCATGTTCGTCAAGATGCACCACGCGCTGGTCGATGGCTACACAGGCATGCGGTTGCTCCAACGAAGCCTCTCCACCGATCCCAGTGACATGGACTCGCCGATCCTCTTCGCTCCCCACCGCCCCCCACGACGGCCCTCCCCTGCGGTTCCTGGAAGCGGTGCAGCCGAGCCAACGCGGCCTACACCCCTGCAACGGGCTCTGAGCTCCTCAAAGTCCCTGACCTCTGCTGTCGCCCAGACCGTCTCACCCCTGGGTCGACCGCACCTGGTCCGGCCGTACGAAGCACCCCGGACCATCTTCAATGCCCGGATCGGGCGCAGCCGTCGCTTCGCGACCCAGCAGCTGGACCTCGATGCGGTGCGGACGCTCGGCCGGGAGCATGGCGCGACGGTCAACGACGTCTGCCTCAGCCTCGTGGGGGGCGCACTGCGTACCTACCTCAGGGAGCTCGGTGAGCTGCCCACCAGGCCCCTTATCGCGCTGGTGCCGATGAGCACCCGGCCGGAGGGGGATCCGGGAGGGGGCAACGCCTTCGGTGCCGTGCTGGCCTCCCTGGGCACCGACATCGAGGAGCCGCTTGAGCGTTTGGAGGCGGTGACCGCCTCGATGACCGCTGCGAAGTCGCAGGTCGCGGGGATGGGTCAGCTCGCCGCCGTCGGCTACACCTCCCTCCTCGCGGCCCCGATGCTGGCCCAGGTGGGGCTCGCCGCGGTCGGCGCGCCCTTGCCGGGCCCCTTCAGCTTCAATCTCATCGTCAGCAACGTCCCGGGCCCGCGGGAGGACCGCTATTTCCGCGGCAGCCGGCTCGAGGCGATGTATCCCGCCTCGTTGCAGATCGACGCGGCCGCCCTCAACGTCACCCTGCTCTCCTACGCCGGGTCGCTCAACATCGGCTTCTCCGGAGATCGGGACGCCGTCCCGCACCTCCAGCGACTCGCCCTGGGGCTAGCCCAAGCATGGGAGTCGCTCCGGTCTGCCACGTCGTGACGAGTCGACACCGCAACGTCTGCGTCCATCTCCTCTCGACGTAACTCCCGCTCGTGATGGAGCGGATCATGGAAGGAACAACCTCGAGCATGACCACCCAGCACTACGACGTCCTGATCATCGGCTCCGGTTTCGGAGGCTCGGTCAGCGCTATGCGCCTGGCGGAGAAGGGGTACGACGTCGGCGTGCTCGAAGCGGGCAAGCGGTACGAGACCAGCGACTTGCCCGCGTCGTCGTGGGACATCCGTCGCTTCCTCTGGGCCCCCAAGCTCGGCTGCTTCGGCATCCAACGCATCCATCTGCTGCGAGATGTGGTCGTCCTCGCGGGCGCAGGAGTGGGAGGCGGCTCGCTCAACTACGCCAACACCCTGTACCAGCCTCCCTCAACATTCTTCGAGGACCCGCAGTGGAGGGACATCACCGACTGGCGGACCGAGCTCGAGCCGCACTACCAGACGGCCAGGCGAATGCTGGGTGTGGCACAGAATCCCCACGTGACGCCCTCCGACGAGGTTCTGCTCGATGTGGCGCGTGACATGGGGGTGGAACACACGTTCACGCTGACCCCCGTCGGCGTCTTCTTCGGCGAGCCGGGGACCGAGGTGCCGGATCCCTACTTCGGCGGAGCGGGACCGCGTCGCACCGGCTGCACTCAGTGCGGATCCTGCATGACCGGTTGTCGCGTGGGTGCCAAGAACACGCTCGACAAGAACTATCTGTACTTCGCGCAGGAGCGGGGCGCACAGGTCCACCCCCTGACCACCGCAGTGGACGTGCGTCCCCGGCCGGAGGGTGGCTACGTCATCGACGCGGTCCGCACCGGGAAGTCCACGCGTCGGCGCCGCAACTGTCGAAGGTTCACCGCCGATCAGGTGGTCTTCGCTGCCGGCACCTACAACACCCAGAGACTCTTGCACCGACTCAAGGCCACGGGCTCCCTGCCCCACATCTCCTCAAGGCTCGGGACGTTGACCCGCACCAACTCCGAGTCGATCCTCGGTGCCAAGTCCCGCGATCGTTCCAGCGACTACACGCGCGGTGTGGCGATCACCTCCTCGATCCACCCCGACGAGTTCACCCACATCGAGCCGGTGCGCTACGGCAAGGGGAGCAATGCGATGTCCCTGCTGCAGACCGCGCTGACCGACGGCGACGGGCGCGGACCTCGATGGTGGCGCTGGCTCCGGACGATGGCGACCCAACCCGCGCAGCTCACGTGGTTCAGTCCCCGGCGATGGTCGGAACGAACGGTGATCCTGCTGGTCATGCAGACGCTGGACAACTCGATCACGGTGCGTGCCACGAAAAATCTGCTGGGTCGTCCCTCGATCACTTCCGGTCCGGGACACGGCGCACCCAACCCGACCTGGATCCCGGTCGGCAACGAAGCGACCCGTCGCGTCGCGGAGAAGATCGATGGCGTGGCAGGCGGTTCCACCGGCGAGATCGCGAACATTCCCATGACCGCACACTTCATCGGCGGCTGCGCGATCGGTGACTCGCCTCGCACAGGCGTCATCGACGGATACCACCGCCTCTATGGGCACGACGGCATCTTTGTCGTCGACGGCGCGAGCATCTCCGCGAACCTGGGCGTTAACCCCTCCTTGACGATTACGGCGCAGGCTGAGCGAGCGGCGTCGTTCTGGCCGCGCAAGGGCGAGCCGGACCCGCGCCCGCCCCTCGGCGCTGAGTATCAGCGCCTGGACCCCATCCCACCATCGCAACCGTGCGTCGTGTTCCCCGACTCGGAGGAGTCCCCCACCCCCACGGTGGGCGTGACACCGGCCTGAGACCACGCGGGGTCACGGCCGCCGTCCGGCGACCGCGACGCCGCGTGCGGCCGAGGTTCAGCTCCGACTGACACGCTCGACGTAGGCCTGACGAGCAGCGGTGTCGACTCGGTCCAGGAACACGGTGTCCGTGCCCAGCATCGAGCCGAGGCGTGTTGCCACGCTCTCGGGGACGAACTTCATCGCGGCCACCATGGTGCCGGCAAGCTTTGTAACACGCACGAAGGGCTGCGGCCGCTCGATCAACGCAGCCGTGGCCAGGGCGATCTCCTGCGGCTCGGCGTTCCGCATGCCCTTGGCGCCACTGGTGCCCGACACCAGCTCGGTGTTGGTGAACGTCGGACGAACCGTGGAGAGGGTGACGCCGGAGCCGCGGTACTCCTGTCGAGCGGCCTCGGTGAAGCCGATGACGGCGAACTTCGTGCCGCAGTAGGTAGCCAGGCCCGGGACAGGCAGCTCGCCGGCCAGGGAGGCGGTGTTGATGATGTGCCCCTGCCGTCGAGGCAGCATCCGCTGCAAGGCCAGCTTGGTGCCGAAGATGACCCCGAGCACGTTGATCTCCACTTGCCGGCGCGTCACCGAGTCGGCCTCCTCATGCGCGTGCCCGGTCGGCATGACTCCTGCATTGTTGATGAGGACGTCGATGGGTCCCAGCGCCTCCTCCGTGACGTCGAGGAAGGACGCGATCGAATCGGGGTCGGTGACGTCGAGGCGTACGGCGACGTCGATTCCCAGTTCTTCGGCGGCGATCTTGAGCTGCTGCTCGTCGATGTCGCCGATCGCGACTTGGTGTCCGCGGCGCAACAGCTCGGCGGCAGTGTGGTAGCCGATCCCGCGCGCTCCGCCGGTGATGGCGACGACACGGGGCGTCTTCGACAGTGTCATGTGCTCCTCCTTCTCAAAGACCGAGGCGCTGGCGCAGTCCGCGACCGGCGGCAAGGCGCAGCACTCGGCCGGCAATTGCCGTACGCCGGGCGGAGTACGGGTACCAGGTGAGTTCTTTGGTGGTGATCGGGATGCGGGGCTCCGTGATGGCCTGTACGCGGCAGTACTTGCGCAGGCCTTGGGCGCCGCCGAGGCGCGCCCCGAGACCGGAGGCCTTCCACCCGCTGTGCGGGAGCCCGACGGCAAAGAGGTTGCTGAAGACGTCGTTGATGTTGACCGCGCCGACGTCCAGCTGATCAGCGATGCGACGGCCTCGCGCCACGTCCCGGGTCCACACTGACGCCGAGAGACCGTACTCGGAGTCGTTCGCCAACGCGATCGCCTCTGCCTCGTCCGCCACTCGCATGATGGGCAGGGTCGGGCCGAAGGTCTCCTCGGTCATGCATGACATGGTGTGGTCCACGTCGACCAGCAACGTCGGGGCGTAGTAGTTCCCTCGAGACGCGCGCTTTCCCCCGACCAGGACGCGGGCCCCGGACTTCTGGGCATCACGCACGTGCCTCTCGACGGTGTCCACCTGATCGAGCGTGACCATCGCACCGACGTCATCTCGTGCTCCGGCACCTTGCTTGAGCGATTGGAGGACTGCCGCCACCTTTCGCACCAGTTCGTCGTACACAGCCTCGACCGCGTAGACCCGTTCGACGGAGATGCAGACCTGTCCCGAGTTGAAGATGCCACCCCACACGATGCCGTGGGCGGCCCGATCGAGGTCGGCGTCCTCGAGGACGATCGCCGCATCCTTGCCCCCGAGTTCCAAGCTGACAGGCTTGAGGAGTTCGGCGCAGCGTGCGGCCACGCGTCGTCCCGTCGCCGTGGAACCGGTGAACTGCACGAAGTCGACAGCCTCGACGACGGCAGCACCGGTGTCACCGGCTCCCACGACGTGGCGCAGGACCGGGGGCGCGCCGATCTCGTGCCACCCCTCGATGACGCGTGCGCAGGTCAAGGGGGTCATCTCCGAGGACTTCGTGAGCACTGCGCAACCAGCGGCCAACGCCGGCGCCGCGTCCATCAGGAACAGGGTGATGGGGAAGTTCCACGGGATGATGAGGCCGACCAGCGGATAGGGCCGGTAGCTTCGCGTGAGTCGCTTCGGCAGGCTCAGCAGACCACCGGAAGCTACCCGCTCGGGAGCGAGGAACTCCTTGGCGTGGTCTGCGTAGTACGAGATGAACTCACACGAGGCGGTCGTCTCGACCAACGCATCCGGCCGGACCTTGCCCGTCTCGGAGATGAGCAGGTCGGTGAGCTCGTCGGTGTGCTCCAGGATCCATGTCCTCCAACGTCTCAGCCAGGTGGCGCGCGCGGCCGGGCCGATCGCCTGCCACGCCTGCTGCTCCGAGCGAAGGTCCTCGGCGAGGGCGGCAACGCGGTGCTTGTCGTCGATCGGGACCGAGCGGAGCACCGCACCATCGGCCGGACGGCGGATGTCCAAGGTGGGCGGGGACGAGACGGTCATGAGCTTCTCCTGTGCTGGTGGTGAGGACGGACGGGGCGACGGAGCGTCGGGCGCGGTCTGCCCCGGGACTGGCCGCCTGGGCTGGCGACCCTCAGAGCGAAGAGCCAGCGAGGACGTCGCTCGCGAACGAGCCCGGAGGCGGGGTCACGCCGTGCTCGCGGCACCAAGCGCCGGGCTCCCGCTGGGAGCGGCGCGGGATGCCGTTCGAGGGCTCGAGCTGCAGCGGGATCGGCGGCAGCGGAGGCAGCTCCTGGTCGGCCTCGGCGGCCAGATCGTCGGCGTCCTTCTCCTCGGACATGCCGATCGGGCCGACGCGCTGGGCGTTGAGGAACTGACGCACCACCGGCTCCTCCGAGGCCAGCAACATCTCGCGCGGGCCGAACATGGCCAGGTGCTTGTGGTAGAGCAGACCGATGTTGTCGGGCACCGTGCGCGCGGTGTTGATGTCGTGGGTGACGATCAGGAACGTGGCGTCGATCTGGGCGTTGAGGTCGACGATCAGCTGGTTGAGGAAGGCGGTGCGCACCGGGTCCAGACCCGAATCCGGCTCGTCGCACAACACGATCTCGGGGTCCAGCACCAGCGCACGGGCCAGACCGGCGCGCTTGCGCATGCCGCCGGAGATCTCGCCGGGCAGCTTGTCCTCGGCACCGAGCAGGCCGACGAGGTCCATCTTCTCCATCACGATGGAGTGGATGTCGGACTCCGACTTCCTCGTGTGCTCGCGCAGCGGGAAGGCGACGTTGTCGTAGAGGTTCATCGAGCCGAACATCGCGCCGTCCTGGAACAGCACCCCGAACAGTTTGCGGATCTCGTAGAGCTCCTTCTCCGAGCAGGAAGCGATGTCGGTGCCCTCGATGATGACCGAGCCCTGGTCGGGCTTCAGCAGCCCGATGAGGGCCTTGAGCAACACCGACTTGCCGGTGCCGGACGGACCGAGCATCACGCTGATCTCGCCGGCCGGGATCGCGAGCGAGACGTCGCCCCAGATCAGCTGCTTGCCGAAGGACTTGCTCAGGTGGTCGACCTTGATCTCCACGCCCATGTGTTCTCTCCGTTCATGTGGTCTTGTGAGTCAGGTGGCACGTTGGTTCCGCTCTGATGAGTACGGTCGAGGCGACTGGCGAGCGATCAGCGGGTCTGAAGATCGGCGATGAGCCAGTCCGAGCCCACTCGTCGCATCGTCACCTCGACCCGGCTCCCACTGACGGCGGGGTCTGAGGAGTTTCGAGTGGTAGTGGACTGCGTCAGGAAAACCAGCACCACGACCTCGTCCTCACTCTCGACCTCGACGACGCCGGCGCCGTCGACGGTGGCCTCGGTGATGATGCGCCGTTGTGCGGCGGTCGTGCGTACCACCTCCTCGATGAGGGCGCCGTATTCGGCGGTGAAGTCCCCCGTCGTCTGCGCCAGAGCATCCTCGAGGTCCTCCTCGAGCGTGGCGAACCGATAACTGAGCAGTTCGGGCAGGCGTTCGCGGGCCGCTTGGAGAGCTTCCGTGGCTGCCTCTTCGCGGTCCGACAGCTCAGCAGCCTGCCACGCCGGGACGGCGGCGCCGACGCTGGTCAGGACAAGGAGGACGAGAAGGACCGGCAGCAGGCTCGGCCTCCGACGCCGCGGCTCGGCCGCGTCGTCCCTGGCCTCCTTGGTCGACGCTCGAAATGGCCATCTCATGCCACGAACCTCAGAGCAGACACGAGCCAGTCGCCGTCAACACGGTCGAGCTGGACCTCGAGGCGGTAACTTCGTGGCTCGGGGCCGCTTGCGTTGCGATTGTCCACCGTTCCGAGGGCGGCGACGAGAACCGTGGCGCGCTCCTCGTCGAGGCTGGCGATGCCGGCAGAGACCACCTCACCAGTGGCCTCGACCTCGTTGTCGACGACTTCTTGGCGCAGACGATCAGCCTGGGCCCGCAGATCCTCCCGGAAGGAGGCCGTGGCACCTGCAATCAGTGCCTCCAGGTCTTCGTCCGTCGTGCGGGCGCTGATGGTGATGAGACCGAGCACCTCCTCCTCGGCAGCCGCGACCACGTCCTCTCTGGCCTGCTCTCTCGCCTGAGCATCACCCCACTCGAGTATCTGGAGGACGGCGACCGCGGTCACCGCGGCTACGAGGACGCCCAGCACCGCCCTGAGGACGTGAGCGGTGCGTGGGGTCCGACCGCCCCCGACCTGAGTCTCATCGACCGATGACTCTGTGGACGCCGTCATCGCACGCTCAGGGGCCCGAGCACGAGCGACCGCCAACCGTCCCGATCCGGCACGGCTTCTCCTTGCAGACCTCGAGCGAGATCCGAGCCACGGGATCCTCCGGCGCCCTCGGGCCAGACGCCCTCACCGAACCGAAGACCGCACGACGACGGGAGCGGCCCTCGTCCTTCGCCCTGGGGGCAGGGCAGCAGACGAGCGCCCCTCACCGACTTCGGGTCGTCGTCAGGGACGGTGCAATGGGCGAGCAGGTCGACATCCCGGAACGACTGGACCGACGGATCTCGACGCTGAGCAGCGGGCATATAGCCCTGCGAGCAAGCGGGAGGGTTGTTGACGTTGGCACGCAGATCGAGGTTGACGTCGCCGAACTCAGCGCGCGGGTTGATCGCGCTCTGCAGACGCGCCACGGTCACCGGGTAATAGACCAGCCCTTCCTGGATCTGGGGCAAGTAAGTGTTGAGCACCTCGGCGTTCGTCGTCAGGTTGGTCACCAGGAGCGGCAGGGTCGGCTGGAGATCCGTCACGAGGTCCGTAGCCGAGTCCAGGCCTGCCGGCCCCTCCTTGAGAAGGGCCCGCAGATCGTCGTCACGCCCGGCCAGCTCGCTGGTGAAGGCGGCGAGGGACTGGGCGTAGCCGAGAGTCGACCCTCTCAAGGTCTGCTGGGTTCCCAGCACGGGTTGGGCAGTCCTGATGAGCGACGTCGTGACAGCCAATCTCTCCTGCGCCAGGGCCACGAGCTTCTCTGCGTCATCGATGGTGCCCGAGAGGTCCGGACCGCTACCACCGAGCCCTTCGTCGATCTGGTCCAAGACCCTACGCGTGCTGGTTTCCGGCACGGACTCCAGAAGCCGGTTCGCCGACTCGAGGACGGGCCCGATCTGCGGCATCTCGACCGTGCGCGACGCCGGGATGACGTCCCCTTCCTCGAGCCTGCCCGCCTGCTCCGCCCCCTCGACACGATCTTGTGGAGGCACCAGGTCGACGTACTGCTCGCCGATCGCCGACGTGCTGTGCAGCTCAGCCACCGCGTCCGCTGGGATCTCGTGCTCATTGTCAATGCGCAGCACGGCGACCGCGCCCAGCTCATTGATGTCCAGGCCGGACACCTCCCCGACCGCAACCCCCTGGTACGTCACGAGGGCTCTCGGGTAGAGGCCGCTCGCGTCCGCGTACTCAGCGCGCACCTCGTACACGCCGAAACCGAGCAGCGCCGGCACTCGGGCGTAGACCACGACAGAGAAGAACAGTGCCGCGACCGTCAGCACCGCGAAGATGCGCAATTGTCGCTTGATCAAAGTGGTCAGGGCCATCAGCAGTCTCCCAGCAGTCCGAGCAGGCACGGGCCGTCTGACTCGTCCGCGTCATCAGTCGGGGCAGGATTCGGCGAGGACGGCGGTTCAGGCGGCGTCGGATCGTCGCCCGCCTCCTGGCCGCTCTTCGGCGGCTGGAGAGGACCGAGGAGCGGGTCCCCGGATTGCAGGGCTGGGCCCTGGCTCGTGCCCAGGAGAAGGTCGACGAGGCTGCGCCGGGACACGTCGATCGTGGCGAAGAGGTTGGAGAAGTCACCTCGCAGGGTGTTCTCCGTCGTCATCGCCGGGAAGGGGACCGTGATGGCGATCTTCAGGGCCTCGGGGAGACGCGTAGCTGCCTTGCCCAGGTTGGTCAGGATCGGGCCGAGGGATGCCAGGTTGGCAAGGATCGCCTCCTGGCTCGCCTGGATCACACCCACGGCGCGAGTGCTGGCCCTACCCGACGTGGTCACCGCGTCGACCAGTCGCGCCCGTTCCTCTTCCAGGGCCTCCAGTCCGGGCCCCACCTCGTCGATCGCCCTGGCGATGATCTGCCGGTCCTCGGCAAGCCCACTGCTCAGACGCTCCAGGGACTCGAGGGCGCTGATGATCTCGCCCTTGGTGTTGTCGAGCACCGCCAGCAACTCGTTGGACCTGTCGACGAGGGCGCGCGCATCGAGCTGCCGTCCATCCAAGGCGGACGTCAGTTCCCCGGTGATAGTGCTGATCTGGGAGAGTCCGCCGTTGTTCAACAGCAGTGCCACGCCGGCGAGCACCTGTTCCGTGCCGGGCGCCTGTCCGGTGCGCTCGACTGGAACTTCATCCCCCTCAGCCAGCAGGTCCGAGGGCTTCGCGTCGGAGGTCTGCCCCGGGACGACCTGCACATACTGCGCCCCAAGGAGGGTCTTCTGTCCGATGGAGAAGCGAGCGTCTCGACCGATCTGAACCGAATCGAGGAGACGGATGTCAGCCACCGCCTTCCAGTCCTCGACCCTGATGGCAGTGACGGTCCCTACGACCACGTCGTCGAGGAGAACCTGCGAGTTGGGCACGAGGTTTTCCACCGACTCGAAGGTCACCGAGACGCTGTAGCCGTCGGATCCGGTCGCTACTTGCCCGGGCAGGGTGTTCTCGTTGGGCTGCAGTGAACAGCCGGTCACCAGAAAGAGCGACACCAAGCCCGCTGCCACGCCGGTCACGCGACTCCATCTCGTCATCACGTTCATCGATCGCTCCTGGTGCTTCCGGTGAGCAGACTTTCGAGTGTCTGGAGGAGGTCGATCTCGATCCCCGCGAGACCAGGCACGGGAAGGTCGTCCCCGTCGCCGGGCTCGCCCACGTTGATGCCGGGGACCAGACCTTGGTCCAGGCTGTCCAGCCCCAAGCTGGAAAGGATCGGCCCGATGAGGTCAGCACACTGTTCCGCGGTGCCCCCGGCACCGAGGATCGCCCCGCACAGCAGTTGGGGCAGGCTGTCGAGCGCGCTGAGAGTGGCTCGTCCCTTCAGGGCCGAACCCTCGACGATGTTGGCGAGGTTGATCAGCGCGTTGGTGCCGAGGTGCAGCGACCCGGCCAGCTCGTCGGAGCGGTCGGCGAGCGCCGCCGAGAGCAGGTTGACTCGCCTCACAGCCGTAGCGATGCCGGTCCCGTTGGCGTCGAGGAAGCCTCTGGCAGTGCGCAACGTCCCTGTCAGGTCCCGCAGGACCGCGGTCAAAGCGAAGCGGTTTCTCTCCAGGACCTCGCCCACAGCATCGAGTTCTTGGGCGAATCCGCGCACGGCCTGGTCGTTGAGCGCCAAGGATCGGGTGAATGTGTCGAGGTTCTCTACGGTGGTGAAGAGGTCGGACCGCGGATCCGATAAGGCCGCCGCGGACGTGCGGAGGCCGGCGATCGCCCGTCGCAGGTCGGTGCTGTTGCCCTCCTTCAGGTTCTTGTCCAGCGCGACCAGGGTGCGCGCCAGGGCTCCGCGCCGCTGGTCCCGTGGGCCCAGAGCCCCGGTCAGGTCGGTGAGTTGCTGCTTGACGTCGTCGAAGGTGACGGGGACAGCGGTCCTCTCCAAGCCGATCTCGGCACCGTCCTCCAACGTCGGTCCGGCCGTGTAGACAGGCTCGAGCTGGACGAACCTCCCACTCACGAGGCTCGGTGAGACGATCGCGGCGCGGGCATCGGCGGGGATGGGGTGCTCGTCGTCGATGGTGAGCTGGACCTGCACCCCGTTCTCCCCCGGCGTGATGCGGCTGATCGTGCCGACCGGCACGCCCAGAACACGGACGTCGTCGCCCTCGTAGAGACCCTCGGCACTGCTGAAGGACACCTCGACGACGGTCTCGCCGCCGCGCGAGACGACGATCCCAGCGGCCACCAGCAGGCCGAGGACGAGCAGCACGGGCAGGCGACGGAACAGACCGCCGAGCGGAGACAGGTTCACGGGAGGATTCCAGACAGGACAGGGACGAGGGTGACCGGATCGGTGAGGTTTTGGATGTAGGCGTCGAACCAAGGACCTGTCGACGCAGCGTCACCGAAGGCGGTGGCATAGCCGCGGAGTCCTGTGATGGTGTCCTGGAGTGCTTTGCGGTTGCGGTTGAGCACGTCGACGATCTCATTCAGCTGGTTGAGTGCCGGGCCGATCACCTGGGCGTTCTCCTCGAGCACCGCCGTGAGTTGGCCGGCCAGAGATCGGGCACTGCTCAAGAGCTCGTCGATGATCTGCTGGCGAGCGTCGAGCTCTGAGAACAGCGACTCGCCAGCGGTGAGCAGAGACGCGATCTCCTCGTCGCGGTCGGCAAGGACATCGGTCACCCGCGCGGCGCGGTCGAGCAATACAGACAACTGCTCGTCGTTCGCCGCGATCACCCGGGAGATGTCCGTGATGCCGCGCAGCGCCGGCCCGACCGAATCCTGCGAACCTTCCAGGACGCTCGCGGTCTGGTCCAACGCACGCTGGAGGGCCTCCTTGTCGATCTGGCCGCTCTCGGTCGTCAGTCGGTTGAGTGCGCTGGTGATGCTGTACGGCGACGAGGTGCGCTCGACGGGTATGACATCACCTGCTTGCAGCTCACCCGAGCCATGGGGCACTAGCTCGACGGCTGCACGACCCAGGAGGGTGGTCGTGACGATCCGAGCCTCGGTCTCCTCGCCCAGGACGACGTCGTCGTCGGTCAGCGCCAGGTCGGCAGTCACGGCGCCGTCCTCCAGCCTGACTTCTCGTACCTTCCCGATCTCGGCACCCGAGACCATGACCGAGTCCCCACCTCTCAGACCACCCGCTTCGGCGAACCTGGCCCCGATCACGTCGCTGTTGCCCACGAGAGGCAGCCTGTTCAAGTTCAGGCTCGCCAGGACCACGGCGGCGATGAGCACCGTTCCGATGAGGCCCTGGCGCGCTCGCCCGGTCAGCACGCTCATGCTTGGCACCTCTCAGCGTCGGAGTTGATCCACGGTGTCATGATCGGCGGGCCTGCCACGTCGGTCTGGATACGGACACCGCAGAGGAAGAAGTTGAAGAAGTTGCCGTAGGAGCCCGCGTTTTGGAGCTTGCGGTAGTGACGGGGCAGCTGGCGAAGAACCGCGACGAGCTCGTCCTTCTCCATGTTCAGACCACGAGCTGCCACTGTCAGCGCGCGCAGGTCCGGCGTCAGATCTCCTCGAGCATTCCGAATCAGGTCCGAGGCGTCCCGGGCGAACTGGTCGATCTGATCGGCTGCGACCAGGATCTCCGTGTCCTGTTGATCGAAGCGCGTCAGCACGACGTCCAAACCGTCGATCAGGTTCCTGAGCTCGTCTCGGCGTCCATCTACCGTCTGCAGGACCTCGTTCAGATTGCCGACCACTTGCGTGACCAGCTCTTCTCGCTGGGCGATGGCAGAGGTGAACGAACCGATGCGCGTCGTGAGTGTCTCCACCGCCGACTCCTGGCCCTGCAGCACCTGCACCAACTGTTGTGACAGCTCGTTGACCTGCGACGGGTTGAGTCCGGCGAACAACGGCTTGAAGCCGTTGAGCAGCGTGTCCAGGTCCAGTGCTGACGCGGTGTTGGCCAGGGCGATGGTCTCACCGGGAGGCAGCTCCCGCGCGTCCTCTTGTCCGCTCGTGGCGAGCTGGACGATGCGGTCTCCGATCAGGTTCCGGTACTCGACTGTCGCGGTGGTGGTGTCTCGCAACGTGATGCTCTCATCGACCTCGAAGGTCACGAGAACCGTGCTGTCGGGCCGCACCGAGATGTGAACGACCTCCCCCACCCGCACTCCTGCAGCGCGGACCTGGTCGCCCGTCTGCAGACCAGACACGTCTTCGAAGGCGGCCTTGTAGGTAGCCGTGGAGCCGGAGCGGTACTCGTCGGTCACTGCTGCGACCCAGAACGTGACCACGGCAGCGACCACGAGGAAGACAGTCAGCCGCACCAAGTCGGCTCTTTCGCGCAGGCGCTCAGGGCTGCTGACCACGTCAGCGAACCTCCAATCCAAGGAGCTCGAGGGGCTTGAAGTCGTTCGACGGCGCGTTCTTGAAGGGGTTCACGCCGGTGTCGAAGGTCGGCTCGTACGTGAGTGGGGCCTCTGCCGGGGTCACGTAGGGCAGACCGAAGCAGTTGGGTCCGCGATTCTCACCCAGGAGCTTGAGGTCGGTGGCGTACTGGTACGGCTCCCGTCCGCGAACGACGTGCGTGAAGGTCGTGATGCCCGGGTTGGTTCCCCCCACGGCGATCTCGGCGAGCTCGTTGCCCTTGGCCAGTCCCTCGATCAGGCAGGGCAGCTCTGGGGAGTAGCGGGCCAACGTGCCGGTGACGGGGTCGAGCAGCCGGAGCGACCGGCTGAGCCCAGGACCGCTCTCGCGCAGCAGGTCGTCCCCCTCGCTGCTGAAGGAGGTCAGGCTCAGCTCGAGCGCGCGCAGCGAAGCCTGCTGCTGCACGACCGTCTCGAGCGTGGTGGCAGCCCCGTCGAAAGTGGTGATCAGGTCGCGGCGGGCGAGGTCGTAGACGGCGGCGACATCGTCGACCCGGCGCAGGTCCTCACTGAGTGCAGGGAGCGAGGGATTGAACGACGTCAGGTAGGTCTCGGTCAACGTGATGAGCTCTCCCAGCAGCTCACCCCGCTGGTCCAAGGCTCCTGCGACAGCGCTTAGTGCCTGGCTCAACTGAGCCGGTCTGGCGGCCTCGAGGACGTTCGTGAGGTTGGTGAAGGTCTCGTCGACCTCCACCGTCGTCGCCGTCGCAGTGATCACCTCCCCCTCCGAAATGGGCTCCGTCGCTTCGGAGTCCGGCACGGTCAGCTGCACGTACTTAGCGCCGAAGGCTGTTGGGGGTACCAGTTGAGCCGTGACCCCGCGCGGAACCGCATCGGCCTTGTCAGGGTCCAGCTCTAAGCCGATGTCGACCCCGCCCTCACGGACGTCGACGGAGCCGACACGACCGACCACCACGCCACGCAACTTGACGGGCGCTCCTGTGTCCATCGTGATGCCTGCACGATCGGCCGTCACCCTCACATCCACCGATCCAGCGAAAACGCGGTTGTACTGCAGCAGAGTTCCGACGAGGACCGCTGCGACGATGATCACGAGTCCCAAGCCAGCCACCACTTGCCTGTCGATGCGCAACGAGTTCAGCATTCCCTTCACCCCGCGATCCGGACAGAGGGCTGACCCCAGATGGCCAGCGCGAAGATGAGGTCCACGAACATCGTGGCGATCAGGGCGGAGCGGACGGCACGACCCACGGCCTGACCAACGCCGGCGGGACCCCCGCTCGCCCGGAAGCCATGGAAGCAACACACCGACACGATGACCAGGGCCATGATGAGGACCTTGATCGCTGCCAAGAACAAGTCCGTGGGCACGAGGAACGTGTCGAAGTAGTGCTCGTAGGTGCCGGGGGCCTGACCGTAGCCGACCGTGACGACCAGACGTGTGGCGAGCCAGCACGACATCAAGGCGATGGCGAACAGGGGCACCACGGCAATAAGGCCGGCGATGATGCGCGTGGTGACGAGGAAGGGGATAGGCGGGACAGCCATCACCTCGACGGCGTCGATCTCCTCGCTCACCCGCATCGCGCCGATCTGGGCGGTGAAGCCCGCACCAACCGTGGCCGTCAGGGCGATCCCAGCGATAATGGGCGCGACTTCACGTGTGTTGAAGTAGGCGGAGAAGAACCCCGAGAGCGCCGAGACCCCGATGTTGTCGAAGGAGGTGTAGGCCTGCAGACCTACCTCGATGCCGGAGGCGGCTGTGAGGAAGCCGATCACCAGCACGGTTCCGCCGATGAGGGCCAATGCGCCAGAGCCGAGCGAGACCTCGGCCAGGAGCCGGACGATCTCCTTGGGGTAGTGGCGGATGGTGCGCGGCACAGCCTTGTAGGCAGCGGCGTGGAACCCGAGCTGGTCACCGAGGTTGCGCAGGCCCCGGGTCGGCCGCCGGAGGAGACCGGATGCCCGTGGGCCCCGCCGTGTCCCCACCGGGGAGGCGTTCACCGCCATGTCAGGCTCCCAACTTGATCTGGAGGAACAGTGCGCTGATCACGCTGTTGGCCGCGAACAGCAGCATGAAGGCGAAGACGACCGTCTGGTTGACTGCGTCGCCGACACCCTTGGGGCCACCCCTGGCGTTGAGACCCAGGTAGCAGGCGGTCAGACCGGCCAGCAAGCCGAAAACGGCGGCCTTGATCTCCGAGGTGACGAAGTCCGCCAGGCCCACGAGCAAGGTCAGGTCAGCCACGAAGAGGCCAGGCGTCGCCCCCTGCAGGATGACTGAGAAGACGTAACCTCCGATGAGTCCTACGACTGTGACCATGCCGTTGAGGGCCACGCCGACCAGCATCGAGGCGAGGACGCGCGGCACGACCAGACGTTGGATGGGGTCGATGCCGAGGGTGACCATGGCATCGATCTCGTCTCGGATCTTGCGGGATCCCAGGTCTGCGCAGATGGCTGTGGCCCCAGCGCCGGCCACGACCAGGACGCTCACGATCGGCCCGATCTCGCGCACGACCGCGACCGCGGCGCCGGCGCCCGCCAGGTCCACAGCCCCGATCTGGATGAGGAGCTGGTTGACCTGGAAGATGATGACCACACAGAAAGGGATGGCGACCAGGAGGGCGGGCGCGAACGAGACCGTGGTGATGAACCAGGCCTGCGAGACGAACTCCTGGAACCGGAATCGGCGCGTGAACATCTGCTTGAACACGTTGCCGGAGAACGCATAGAAGTCGCCGAATGTCGTGAGCGCTTGCACGAAGATGCTGGAACTCATGGCCGACTTGGCAATCTGCCGCGAGTCCGGCGTCATACCTGCAGGCATCGACGGGGGGACGCGCACGTCCCGTTGGACGGTCGTCACGATGGCACCCCACGGTTGATCGCGTCAGCAGCCCACATCCCAGTCGTGAAGGACGTTCTCGTGTGCACTCACTCACCTCTTCAGGCCGGATGTGAGCACGATTACACGGGTAGGAGGCTTCCGACGTCTCGTGCGAACCACTCGAACACGCACCCTATCTTGTACCTTTGCACAAGGTGGATGACCCTAGGGCCGCCATGCCAGGTCGAGGAGAGTAGTCATGCCGAGCGAGCCATCCGGCTGGGTCCAGGACTGGGTGCGGCGCTTCGTGCAGACCGAGTCCGATGACGACCGTCTGGACTCCTGGGTTGAGCGCACCTGCGGAAGGATCATGGCCGAACTTCCGGAGCTGGGGTCACGTGACGGTCTGGCCGAACAGATCGGTGAGGCGATCCGTGAGCACTGGCTCAACTTCCTGATACAGCTGCCGCAACCAGCGCTCTCATTCCGTCTGGTCGCCTCAGCCGAGCGCATCTCGCGCGAGTCCGCCCAGACGTCGCTGCCGCTCGAGACCCTCAACCGGATCTACCGCATCGCCCAGCAGGGCACGTGGGAGTACACGACGGAGCTGATCTCTGCGGTCGACGACTCCCGACCGGAGCGCACGGAACTGTTGATCTACCTGTGGGAGCGAGCGTCGGACTGGATCGATCGCTCCATCAACGAGACCAGCCGCGTCTACCACGAGGCACGCCGACACATCGATGTCGGACGCAATGCCCTATGGCTGGAGACGGTGTCACGCGTCCTCGATGGCAATCTTCTCGAGGGGCGCCGGGTCTCGGCGGAATTGGGCGGCTATCCCATCGCCGACCACCACACCGCCCTCATCGTGACGACGAGTGAGCAACGACAGACAATGGAGGACCTCGAGGATGCTTGCCGCCACCTGGCGGCGGACCTCGGTCTGCGTCAGCCGCTGGTGGTACGCCCGGGGGGGCGGCAACTATGGATCTGGGCGGCGACACGTCGGCCGATGCCGCTCGACCCCGGCTTCACTCCCTCCGAGGGCCCAGCTCAGGGGATGCGGATCGCCATCGGCGCGAGCAAGCCCGGACTGGTCGGTTTCGCGTCGTCGCACTGGCAGGCTCGTCGCACGCTAGGCGTTGTGCATCCTGACAGGAAGGGGGTCCATCAATACGACCAGATGGAGCTGCTGGTCCTTCTCGGGTGCGACGAGACAGTGGACGACTTCATACGACGAACGCTGGGAGACCTGGGGGGGGCCCTCGATCACCAGGTGCGTCTGAGGCACACCGTGGCCAGTTATCTGGCCGCAGGCGGTAGCGTCGATCGCGCTGCGAGCCAGCTCTCGGTGCATCGCAACACGATCAGGTACCGCCTGCAGCAGGCGAGCGCGCTGCTCGGTCGCGACGTGGGCGCGATGAGCAGCGAACTGGCCATCGCCCTCCGTCACCTCGACGTGACTCACGGCGGCCAGCTGCCCTGATGCTGGCTGAGGGGCAGCTTCACCGCGTACCGCGCGCTCTACTGTGTTCTAGATCGCCACGACGTCGAGCGAGCCTTCGGCGTGCTGCGCGCGCAGCATCTTCTTGTCGAACTTGCCCACCGACGTCTTGGGAACCTCGGGAATGAAGCACCAACGCTCGGGCAGCCACCAGCTCGCCACCTTCCCTTCCAGGAATGCGCGCAGCTCGGCCGGGGACACCTCGGCACCTTCGCGCAGCACGATGGCGGCGAGAGGACGTTCCTGCCATCTCTCGTCCGGAACGCCGATGACCGTAGCCTCGAGCACGTCGGGATGTCCGGCCAGCAGCAGTTCGAGCTCCACCGAGGAGATCCACTCACCACCTGACTTGATGACGTCCTTGGCCCTGTCGGTCAGGGTCACGAAGCTGCGCTCGTCGATCCGGCCCACGTCACCGGTGCGCAGCCAGCCGTCGTCGAACTTCTCGGCGTCCTCGTCCCCGACGTAGGCGCCGGTGATCCACGGGCCGCGGACCTGGATCTCGCCAACCGACTTGCCGTCGTGAGGCACCTCGTTGCCCTCGTCGTCGACGAGCCTCAGCTCCACGCCGGCAACAGGCCTGCCCTGGGAGGCTCGCAGGCTCCAGTGCTCCTCTCCGGTGACCGTGGCGGGAGGGCGCGCGATGGCCGCCAGCGGGGACGTCTCGGTCATGCCCCAGGCCTGGAGGATCCGCACGCCGTACTTCTCTTCGAAGGCCTGCATCAGGTGGAGCGGTACCGCGGAACCGCCGCATGCCACCAGACCCAGGGACGAGACATCGTGACCAGGGTTGGCATCGAGGTAGTTCAGGACGTCGCTCCAGATCGTCGGCACCGCTCCCGCGATCGTGGGACGCGCCTCGGCAATGAGCCGAACCAGGGGCTCGGCCTGGAGGAATCGGTCGGGCATGACGAGGTCGGCCCCAGCCATCAGCGCCGCGTAGACCAGTCCCCAGGCGTTCGCGTGGAACATCGGGACGATCGCAAGAATCGCGTCGTCCCCGGTGACGCTGAGCCCATCGGCCGCGCAGGCGGCCATCGAGTGCAGATACGTGGAGCGGTGGCTGTAGGCGACACCCTTCGGGTTCCCTGTCGTCCCGGAGGTGTAGCACATGGCTGCCGCCGAGAACTCGCCGAGCTCGGGCCACTCGTAGCTCTCGGGGTGTCCCGCCAAGAACTCCTCGTACCCGATCACCGCGACTCCTTCGCGCCGCAGGGGTCCCAGATCGACGCCGCCCGTCACAACCACCGTGTGTACGCTGTCGAGCGAAGGCAGGATCGCAGCCAGAAGCGGAGCGAGGGTGCCGTCGACAATGACCACCCGGTCATCGGCGTGGCCTGCGACGTAGACCAGCTGCGCCGGCGTCAAGCGAGGGTTGAGCGTGTGCAGCACTGCGCCCATCGACGGGACCGCGCAGTAGGCCTCGACGTGCTCCTGGTTGTTCCACATGAGCGTCGCGACGCGGTCGTCGCCGTCGACCCCGCACGCGCGAAGGGCGTGCGCCAGCTGGGCCGAGCGACGCCCGACCTCGGCGAACGTCCCGGTCCTGATCGTGCCGTCGGCCTGGAGGGTGCGCACCCGCGCCGTGGCGTGGACCCGCTCGCCATGCCTGAGGATCGCTGCGGTCGTCAGGGGGACGTTCATCATGGTGCTGCGCATGGTTTCCTCCGGGTCGGGCTCAACGCAGTGAGCAATGTACCCCGTGTCGAGGGGTGGGGCGATCAGGTGGCGAGCAGGCTGGCGAGTTCGGCGCGTTCGACGTGCAGGTCCTTGCTGAGCGTGTGCTTGACCCTCACGAAATCCCGCGGACGGTTCACGCAATCCGCAGCGATCAGGCGACCGCCATGGAAGTAGTAGCAGGAGAAGTCCCGGCCGTGGGCGGGGTCCCCGTCAACGACGACGTCGTCGTACCCGGCATTGAGGCCGGCGATCTGCAGCTTGAGGTCGTACTGGTCGGACCAGAACCAAGGCAGCGCGCTGATACGCCGTTCCCGACCGCACAGGGTCGCAGCCGCCGATTTGGCCTGCTCGGTAGCGCTCGGCACCGACTCCAACCTCACCAGCCGGTCGTAGCGGGCCATGCGGTGGCTCGCGCAGTCTCCAGCGGCCACGATGTGAGCGTCACTGGTGCGGGCGACGTCGTCGATCACGACGCCATTGTCCACCACCAGCCCAGCCTGAGCGGCGAGCTCGGTGTCCGGGACCAGGCCCACGCCGACGATCACCAGATCGGTGGTGACACTCTCCCCGCTCGCCAGGATCACCGCCCGGGCCCGGTCTCGACCCTCGATGGCCTCCACCTGCGCACCCGTGAGGACCTGCACACCGGCCTCCCGGTGGATCCGTTCGTAGAAGTGGGATACCTCGGCAGCGGTGACCCTCTCGAGCACGCGGTGCGCGGCCTCCAGCACCGTCACCTGCATGTCGAGCGCGCGCAAGGACGCGGCCGTCTCCAGCCCGATGTAGCCCCCGCCGACGATGGTCGCGTGACGACCTGGCGACGCGGCCATCCGAATGGCTTCCACGTCGGAGAAGGTGCGCAGGTAGTGAACTCCCGCGAGTCCTCCCCCTGGAAGGTCGAGCGTGCGCGCCCGCCCCCCCGTGCAGAGCGCCAGCCCGTCGTACGACCACGTCTCGCCGTCACTGGTGACGATGCTGCGTGAGCCCCGGTCGATCCGGGTCACCGTGGCCTGTACGACCTCGATGTCGTGCTTGTCATAGAACTCTGACTTGCGGATGACCAGGTCCTGGAGGCTGCTCTTCCCCGCGAGATACGCCTTGGACAGCGGGGGCCGCTGGTACGGCAACGACGACTCGTCGCCGATGAGGACGACCTCGCCCTCCCAACCCTCCTGACGAAGGCTGGCCACCACTTGTGCGCCGGCGTGGCTGGCTCCGACGACGACGGCCCGAGGACGGGTCACTCGGCCTTCTTCGGAGTCAGCTGGACCATCAACGTGCTGATGCCCCGTACGAAGTTGGACTGCACGTACTCCGGCTCCGCCACGACCTCGATCTTCTCGAAGCGAGGCAACAGTTCCTCCCAGAGGATCCGCAGTTGCATCTCCGCCAGGCGGTTGCCCATGCACCGGTGCACGCCGAACCCGAAGGAGATGTGGTTGCGGGCGTTGCTCCGGTCGATGATCAGGTCATCGGGCCGATCGAAGACACGCTCGTCACGGTTGCCCGAGGCGTACCACATGACAAGCTTGTCGCCCTTGCGGATGAACTGACCGTTGAGGATCGTGTCCTTTTTCGCCACCCGTCGCATGTAGGCGAGAGGGGTCTGCCACCGGATGATCTCCGAGACCATGTTGGGAATGAGGTCCGGGTTGGCCTTGAGCTTCTCGAACTGGTCGGGGAACTGGTTCAGGGCCAGGACGCCACCACTCATGGAGTTCCTCGTGGTGTCGTTCCCCCCGACGATCAACAGGACGAGGTTCCCCAGGAACTCCATCGGTCGATCGATCAGGTCCTTGGTCTCCTCGTTGCTCTGCAACATGGTGATGAGGTCGAAGCCCGGCTCCTCGCCCGCGGCGAGGCGAGCCTTCTTGTCGTACCACAGCGAGCTGAGCCCTCGAGCAGCGTCGACGAACCCACGGAAGACCTCGTCGTTGTCGGACGGCCCGCCATTGGCCTGCTCCATCGAGCTGGCCAGATCGGACCACTCGACCAGCTTGCGCCGCTGCTCGTAGGGGAAGTCCAGCAATGTCGCAAGCATCCGTGCTGTCAGCTCGATCGAGACGAGGTCGACCCAGTTGAAGGGCTCACCGACGGGGAGGCTGTCGAGGACGTCCACGACGCGCGAGCGGATCAAGGACTCCATCTCACGGAGGTTCTTGGGACCAACCACGCCCTGAACCGCAGCACGCTGGCGGTCATGCTTGGGCGGGTCCATCGCGATGAACATCGCGACGTCCATGAAACGAGGCGGCTCTCCGATGATGATGAACGGCTCGGCGGAGAAGGTCTCGTGGTCCTTGTCGACCGCGATGATGTCGGCGTGTCGGGTGATCGACCAGAACGGGCCAAACGGGCTGCGAGCCTGGAAGTGGACCGGAGCTTCGTCGCGAACCCGCTTGAAGTAGGACTGCCACTTACCCTGCCGATAAAGGAACGGGTTGCTCAAGTCGATGTCCGCGAGAGCCACTTCTTCGACCGGAGGGATCGGCTGCTCCACGAAGATCTTCTGACCGTTCGTCCGGGTCACGAAGCGCCGTGTCCAGTCATACAGATGAGCGCCACGGATCTGGAGCTCCATGGGCACAAGCGACTGCGCGCGCTCAGCCAGGGCGTCGGTCACGTTCGTCAAGGTCGTCATATCTATGGTCTCTCCTGAATCACATCTGGAACTCGGGGAGCCGGACCACGAGGCCACCACAGCTCTCCGTCATTGTCATCTGGCACGAGAGCCGGGAACAGGGTTCGCGTTCGGGGTTCATCGCCAGCATCTCCTCCTCGGCCGCCGTGGACCGACCGACCTCATCGATCCACTGGTCGTCAACAATCACATGGCACGTCCCGCACGCAGCCTCTCCTCCGCAATCACCATCGATGCCGGGGATGGCGTTGCCGATGGCGATCCGCATGAGCGACTCGCCCTCCTCGAGCGGCGCCTCGTGCTTCTCGCCGTCGTGGGAAATGAAGGTGACTACTGACATGGTGGAACTCCTCACTCAAAACGTCACCCCAGTCTTGAGAACACTCCCGCCCCTGGCTATGGTCACGCGTGTCAAAAGCTTGTGATTTCGGCTCAGGGGTGGGTATGACAGGCGACGATGCCGGCGTTCCGCCGCTGGCCTTCGTCCAGCTGCTCAACAGTGACGCCCTCCGCCCTGACGCGGTGTCTCACTTCCGCCGCATCATCGCTCGTGAGGGGTGGTCAGAGCCCGAGCTGGTCAGGCGCGACCAGCAGGTGCCGATCCGATGGTTTCGCGAGGTCTATCCCGACCTCGATCCCAGTAGCGCGACCAGCTTGGGGCTCGCCTTCGCCGAACATGCCCAGCTGACCTCTTTCGGCCCACTCAGCCTCCCCTTGGTCAGTGCCGCTTCCGTGGCCGAGGTCCTAGAGCTTCTCGGCTACCTGCCGGTCATTTCAGGTGCCCTTAAGCCTCACTTCCACATGACTTACACCGGGCTGACAGTAGGTCTCGCCGGTCATACAGGAGACCGTGCGCTCGACTGCCTCGTGGTCGCCTACGGCGGAGCGGCGCTCTTGCGGCTCATAGACAAGCTGTCCGGGGAACTGCACGCTCTCACCTTGCACCTTGCTTGGGAGGCTCCCGCAACGTCGACCGAAGCAGCGTCGGTCCTGCCTGGCCGTCTGCTGTTCGGAGGGCACGCCTCGTTCATCCACGTGCCCACCGAGGTCCTTTCAGTCCCCTGCCGTTTTGCAGACCCTCTCGCCTACCGACTCGCCGTCACCGAACTGCGGCGCACGCTCGAACGCAGCCGGCTGCCGGGCAACGCCACGGAGACCGTGAGACGAGCGATCGAGAACGATCCCTGGCACAGCAGCAGCGAGGAGGTCGCGGCCACGTTGGGCATGTCAGTCAGCACCTTGAAGCGCCGGCTCGACCACGAGGGCACCACCTTCCGCGAGGTACGTGAAACATTGCTGCGCGAGCGCGCTATCGTGCTGCTCCTCGACCATTCGCTGTCCATCGGCCAGATCTCACATGCGCTCGGCTACGGCGACGTGGCCAACTTCTCGCACGCATTCAAGCGCTGGACGGGGCAGTCACCCAGCGAATTTCGTCGAGCCGACAACCAAATTCGAGCGGAATGACAAACAGTGGGTCTGCGCACGCGTGTGCATCGACCGATCCACCATCGGTCCGAGCGACCATTAGGGCAGCAGACTGTGGCTGCTCAGCTATGGCCGCGTTATCGACGACCGTGACCTCGCTGCGTCCCAGGGGGCAGACGCACAGGCGTCGGCAGAGAGCGACAACTCGAAACTTGAGAGGCGAGAAACCGCAACGTGTCCCGCGTCGCGACTGGCTTGGAGCCTGATTCGAGCGGCGCGCATGCCATCTGGTCTCGTCCGAACGGCTACGCCCCACACAACGGGCAGGTCGACCCGGCGTGCGCGTCATGGCGTAGCCACGGCGCAAGTTGAGTCCCCGATAGTGGTGTAGCGCGGTCGCCAGGATCGTCACCGGCGTGTACGCCAGACGAAGCAGCGGCCACCGCGTGATCCTTCGAGTGAACCTCTCACAGCACTCTCGAATGGAGTCATCACGATGACCGCTC
>NZ_JASBRN010000034.1 GCF_030149505.1 Nocardioides sp.
GCACGCCGTAGGCTCGAGCATCGTCGAGGCCTTCCGGTTGGTTGCTTGGTCGCACCAAACTTTGGAAGGCCTCGACCCCGTTCCGGGTCAGGCGCTCAGGTCGTGTCGCTCACCTACCCCCACCGCAGGTATGAAGAGCCGGTCATCCCGGCGTTCTGGTACGTCACGCTCGCCAACCTCACCAGCGGCCGCCTCGGCCGGCGGGCGGCCGACAGCCGAGCGGTGGGCGTGCTCGCCGAGAACCACGCCGTCGTGCTGATGGGTCTCTACCTCGTCGTGGTCGTCCTGGTGCTCCAGCGGTTCTGGGACTACTGGGTCAGCCTGGTCTGAGTCCCCGCGTCGGCTCGCTGGAGCAGCAGCGAGGCGGCGTGCCGACCCGCTCGGAGGGCACCGTCGAGGTGCCCGGCGCTGCGGTCGGCGGTCTCGGTCGAGGCCCACGCGAGCCGGTCGTCGACCAGGCGCCGCAAGGCCGGGTGGCCGAAGCCGCCCTGCGCGACCGGGATCGGCGGGTTGGTCCACTGCTCCCGGGACCAGTCCACGCACCGCACCGTCCGCGGCGTGCGCGCCTCCTCGCCGAAGAGGCCGACCAGCTGCTCGATGAAGAGGTCGGCGACCTCAGCACCGCTGGCCCCCAGGGCCTCGGCGGGGGCGAACCCGAAGAGCGCGGCCGGCTCGCCGCCCGGCCCCGACATGTCGTGGACCTCGCGGAACGGCCCGCGGTAGCTGACGGCCGCGCCGGCGAGCCCGACCTCGCGCCAGAAGGGTCGGTCGTAGACGGCCACCGCCTTGACCACCGAGGCCATCCACACCGGGGTGCTCCGCGCCGCGGCCTCCACGTCCGGGGGCAGCGCTGGCTCGACGGCGATCCGCTGCACAGCCAGCGCGGGCGGCACCGCCACCACCACCGCGCCGGCGTCGACCAGCACGGGGTCGCCCTCGCGCGAGGTGGCGTGGACCTGCACCCCGACCGGGCCGCGCACGATCCGCTCGACCGGCGTGCCCAGCCGGACCTCGGCGTACGCCGGCAGGGACGCGCGCATCCGTTCGGCGACCGAGTCCGCGCCGTGCCGGAAGCGACCCGAGGGCACGTCGACCGGGTTGCCGCGGACGCGTCGCACCGGACCGGCGTCGGGCTCGAGCACGGCGTCGCCGGCGAGGTGCTGTGCGAAGACGTCCAGCCCGAGCTCGGAGACCAGGGCCTCGATCGCTGTCTCCCCTGGCCAGAACCAGGTCGGCCCCAGGTCGAGGCGCCCCCCGTCGACCGCCCAGGACATCGCCCGCCCACCGACCCGCTCGCGCGCCTCCAGGCACAGGACCCGTCGACCTGCGGCCGCGAGGTCCCGGGTCGCGGCGAGCCCGGCCAGACCGGCACCCACGACGACCACGTCCACGGTCTCCGCCGCCCCGGTCATCCGATCGCTCCCTCGAGGTCATGGGGCGTCAGCGAGATCCCCCAACCGCAAGAACCGGGCGACCCCGTCGTTGGTCGTATTGCCGGGACTAGGCGATGGAACCCCGGCAGGAATGAGGACGACTCTTCCGAAATCCACGATGAGCGGCGCTCATCATGCGAGTAGCTCCACGGAGAAGGCCCTTCTTGCCAGGCGACGCTGCGCTTTGCCCAATTGCTTTCTAGACAGGCCGTGGTTAGCGAGAATCACAATCGAAGCGTGAGCAAGATCTGTGGCCTTCGGCGGAGGATCTCTGCGTGGAGATTCTTGGGCGCTGAATGGACGACTAGCCGCAGCCCCCTCCACTTCATGCTCAAACTCTTCCACCATCCTCTTGGTGGTCGACGCAAGGGACGTATACCGCGACTCGAGGATCGCCATCCTATCTAGTCCAAGGTTCTCGAGGACTTTCTCTCGGTATACAGATACTCCATCGCTGTCCCAGCTCAACGCAGCCCAATTCAGCACAGCAGACCCGTCACCCTCATCCACAACGACATGAGTTGGGTTGGTAGGACAGAAACGCCGAAGTAGAGGCTCAGCGTCGTCGAGACTCTCCACCGGTCAGTCAGCGAGCTAACGAGGACAGCACGACGCGGTTCCCGATGCTGCCGCGAAGATGCTTGAGAAAGGCGCGCGCAGTGCGGATAGATTCATCGTTCGACTTCCAGTTGGCATTGAGCTCGAAGTCAAAAATTTCCTCGCCCGCAGCACTATCCGCCCATAGTCGAATGTCCGACTCGGAGACTATGTGCAGAGTGAGCGATGAGCCATTCACTAGCCACTCGACCGCGATGCCTCCCTCGGGTCCGGGCGAGACCTGCGGCGTGGGACCATCATCAATGAGCAAAGCGTCCACCAGCTCCGTCGCGGCCCTCGCCAAAGAGAAGGTGAGGCGCACGTCTTCACCGACAACCGCTTGCGCGAGCGAGCTTACGAAGTGTGCAAGAAGCTGATCTCGTGTGACGGTGGGGGCAAGTTGCCTGACCACTATGCCGTTAGTAGTTGGGGTCGACTTGAGTAGCCGCCCCGAGCGGCTCAGAACGAACTGTCGGGATCGATTTTCCCTGACGGACGGGGACGTCATGGTCACGCTCATCGCTGCTCTCCCCAGTGTTTTCGAATTTCAGGAGTCGTCACACCGTCAAAGGCGTGCCGGGCCATCCTGTGTGCGGCGTCGAGTCGACTCAACGCCTCCGTCAAAGTTGTATCAGGGTTATGAAAGCAACGAGCCGATATGGAAAGGTTGACCGGCCCCGTTTCCGCAGGACCGAGTGGCTCAACAACCACGTCCAGTTGACCTGAGCCACCGACGACGTCAAACGCGCGCACATGTTGGAAGCGCGTAAGTACGGGCGTTGTCTCCTCCGCCAGAACAGGCTCGTTCCAGACGGCGAACGCACTCGAGCCAACTACTACGGTCGGGTCGATTGCGTTAACGTAGGACCATTCCGTCACAAGCGGCGAAACTTCTCCGACGACCTGGATGAATTGTCCTGTTAACTCAATGAACTCGTTCCGCAGGCTCTCGAAGCCAGGGTAGCTCGTACCTGAGGCGTCCAGCCGACGCCAATTCAAGATCAACCGGTCGTGCTGGATCTGTATCAAGCTCTGCTGATCAGGCGAGGCCATCCAAACCCGAGTTTGGCTTGGCACCAAACCGAACTCGAAAGAGAAGCCTGGCCCCTGAAGTGCCGGCCGCGTCGGTTGCAGCGTCGGATGCTCAGAGATCACAGGGAACTGGGGAAGCCACAGGTCGTGGAGGCGACTAAGGACCGATAGACCAAAGTAGGGGATCGGAGCGAACTCGAGCGCAGCAACCGATTCAACCAATGGGGGCTCGTCGAACCTTGGCCACTCCGGTTGTGTCACCACTCGATACTAGCGACCCTCGCCGCCAACCGCTGCAGGGTCGTTCAGTGACGCTGATCTGGCGTTCCACCGAATGAGACTGACGCCGTGTGGCCGTAAGCGGGCCGGACATTAGCCCCCTCGGACGTACCAGAACTGGCTCGGCTTGCCGCTAGGCGCGACGGTGGTGACGAGGTGCCCGCGGTCTTTCATCGCGTGAAGAGCGTCGTACACGCTGATGTAGACGACGTTGGGGATGCGACGCCAGACCTCGTGGAGTCGGAGGCCCTTCTCCCCGACGCTCCAGCCACCTCGCTCGATCAGCTGCTCGATCTCCTGGATGCAGTCGTCAACGGACAGGTGCCTCATGTCCGGGTAGTGCGAGGGACTCCGGAGGATCTCGTCTCCCTCGTGGACGTCGATGAGCAGCCAGTCACGCTGCAGCTGGTTGCTCACGCGGTTCCACGCGTTCCTCACCGCGCCCTTGTCCGACCCGAAGCGCTCCTCGAGCAGTGCCAGCCAACCTGCGTAGTTCTCGAGGACGCCCTCCTCGTACCGCCGCAGGACGAACTCGCGCATCGCGTCGTCGAGGCCGCGTGGCCCACCTCGCGCGACCTTCGCGACCGCCGGTGCATTGGTGACCTTCCCGCGTTGGCCGCAGTAGCAGGGGTCGGCATCGCAGAGGTGGCAGTAGTCGCTCATGTCCGTCAGGCCACATCCTCGGGCAAGGCAGTTCGCTTGATCTGCTGCAGGGTCTCAACGATCACGTCAACGTCAGCGTCGGGGAAGACATAGTCCGGGCCCGTGGGCGCGTGATCGGTGTACGGCGACTCGAAGAGGCGGGCCGGATCCACGCTGCCGTTCTTCGTCAGTTCGTCGACGATGAGGTTCACGAAGCGGATCTGGTCGGCGGTGAACTTGGTGCTGTCCAGATAGTTCTCGAATGCTTCGGTCGCGGCTGCCCGGTCGAGGCCGACGAGACCTCGCACGAAGAGACCGAGTCCGCCTTGGTCGGTGGCCCAACTGATGTCGACCTCTTGTCCGCCAGAGGCGAGGAGCATCTGCTCCAGCTCGGTCAAATCGGAGGCTGTGAGCTGCTTGTTGCGCCGAAGTCGCTGTAGGGCGAGGTTGTCGTGGTGTTCGCGGAGGTACGCCTCGGCCTTCGCGCGGAACCGTTCGAAGTTCGTCCCGGGCGTTACTCGCGGGAGCACGACCTCAACGCCCTCGCTGATGATGTCCTCGAAGTCGGTGTAGACGGGGTTACGGGCAGTCTTCTCGATGAACCGGGCCAAGCCGCGGATGCGGAGACGGGCAAGCTCCAGCATCGGGAGGGTGACGTCGATCCACCACTCGTCTCCGGCCACTGACTCCAGCAGTACGGCCTGTTCTGCCACGGACGGAATGGTCGTCTTGCCGAGCAGGGCGCTGGCGATGTTCTGGATGGACTCACGCAGCCGCTCCGCCAGTACGGCGTCGCCGTCGAGCTGCGCGAGCTGGCGGCGCAGGACGAGGAGGTCGAAGCGCTTGGCGTCCTCGTCGTCATCGCGGATCGAGGACGGCAGACCGGCCAGCGTCAGCAGAACCTCGGTGTCTTCAGGCGCGATCCGCTTCCAGGCGTCTGGGTCGGTGTACTTCTCCACTGCTCGGCGGTGTGGGCGGACCACGAAGTTGTCTAAGTTCATGCCCGCGACGACCTCGTGCAGGGTCGCGGCGGTGGACGAGCGCAGGTCGGGTTCTTCGTCGCCCAGGGCAGTGACGAGACCGAGTCGGGCTTCGAAGAGTCGCTGCGAAAGCGACTTCTGCGTCTGGCCCTGCGAGCCGGGCAGGTCCTGGCTGAAGTACTCGAGGTTGCCGCAGAAGTCGAAGACCAGGAAGTCCTTCTTGTCCTCGCCGGGGCCGAACAGGTCCGGGCACAGGCGGGTGCCGCGGCCGATCATCTGCCAGAACTTCGACTTCGATCGAACCATCTTGAAGAAGACGAGGTTGACGACCTCCGGGACGTCGATGCCGGTGTCGAGCATGTCGACGCTGATCGCGATGTGCGGAGCCTTGTCGTGGATCGAGAAGTCGTCGATGAGCGACTGGGCGTACGGCGTGCCGTGGGTGATGACGCGGGCGAAGTGGCCGGCCAGCTCGGGGTAGGCGAGGTCGAACCGCTTGGCGATGAAGTCAGCGTGGTTCTGGGACTTGGCGAAGATGATCGTCTTGCCGAGTCGGTCGCCGCCGGCGACCTTGTAGCCCTGCACCATCAGGGTCTCGAGGACCTTGTCGACGGTGTCCTCGTTGAAGAGGAAGCGGTTGATCTCTTCGGCGCCGACCTCGTCCGGTGGACCGTCCTCACCCCAGTCGAGGCCGTCCCACTGATCCTTCTCCTCCTCGGAGAGGTCGTCGTAGGTGATGCCCGAGCGCAGGAACTGCGTGCCGACGCTGATGCCCTTCGGTGGCACGAGATAGCCGACGTCGACTGCCTCGTCGAGAGGGTAGTTATCGGTGGGGACGCCGTCCTCGAGGTGGAACAGCCGGTAGGTGTTGTGGTCGACCTCGTCCTTGGGAGTCGCGGTCAGCCCGACGAGGAGTGAGTCGAAGTAGTCGAAGATCGCGCCGTACTTGGCGTAGACCGAGCGGTGTGCCTCGTCGATGACGATGAGGTCGAAGTAGCCCGGCCCGAATCGGCGGAGCGAACCGCCGGTCGAGCCTGTCGAGACCATCTCGTTGATGAGGTTCATCATCGTGGGGTACGTCGAGACGTAGACGCGGCCCTCGATGGCCTTCTCGGTCACGAGGTTGACCGTCGTCGAGCCGGGCAGGTGCTGCTTGAAAGCGTTGGCTGCCTGGTTGACCAGGGCGGTGCGGTCGGCGAGGAAGAGCACGCGCTTGACCCAGTTGGCCTTCTGCAGCAGGTCGACCAGGGCGATGGTGGTGCGGGTCTTGCCCGAGCCGGTCGCCATGACCAGCAGCGCCTCGCGCTGCTTGCGGTCGAAGGCGTCGCCGACGGCCTTGATGGCCCGCACCTGGTAGGGACGCCCGGCGATGTCGGTGTTGGCCTGCGCGGAGCCCAGCGGGAGCTTGATCTGGCGGCGCTGGATCAGCAGCTCGAGCTCGTCGCGGGTGTAGAAGCCCTGGGTCTCTCTGGGCGGGTAGCCGCCGGCGTCGTCCCAGATCCGGTGCTCGTAGCCGTTGGTGTAGAAGACGACTGGCCGTCGACCGAACTGCTTCTCCAGGCAGTCGGCGTACAGCTTGGCCTGCTGCTGACCGACCTCGGGCGACTTCGACGTCCGCTTGGCCTCGACCACCGCCAGCGGCAGCCCGTCCGCGCCCCATAGGACGTAGTCGACGAATCCGTTGCCCTCGGCGTTGGGCATGCCGGTGACCGGGTACTCGCGGTCGCGTTCCTCGTCGAGCGCCCATCCGGCCTCCTGCAACAGGACGTCGATGAAGAGGTCGCGGGCCGCGGCCTCGTCGTAGTCACGGGTGTCCGGAGCGGCCTCCGCCTGGGCAGCAGCGATCTGGGCCTGCAGCTCGGCGATCCTCACCTCGTGCGCGGCCAGCCGCTCGTCCTTCTCGGCGAGCTCGCGGGCGTGGGCCTCGTCCTGCTCCTTGAACTTCTCTGCGAGTCGAGCGACGTCGTCACGTGACAGCGGCGCTGCCTTCGCCGCCAGGGCAGGGTCGAACTGCGCCTGCAACGGCACCACCGAGGGCGCCGGGGAGTGGTGGTAGGACGTCCACACCACGACGTTGAACAGCTCGCGCAGCACCGCGGTCGACACGTCCGCGCGGATCTGACGGTTCTCGTGCACCGCGGTGTTGGCGATGCGGAAGATGTCAAGCAGTCTGAGACACGTCTCGTTACGCGGTCTGTATGAGGGCCTCCGGTGAGGGCTGGTTGATCCAGGCGGCCTTGGGCAGCTTCGGCGCCTGGGGTCGGCGGTTGCCGAATCGTTCGGGGTGAGCGGC